>CAIVPZ010000049.1 GCA_903907955.1 uncultured Acetobacteraceae bacterium | reverse complement strand
GGTGCCGCTGGCGCCGCCGCCGCCGCCGGTGTTGCCGCCGGCGCTGGTGGTTCCCACCCGCCCGCCGGCCCCGCCTTCGCCGGCGCCGGTCGCCGCCGACGCGCCCGGCGCCGCTGCCTTGCTGCAGGACGGGCTGCGCGTCACTTTCGGTGATGGCCGCGCCGACCTGAACCCGGGCACCGAATCGGCGCTGCGCACGCTCGCGCACGCCGCCGCCGCGGAGGCCAGCTTCACCGTCTCCGCCTTCGCGCCGGGCACCCCGGAAGACCCCTCCACCCCGCGGCGGCTGTCGCTTTCGCGCGCCCTCACGGTGCGCTCGGTGCTGATCGCCCAGGGCATCGCCTCGGTGCGGATCTACGTGAAGGCTCTCGGCGCCAGCCATGGCGTCGAGGACGGCCCTGCCGATCGCGTCGATGTGACCGTCGTCGCCCCGCCCTCCCAGGCAAGGTCAGCCCAATGACGCGCCCGACCCGGTATCTGTTCCGCATGGTGCTGTTTCTGGGCGCCGTGCTTGTCGTGGTGATCCTGCTGTCGGGGCCGCTGCTGGTCGCCTTCGGTGCCAACCCGATGCTCAACAGCCTGATCCTGCTGGTGCTGTTCCTCGGCATCACCTGGAACATGCGCCAGGTCACCCGGCTCAGCCCGGAGGTCACCTGGCTGGAGACCTTCCAGCAGGCGCGCGCCCGACTGACCACCCTGGCCGCGCCGCGGCTGCTGGCGCCGATGGCCAACATGCTCGCCGCCCGCGCCGCCAAGGCGCGCGAGGCCGGCGGCACCGCGCCCGACCGCTTCACCATCTCCGCCCCGGCGATGCGTTCGCTGCTCGACAGCATCGCCAGCCGGCTGGACGAATCGCGCGAGCTGTCGCGCTACATGACCGGCCTGCTGATCTTTCTCGGCCTGCTCGGCACTTTCTGGGGGCTGCTGCTCACCGTCTCCTCGGTGGGCGATGTGATCACCTCGATGTCGGTCGGCTCGGGCGACATCAACGCCCTGTTCGAACAGCTCAAATCCGGCCTGGCCCGGCCGCTCAAGGGCATGGGCACGGCATTCTCCACCTCCATGCTCGGCCTTGCCGGCGCGCTGGTGCTCGGCTTCCTCGATCTCACCGCCGGGCAGGCGCAGAACCGCTTCTTCAACGAGCTGGAGGAATGGCTGGCCGGCATCACCCGGCTGTCCTCCGGCGTGCTCGGCAATGAGGGCGAAGGCTCGGTGCCGGTGTATGTCCAGGCGCTGCTGGAACAGACCGCCGAGAACATGGAAAACCTCCAGCACATCCTCGCCCGCGGCGAGGACGGGCGGAATCAGGCCAACCAGACCCTGGTGGCCCTGACCGAACGCATCGCCACGCTGTCGGACACGATGCGCGCCAACCAGCAGCTCATGCTGCGCATCGCCGAGGGCCAGCAGGCGATCGCGCCGGCGCTGGTGCATCTCGGCGAACGCCTCACCCCGCAGACCGACGGCCACGACGATATCGTGCGCGCCCACCTGCGCAACATCGAACTCTACCTGCAGCGGCTGCTCACCGAGACCGAACAGGGCCGGGCGCAGAGCACCTCGGAACTGCGCAACGACATCCGCGTGCTGACGCGGACCATCGCCGCCCTCGCCGAGGAGCAGCCGCGGTGAGCGGGGGCTGACCGATGGCGCTCCGCAGACGAGGCAGCAGCGATGCCGGGTTGAATGTCTGGCCCGGCTATGTGGATGCGTTGTCCACCCTGCTGATGGTCATCATCTTCGTGCTGCTGGTGTTCGTGCTGGCGCAGGCGTTCCTGTCGGTGGCGCTGAGCGGGCGCGACCAGGCGCTGGACAAGCTGAACCGGCAGATCGCCGAGCTGTCCGACATGCTGTCGCTGGAGCGCGGCCGGACGGCGGAACTGCGGCTGTCGCTGGCGCAGGCGGGTCGTGACCTGCAGGCATCCACCACGGCGCGCGACCAGTTGTCCCAGCAGGTGGCCGCTCTGCGCGCCGACCAGGACAGGCTGACCGCCGACCGGGACGCGCTCAGAACCGAGCGCGACCGGCTGTCGGCGCGGCTGTCCGATGCGGCGCTGCAGACCCAGGCGGCGCAGTCGCGCGCCGAGGACCTGACGGCGCAACTGGCCGAGGCTGCCCGCCGCACCGAAACGCAGGCACAGGAGAGAACGGCGGCGGTCACCCAGCTTGCCGAGGCGCAGCGGCAACTGGCGGCGCGCGCCGCGGAACTGGCCGATGCCGGCAAGCGGGCCGACACCACGGTGCAGGATCTGGCCGCCGCGCGGCAGCAGTTGCAGGCCGTCCAGGCCCAGCTGGCCGAGCTCGATCGCACCCACCAGGCGGACAAGGCGACGATCGAGGCGCGCGTGTCGGAGCTGGCCAAGCTGGCCGAGCAACTCCGGGCGCTGACCGCGCTGCGCGACGATCTGGAGAAGCAGGCCCGCGACGCCGCCGCGCGTGCCACCGCGGAAGCGCAGTCGCGCACCGCCACCGCCGCCCAGGCGGCCGAGGAGAAGCGGCTCGGCGATGCCGCGCGCGCCGAGCTGGCGGGGGTGAGCCGGCAACTGGACGAGTTGCGGGCGCAACTGGCGGCGTTGCAGAGGGCGCTGGATGTCGCCGAGACGTCGGCGCGCGACAAGGACGTGCAGATCGCCAGCCTGGGCAGCCAGCTGAATGCGGCGCTGGCCCGCAAGGTGGAGGAGCTGCAGCGCTACCGCAGCGACTTCTTCGGCCGGCTGCGCGCGGTACTGGCCAACCGGCCCGGCATCCAGGTGGTCGGCGACCGCTTCGTGTTCCAGAGCGAGGTGCTGTTCCCGGTGGGCAGCGCGGATCTGACCAATGCCGGTGCCGATGAGATCCTCAAGCTGTCGGCGACGCTGAAACAGGTCAGCAAGGAAATCCCCGCCAATATCGCCTGGGTGCTGCGGGTGGACGGCCACGCCGACCGCCAGCCGATCGACAAAGGTCCCTGGGGCAGCAACTGGGAGCTCTCGGCCGGGCGCGCGATCACCGTGGTCAAGCTGCTGATTGCCGACGGCATCGCGCCGAACCGGCTGGCCGCCACCGGGTTTGGCGAAAACCAGCCGCTCGATCCGGCCGACACGCCGGATGCCTATGCCAGGAACCGGCGCATTGAGATCAGGCTGACCGATCGCTGAGCCGGTTGGTCACGGGTTGCCAGCCTTGGCGTGCGGTTGCCGATAAGGATTGCCCCGGATGGCATCGCCTGCCGGTGCACGTGCCGTGCCGTGATGTCAGCGCGGCAGCACCCCCAGCAGCAAAGTCAGCGTAACGATCGAACACGCAGTGCTGACCACCACCGTGGTGGCGGAGGTTTCCATCATCGTCGCGAAGTGGCGGGCGAGCAGAAAGGCGTTGGCGCCGGTGGGCAGCGCGGACGCCAGCACCACCACCGAAAAGGCCAGTCCGTGCACGCCGGCGAGGCTGGCGAACAGCGCCACCAGTGCCGGCATCACCGCCAGCTTGAGCAGAGTCGCCAGGGCCACCTCGCGCAGGTCCGACCAGCCACTCGGGCGCGGCAGGGTGGCGCCGAGGCAGAACAGCGCCAGCGGCGGACCGGCACCGCCGATCAGGGCGAGAAAACGGTGCACCGGCTCCGGCATGGCAAGTCCGCCGGCGCGCCAGGCGAGCGCCAGCAGGATCGACACCACCACCGGATTGCGCAGCGAGCCCAGCAGCGCCGCCCACAGCACCTTGAGCGGGCCGCGCCCGGTATCGGCCTCGATGAACAGGGTGGCGAGCGGCAGCAGCACGGCCGTGTGGAAGGCGATCACCGCCAGCAGGGTGGCCACGCCTGCCGCCCCGTAGGCCGCATCGATGATCGGGATGCCGAGCATCACGGTGTTGCCATAGACGCAGTTCAGCCCGAACAGCGCGGCATCGCCCAACCGGGCGCGCAGCCACCTGCGCGCCAGCAGCAGGGCGACGGCGAACAGGATGAGCGCGCCGCCGAGAAACGAGCCGGCAATGTCCACCAGCCGCAGCGGCGGCGCCTGCGCGATCGCGGCGAACAGCAGGCCGGGCATGGCGGTGTAGAAAACGAAATCGGTCATGCCGCGCACCGCTTCCGGCGCGATCAGGCGCAGGCGGACGGCCAGCGCCCCCATGCCGATCAGCGCAAAGACCGGCGCAACCAGCCCGAACAGGGCGGTCACGAAATCTCAGGCGCGTCGTAGGACAGCGCCCAGTCGGGCGACCAGAACCAGCAGCGGGCCGGCGAGGGCGGCGGCGGCCGGCGGTAGCTGCGAACGAACTCGACGCCGCCGCGCAGGAAGGCGCGGTCGAGCGCCTCCCGCACGGCCGGGGTGCCGGCCAGGCTGCCTTCGGCACACACGAAGGCGCAGGGCGTAAGGTGGCGCACCGCCATGCCGGCGCCGCTGCGGGTGCAGGCGAGCACGGCGCCGTGGCCGGAATGGCGCCGCGCCTCGCCGCGGACGCGGCCGGGCGGGACACCGAGCGGAAAGACCAGCGTGCCGCCGTCGGCGAGGTTGTCGATCCAGCGCCAGGCGGGATCGGCGATGGCGAAATTGACGTAGATGCGGTCCACCGGGCCGTGCGGCCAGTTGGCGCCGTCGCCCTGCACGGCGGTGACGTTGGGCCAGGGGCGCAGGTTGGCGGCGGCGGCGGCGGCCAGGCGCTGGTCGTATTCGATGGCGACGACGCTACCCTGCCACCCGGCCAGTTCGGCCAGCATGGCGGTGTAGTAGCCGGCGCCGGCGCCGACATGCAGCACCCGGTCGCCCGGCCGCACGCCGAGATGGTGCAGCATCAGCGCGTGCAGCGAGGGGCTGCCGTTGTTCAGGCCGAGCGCGGCGTCGAGCACCACCAGCACGTCGTCATACAGCGGCTCCGGGTCGTCGCCGGCCAGTTCGACGGCGCCGATGGTCGGGTCGAGGATGGTCCACGGACCGGGGCCGAGGAAGTCCTCGCGCGGCACGATGGCCAGCGCCCGCTCCACCGCCGCATCCTCGACGCCGGCGATGCGCAGCATGCGGGCGGCGTAGTCGCGGCGCAGCGCGGCGAGGTCCGTCATGGGGTCAGCTCCGCGATGAAGCCGGGCAATCCGCTGAGCCGGTGGGTGGCCAGCCGGGCGGCGTGCAGCACGGCGCGGCAGCCGGCCAGCGCGGCGTCGAATGCCGCGTTGACCAGCACGTGATCGAATTCCGGGGCGTGGGCGATTTCGGCCCGGGCGGCCTGCATGCGCCGGGCGATTTCCGCTTCCTGGTCGGTGCCGCGGCCACGCAGCCGGGCTTCCAGCACGGGCAGCGACGGCGGCAGGATGAACAGGCCGACCACGTCGCCGGGCAGGGCGGCGCGCAGCTGGCGATGGCCCTGCCAGTCGATGTCGAACACCACGTCGCGGCCGGCGGCGAGCGCCGCTTCCACCGGCGCGCGCGGGGTGCCGTAGCTGCGGGCGAACACATGCGCCCATTCCAGCAATTCGCCGGCGCTGGCCATGGCTTCGAACTGCGCCGGGGTGCGGAACAGATAGTGCTCGCCCTCCCGCTCGCCGGTGCGGGGGGCGCGGGTGGTGACGCTGATGGACGAGGTGAGGTCGGGCTCAACCGCCAGCAGGCCCCGGGTGAGCGAGGTTTTTCCCGCGCCGGAGGGGGCTGAGATGACAAGACAGACACCCCGGCGTGTCATGTTGGCGTTACAGCGCTTAATGAATGGGTTCCAAGGGGCCACTGCCCCTTGGCGGGTCCAGGGCAGCGCCCTGGCCTTCCTTCCTTGTTTCTCATTCGATATTCTGTACCTGCTCGCGCAACTGCTCGATGGCAGCCTTCAGCTTCAATCCGGTCGCGGTAAGTGCCACCGAAGCCGATTTGCTGCACAGCGTGTTGGCCTCGCGGTTGAACTCCTGGACAAGAAAATCGAAGCGGCGGCCGATGGCGGTATCCTCGGCAAGCAGGGCGTTGGCGGCGTGCAGATGGGCGTCCAGCCGGTCGAGTTCCTCACGCACGTCGGATCGCGAGGCCAGCAGCGCGACTTCCTGGGCGATGCGCTCCTCGGGCAGGCCGGGCACCTCGGCGAGCAGCGCCTGCACGGATTCGAGCATGCGGGCGCGCTGCGCGGCCGGCTGGTCGGCGGCCTGGATGCCGGCGGTGGCGCGCAGCGCGGCGATTTCGTCCAGCAGGCGGCGCAAGGTCAGCGCGAGCCGGGCGCCCTCGCCGCGGCGGGCGATCACCAGGGCCGCCAGCGCGGCGGCGAAGCCCTGCCGGTAGGCGGCCTCGCGGGTGCCGGCGGCGCCGTCCTCCTCGGCGGCGGCGGCCGGGCGCAGCACGCCGGGCAGGGCCAGCAGCGCCTCGGCCCGCGGTGCCGGGGCGCCGGGAATGCGGGCGGCGAGGGCGGTGGCCAGCACCAGCACCTGCTCCAGCGCCGCCGGATCGGGGGCCAGGCGGGGCTGGTCGTCGCGCTTGACCGTGAGGTTGGCGGTCACGTTGCCGCGCCTGAGGTGTTTGCCGGCGACCTCGCGCAGGGCGGGTTCCAGCGCGTCGAGGCCGGGCGGCAGGCGCAGGCGCAATTCCAGGCCGCGGCCGTTGACGCTGCGCAGTTCCCAGGCCCAGGCGAGTCCCTCGGCGACCCCCTCGGTGCGGGCAAATCCGGTCATCGACGCCAGTCCGGCGGAGGCAGCGGGGGCGGTCATGTGGGCAGGTCCTTCAAGACGCGCGACGTTCTAGCAGCGCTTGGGTAGTCTCGGAACATGATCGCATTTTCCGCCGGCCTATTGCGCCAGCAAGGCGGCGGTGGACCTGTGGACCGTCGCGGCGGCAGCTGGCAATTCCGCCCGGCAAGCAGGGCTTGCCGGACGGAGCCTGACGGGGCACGTCACGCGCGTAACGACCTGCCCGGGAACGGCCTGGGTCATGGCGGCCCGCGTCCCGCAAAGTCGCGTTGCGTGCGGCATTGCCCCGGCGCTAGGCTCGTTGCGCTGAAGGGAGAAAGCACCATGCTCGCACGCCGCCGTTTCGCCGCCTGCGCCCTCTGTGCCGCCACCGGACTGGTTGCCTCCGCCGTCGAGGCCCAGGCGCAGACTCCAGGCCTTACCCGCACCGTCCTGCGCCGCATCGACTACCCGGATGAAGCGCATGCCGTTGTCCAGGTGCTGATCGACATCGAGCCGAATGCGTTGGTTGCCCGCCATACCCATCCGGGCGTCGAGACGGTGTACGTCCTCGAAGGCGAGGCTGACCTCAGCATGAAGGGACAGCCCGACCGCACGCTGCGGGCGGGCGACACCTTCGTGATCCCGCCCGAACTGCCGCACGGGGCGCGCAACGGCGGCAAACGGTAGCGACTGCTGGGCGTGTATGTGGTGGAAAAGAACAAGCCGCTGGCCTCGCCGGCGCCGGAGTAGGCGCCAGGACAGACGGAAAGGAAGGCCTGGGCGGAGCCGCGCGCGAACCCGGATCAGCATGGCCAGCGCCAGCCCCGAAACGGGCCTGGCAGTGCTCCGGGTCGTGCCCGACGGCGAGGCGGAACCACCCGCGCCGTCGCCGCTGGTTGCTGCAATCACATTTCGGCGAGACGATGGTATTTTCATTGCCAATCAAATTTGATATGGCAGAATAGACTCAAATAACTACATACCGGTAGCCAATTCGTCACCAGGCGTGATGATGTAGTGGCTGAGGAATGCTTATGTAGATGTGTCAGGAAGCCACCATTTCTAGTGGAAAGCTGGGCCGAGATTCGCGCCACTGTTGCGAATTGCAAAAATCGCTGCCTAAATCGAGTGATTTCCGGATTGGTTCCCCGGCGCAGCAGCCGAACCCTACGAGCTGGATGCTGTGGTCGCCGGGCACATCTACATAAATGCCGGTTGAAGAAGGTGCGCATGGCCTTGGACATATTTGAGAATATGGAAAATTCTTACGCCGGCTGCGCCGCCGGGATCTGCGCGACGGGCGGCGGGCATGCCGGATGCGGGCGGACAGGAATCTGGCCGCCACGTGCGGGTTCCTCTGGGAGCGCCGGACCGGCAGGGCGCGCGCCTGCTGCCGGGGACGAAACGAGGCGGCGGGGGACGGCGCCGGCCGATATCGTTTTGGCAGACTGCGATTTTCCGCCCGAGGTTCAACCGCCTTCGCTGGAAGTCGCGGCTGCCGTGACGTGGCGCACGCCATGCCGTTTGGAAAAAATGTGTGCAATGGTTCCAAATGCGGAGTGAAAAAAATGCCACTATCCTTCATGACGAAAAACCAGCAATTCGTCATCGTTGACGCAGTTACGAAAAAGACGGTCGGTCCTGGCGCGTTGCAGGAGAACCGGCTTTACGAGATCTTCCTGGTTGTCGAAAACACCGACAGCGTCGAATCTCCCCCGGTTCAGGTCAGTGTTTCGCACAGCGCCTTCGGTATTGGCCGGGGGGGCGCCACGGACGGGCTGACGCAGCCGGCACCGGTGGCCGTGCCGCCGCAGGAATACGCCATTCCCGGCACGGCAACGGTCGCTTTCACCCTGCTGACGCCGTCAGGCGGCTTCCACGCCTGTCTTTACGCCAAGCTCCCGTCCCCCCCGCCCGATCAGCCCTATATCCAGCAGAATATCGACGTTCTTGGTGTGCCGATCGGCGTTGCTTCCAAGCTTTCCTTCCTTGTCTTCGGCAGCGCCACCGAAACTGTGGAGAAGGGCACCGTGGAGAAGATGGTGCTGACGCTGACCGAATCGGTGCAGAACGGGGCGGCTGTTCCGCCCGGTTCGGCGCAGTCCTGGAAGCCGTTGCTGATCGCGCCGGCGAGCACCGGTCCGGCCGGGCCGACCGCGGCGCCGGTAACGCTCACGCTGGAGCCGGACAAGTCCTATTCCGTCGGCTTGCAGCTCAGCCCGCCGGGCAACGCCAATGCGGTCCACGTCTTCCACGTCGTGGGCACGGTCGACGGGCAGTACGTCGGTGAGGCCGATCTGGTCGTGAACCTGAAACCGCCGGCACTGCTCACGCCCGATCCGTATGTGCACGGCACTTGGGAGAGCCCGGATATCCTGCTCTTTGATCAGCAGAACAATCCGGTGCCGATGGGGGCAACGCCGGCTGCCGATACGCTGCTGCTGCCGAACACCGACTACAAGCTGGCGGTGGTGGTCCATAACAGCTCACCAACGCCGGCGGTGAACACGGTGGTGCGCTTCTGGCGGATGGCGGGCGGCGTCGGCACCTATGGCACGTTGATCGATGTGCGCACCGTCACGGTGCCAGGCTTCGGCAGCGTGCAGGTGAACAGCGGCCATCCATTCCACAGCGCTCCCGTGGGCCAGTCTATCTGCGCCGCGGTCAGCATCTACAACGCCCAGTCGCTCCACGCCACCGTCGATCCGGTGGTGTCGACGTTGATTCCCAGCCCGTACGCCAATGTCGAGCACAGCTCCTCGGCGTGGCGCAACACCGAGTCGATCTGGGTGTTTATCGGCAAGCCCTGGACCTTCACCGTCGCCGCGCCAATCATTGGGCATGAACCGCCGCTGCCGCACGTCACGGCGACCGCGGTGCGCGTGGCGGCCGGTTTCGACGCCACCCATGACGCGGTGAATCTGCGCCAGGTGCTGCAGCAGGCCGGCGCGCGCACGGTCTATCCGCTCTACCTCACGCCGACTCTGCGGGCGAAGCTGCCGGCGGCCGACCTGAAGATCAGGATTGCCGAGGCAAGACCGGTGACCCTCACCCACGCCGAAGCGGCCCCGATCGCCGCCCACGAGTTCCACCTTTCGGGCACGGTGCCAGCCGACGCCAAGGTGGGCGACATCTTCCTCGTCCGGATTGCGGCGAAATATGCCGACCGGACGGTGGAATTCCTGCTGACGCTGCACGTCAAGGCGGATTGATCGTTTCGGCTGCCAACGGGCGGGTGCCCTGGCCAGGACAACTGACCGGGGCGCTCGCCTGGTGGTTACGGACTGGCGTCGCCGGGCAGGTGCAGCGCACCGCCGAAATCCGCTCCGGCCTGCCCTGGGCGCCCATCGCCCACCTGCCGGGAAAACTGCAGGCGGTGCGCTACGTGGCCGAGGGCCGGACCATTGTTCAGCGCGCGAAAATCGCCGGCGAACCGGCC
Organism: uncultured Acetobacteraceae bacterium; assembly: GCA_903907955.1. Taxonomy (GTDB): domain Bacteria; phylum Pseudomonadota; class Alphaproteobacteria; order Acetobacterales; family Acetobacteraceae; genus Rhodovastum. The sequence goes on along the minus strand of CAIVPZ010000049.1, from coordinate 81,705 downwards.
GATCTGCTGAAAAACGTGGGATTCCAATGCCCAGGCAGCTGCTGGCGGTTGCCGGGGCGGCCGACACCCCGGCCGCAGCACAGACCCACGCCCGGAATCCGTCCGCGGTAAGTCCCGGCGCATGCTTACGGATTCCAAGCGTGCGTCGCGTGACCGCGAACACAGGGAAGGGTCAGGGAATACACCGCAATGCCGCGGCCACTTCGGCAAGTACAGAAGTCCAATTCCCATAGCCTCGCTGCCTGAACAGCCGTGCCGTTGGATACCAGGGACTGTCCGTGCGCCCGCTCAGCCAGCGGAAATCCGCGCCGTGCTGCAACAGCACCCAGACCGGCACGCCCAGCGCACCGGCCAGATGCGCCGGCGCGGTGTCCACCGTCACCACCAGGTCCATCAGCGCCACCAATGCGGCGGTGTCGCGGAAATCCTCAATCAGCGGATCATGCACGTGCAGCGCCGCCAGCGCCGGCGCGTCGGCCGCGCGGATGTCCTTCTGCAACACGTGCAACTCGGCATCGACTCCCGCGAACGCCGTCAGGAACAACGCCGCCGGAATGGAACGCTGCGCATCCTCGGGATGCGACGGGTCGCCCGAGATCGCGATGCCGATGCGCCGCCGCCGCCGCTCGCCCAGCCGCGCCGACCAGAGGGACAAATGCGCGGGCGGGGCGCGAAGATAGGGAACTTCCGCCGGGATGCTGTCCAACCCGGTGCCAAAGGCGCGCGGCAGGCTCATCAGCGGGCAGTGCAGATCGAAGGGCGGCGGTTCGGCTTCGCGCGCGATCACCGCGTCGGCCAGGTCGGCCAGCAGCGCCACCAGCGGCGCCTGCACCTGCAGCACCACCCGGGCACCGCGGGTCCGCAGCAACGGCGCGTAGCGGACGAACTGCAGCGTGTCGCCCAGTCCCTGCTCGGCGTGCAGCAGGATGGTGCGGCCCTGCACCGGTTCCTCGCCGCCCCAGGGGAGCTGGGCGAACGGGCGCTCGTCGGCGGTGAAGGCGGGGTCGCGCCAACGCGAGTCGTAGTGCTGCCAGCCCTCGCGGAACTGGCCCTGGGCCAGCAACGCCAGCGCCAGCCCGAAACGGGCCTGGCAGTGCTCCGGGTCGTGCCTGACGGCGAGGCGGAACCACCCGGCGGCCTCTGGCGCCTGGTCGAGCGCCAGCAGCGCGCCGCCGAGGTTGTTGCAGGCTTCCGCGTCGTCGGGCGCCATGCGGACGGCGGTGCGCAGATGCGCCAGCGCGTCGTCGGCACGGCCAAGCGCCAGCAGCGCCGAGCCGATATTGCCGTGCACCCCGGCCTGGTCCGGCCGCAGTTCCACGGCGCGGCGATAGCACGCCAGCGCTTCGGCCGGCCGTCCCTGCTGGCGCAGCGCGGTGCCGAGGTTGTTCAGCGCAGCCCCGTATGCCGGACGCAGCGCCAGCGCTGCCCGCAATGCCGCCTCGGCGCGCGCCCCGTCGCCGGCGGCGAGCCAGGCACAGCCGAGGTTGAAATGCACGACCGCATCCTCGGGCTGCACGGCAAGCACCGAGCGGTAAAGCCGTTCCGCCTCCTCGGGCCGGCCGGCCGCCGCAAGCGCGTTGCCGAGATTGATCAGCGACTCCAGGTGCCCGGGATCGGCCTGCACCGCCTGCTGCAACCGGGCCAGACCTTCCGCGCACTGGCCGGCCTGCCACAGCGCGCCGCCGAGTGCACACAGCGCCGCCGCGCTGCCGGGTTGGGCTGCGACCTCCGCGCGCAGGCGGGTGATCCGGGCGCAGGTCATGCGGGTGTCCATGCCGCCGGTCAGGAATCCGCGCCGGCTTCGCCCAAAGCGGGGCTGTCCCGTATGCCGGGGGCGGCGCGGAATTGCGGGTCGACCGGCACCGGCAGGGCCGGCAGTTCGCCACCGGCGGTGCGCACGCGATGGGCGAACAGGCCGCGCGCGGCGAAATGCGGGTCGGCGGCGGCTTCCTCCGGGGTGGCGACGATGGCGCAGCAGACATCGCGCCCGGCCAGGCGGCGGCCCCATTCGGCGCTGTCATGGGCGGCGACGCAGGTTGCCACCTCGGCGGTGCCGGCGGTCTCGGGCAGGCCGGCGGCGTCGCAGAACGCCCGCCAGAACTTGTCTTCCAGGGGGGCGGCGGCGAGGCAGCGTCCGTCCGCCATGCGGTAGATCTGGTAGCGCGGCGAGCCGCCATGGGTCAGCAGCGTGTTGGCGGCGGGGAAGCCGCCGGCGGCGAACCCCTCGGCCAGGGCGGCGAAGGCGAACGGCAGCAGGTTGTCGTGCATGGATATGTCGAGCTGGCAACCGCGTCCGCTGCGGGCGCGTGCCTGCAGGGCAAGCAGGATGTTGATCACCGCCGGATAGGCGCCGCCGCCGATATCGGCCACCAGCGCCGGCGGCAGCACCGGCGTGCCGTCTGCCCCGGCGACCAGGCCGAGCAGGCCGGAATCGGCCATGTAGGTCAGGTCGTGGCCGGCCAGATGGGCACGCGGCCCGTGCTGGCCGTAGCCGGTGATGGAGCAGTAGATCAGCCCTGGATTGAGCGCCGACAGCGCGGCATAGCCAAGGCCGAGCCGGTCCATGACACCGGGGCGGAACTGCTCCACCAGCACATCGGCGCGTGCCAGCAGCGGGCGCAGGCGTTCCATCGCACCGGCTGCCTTGAGGTCGAGGGCGAGGCTCCGCTTGCCGCGGTTGAGCAGGGCGAAGACGGCGCTGCCGCCGGCGATCTGCGGCGGGAAGTGGCGCATGTCGTCGCCGGTGCCGGGGCGTTCGACTTTGATCACCTCGGCGCCGGCCTCGGCCAGGATGAGGGTGGCGAGCGGGCCGGGCAGCAGGGTGGAAAAATCCACCACGAAAAGCCCTGCGAGCGGGCGGGGGTCAGGCGCTGGCGGTGCCACCGTTGGCCCCCATCACGCTGCTGTTGATGTCCCGTTCCATGCGTGTGCGTCCCGTGCTGCCCGGCGCATCAGACACCACCGCGGGGCCGGATGGAACACGGTCGATAGCTACCGGCAGGCATATGCACGCATGGCCAAGTCCCGTGGGGAAGGCGAGCGGCCCGGCACCGGGAAGCAGGCACCGGGCCGCTCCTTAACTGCCGCTGCGACATCGGCAGTCCCTTGCCGAGCGGGTCTCCGGCAGGCGCCGATGAAAGCAAAGGGACAGCAATTCGTTGCATAAAAGACTCGTTGCGCTCAGCGTGCGCGGCCGGTCCAATAGGTAACACGATATTGAACGGCGCGGGCGCGCGGCATTGATCTGAATCAATGCGGCCAGGGCTGCGGATCCTGCGCGCTGCCGCCCACGGCGAATGGAACCATACGATCCGACCACACAACAAATCAGATCAAGCGGTTTATTCCTGACCGGCACTGAGAGTTTGTGAATGAATGCCCGCGCCGCTCCGATCTTGCCGGATGATCTCAATGATATCAGCGAGGGTTCATTCGCAAACGTGCCTGCGCGCCTTTGCCCCTGGCCGATATCGTCAGGGCCGAAAAGCCCGATGATAGGGATGCCCCGAAGCCAGGCTCCGCGCACGGAAGATCTGCTCGGCCAGCATCACCCGCGCCAGCATATGCGGCCAGGTCAGCGCTCCCAGCGACAGCACGCAATCGCCCCGGTCGAGCACCGACCGGTCCAGCCCCTCGGCACCGCCGATCAGGAAGCAAACCGGCCGTCCGCTTTCCAGCCAACGCCCCAGCCGGGCCGCGAACGCCGCGGTGTCCGCCGCCGCGCCGCCGAGGTCCAGCACCACCGCCAGCGCCTGCGCCGGCAGTGCCGCCAGCAGCGCAGCCGCCTCCCGCCGGCGGATCTCGACCGCGCTGCCACGGCCTTCCGCCACCTCGGTCACCGTCAGCGCCGGGCGGACCCGTCCGGCATAGCGCGCCACCAGCTCGGCCTCCGGTCCCCGGCCGATCCGCCCGACGGCGATGATCCGCAGTTCAGCCAGGGGCTGGCGACTCCTCGTCCAGCTCGGCGCCCCACATCCGTTCCAGCGCATACATCGTCCGCGCCTCCGCCTTGAACAGGTGCACCACGATGTCGCCGGCGTCGATCAGCACCCAGTCGGACCCCGAGGCGCCTTCGATCTGCACCCGCTTCAGCCCGGCTTCCTCCAGCTTGTCTTCCAGATGCGTCGCCATGGCGGCGATCTGCCGGTCGGCGAGGCCCGTCGCCAACACCATCCGGTCGGCGAAGGCGGCCCGCCCGGCCAGGTCGATGGTGACGATGTTCTCCGCCTTGTCGTCCTCCAGGCTGGTGACGATCACCTGCTGAAGATCGTCCAGCCGCGAGACCTCGACGGCCTCGAGCGGGCGCACCCGGGCGGGCGCCGGGCCGGCGGCCACCGCTTTCTTGCGCGGGGTGCCGGGGGGCGCGGGCAGGGCAGGGCCGGTTGGTTTGCGCGGGCTGGCCCGCTTGCGCGTCGCCGTGGTCTTGTTGGCGGTGCCCGGCGGGTCGTTGGGCGGCGCAGGCGGGGTCGGGGGCTTTCTGGCGATGACGTCGTACTCCGGATCACGGTCCTGGATGGGCGGCACGAATCGCGCTGGCCGAGGCGGCATGCTGCGGCGCCGGCAGGAACACCCAGGCCGGCGGCGCCATCCCGGCCAGGGCGGGGGCGAGGTGGGCGGCACGTCGCGCCCAGCGCAGGCGCCGCGCCGCCTGCCCGGCGAGCGCACGCTGATTGTAGGTTGGCCGGGGCACCACGGCAAACGGCATGCCCGCAACGATCTGCTGCCAGCGACGCCAGCGCGGCAATTGCGCCAGATTATCCGCGCCCATGATCCAGACAAAGCGCGCATGCGGGAAGCGCCGGCGCAAGGTGGCCAGGGTATCGGCGGTGTAGCGGGTGCCGAGCTTCGCCTCGATCGCCGTCGCCACGATCCGCTTGCCATCGGCGATCCGCTGCGCCGATGCCAGCCGCACCGGCAATGGCGCCATGCCCGCTTCCGGCTTCAGCGGATTGCCCGGCGAGACCAGCAGCCATACCTGATCCAGCCGCAGCCGCCGCCGCGCCAGTTCGGCGACGTGGCGGTGCCCCTCATGCGCCGGATTGAACGAGCCGCCGAGCAGGCCGATGCGGCCGCGCCGCCGGTCGCCGAACCGCCCCGGCTCGCTGAGGGCTTTTGAAGCAATCGAACCTGTGAATAAAAAACCGCTGAAATCGTTGAATATTTTCGGCCGGATCGGAGCGTCGCGGGCATTCATTCACAAACTCTCAGGTTGCCGGCCTCATGGCCGCACCTGGCCGTTGCCGGTCACCACGTAGCGGAAGGTGGTCAGCTGCTCCAGCCCGACCGGCCCGCGCGCATGGATGCGCCCGGTGGCGATGCCGATCTCGGCGCCGAAGCCGAATTCGCCGCCGTCGCAGAACTGCGTCGAGGCGTTCCACATCGCCACCGCGCTGTCCACGCCGTCGATGAAGCGCTGCGCCGCCGCCGCGTCCTGCGTCACGATGGCGTCGGTGTGTTCGCTGCCGTGCCGGAGCACATGGGCGATCGCGTCGTCCACCCCGTCCACCACGGCGACCGACAGGATCGAATCGAGCCATTCGGTGTCGAAATCGGCCTCGCTGGCCGGCGTCAGGTCCGCCACGATCGCCCGGGCGCGGGCGTCGGCGCGGAAGTCGCAGCCCAGCGCGCGCAGATCGGCCACCAGCACCGGCAGCAGCGACGGCGCCACCGCGGCGTCGATCAGCAGCGTCTCGGTGGCGCCGCAGATGCCGGTGCGCCGCATCTTGGCGTTGGCCACGATCCGGCGCGCCATCTCCGGGTCGGCGGCGGCGTGGACATAGGTGTGGCAAAGCCCCTCGGCATGCGCCAGCACCGGCACCCGCGCTTCCGACATCACCCGCTGCACCAGGCCCTTGCCGCCGCGCGGGATGATCAGGTCGATCAGCCCGGCGGCGCCCAGCATGGCGGCGACATAGGCGCGGTCGGTGGAGGGCGGCACCTGCACCGCCGCGGCCGGCGCGCCGGCGGCGCGCAATCCCCCGGTGACCGCGGCATGGATCGCGGCGGCGCTGCGGAAACTGTCCGAGCCGCCGCGCAGCAGCACCGCGCTGCCCGCCTTGAGGCACAGCCCGGCGGCGTCGGCGCCCACATTGGGCCGGCTCTCGTAGATCATGCCGATGACGCCGATCGGCTGCGGCACGCGGCGGATGCGCAGGCCGTTCGGCCGGGTCCAGTCGGCCAGCGTGCGGGCCAGCGGGTCGGGCAGGGCGGCGATGTCGTCCAGCCCGCGCGCCATGGCTGCCACCCGCGCCGGCGTCAGCGCCAGCCGGTCGCGGAAGGCGCCGCCGCCGCCGGCCGCGTCGAAGGCGGCAAGGTCGCCGGCGTTGGCGGCGACGATCGAGTTGCAGCGCGCCCGCAGTTCCGCCGCGGCGGCGCGCAGGGCGTCGTTGCGGACGGCTTCCGGCATCCGCGCCAGCACCGCCGAAGCGGTGCGGGCGGCGGCGCCGGCCTGGCGCAGCCAGTCGGTGGCCGGGCCGGTCTCGATGTGCATGTTCTCGATATGCATCCGCATCTCCGTGCCCCCTATCGCCCGATCGGCGCGCAGTTGTGCCCGCCGCGCATGAGACAGTCCTCGGTGCGGCCGGCATCGTGCAGCACCCGCGAAATCCAGAACCCGCCCGCCGCGAGCAGCACCACGACGAGCAGGGCGATCAGGGCATTGCGGCGGGAAGGGGGCTCGTCATCCATGCGTTTGTTGACATCGGCGCTGTTGCCGGCTCAGTTGACCGCATGCGACGCGTCGGTGCAATCGCGAGTCTCATTTTCGCCGGCCTGCTGCTGGCGGGGGCGGCGCGCGCGGCCGACCGGTATTTCATGACCAGCGACGGCGTACGCCTGCACTACACCGAAGCCGGCCGCGGTCGCACCGTCGTCATGGTGCCGGGCTGGACCATGCCGGCCTGGATATTCGAGGCGCAGATCCGCGCCTTCTCGCAAACCTACCGGGTGGTGGCGTTCGATCCACGCTCGCAGGGCGACAGCGAGGTCGCCGATACCGGCCACGACCCGTGGCGGCGCGGCCAGGACATCGGCGAACTGATCGACCGGCTGGGTCCCGATCCGGTGCTGCTGGTGGGCTGGTCGCTCGGCGTGCTGGACAGCCTGGCCTACGTGCATGAGCATGGCGACCGCCATGTCGCCGGCCTGGTGCTGGTCGACAACTCGGTGGGCGAGGACCCGGCGCCGTCCGCCTCAGGCGCGGGTTCGGCCCGGCCGGCCCGGCGCGGCGCCAAGCTGCCGAAGCTGTCGCGACCCGAGGAGATGCGGCGTTTTGTCGATGGCATGTTCCTGCGTCCGCAGCCGCGTCCATGGCTCGAGCGGTTGACCGAGGCCTGCCTGCGCACGCCGCCGGCCGCAGCCTCGGCGCTGCGGTCCTATCCGGTGCCGCGGAGCTTCTGGAAGGAAGCGGTCTATTCCACCGACCACCCAGTACTTTATGTGGTACGCCCGACCTGGGCAGGACAGGCGTTCAACCTCGCCAACCATCACCCGAATGCCGAGTCGGTGGTCATGGAAGGGGTCGGTCACGCCCTGTTCGTGGACGATCCCGGGCGCTTCGACCGGGTGGTGGAGGCGTTCATCCACCGCCGCGTCTGGCCATGAGAGTTTGTGAATGAATGCACGCGATACTCCGGCCTCGCCGGAGGCGGTTAATGATTCCAGCAGGCGTTCATTCACTGGTTCGATAGCTCCACAGTCTCTCCGCAAGCGGGCCGCTTTTTCCACCCTGGCGCCGCTGTTCCTGGTGTCGCTGGCGACGGTCGGGTTCGAGATCGCGCTGACCCGGTATTTCGCCGTCGCGAAATGGTCGGAATACGGCTACTGGGTGATTTCCATCGTGCTGGCCGGTTTCGCGTTCAGCGGCGTGGCGATGGCGCTGGCGCGGGACGTGTTCGTCCGGCATGGCAAGCTGCTGCTGTCGGCGCTGCCGGTGGCGCTGATTGTCGCGGCGTCGCTCGGTTACCACCTGGTCACGGTCAACCCGTTCAATCCGCTGCAATTGCAGAACCCGGCGACCTTCGCCGTCCAGTTGTGGAACATCGCCGGCTACTACGCTGTTCTGCTGCCATTCTTCTTCCTGTCCGGGGTGTATATCAGCCTGTGTTTCGTCCTCAACGACGAGGATGTCGGCCGGGTTTACGGCTTCGATCTCACCGGCGCCGGCACCGGGGCGCTGGTGGTACTCGGGCTGATGGCGCTGGTGCATCCGTTCCGGCTGGTGCCCTGCCTGCTGCTGCCATTCGCCGCCGCCGCCGCCTTCGCGCCGCTGCGGCGCGGCCGGGCGTTCGCCCTGGCGGTGCTGGCGCTGGCCGGAGGGGAAGCGCTGCTGCTGCTGGATGACCGGGCGGAAATCAACGATTTCAAGGCAATCTACGCGCCCCTTCACGTGCAGGACAGCCGCGTGGCGGGACAACTGACCTCGCCGCGTGGACTCTTCATGCTGCTCGACGACTTCACCGAGCGGGTCGATACCGACATCTCCAATAACGCCGGCATGCTCGGCCTGCCCAGCCCGCCGCAGAGCTTTGGCCTGTTTCGCGACGGCAACCGGGTGGCCGCCCTCGCCAAGGGCCAGCCGGAGGCAGGCTATGCCCCCGCCACGCTGGGCGCGCTGCCCTATGTGCTGCGCCCGCGGGCAAGGGTGCTGCTGGCCGGTGCCTCGGGCGGGTTCCGCATCGCCGAGGCGCGCGCGCTCGGCGCCGCCGAGGTGCTGGCGCTGGAACCCGAGCCGGTGCTGCTCGGCGCCCTGCGGAATGGTTTTGGCCCTTCGCCGCCGTTTGCCGTGCCGGAGGGGGTGCGGATCGTCCGCGCCGGGCCGATCGCGGCGACGCGCGGCGGCGGGGCCTGGGACGTCATCGACCTGTCGTCCGATTTCCTCGACTCGTCGGAAGCCAATGCCAGCGCCTTCGCCGCCGAGGCGATCGCCGGCTATCTGCGCGCCCTGGCACCGGGCGGCATCGTCTCCATCCCGGTGTCGATCCGCGAGTTCCCGGCCTATGCGGTGCGCATGCTGGCGACGGTGCGCGCGGGCCTGCGGATCGCCGGCGTCACCGATGCGCCGGCGCATGTGCTGGTGATCCGCTCGGCCTGGAACGTGCGCATCCTGGTGTCGAACGCGCCGTTCGGTGCCGACCGCATCAAGGCCGCCAAGCAGTTCTGCGACGAACGGTCATTCGACATAAGCTTCTTCCCCGGGATCGACGTCGAGGCGGAAAGAAAGAATATATACAACGACTTGCCTGCGGTTTCCTTCGAAGCGGGCGAGGTCACCTCGGGCGACGGCCCCAACGATGCCATCGCCGACGAAGCGCTGGCGGTGCTGCTGGGGCAACCGACGGTTTCCGGCGCGGCGTTCGATCTGTCGCCCATCACCTATGACCGGCCGTCTTTCTATGCCGTGCTGCGGCTGTCCCGGCTCGGCACCATCCTGAAGCGGATCGAGCTGCTGCCGCAGGCCGAGCTGGGGCCGCTGGTGAACCTGGCGGTGCTGTCGCAGGCGGTGGTGGTGGCGCTGATCGTGCTCGCGGTGCCGCTGCTGGGCGGGCGGCGGTTCCGCGCCGGTGGTCCCGGGGCGCTGCGGGCCGCGGTGTATTTCGCCGCGCTCGGACTCGGCTTCCTGTCGATCGAGATCGTGCTGATCGAGCGCGCCAGTTTCTTCCTCAATGACCGCACCACCGGGTTTGCCCTGGTGCTGACCGGCATGCTGGTGTTCTCCGGCCTGGGCGCCATGCTGGCCGGGCGGTTCGAGGGGCGCGAGCGGCGCGGCGCGGTGCTGGCGGGGCTGGTGGTGGCGGCCTGGTGCGGGCTGTTGCTGGTGGCGCTGCAGCCGTTCCTGCTGGCGACGCTGGACCTGCCGTTCGCGGCGCGGGCGGCGGTCGTGCTGGCGCTGCTGGCGCCGGCCTCGGTGGCGCTCGGCCTGCCGTTTCCGCTCGGGCTGTCCCGCATGGGCCATGCCGGGTTCCTGCCCTGGGCCTGGGGGCTGAACGGCGCCTTCAGCGTGGTGGCGACGCCACTCGCCAACCTGATTGCGATCAAGGCGGGCTATGACAGGGTTCTGTTGCTGGCGCTGCTGCTGTATGTGGGCGCCATCTTGTCATTCCCCCCGACGCGGAAGAGCTTGCAGTGTTTGAACCCGAGATCGGCTTGAATCGCCGTGGCTTCGTTCTGGGCGCCGCCGGCGCCCTGCTGGCGGGGCCTGCCGCCGCCACCGCTGCCGCCCCGTCCGGCGGCTGGACCCGGCAGGCCTATATGGAAGCGATGGCGAAGTCCGGCCGGCCGGTTGACCTGACCGAAGCGCAGTTCCAGGCCATCCAGGCGCGCAAGCCGGCGGCGATGAAGCGGATCGAGTCGTACCTGAAGGAACGCCTTGGCAGCGCCGACCCGGCGGTGATGGCGGCGTTCCAGGCGGTGCCGCGGGAATATTTCCATTATATGTACGATGGCCATTACGCGACGCCCGGCAATGCCTACGAGGCCGAGCCGAAGCCCTGGGCGCTCGGCTTCGGCTCGGCGCTGTCGGACTATCTGGGGCAGGCCTACATGACCCAGATCGCCCACCCGAAGGACACTGACGTCACCCTGGAAATCGGCACCGGCAGCGGCTTTCAGAGTTCACTGCTGAGCCGGATCGTGCAGAAATCCTATTCGATCGAAATCATCGAGCCGCTCGGCCATGCGGTGGGCAAGATCTTCGCCCCGCTCGGCTACGACAACGTGCACACCAGGGTCGGCGACGGCTATTACGGCTGGCCCGAGGTGGAGGGCGGCTTCGACATCATCATCGTCACCTGCGCCGCCCAGTATGCGCCGCCCGAACTGTTCAAGCAGATGAAGCCGGGCGGGCGGATGATCATTCCCATCGGCCAGCCGTTCAAGAAGGGCCAGATCCTGTACGTCTACACCAAGGACGAGGCGGGCAAGATCCACTCGAAGCGCGACGTCGGGGTGTATTTCATCCCGATGACCGGGGCGATGATGAAGACCCCGGCGCCCAGGGAAGCGCCGGGCGGCTGAAGCGCCGCCGGTCCGCCCGCGGCGCATCGGCCGCGGGCGCGGTTTCGACGCGGCGGTTTAACGGTTTCGCAACAGAATCGGCCCAGTTTGGGGCAGCAGAATGTTCCGGTACTGATCCGGAAAAGTGCTGACCGCGAACCTCGCTGACCTGGGGCAAATCAGGCCGTCGCATGCGACTTGTCGATCTCCGCAGTCGATTCAGGCATCTCTGGCAGACCACGGAGACGCCGCCCGTGGTGGTGCCGCCGGTGCCGTGTGAACCGGCGGCCGAGCACCATCCGGAAATCCCTGCGCCTGCCCTGGCGCCGACGCCGGCGCGGCTGATGCCGCCCGCGCGCTGGACGCCGGCCCGCATCTCCGTTGCCGATGAACTCTGGGGCGATGGCATCGTCGTTCCGGGCGGGGAGGAGGAGGTGCTGCGGCTTGCGCTGCCGCTCGGCCTGTCGGCGGCCTCCTCGGTGCTGCTGCTCGGCGCCGCCGGCGGCGGCGCGGCACGGGCGGTGGCGGGCGGGCTTGGCGCCTGGGTTTCCGGCCATGAGGCCGACCCGGCGCTGGCCGCGGTGGCGGCCTGGCGGCTGCCGCGCGCCGGCAAGGTGGTCGCCAAGCGGGCCACCGTCGCCGCCTGGGACCCGCAGGCGCCGGTGTTCCGCCGCCATGGCTTCAACCACGTCCTGGCGCTGGAAGCGCTGCGCGGCGCCCCCGGACGGCCGGTGCCGGTGCCGGAACTGCTGATCGCCGTTGCCGGTGCGCTCCGGCCGGGCGGCCAGTTGGTGCTGGTCGATATGGTTGCCACGGCGCGACTCGATCCGGGGGACCCGATGGTCCGGTCCTGGGCGGAGGTCGAGGGGCGGACGCCCGACCTGCCGACCGAGGCGGGGTTGTCTGCTGCCCTCGCCCAGCTCGGCTTCGACGTGCGGGTGGCCGAGGATATCTCGACGCGCCACATGCGCCTGGCCGTACAGGGCTGGAAGCGCCTGGTGCGGACGCTGTCGGAGGCTCGCCCGGACCGGCTGCGCGCCGCCGCGGTGGTTGCCGAGGCCGAGGTGTGGATGCGCCGGCTGAAGCTGATCCATACCGGCCAGGTGCGCATGGTGCGCTGGAATGCGATCGGGCGTTAGCCCGGCATTGCCGGCCCAAACTTGACAGCGACCGGCCGCCCCCGTATTCCGCCCCGCTCCATATACTTCGCGAACCGAGGGCGTCCTGATCATGCGCATCCGCAACAGCCTGAAGTCGGCCAAGACCCGCGACAAGAACTGCCGTGTCGTGCGTCGGCATGGCCGCGTCTACGTCATCAACAAGAAGAACCCGCGGATGAAGTGCCGCCAGGGCTGATTGCGGCTCGCCGGCAACGGTCTGGGGCCTGCCGGCCCCATTTCCCCCTTAGTCGATCCGGCTGAGGATGCGCGCCATCCGCGGCGACCAGAGAACTGTCCAGGCACGGCCGATGACGTTGTCGCTGGGGATGAACCCAACCGCGTCCATCATGCGGCTGTCCTGGCTGTTGTCGCGGTTGTCGCCAAGGACAAACACGCTGTCCGCCGGCACACGATACAAGATCGTATTGTCCAGCGGCCCGTCATCGGCAGCTTTCAGGATCGCATGGCTGCTCCCGTTCGGCAGCGTCTCGATGAAGCGCCTGAGCAGCATGCGCGGGCCGTCGCCCTGGGTCACGTAGTCGCCCGCCGATTGGCGCGGCATTATCGTGCTGTTGACGTAGAGTTGGCCGCGCTTCATCTGGACGCGGTCGCCCGGCAGGCCAACGACACGTTTGATGAACGTCTGCGACGGATCGCGCGGCAGCAGGAACACGATCATGTCGCCATAGGCCGGCATGATGACGCTTCCGGTGGTGTCCGTTACGATCATGTCGCCGACCAGCAGCGTGGGCAGGGTGCCGCCCGACGGGATTGAGAAGGTCCGCCAGCCAAGCTGGAGCGGAGCGGCCGTATCAATTCCGACGTTGATGCTGAGGAAAACGGCAGCGGTGAACCAGGTCGAGCGGAACCAGCGCGGTTTCGCCGGATCCGGGTACAGCCGGATGCGCCGCACCGCGTGGATCGGAGCGCCGGCATAGCAGGCCAGGATGGCCGCCAGGAGGGCGAGCAGCAGGCCGAGCGCAGCCGGATCGGGCGGCAGAAGCCGGGACAACACCCTCGTCGTGATCCCGAGCAGGGTGATAACTGTCAGCAACACCACCCCCAGGCGCCACGACCGTGCGTAAACCTGGCCCAGCCCGGGCATGGCAAGCGAGAGCACGCCACCCCAGGCGGCACAGCGCCATGACCCGCGAATCGGTTGGTCGGAGGGATCGGACATTTCGACCTCGTTGCGCTTTGCGGCGCCAGACTATGTGAAGCCGGAACGTTTGGAAATGGAAATGCCGCCGGCGTCGATCGCGCCGGCCGATATGCGGCACCGGTGCTTGCCGAGCGCCGCGTCTCCGCTCACATTGTCGGCAGGCAGGAGGACGTCCGCATGATCACCCAATTGCCGCCCCGACAAAATGTGCTCGCCCGGCGCGATGCCATCGTCGCCGGGTTGCGACATCTGCTGCCGCCGGACGGGGTGATCGCCGAGACCCTGCGGCTCAAGCCCTACGAAACCGACGGTCTGACCGCCTACCGGCAGGTGCCGCTGGCGGTGGTGCTGCCGGAGACCACCGCGCAGGTCGCCGCGGTGATGGCGTTCCTGCACCGCGAGGGCGTGCGGGTGGTGCCGCGCGGCGCCGGCACCTCGCTGTCGGGCGGCGCGCTGCCGATGGAGGATTCGGTCGTGCTCGGGCTGATGCGGCTGAACCGCATCCTGGATATCGACTATGCCGACCGGCTGGCGGTGGTGCAGGCCGGGGTGACCAATATCGGCATTACCCAGGCGGTGCAGGGCAGGGGGTTCTTCTACGCCCCCGACCCGTCCAGCCAGCTCGCCTGCATGATCGGCGGCAACGTCGCCATGAATTCCGGCGGCGCCCATTGCCTGCGCTACGGCGTCACCGCCAACAACCTGCTCGGGCTGAAGATCGTCACCGTGGAGGGCGAGGTGCTCGAACTGGGCGGCGCCTACCTGGACGCCGCCGGCTACGACTGGCTCGGCCTGCTGACCGGCAGCGAGGGCCAGCTTGCCATCGTCACCGAGGTGACGGTGCGCATCCTGCGGTCGCCGGAGGGCAGCCGCGCCATGCTCGCCGCCTTCCGCTCCAACGAGGTCGCCGGGGCCTGCGTGGCCTCCATCATCGCCTCCGGCATCATTCCGGTGGCGCTGGAGTTCATGGACCGCCCGGCCATCCATGCCTGCGAGGCGTTCGCCCATGCGGGCTATCCGCTGGATGCCGAGGCCATGCTGATCATCGAGGTGGAGGGCAGCACCGCCGAGCAGGACGAGTTGCTCGGACGCATCCGCGCGATCTGCGCGCGGCACGACCCGATCAGCCTCAAGGTTTCATCCTCGGCCGAGGAGAGTGCGGCTATCTGGAAGGGCCGGAAAGGTGCATTCGGCGCGATCGGACGGATCAGCCCGGATTATCTGTGCATGGACGGCGTCATCCCCACCAGCCGGCTGGCCGACGTGCTGGGCCGCATCCGCGAAATGAGCGCGGCGGCCGGGCTGCAGGTGGCCAACATCTTCCATGCCGGCGACGGCAACCTGCATCCGCTGATCATGTTCGACGCCAACAACCCCGACAGCCTCGGCCGTGCCGAGCGACTCGGCGCCGAGATTCTGACGCTCTGCGTCGAGGTGGGCGGCTGCCTGACCGGCGAGCACGGGGTGGGGGCGGAGAAGCGCGAGCTGATGGGCGTGCAGTTCACCGCGGGCGAACTCGACCAGCAGCGCCGCATCAAATCCGCCTTCGATCCGGGCTGGCTGCTCAACCCGTCGAAAGTGTTCCCGCTGCAAGCGGCACCCGCATGACCGCGCCACTCGCGGGCGAGGCGATGGTTCCGGGTGATGAGGCCGGGGTGGCCGCGGTTGTGCGCGCGGCCTACGCAGCCGCGGAGCCGCTGCTGGTGCTTGGCAACGGCACCAAGCGCGGCATATTGCGCCCGGTGCAGGCGGCCCGGGTGCTGTCGGTCGGCGGGCTGACCGGCATCACGCTGTATTCGCCGCAGGAACTGGTGCTCTCGGCGCGGGCCGGCACTTCGGTTGCCGAACTGAATGCCGCGGTGGCCGCCAAAGGCCAGCAGATCACCGGGGAAATCCCCGATTTTTCGCGACTGCTCGGCGGCACGGCGCCGCAGACCCTGGGCGGGGCGGTGGCCGCCAACCTGTCCGGTCCGCGCCGGGTCGCCTGGGGGGCGACGCGCGACCACCTGCTGGGCGTGCGTGCGGTGAACGGCACCGGCGAGGTGATCCGGTCCGGCGGGCGGGTGCTGAAGAACGTCACCGGGCTTGACCTGTGCAAGCTGCTGGCCGGCAGCCACGGCACGCTGGCGGTGCTCACCGAAATCACGCTGAAAGTGCTGCCGGCGCCGGAGCGGCGGGCGACGCTGGTGGTGCGCGGGCTCGATCCGGTGAAGGGGGTGGCGGCGCTGTCGGCGGCGCTGGGCTCGCCCTATGGCGTGTCCGCCGCGGCCTATGTGCCGGCGGCGTTTTCGTTGCGGGTGCCCGGCCTGCATGGCGCGTCCGCCCTGGTCCGGCTGGAGGATTTCGCCACCTTCGTGGCCTATCGCAGCGAGCGGCTGCGCGCCGAGCTGGCGCCGTTCGGCCAGGTGGACGTGCTGGACGACGCCACCACGCAGGAAGCCTGGGCGGCACTGCGCGACGCGGCGCCGCTGGTGGACGAGCCGGGGGCGATCTGGCGGGTCTCGGTGCGCCCGTCCGCCGGGCCGCGGGTGGCGGCGGTGCTGGAGCGGATGTTCGATGCCTGCTGGTTCCTCGACTGGGGCGGCGGCCTGGTGTGGATCGCCGGCCCGGCCACCGAGGATGCGCATGATGCCGTCTGCACCGCGGCGCGCGAGGCCGGCGGCAGCTGGACGCTGATGCGGGCGCCCAAGGCGCTGCGCGCGTCGGTCGAAGTGATCCCGCCCGAGCCGGCGCCGCTGGCGGCGATCGCCCGCCGGGTCAAGGCGGCGTTCGACCCCAGGGGCATCCTCAATCCAGGCCGCATGCGGGCGGGAGAATGAAGCGATGGGCGCAGGCATGACTCCGTGGGGCGAGATCGGGCTGCTGGGGGCCTGCATGATGGTGCTGACGGTGCTGATGCGCACCGCCGGTCCGGTGCCGCTGCGCGACCGGCTGCGGCGGGGCTTTCCGTTGTCACTCGGTTTGTTCTTCGCCGGGCTGGGGGCCGGGCGGCTGCTCGCCGTGCCCGGCTTCGCCGCCGCGCATGGCTGGCCGGAACTGACCATGACCAGCTTCGGCCTGACCGTCTGGGCGGTCGGCCTGTTTGCCCTGCTGCGGAAGCCCTGACCGGCCGATGCAAACCAGCTTCACCGCCGCGCAGTTGCGAGACCCGGCGCTCGCCGCGGCCAACGACGTGCTGCGCACCTGCGTGCATTGCGGCATGTGCACCGCGACCTGCCCGACCTTCGTGCTGCTGGGCGACGAACTCGACAGCCCGCGCGGGCGCATCTACCTGATCAAGGACATGCTGGAATCCGGCCGCCCCGCCACCGAGGAGGTGGTGCGGCACCTGGATCGCTGCCTGTCGTGCCTGTCCTGCATGACCACCTGTCCCTCGGGTGTGCATTACATGCACCTGATCGACCTTGCCCGGACCCATGTGGAACAGACCTATCGCCGGCCGTGGCATGAGCGCGCGTTGCGGGCGTTGCTGATGGCGGTGCTGCCGCATCCCGGGCGCTTTCGGCTGGCACTGATCGGGGCACGGCTGGGCCAGCCTTTCGCCGGGTTGCTGGCTGGCGAGGGGCCGCTTTTCAAGCGCATGCGGGCCATGCTGGCGATGGCGCCGGGCCGGCTGCCGGCGGCCGGCATGCGCGACGGCCCCGGCGTGCACGAAGCTGCCGGGGCGCGGCGCTTTCGCGTGGCGCTGCTGGCCGGCTGCGCGCAGCGGGTGCTGAACCCGGCGATCAACGCGGCCACCATCCGCCTGCTGACCCGCATGGGCGGCGAGGTGGTGGTGCCCGCCGACGCCGGCTGCTGCGGCGCGCTGACCCACCACATGGGCGCGCACGATCAGGCCATGGCGTCCGCCCGGGCCAACATCGCCGCCTGGAGCCGCGAACTCGACGGCGCCGGGCTGGATGGCATTGTCATCAACGCCTCGGGCTGCGGCACCACGGTGAAGGATTACGGCTTCATGTTCCGCACCCAGCCGGAGGCCGCGGCGGCGGCCCGGGTGGCTGCGCTGGCCATGGATGTTGCCGAGGCGCTGGAGAAATTCGGCTACGCGCCGTCGCGTCCGGAGCCGCAGGTGACGGTGGCGTATCACGCCGCGTGCAGCCTGCAGCACGGGCAGAAGGTTACCGACACGCCCAGGGCGCTGCTGCGCCGGGCCGGGTTCCGGGTGGTGGAACCGGCGGAGGGGCATCTCTGCTGCGGCTCGGCCGGCACCTACAACCTGATGCAGCCCGACATCGCCGCCCGCCTGCGCGAGCGCAAACTGGGCAACCTGCGCGCGCTCCGGCCCGACGTGGTGGCCACCGGGAATATCGGCTGCATGACGCAATTGGCGGGCGGCGGGCTGGCGGTGGTGCACACGGTGGAACTGCTGGACTGGATGGCGGGCGGGCCGGAACCCGAGGGGATCGGTGGCAGGGCGGCCGAGTAGCGCGAGGCGCTTGGCCGCGCCTGTGGGCGCCCTTGTGCCCGGGGTGATGCGGCCCCACCATTTTGCCATGCGCCTGATTTTCCTGCTTGTGCTGCTCGCCGCCGGCCCCGCGCTTGCCCAGGGGCGGGCGGACCCGCGCAAGCCCGACCTCGACCCGCTGTTCGCCGCGCTGAAGGCGGCCCCGGACGAGCAGGAAGCGGCGGCGCTGGAGGCGAAGATCCGGCAGGCCTGGCAGCAGGCCGGCTCGCCGGCGGTGCTGCTGCTGATCAACCGCGGCACCCGCGACCTGGAGCAGGGCGATACCGACGGGGCGCTGGACACGCTGAACGATGCCCTGGTGCTGGCGCCCGACTATGCCGAGGCCTGGCTCGCCCGGGCGCTGGTGAAATTCCACACCGGCGACACGCCGGGCGCGATCCGCGACATCCAGGCGACGCTGCAGCGCGAGCCGCGGCATTTCGTCGCGCTGCAGACCCTCTCGCGCATTGCCGAGGCGCAGGAGGACTGGAAGGGCGCGCTGGCGGCATGGGTGAAGGCGCTGGAACTCGATCCCCGCATGCCGGACGGTCAGGACAGGCTGAGGATGCTGCGGCGCAAGGCGGCGGGGGAACCGGCCTGACCGGGGTCGTTCGGTGCCTGCCCGGAATTCGCCACAGATCTGGAATTAAACGTGGTAGTGGACAGGGTGAACCTGGCCCACCGCAGAAGGAAAAAACCATGCGTATCCGCACCGTGCTGCTCGCAGTTCCCGCGGTGGCTGTCCTGCTGGCGGCGCCCGCTGCGCAGGCCGACTGGCGTGGCCGCGGCTATGGCTATGGCGGGCACTATGGGCCAGCCTATGGGCATGGCTATTATGGGCGTGGTGGGTATCCGTACGGCGGCGCCGTCGTCGGCGGCGCGCTGCTCGGGCTTGGCATCGGCGCAGTGGTCGCCGGGGCGCTGGCGCCGCCGGTGGTGTACGCACCGCCGCCGGTGATGTATGTCCCTCCGCCGGTGATGTATGCGCCGCCCCCGGTGATGTATGCGCCCCCGCGGGTGATCTATGCGCCGGCGCCGGTGTATTACGGCCAGTAGGCCGCCGGCCGCTTCCGGTATCCGCTGCTGATCGGGCATTGCTGCTTCCAGATGGGAAGCCGCAATGCCGCGCGCGTCCGCAGCCCGCGCGGCGGGGGCGATGATTGCGGGTCATTTTCAAACAACCCAGGTTCAGATACCGTCAATGCGGGTTCGGCACCGCCGGTCGTCCTGCCCAAGCCGGGCCAGCAAACGTGATGATTGCGTGCCGCCGCACATACGGACCGAGGACGGTGCATGTCATATGAATCCCAGGATCTGAATGACTGGCGCGCCATGCTCAATCATCCCGCGATGGTGGTGGCGCTGCGTCTCGCCAGGGCGGTGGTGCGCGGGGTCGTGCTGTTCGCCATTGCCCTCATCGAGATCATGGCCGAGATGCTGGCGCCGATCGTGCTGATCTGTGGGGTCGGCTGGGCGATGCTGCCGGGCCTGCTGTCGATGGCAGGAACGGAGGGCCAGGCCCGCGAACTGCTGAGCAACGTGATGCAATCCATTCCGAAGCAACTCCATGTCGGCAGCATGGTGGTGACGCCGACGGCGTTGATCGCGGACGGGCTGCTGCTCATTGCCGTGGTGGCGTTGTGCCGCACGCTGCAAACCATCATCAGCAGCGAAGCCTGAGAGTTTGTGAATGAATGCCCGCGGCGCTCCGATCCCGCCGGAAACGCTGAATGATATCAGCGGGCGTTCTTTTCCAAGTTCGATTGTTTTTCAGGCTCTGAGGCGATCATGACTGAGAAGACGGCAGCGGCTGTCGCGGCCCTTGCCGGCGTCGCTGCACCGGACCCGGCCGGGCAGGTGAGCGGAGACGGCGCGGTGGTCGGCTATGTCGATGTCATCAGCCGTGAGGCGATCGCCGGCTGGGCCTGGAATCCGGCCGACCCGGATGAGGTCGCGCAGATCGATATCTACGAGAACGACGACCTGCTCGCCTGCGTCAGCGCCAGCCAGTCGCGCTCCGATCTGGCGGGCGCCGGCATCGGTAGCGGCCGTTACGGGTTCTACCTGCATGGCGTCGGCAACGTGATCTCGCCGGGCCCCACCGTCATTTCGGTCCTGTCGGCGAAAGGCGGCAAGCACCTGCGCGGCTCGCCGAAATTGCTCGATCCGGCCGAAGCGGGGTTCAGCCCGCAGTTGCGGCGGCGGCTCGAGCGGGCGATCGACGCGGTGGTTGACGGCGCCGACAAGGTCGCCGACCTCGAGGAGCTGTACGGCTTCCTGCAGACCCGGCTCAAGCAGGTGGTGGCCGCCCGCGCCGCCCTTGCCGTTCCGCCGGGCAGCGCCGAGATGGCGCTGATCGCCGGCAAGGCGGCATCGACCGGCCGCATCTGGTCGGCCGAAACGCTGATATTCCTGCGCGCGGTGGCCGAGAAGTATCCGGTTCTCGACATCCCCGCCGACATGCCGCCCCGAATCTCCATCATCATCCCCTGCCATAACAACTTCGCGCTGACCTACCGCTGCGTGCAGTCGATCCTGGACTCCGATGCCGGGACGCCGTTCGAAATCATCGTGGTGGACGACGGATCGATCGACGAGACCATGCTGGCCGACCTGGTGTTCGTCGGCGCGGTCAAGGTGGTCCGGCACGCCTCCGCGCTCGGCTTCGTGCGCGCCGCCAACGCCGGTGCCGCGGTCGCCGCCGGCGAACTGCTGCTGTTCCTCAATAACGACACCGAGCTGCGCACCGGCGCGCTCGACGAGCTGGCGCGCACCTTCACCGAACTGCCCGGCATCGGGGTGGCCGGCGCGAAACTGATCAACACTGACGGCACCCTGCAAGAAGCCGGCGGCATCATCCAGCGCCTGGGCAACGGGCTGAACTGGGGCCTCGGCGGCGTCGCGGCGGACCCGCAATACTGCTATCTGCGCGATGCCGACTATGTCTCCGGCGCGGCGCTGATGATCCCGCGGACGCTGTTCGGGACCATGCGCGGCTTCGACGAGATCTACGCACCCGCCTATTACGAGGATACCGACCTCTGCTTCAAGGTCCGCCAGGCCGGCCTGCGGGTGGTGGTGCAACCGCTGGCGGAGGTGGTGCATCACGGCGGCGCCACCTCGGGCGCCATCGGCGCGCCGGGCGGGGTCAAGCGCTACCAGAGCATCAACCAGCGCAAGTTCCTGCGCCGCTGGAACGACGTGCTGGCCGAACGCCACAACAGCGCCCCCTTTCCTGCTCTCGAAGCCGAACGGCTGGTGACGCGGCGGGCGGTGTTCATCGACATCACGGTGACGACGCCGGACCGCGATGCCGGCTC
This sequence comes from uncultured Acetobacteraceae bacterium, assembly GCA_903907955.1. Taxonomy (GTDB): domain Bacteria; phylum Pseudomonadota; class Alphaproteobacteria; order Acetobacterales; family Acetobacteraceae; genus Rhodovastum. The sequence goes on along the minus strand of CAIVPZ010000049.1, from coordinate 60,627 downwards.
GACCGTCGCGTGGTCGCACATGCGCATGCTCAGCCGGCTCGGCTTCAAGGTCGGCTTCATTCCGGCCGACAACATGGCGAACATTCCGCCCTATACGGCCAACCTGCAACGCATCGGCATCGAGTGCTTCTACGCGCCGTACACCGGCAGCGTCGAACAGGCGTTCCGGCGGATGGCGCAGATTCCGCCGCAGCTGATCTATTTCCACCGGGTTGACTGCGCCGCGCCCTACATTCCGATCGCCCGCAAGTTCTTTCCCGCCGCCCGGCTGGTCTACAGTGTCGCCGACCTGCACTTCCTGCGGCTGTCACGGCAGGCGGCGCTGGACGACCAGCCGGACCTCCGGCGGCGCGCCGAGGCGGTCGAGCGCGACGAACTGGCGGCGGCGGCGGCGGCCGACGCCGTCATCGTGCATTCCGCCCATGAGGCCGCCATCCTGCGGGAGCGGGTGCCCGGCGTGCGGGTCGCGGTGGTGCAGTGGCCGTGTGCCGCGGTGACGACCGACCCGGAGCTGCGCGGCCGGGCCGGCGTGGGCTTCGTCGGCGGCTATTCGCACCTGCCCAACGTCGATGCCGGGGTGCGGCTGGCCCGCACCATCATGCCGCTGGTCCGCCACGAGCTGCCGGGGCTGCGGCTGCGCCTGGTCGGCGCGGCGCCGCCGGCCAGCGTGCGGGAACTGGCCAGCGAACTGGACGAGGTAACCGGGCATGTGCCGGACCTTGCGCGTGCCTTCGCGGGCCTGCTGTGCACCGCCGCGCCGCTGCGCTACGGGGCAGGGGTGAAGGGCAAGGTGCTGACCAGCCTGGGGCTCGGCCTGCCCTGCGTGATGAGCGAGATCGCTGCCGAGGGCATTCCGCTGCCGGCCGGGCTCGCCCGGCTGGTCTGCCGGTCCGAGGCGGAGATGGCCGAGCGGATCGTCGAGCTGCATCGCCATCCTGAGCTTGCCGGGACGCTGTCGCGCGAGGGCCTGGCCTTCATCCGCGCGCAGTACACCGAAGATGCCATCCTGCCGGACTTCGCCGCCGCGATTGGCTGCGGCGAGCGGGGGGCGCCGGAAACGGCGTGAGAGGCGTATCAGCCGGGAGGCCGGAGGTTGCCGGGACGACGACCGCCGGGCGGTGCGCGATTGGCGCGGCCGAAGCCGATGCGCGCACGCTTCCGTCCGCTACGAATCCATGGTAGCCGCGATGCATGAGCACGACATCGGATGGCAACACCTACTTCTTCGTTTGCTTTGGCAGCGCGGAGCTGAAGTTCGGCGTCCCGACCGCCATGGCGGAGAAAATCGCTGAGTCGACCCGGAGCAGCGTCAAGAAAGCCAAGGTTAACATCGCGGTAGCCATTGATAATGGCGAGAAGGCAATCTTCGATGCTTTTCGCAGGGAGCTGCATCGGAACCCAAAAGCCAGCAAGAAGATCGCGCCATTCATTATTTCATGCTGTCTGCTTTCCAAAGAGGCTCTGGAGAACCCGGATGCCCGCGGGTTTGTTCTTGAGATATCCCACAGCATTTTCCCGTCATGGTCAGCGGACGCAACCGCACCGGTCGCGGACGGCGCCTCCGGGCGAGAACAGCCGAAGACGTATGTCCACTACAGGGCCATGGCGGGCAGAGACGAAATCGACGCCTTCGTGGCATCGCGCCGTGCGGAAGCCTTGGGGTAGAGCACGCCGGCCGGACCGGCGCCAGCCGGCCGGCAAAGTTGCTCGCCAAAACAATGCGTTCTGGCCGTCGACACCGCCCGCTGTAACGCGCTTTCGTCGTTCCTGTCCGCGCGGGTGGGGCGGCGGCAAGCCTGGGATTACCCGCCAAGCACCCCCATCGCCCGTTCCAGGTCCGCCGTCAGGTCCTCCACCGCCTCCAGCCCGACATGCAGCCGCAGCATCTGCCCGCCGAAATCGCCGCTGCCGGCGGTGCGGGAGATGAACCCGTTGGTCGGCAGCGCCAGGCTCTCGAAGCCGCCCCAGGAGGCGCCGATGCCGAACAGCTCCAGCGCCTCGGCGAATTCCCACACGCCGGCCTGGCTGTAGCGCGGCTGGAACACCACGCCGAACAGGCTGCTGGCACCGGAGAAATCGCGCTTCCACAGCTCATGGCCACGTGCGCCGGGCAAGGCGGGGTGCAGTATTTCGGCCACTTCCGGCCGCCCGCGCAGCCAGGATGCGACCGCGATGCCGGAGGCCATCTGCCGTTCCAGCCGCACCGCCATGGTGCGCACGCCGCGCAATGCCAGCCAGCAATCGTCGGGGCTGGCGAACTGGCCAAGCGCCAGCGCCGCGGTGCGAACGCATTCCCAGTCGGCCTCGGTGTTCACCGTGATGCCGCCCAGCAGCACGTCGGAATGGCCCACCACGTATTTGGTCAGCGCCTGGATGGAGCAGTCCACGCCCTTGGTGAAGGGCTGGAAGAAATGGATGCCCCAGGTGTTATCCATCAGTACCTTGGCGCCCCGGGCATGCGCCACCTCGGCGAGCGCCGGAATGTCCTGCACCTCGAAGGTGTGGCTGCCCGGGCTTTCGGTGAACAGGACGGTGGTGTTGGGGCGAAAGAGCGGAACAAGCGCCGCGGCGGTGATGCAGGGGTCATAATAGGTCGTATCGACCCCATACCGTTTCAGCATCCCGTCGCAGAAGCTGCGCGTCGGGCCATAGACGGAATCCGGCATCAGCAGGTGGTCGCCTGCTTTCAGGTAGGCCAGCAGCGGCGTGGTGACGGCGGCCAGTCCGGAGGAGACGATCTGGCAATGCGTGCCGCCTTCGACCTCGGCGATCACGTTTTCCAGCGGCCAGTGGGTGGGCGTGCCCATCACGCCGTAGATGAGGTGCTGCTCGAAGCGGTGGGCACCGGCGCCGCGCCGCGCCGCCATGCTGGGATACAGCACGGTGGAGCCGCGATGCACCGCCGGGTTGACGAAGCCGTGCACATGCGTGCCCGCCCGCCCGGCATGCGACAGGCGGGTGTGCAGACGGTGCGGCGGGGTGTCCTCCGGCATCGGTCTCAGGTTTCCAGCGGGGTATCGGCGCGGCTGCCCCATTCGCTCCAGGACCCGTCATAGACGGCGCCCGGCGGCAGGCCGGCCTGCACCATGGCCAGGGTGAGGATGCAGGCGCTGATGCCGCTGCCGCAGGAGGTGACCACCGGGCGGCTGCCGTCCACCCCGGCCTGGGCCAGCCGGTCGCGCAGCGCCACCGGCGGCAGCAGGGTCTGGTCGGGGGCGAGCAGTTCGGTGAACGGCAGGTTGGCGGCGCCGGGGATATGGCCGGAGCGCATGCCGGGGCGCGGCTCGGGAATCTGCGCGGTGAAGCGGCCGGCGCCGCGGGCGTCCAGCACCAGTTCGCGGGGTGTGGCCAGATTGGCCAGCATGTCGCCGATGCCGCGCAGCCGGGCCGTGCGGAAATCCGGCCGGAACGAAGCGGGGGTGGCGGGGGGCGCCTCGCCGCTCTCGACCGGCCTGCCCTCGGCGATCCATTTCGGCAGCCCGCCGTCCAGCACCGCCACGCGGTCGTGGCCGAACAGGCCCAGCATCCACCAGCCGCGCGCCGCCGAGAACAGCCCCTTCTGATCGTAGAACACCACCTGGCTGTCATTGGCGACGCCGAGCGCGCCGATCAGTCTGGCGAACCGGCCGGGCGTCGGCACCATGTGCGGCAGGTCGGTATCCGGATCGGCGATGGCGTCGATGTCGAACAGGCGGGCGCCGGGGATGTGGGCGGCGAGGAATTCGGCCACCGGGTCCTTCGGCTCGTTGGGCAGGTATTTGGTGGCGTCGAACACCACCAGCCCGGGCGCGCCAAGGCGCCCGGCGAGCCAGGCGGTGGAGACCAGGGTCTCGGTCATGGGCGTTCCTTCCAGATTTCCCGCAACATCGGCCGCCTGGCGGCGAGCCAGAGCAGGGCGATGGCGGTGACGGAATTGGGCATTTGTCCCGCCAGCGCCGCGTCGATGGCACGCACGGCAGGCCAGACCCGCACGCGGATGTCCTCGGCTTCCGACTCAAGGCCGGTATGGCCGACCAGCCCGTCCGGGTCGCAGGGCGGCGCGGTCACCTCGCCCACATGCAGCGACACGTGTTCGTCGCAGCCGCCGGGGGTGAGCACGAAGTCGCCGATCGGCAGGGTGCGCCGCATCGGCACGCCCAGTTCCTCCGCGGTCTCGCGGGCCAGCGTGGTGGCGATGTCCTCGCCGGGGTCGCACAGCCCGGCCGGCACCTCCACCATCACCGGCTCGACGCCGGCGGCCAGCGCGGGCAGGCGGAACTGCTCGATCAGCACCACCGCGTCGGCGACCGGATCGTAGGGCAGCAGGGCGGCGGCCCGGCCGCGTCGCCACAGTTCCCAGGTGCGCGCGGCGCTCATGGTGCCGTCGAAACGGCGCTGGCGGAAGCGGATGCGCTGCACGGGGAAACGGCCATCCCAGACGGTTTCGTCCGATTCGATGACCAGGCCGGGATAGGGGGGCATTGGGGCGGGAAGGGGCATCGCGCCACCATAGCCAAGCCGCGCCGTGCTGCCCACCCGGGGCGATGGCGCGCCCAGGCCGGCCGGGATATAAACCCAACGTCGTTGCAAGGGACGTTCAGCATGCGCCCGGTTTCGTCATGGTCCCGTGATGCCCGCCGCCCGGGCCGGCTCGCCGTGTTTGCGCTTGTGGCTGCCTGTTCGGCGTTTCCGCAGGTGGCCAGCCTCGACCAGGCCCGCGCCCGCCTCACCGGCATGAGCGAGTCGCAGGTCATCGGCTGCATGGGCGCCCCGGGCAGCCGGATCGCGGCGCCCGATGGCCGGGCGGTATGGACCTTCACCCCCGGCCCGGACGCCATGAGTCCGCCCCAGCCGGTGACCGACCCTGCTCAGGCGACCTTCGGCTACGCTCCCTTCAGCGGCGCCGTCGGTGGCCAATCGGTGGCCGCGGCGGTGGCGCCGCCGGCCCGGGCAAGCTGCATGGTGGTGCTGAGCATCGCCAACGGGCTGGTGGCGGGGGTGAACTATACCGGCCCCGATGGCGGCCCGCCGACGCGGCCGGAAGCGTGCGGGGCGATCGCCGGCCGCTGCCTGCCGTAACGGGCCAGCCGCCTATGCGGTTCTTTGAGCGACGAAATCCCGCAGCCTGGCGGCGGCGGCGGCGCCCTTCGTCGCATCCTTCCACAGCCCCTCGGCCACGCGCTGGTGCGCGGCGATCGCCTCGTCGGCGGCGGTGATCATCGCCACCCCGGTGGAGGTGCCCGGGAGCGTGTCCGAGGGGAACGGGTTGACCGCCAGTGTGGCACGATCGCGGGCCCGCAGAATCTTGAAGTTGCCGGTCGGCTCGGCGGTGCTGAGCAGGCCGAACTGCAGCCCCATCGGCTCGGCTTCCATCAGGGCTGCGATGTTCAGCACCTCGGCCGCCGCCACCTGGCGACATTGCCGGCGGGTCCGCTCCGACAGCGTCGCCGGGGCGGCGATCCCGGTGTCCAGGAGCCGGATCAGCCGGCTGGCCGACAATATGCAGATGATGCCGGGCTTGCGCTGCGCATACAGCCGCTTGCGGGCGACCAGGATTCCCAGCGCCTGCTCGGTGCTGGCGCGGATCTGCCCCCGGTCGGCGCCAGCCTGGTCGGCGAGTTCCCCCAGCGCCACGGCCAGGGTCGCATCATAGGAATCGGAGGTGACCAGGTAGGCCAGCGGCCCGTCCACCTGGAGGATCTGGTCCGCGGTCTCCTCGATCTGGCGAATCCGCTCGAAATATCCCACTGGCCGATGATAGTACTCGACGCCGATCCCCAGCAGCGACAACGGCGAAATCTTGAGGAGTTCGGCCAGCCGCTTGATGGTGTCGAGCTTGATCACCTCGCCTTTTTCATAGCGGTAGAGGGCGGCGCGGGAAACCCCGAGCCGCGCGGCGATTTCCTCCGCCCGCATCCCCGATTCAAGGCGGTAGGCACGTAATTGCTGGCCGATCTCGGTAAACCGCATGAGGGATACGCCCTGGGTGCAAAGCCTGTCCCGGCTGGGGGCAGGCGTCTCAGATTTCGATTGTGCTATAGCCTATTTGCGATTCCTCGGTAAATCCATGCGATTCGCCGCCGCATGGCGGTCGCGCCGATCACGTAATGGCAAGCTGTTGACATTTGGACCGGGGCGGCCCCGGCGCGGGTACCGGTCATGAGGCCGTATTTCGCCCGCCAGGCCAGGCCGGCCAGCGTGTCGCCGGCGGGGCGGTACTTGCATCCGCCCAGCCGCCACAGCCCAGCGCATCGATGCGACGGAACACGTCGTCCCAGCCGATCTCGCCGGTGCCCGGCTCGCTGCGCGCCGGCACATCGGCCGGTTGCATGTGGGCTATGACCGGCAGGTGGGCCTCGATGCGCCGGGTGATATCGCCCTCGGTCACCTGGCAGTGGTAGATGTCGAACAGGAGGCCCAGCCGGTCGGCACCGATCGCCGCTACCACCGCCGCACCCTGCGCCAAGGTATTGAGATGAAAGCCCGGCATGTCGCGGTGGTTGATCGGCTCGATCACCAGCTTCACCCCCGCCGCCTGCGCCTGCCCGGGCCAGGTTGGCCGCATACACCGCGGCCCCGGGAATGCCCGCCATGCAATGCAGCCAGGCCGCGCTCGCCACCGGCCCAATCGCTGGCGGGCATGTTGAACAGCGCCTGGCGCAACCCATTTGCCGCCAGACGAGTCCGCAAGGCCGCAGCCGGATGCGCATAGGGGAACTGGAACGCCACCGCCGCGCAGCCGGCCCGGGCGGCGGCATCGAAACGGTCGCGGAAGCCGGCCTCGTTGAACATCATCGACAGTTTGGCGGCCAGACGCGGCACGGTTGCCTCCCCGCAGGACCGCGCGGAGCCTGGCTGCCGCCCCGCGGTCTGGCCAGAGCGGCCCCCCTACAGCATGGAGCGAAGTGACAAGATGATTGCCGAACGCGTGCTCATGGCCCTCCTGCTGGGGGGGATCGCGGTCGGCTGCGTGCTGGTGCTGTGGCCGTTCTTCTCAGCCATCCTGTGGGCGGCCATCCTGACCTACACGACCTTCCCGATCTACGAATGGCTGCGCACCCGCGGCCGGCTCGGCCATCTCGGCGCGGCCGGGGCGATGGTGACGATCGCCTTCGTCACCGTTGTCCTGCCGATCGCGCTGGCCGTGCCGGGCGGCGCCGACGATGTGGACGACCTGCGCAAGGCGGTGCAGGCGGCGATCGCCGCCGGGCTGCCCGGCTCGCCGCCCTGGCTGCACGAAATCCCGGCGATCGGCCCCACGCTGGCCGGGCTTTGGGATTCCTGGGCCGAGGACCTCACCGTCATGGGCGAGTTCTTCAAGCCCTATTTCGGCATGGCCGCCGAGTTCGGGCTGTCGCTGCTGCTCGGGCTGGCCAATGGCGTGCTGAGTTTCCTGATGGCGCTGGTGGTGGCGTTCTTCTTCTTCGCGTCCGGCGACCGCCTGGCCGCCAAGCTCCACGCCATTCTCGGCCGCATCGCCGGCCCGCGCGCGCCGCGCCTGATCGCCGTTACCGGCGCCACCATCCGCGGGGTGGTCTATGGCCTGCTCGGCACCGCCATCGTGCAGGGCATTCTGACCACCTTCGGCCTTTGGCTGTCCGGCGTGCCGCGGCCGCTGCTGCTCGGGCTGGTGGCCGGCGGGCTCTCGGTGCTGCCGATTGGCGCCCCCTCGGTCTGGATTCCGGCCTCGCTGTGGCTGCTCGCGCAGGGCCATACCGCCTGGGGCATCTTCCTGTTCACCTACGGGATCGTGGCCGTCAGCGGCGCCGATTCAGTGATCCGCCCGTTCTTCATCGCCCGCGGTGCCCAATTGCCGTTCCTGCTGACCATGCTTGGCGTGCTTGGTGGAGCACTGGCCTTCGGATTGCTGGGCATATTCGTCGGGCCGGTGCTGCTGGGCGTGGGATTCACGCTCGTTGCCGAATGGACCGGCTCGGCGGAGGCGGCGGTGTTGCCGCATAGGCGTTAAATTCGCGGCGCAACTTGTATCGGATGAGGGGCTTCGCCCGGCACAGCTGCACGGGGTTGTTACCAGTGCCCCCCGCGAATCCCCCGGTCCGGCAACTCTTGACGGATCGGCATGCCGCCATATCTGCATCTATGCCTAAAAACAAAAGGGGGCTTCAAATGGAAACGACCGTTCTCTTCAATGCTCCGCTAATGCTGCCGCTGGTTACATTCGGCCTGGCTTTCTTCGTGGCGCTGCGGAGCGGCACGTCCAAGGCATAAGTCGGGCGAGTACTTTAAAACACGACGCACGAAACCTGACTTCGTCTGCGGGGGCGCCGGAAGGGCGCCCCCGCAACTGCGCCGGTTCGCTCAGGCGGCCGCGCAGGTCCTGGGTGACCGTCCAGCCGATCGGCCGCTGCAGCACGGTAGCGGCCGGCAGCTTGCGGCGCTCCGCCGGCGAGAGCGTGGCGAAATCGAACAGCATGGTTTGAGATGGCCCCTGGCAGCGTGCCCCCAGCCTGATCCGGGTGCAGTCCCCCTGTCCAGGAATGGAATGGGGTCCAGGGGTCCACTGACCCCTGGCCTTGCTTCCTGCCTGCCTGTTTTCGAGGCGGTCGCCCGCGGCTGAAGCAGATTGTTCCAGCGGCAACTGCCAGACGTGCGGTCACATTCATGTGCCTAATTTCCAGGCAGGCCGGCATGGGCGGCGCGTTTCGCCGTTGGCACGAATTTCGCTGATTATTCATCGAGGACGGCGCGACCGTCTCCCCCGCTCGAGGATATCATTGCATGCTGCGCCTGACTCGCGTGCTGCCGCCGATCGCGGCCGCCCTGCTGTTTGCCTTGCCTGCCCATGCCGCCGAGGCGGCCCCGCGCATCGAGCCGGGGGATGTGTGCTGGGTGCTGCTGTGCACCGCCCTGGTGATGCTGATGACCATTCCCGGGCTGGCGCTGTTCTATGCCGGCATGGTGCGCAAGAAGAACGTGCTCGCCACCATGATGCAGTCGTTCTTCATCTGCGCGCTGGGCACGATCCTGTGGATGGTGGCCGGCTATTCGCTGGCGTTCGGCGACGGCAACGGCTGGATCGGCGATGGCTCGCGGCTGCTGCTGAACGGCATCGCCGAGGCGTGGGACAAGCCGTTCCTGCTGGGTGCGACCACCGCCGCGCCGGTGCAGACCACCATCCCGGAAAGCGTCTTTGTCCTTTTCCAGATGGCGTTCGCCATCATCACCCCGGCGGTTGTCACCGGCGCATTTGCCGACCGGATGCGGTTTTCGGCGATGATCCTGTTTCTGTCCGCCTGGTCGCTGCTGGTCTATGCGCCGCTGGCGCATTGGGTGTGGGCGCCGGCCGGGTGGCTGAACGTGATGGGGGTGGCCGACTTCGCCGGCGGCACGGTGGTGGAGATCAACGCCGGCGTGACCGGCCTGGTGTGCGCGCTGGTGCTGGGGCAGCGACTTGGCTACCAGCAGGAGAACATGGCGCCGTGGAACCTGGCGCTGGCGGTGACCGGGGCGTCGCTGCTGTGGGTGGGCTGGTTCGGGTTCAACGCCGGCGGCGCGCTGGCGGCGGGCGGCCGGGCGGCGATGGCGGTGCTGGCGACGCAGATGGCCGCGGCCGGCGCCACGGTGGCGTGGAGCGTCGCGGAGTGGGTGCTGCGCGGCAAGCCGTCGGTGCTCGGCGCGATATCCGGGGCGGTGGCGGGGCTGGTGGCGATTACCCCGGCGGCGGGGTTCGTCATGCCGGGGCCGGCGCTGGGGATCGGGCTGCTGGCCGGGGCGATCTGCTTCTACATGTCCACCATCCTGAAGCAGCGCCTGGGCTATGACGACAGCCTGGACGTGTTCGGCGTGCACGGGGTGGGCGGCATTGTCGGCATGCTGGCGACCGGCTGGCTCGCCGCCGGCACGCTGACCGGCGGGGCGTATGTCGGCGGCGCGAAGCTGTTCGGGGTGCAGTCGGTGGCGGTGGTGGTGGCGATCACGTTCAGCGGGCTGGCAAGCTGGGGGCTGCTGGTGGCGACCGACCGGCTGGTCGGGCTGCGGGTGACGCGCGAGGAGGAACGCGAGGGGCTGGATATCTCGCTGCATGGCGAGCAGGTTTTCTGAAGCGGCGCGGAATTGTTGCGGCCACCGGGAATCGCCGTCCGTATCCTTTGCCTGGACGGCGATTCCCGGCTGGGCGGCAGACGTCCGGTTTGAGCGGAGCGATTGCTGCGGTCCGGCAACATCCCGTTCGATGCGCCCACTGAGAGTTTGTGAATGAATGCCCGCGGCGCGCCGATCTTGCCGGAAACGCTCAATGATATCAGCGGGTATTCATTCACATCGCAGGCCCTACGCCGCCCGCAGCAGCTCCGGCGCCGCCTGCACGCCCAGCGTCACCGCGATCGGCCGGTGGTCGGAGCGGTGCCGCGGCAGCACCGCGCTCTGCAGGCAGGTCAGGTCGCGCACCAGGCAGCGGTCGATGCGCAGCGGCACGATATCGCCCATCACATGGGTTGCGTGCCGCGGCCCCACGTCCTTGAAGCCGGGCAGCAGCGCCGGCCCCACCAGGTTGTAGTCGCCCAGCACCGCCGCCCGGTACGGCAGCGCCAGGGCGATCCGGCGCAACTGCCGCCGGTTCAGCATCTGCCCGTGCGAGAGGTGCACGTTGGCGATGCCGATGCCGTTCAGTTCGACGATCTGGCACACGCGCTCGATCAGGGTTCCGGCGGGCAGCGGCAGCACCATCGGCGGGACCCGCAATTCGTTCGGGGTCCACACCGCCAGACCATGAATGCGGCCGGGCAGGGGGGCGCGCGCGTAGTAGCCGCCCACCACGCCGGGCAGCGCGTCGATGGCGTGGGTCGCTTCCTGCATGAGCAGAATGTCCGGCCGGTGCCGGCGGACCAGCCAGGCCACATCCTCCAGCGTCGCGCCGGTCAGCCGCAGCAGGTTCCAACTGATGATCTTCAGCGCGGGAACGGCGGGCGCGGGGCACGGCTTGGCAGCCGGCGCCGGCCGGCGCACACGTTCGATCAGCCGCTTGTAGGTTCGCCGCATCACGTCCCGCCGCCGATCTTTTTATTCGGCATCAACTTTGCGCGTGCACGCCGGAATACCACAACCGCGAACCGCGCCGGTCAGACCCGCATATCAGACCGGCGCATGACGCAACCATTGGCAACGTAACGATCGAGCTCAGGCCGCCGTGGATTGCTGCGTCTTCACGATGCGGCCGGGATCGTATCCCGCGGTGGCGGCGATCGCCAGCGCGCGGTCGTAATCGGCCGCCTCCAGCCGCGGCGTGCGCGCCAGCAGCCACAGCCGGCGCCGCCGCGGCGTGCCCACCAGTGCCCAGCGGTAATCCGGGTCGAGCCCCAACACCCAGTAATCGCCGTTGAACAGCCGGAAGAACGTCACCACCAGCTTCGACCCGGTGGCATCCACCGGCCGCGCCGTTCCATGCACCGAGGTGCTGCGCATGCCCCCGTTTGCGTTGCGCGCCACGTTCAGCACGTCCACCCGGCCGTCGAGCCGTCGGGAGTAGGTTGCGGTGACATCGACGCAGCGTCGCCCGTAGCCATCCTCCTCCGGGTTCGGCAGTCTTGCGACTTCGAACCATGTGCCCAGGTAGCGGTCGAGATCAACCTTCGCCACGGTTGCGGGCGGTGGGCCTGCGGGAGCGCCGCGCAGGCAGGCGTTACGCACGGCGAGAATCATGTCTGCGATCATGGAAGGGCTATCTGGGCATGCACGGGGCAGTTGCAACCATCCTTCGCGGCCGACCTGCCGCGTCCCGGCTGACCGTGTGGCACGGGCTGGTCGCGGTGGCGGCGCTGGTTTGCATCGCCATGGCGGTGTGGCAGTTGCAGGCCGCCACCGACGGCCTGGCCATCGAGGCCGGCCAGGCCGGCAGCATCCCGCTCACCATATTCCGCCCGCTGGCCGCCGGCCGCGCCCCGGTGGTGGTGATCGCGCACGGCTTCGCCGGCTCCCGCCAGCTCATGCAGCCGTTTGCCATCACGCTTGCCCATGCCGGCTATATTGCCGTGACGTTTGATTTCCCCGGCCATGGCCGCAACCCGACCCGGCTGGCCGGCGGCATCACCGACGACAAGGCTGCCGCCGCCTGCCTGCTGGATGCCATCGACCAGGTGGTCGCCTATGCCCGCGCCCGGCCCGACGGCGACGGGCGGATCGCCCTGCTCGGCCACTCCATGGCGTCCGACACGGTGGTGCAGTACGGCCGCACCCATCCCGACATCGCCGCCACCGTCGCCGTTTCGGCCTTCGTGCGCGGCGTCGATGCCGACCGGCCGCGCAACCTGCTGGTGATCGTCGGCGCGCTCGAGCCGGATTTCCTGCACCGCGAGGGCGCGCGCATCGTCGGCATGGCCACCGCCGGTCCGGTGCTGCCGGGGGTCACCTATGGCAACCCGCAGGCCGGCACCGCAAGGCGGCTGGCCTATGCCGGCGACGCTGAACACGTGGGCGTGCTCTACAGCCACGCCAGTTTGCAGGCGGCGCGCGACTGGCTCGACGCCAATTTCGCCCCGGCCGGCGATGGCCCGGTGCCGTCGCGCGGCCCGTGGCTCGCCCTGCTGTTCAGCGCGCTGGTGGCGCTGGCCTGGCCGCTCGCCGCCCTGCTGCCGGTGCTGGCCGAGCCGCCCGCCGGCGCCGGCCTGCCCTGGCGGCGGCTGTGGCCGGTGCTGCTGCTGCCGGCCATCGCCACGCCGCTGCTGCTGCGCCCGCTGCCGCCCGACCTGTTGCCGCTGCTGCTGGGCGACTACCTGGCGCTGCATCTCGGCGTGTACGGGCTGCTGATGCTGGCGGGGCTGGCGTGGCTGCGGGTGCCCCTGGCGGGGCTGCGTCCGTCCGGCCCGGTGCTGGCGGTCGCCTGCGCCATCGCGGCCTGGGGCGTGCTGGGCATCGGCCTGCCGATCGATGCGTATTTCACCGCGTTCATCCCCACCGGCGAGCGGCTGCTGATGCTGCCGCTGGTGCTGGCCGGCACGCTGCCCTGGTTCGTGGCCGACGAATGGCTGACCCGCGGCGCCGCCATGCCGCGCGGCGCCTATGTGGCGAGCAAGCTGTTTTTACTGGTGTCGCTGGCGCTGGCGATCGGGCTGAACCTGCACCGGTTGTTCTTCCTGATCATCATCCTGCCGGTCATTGTGGTTTTCTTCATCGTGTATGGGGTATTCAGCACATGGTCATGGCGTGCCACCCGGCACCCGTTGCCGGCCGCGCTCGCCAATGCGCTGTCGCTTGCCTGGGCGATCGCCGCCACCTTCCCGATGGTGGCGCTCTGACGTTCTTTGCACCCGTTGCCGGCTTGCGCGGCATGCCATGGCGGATTACAGACTGTAACTCTTTTGCAAATTGCCCGCTCGCCGGGGCATGATCACACAAGGTCGCTGCGCTGACTCCCGATCCGACCGCATCTTCCAGTTTCACCAAGCCGAGGTAGATATGGGCATGCGGCCCGCAATGATCGCTGCCTCCGTCGCGCTGTGCCTGTTCCTGAGCCCCGCGCAGGCGCAGACACCGCCCGCGGCGGCGGCACCCGCTTCAGGCGACGCCTCGGTGATGCACTCCGCCCTGAAGGCGATCACCTACAAGGCCGGCACCACGGCGGCCAACGTGGCCATCTATTCCATCGCCGCCGGCAGCATGGCATTCGGCACCGCACTGACGGCGTTCGGCACCGCCGCCTCGCTGGCGATCTACACGGCGAACGATTATCTGTGGGACAAGCATCTCCCCCCGCCGGCGAAACGTGAACCGGGCCAGCCGTTTGACCTGAAAGAGGAATTCTGGCGGACCACCGACAAATTCCTGACCTGGAACGCGACCATCTTCTGGGTCAAGGGCATCAAGGCCGCATCGCTCTACGCCTATACCGGCTCCTCAACGACGACGATCGTGGCCGTGACGGCATCGACCGTGGTCATTGCCGGCCTTTTCTACGCCAACAATTTTGCCTGGGACTATTACGACTCGCTGGCGGTCCCGCCGCCCATCCCGGAGGCGGTGCCCACCGCAGCCGTTCCGGCACTCCCCCAGGCCGCGGCGTTCGCCGAGCACGCGCCGAAATCCTGAACCGGACGTTCTGCCCATTGCGTGTCATGCCGGCGCGCCCGGACAGTCCCGGAGCAGAAGGGGCAGGGCGGTCCGGCTTGCAGCCGTTGCGGCGCACGCCACCTCCATGGCAGCGGAGCAAATGGGGAAGCGCCATGCTGATTCGACGACGGCCGGGCTGGACCATCCCGGACTCGCAGGCGACGCCGGAGTCGGTGGTGCTGGCGCGCCGCGCTCTGCTCGGCGGCGCCGGGACCATCGCCGCGACGGTGCCGGCGCAGGCGCAATGGCGGCTGTTCGGCGGCAGCGCGCCACCGGCCACGCCGCTGAAACCGCTGCAGGCGCCCCGCAACCCGAAATACCAGGCCGGTCGCCCGCTCACCCCGGAGCAGGACGCCACCACCTACAACAATTTCTACGAGTTCGGCACCTCCAAGGACATCGTCCGCCCTGCCCAGGCGCTGCGGACCGACCCCTGGAGCATCAATTTGGCCGGCATGGTGGCCAGGCCGCGCAGCATCGCGCTGGAGGATCTGCTGAAGGCGGTGACACTGGAGGAACGCGTCTATCGCCACCGCTGCGTCGAGGGCTGGGCGATGACGGTGCCCTGGATCGGCTTCCCGCTCGCCGAACTGGTCAGGCTCGCCGAGCCGACCGCAGCGGCCAGATACCTGGTGTTCACCACGCTGGCCGATCAGAAAACCATGCCGGGCCTGCGCCAGAACTGGTATCCGTGGCCGTACACCGAAGGCGTCACGCTTGCCGAAGCGACCAACGAACTTGCCTTCCTGGCCGTCGGCATGTACGGAAAAACCATTCCAAAACAGGATGGTGCACCTATTCGGTTGACGCTGCCCTGGAAGTACGGGTTCAAATCGGCGAAGTCGATCGTCAAAGTGGAGTTCACCGACCGGCGCCCGGTGAGCTATTGGGAACAGGTGCAGGCCAGCGAATACGGCTTCTGGGCCAACGTGAACCCGGACGTGCCGCATCCTCGCTGGAGCCAGGCGCACGAGCGGCTGCTGGGGAGCGACGAGATGGTGCCAACACGCATCTGGAACGGTTATGGCGAATACGTTTCGTCGCTGTATGACGGTCTGAAGACCGAGCGGCTGTTCACATGATCTTCGCCCGCATCCTGGCCGTCATCTCGGCCGGCTTCGTGGTGCTGGCCTTCGCGCTGGCGATCATGCTGCCGCCGGAGATGCCGCTCATCCAGGCGATCGCTGTGCTCGGCAAGGGCGCGCTGATCTGGGTTCAGGATGCGGTTCGCGAAAGCGTTTCCGTCTGGGTGTGGATGAACGTGGCGGTGCCGGTTTTGCTGCGGCCGGCCTGGCTGCTGCCGACGGCGCTGGCGCTGGTAACCGGCGGGGCGGCGGTGACGCTGGCCAACCGCGGCGGCCCGGCCCGCTCTCGGCGGCGGCGGAGCTGAGAGTTGGTAAATGAATGCCCGCGGCGCTCGGTTCCTGCCGGAAACGCTCAATGATATCAGCGGGCTTTCATTCGCTAGTTCGATTGCTTCACAAGCTCTGAGGCAAGGCAGGCCAGGGCGCCGCCCTGGACCCGCCAGGGGGGCAGTGGCCCCCTTGACCCCGTTCGGTAAGAAATTCCTGGGTTAGGGCTCCTGCGCTACCGGGCGGAATACCGCGACGTACCAGTCCTCGGCGTAGGTCTGCCGGTGCGCCAGTTCAAAGCCGCAGCGCCCGGCGATGCGCGCCACCGCGTCCAGCGGCTTGTAGTCGATGCGCGTCGCCAGCAGCCAGCTGGTCGCCATCGACCACAGGCTGCGCGCCACCCCGGACCCGTATTCCGGGTCGGCGATCACCAGCCACCCGTCCGGCCGCAGCCTGGCCCGCGCCGAGGCGAAGTAGCGGGCGAGCTGGCCCTCATCGAGATACATGCCGACCCCGAAGGCCGTCACCACGTCGAGGTCGGCGCGCGACAGCGCATGGAACGCCGCTTCGGAAATCGCGCCGGGCACGCAAGCGGGGTCGTTCACCTCGATCACCGCGCCGAGGCGTCCGTGCGGGTCGGAGGCCGGGGTGATCTGGCCGGCGCCGCCGATATCGCACAGCACCGCCGGCGGTGCGCCGGCTGGCCGGTCGGCGAACAGGCGGTCGAACAGGCGGACCAGGAAAGCCCGGTCGCGGCTGGGCGAGCGGGCATTGAACGAGTGGGAATTATGCACGCCGCGCCGCGCGGCAAATCGGTTGCGCAGGAAATTGGCGACCACGATGAAAGTGGCGGCGCTGGTCAGGACGATAACAATTCTAGGCATACGGTCTGCGGCCCTCGGTCCGCGGCCACGCCAGTGCAGCCGCGCCGCACCCCATAGCGGCGGGTTCCCCCGGGTGCCAGCCGGCGCCTTCGGCATCTCGAAAATCCCCAGCGGCAACCACATTCGGAGCGGCGGGAACGCGAACTGGCAGCAACGCCGGTTTCCGCGATAACAAGCGACGATATCCGCAGATGCCGTCATCGAAGCAGCGAGGGCCACGGCTTTGAGTTCAGCCTTGGAAGCGACGCCGGCACCGGCCGATGGTGCATGACGTGAGCCGTCTCGGCCTGCGCCTGACGCCGCATGGGCGGCTGGTTGGCGAACGCACCGACGCGGCGCCCGACATGGACGAGGCCGCGGCGGCGCGGCTTGCCGAGGCGTTCGTCCGCGGCAGCGGACCGGGGCTGCTGCGGCTTGGGGCGGGCGAGGTGGGGCAGGCGCTGCCGCCGGTGTTCGTGTGGTGGCGCGGTTTTGCCGGCCGCTACGTGGCGGCGCTGTGCCTGCACGGGGAAGCCGCGGCGGCGTCCGCCGGCGTGCCCGAGGTGCCGGCGCCGGGCGAAGGCGAGCTTGTTTCGCTGGTGCTGACGGCGCCGATGATGGCGGGCGCCGAATACCTGACGGCGGACGTGCTCCGCGCCCTGTGGGCCGAACTGGGGCAGGCGGCGGCGCAGTCGCTCGCGGCGGCCGGCACCGACCTGCAGAGCTTTCTGAAGGGCCTGAACCCGGCATGGAACCTGGTCGGGCGGGTGCATTTCAATCTGGCGGAGAACCGCCGCGACCCGGATGCCCCGTTCGCCTTCATGGCGACCTACACCACGCAGCTTTCCGCCCAGGCCCGCGCGCAGCATCTGCCGCTCGGCCAGGCGCTGCGCGAATATGCCGGGGCGGTGAACCGCAGCAAGCTGCTGTCGCTGCTGGTGCCGGTGCAGCGCGCCGCCGAGCGCTGCGCCTGGCTGCGGCCGATGATCGATGCCGGCGAAATCTTTCACCCGCTGCGCTGGAGTCCGCAGGAAGCGTCGCGCTTCCTGGCGAGTGCCGCCGAGTTGGAAAGCGCCGGCGTGGTGGTGCGCATGCCGGCCACCTGGCGCGCCAACCGCCCCGCCCGCCCGCAGGTGACGGCGACGGTCGGCGTGCGCGCGCCCTCGAAGCTCGGGCTGGACGCGCTGCTCGATTTCGCCGTGCAGATGACGCTCGATGGCGAAGCGCTGAGCGAACCGGAAATCCAGGCTTTGCTCGCCGGCACCGACGGGCTGGTGCTGCTGCGCGGCCAATGGGTCGAGGTGGACCGCGAACGGCTGGAACGCACGCTGCGGCAGTTCGAGGCGGCATCGGCGCTGGCGCGCGCGCAGGGGTTGCCGTTCGCCGAGGCGATGCGCCTGCTGGCCGGCGCCGACGTGACGCACGATGCCGCCGATGCGGAAACCGCCGCATGGTCGCGGGTTACCGCGGGGCCGTGGCTGGCGGAGACGCTGAAGGCGCTGCGGGCACCGGATGGCAGCGGCGTCGATCCCGGCCCGGCGCTGCGTGGCAGCTTGCGGCCCTATCAGAAGGCCGGCGTGCAGTGGCTGCATCTGCTGTCCGGGCTTGGGCTGGGCGCCTGCCTGGCCGACGACATGGGGCTGGGCAAGACCATCCAGGTGCTGGCGCTGCTGCTGGTGCAGCGCCAGCGCAGCGGCGGCGCGCAACTGCCGCCGTGCCTGCTGGTGGCGCCGGCCTCGCTGCTGGCCAACTGGGTGGCGGAGATTGAACATTTCTCTCCCGGCATCGCCGCCAGGATCGTGCATCCCTCGGCGATGACCTCCGAGGAGATGAAGGCGTTCACGCCGGCCGAGGTCGAAAAGCTCGATCTGGCGATCACCAGTTACGGCACCCTGCTGCGCCTGCCGGTGCTCGGGGAAATCCCATGGCGGCTGGCGATTTTCGATGAGGCGCAGGCGCTGAAAAACCCCGGTGCCAAGCAGACAAAGGCTGCCAGGGCGCTGAAGGCGCGGGCGCGGATCGCGCTGACCGGGACGCCGGTCGAGAACAGCCTGGGCGATCTGTGGTCGATCTTCGATGTGATCAATCCGGGGCTGCTGGGCGGCGCCAAGCAGTTCACGAAATACACCAGGGGACTGGCCGAACGGACCGAGAATCCATACGGGCCGCTGCGCGAGCTGGTGCGCCCGTACATCCTGCGCCGCATGAAGACCGACCGCTCGGTGATCGCCGACCTGCCCGACAAGACCGAGCTGCGCGCGCATTGCCATCTCAGCCGCAAGCAGGCGGCGCTGTATGCGCAGGCGGTCGAGGATCTGTCGCGCAGCCTGGAGGAAGCCGAGGGCATCCAGCGCAAGGGCGTGGTGCTGGCGATGCTTATGCGGCTCAAGCAGATCTGCAACCATCCGTCGCAATGGCTGGGCGATGGCGGCTGGGCGGAAGCGGACAGCGGCAAGCTCGCCCGCCTGCGCGAAATCGCCGAGGTGGTGGCGGCGCGGCAGGAGAAGATGCTGGTGTTCACCCAGTTCCGCGAAGCGACCGCGCCGCTGGCGGCCTTCCTCGGCGGCATCTTCGGCCGGTCGGGGCTGGTGCTGCACGGCGGCACCGCGGTGAAGCAGCGCAAGCCGCTGGTGGAGCGGTTCCAGGACGACGAGTCGGTGCCGTTCTTCGTGCTGTCGCTGAAGGCCGGCGGCTCGGGGCTGACGCTGACGGCGGCCGCGCATGTCGTGCATTTCGATCGCTGGTGGAATCCGGCGGTGGAAAACCAGGCGACCGACCGGGCTTTCCGCATCGGCCAGAAAAAGAACGTGCTGGTGCACAAATTCGTCTGCCGTGGCACGATCGAGGACCGAATCGACGCCATGCTCGAGTCGAAGCAGGGATTGTCCGACGCGCTGCTGACCGGCGGCGGGGAGGTCAACCTGACGGAAATGACCGATCAGGCGCTGTTGCAACTGGTAGCGCTCGACCTGGGCGCCGCGATGAAGGACTGACCACGATGTCCCGCTATTACGGAGGATGGGCGCCGTACGTTCCCGTTGCCGAGCGCCGCCGGCGCGCCGAGCGCGCGATGGAGAAGCGGCGCAAGGCTGGCCATGCAGTGGCGCCCGTGCGGATCGCCGGACGGGCCATCGCCACCACCTTCTGGGGCCAGGCGTGGTGCGACAACATGGAAGGCTACCACGATTACGAGAACCGCCTGCCGCGCGGGCGTACCTATGTGCGCAACGGCTCGGTGGTCGATCTGCAGATCGCGCCGGGCCGGGTCACCGCGGTGGTCAGCGGGTCGGAGCTGTACGACGTCACGGTTACCATCAAGGAGACGCCGGCGCCGCAATGGCGGTCGATCTGCACCGACTGCGCCGGCGGCATCGATTCGCTGGTGGAACTGCTGCAGGGGCGGTTCTCCAAGGGCGTCATGGAGCGGCTCTGCCGGCAGCAGGGCGGTCTGTTTCCGCGGCCGTCCGACATCCGCTTTTCCTGCTCCTGCCCGGACCACGCGGTGATGTGCAAGCACGTGGCGGCGGTGCTGTATGGCGTCGGTGCCCGGTTCGACCAGCAGCCGGAGTTGCTGTTCCGGCTGCGCGCGGTGGATGAGACCGATCTGGTGGCGCAGGTCGACGCGGCGCTGCCGATGTCCAAGCAGGGGCCGGCTGCCGGCCGGGTGCTGGAGACCGACGACGTTTCTGCTCTGTTCGGCCTCGATATGGCGGCGGCGGACGTGCCGCCAGCGGCAAAGCCGTCGGGCAGGAAAAAGGCGGCCGGCGGCAAAGCCGCGTCGGCCGCGCCGGCTGCGGCCAAGGCAACGCCAGCCCGGCCAAAAGCGGCGAAAAAGGCCGTTACCGTATCCGCGCCAGCCCGCCCGGTCGCCATCGCTGCGGTCGAACCCGAGGCCGCCGCGCCGCGCCGGACGCGGCGTGCCGCGGTGTTGGACGTGCCGGCGCGGCGCCGTGCCTCCGGTGACAAGGCGGCGCGCGTGCCGGCGCCGAAGCCGGTGAAATGGTGGTGAGTGGCCGGGCCGCTACCGCCGCTCCGGAAACAGCGACAGCAGCCCCTCCGCGCTCGCCGCACAGCGGCCCCGTTCGGTGATCAGCCCGGTCACCAGCCGCGCCGGCGTGACGTCGAAGGCCGGGTTGGCGGCTTCGGAGGGCGTTATCCGCACCGTCTCGATCCGCCCGTCCGCGGTGCGTCCGGTGATCTCCGTCACTTCGGCGCCGCTGCGCTCCTCGATGGGGATTTCGCGCACCCCGTCCGCCACCGTCCAGTCGATCGTGGTGGAGGGCAGGCCGATCCAGAACGGCACGCCGTTGTCGTGCGCCGCCAGCGCCTTCAGATAGGTGCCGATCTTGTTGGCCACGTCGCCGGTGCGGGTGACGCGGTCGGTGCCGACGATCACCAGATCCACCTGGCCGTGCTGCATCAGATGCCCGCCGGCATTGTCGGCGATCACCGTGTGCGGCACGCCGTGGCTTGCCAGTTCCCAGGCGGTCAGCGATGCGCCCTGGTTGCGTGGGCGGGTTTCGTCCACCCAGACATGCATGTCGATGCCGCGCTCGAACGCCATGTAGACCGGCGCCAGCGCGGTGCCCCAGTCCACCGTGGCCAGCCAGCCGGCGTTGCAGTGGGTGAGCACATTCACCCGCCGGCCGGTGCGGGCGGCGATGGCGGCGATCAGCTCGACGCCGTGGCGGCCGATCGCTTCGCACTGGGCGACGTCCTCGTCGGCGATGCGGCCGGCTTCGGCCCAGGCGGCGGCGACCCGTTCGGCCGGCGCCAACGGGCGCAGCACGCCGAGCATGCGGTCGATCGCCCAGCGGAGGTTCACCGCGGTCGGGCGGGTGGCGGCCAGCATGGCGCCGTCGCGCTCCAGCGCCGCATCGGCGGCGTCGGCGCGCAGCGCCGCTTCGGCGGCATCGCCGCGCAGCGCCAGGCACACCCCGTAGGCGGCGACCGCGCCGATCAGCGGGGCGCCGCGCACCTGCATGCTGCGGATCGCGTGCGCGGCCTGTTCCAGCGTGGTCAGCCGCAGGATGTCCAATGCCCAGGGCAGTTTCGTCTGGTCGAAAATTCGCACCGACCAGCCGTCATCAGGGTCCACCCAGACGCTGCGATACGGGGTGCCGTCGATCTTCATGCCCGAACTGTCCTCAGATGCGCTTGTGCAGCACGCAGAGCAGGGTGAACAGGCGGCGGGCGGTGGGGAAGTCGATCTGCACCTTGCCGTCCAGCCGGGTGATCATCAGCTGTGCGCCTTCGTTATGAAGTCCCCGCCTGCCCATGTCGATAGCCTGGATGCGCGCCTCGCGGCCTTCCTCGACCGCCTTGACGTGGCTGTCCACCAGCATCTGGTAGTCCTTGATGAGGCTGCGGAACGGCCCGAGCGCCAGCACGATGGCGACCAGCGGGGTGTCGTCGGCGCGGCGGATGTCGAACGCCAGCCGGCCGTCATGGATGGACAGATGCAGCACGAAGGGACCGGCGTCGCGGGCGATCGGATGGGACTGCGGGGCGAAGTGGTTTTCCGCCTCCAGGTCGGCGACGGCCTGGGCGCGGTCCGCCTCGAGAATGGGGGAGAGCCGGGTGAGTGCCTCGCCGTCCAGCGCCACGCGTAGCAGGCGGGTGGCGGGCACGCCGGTGTCGGCCGGCTCGCCGCTCACGCGCGGGCATCCTCCGCGGGCGCGCGCGGCGCGTCGTCGCGGGCATGGTCAGGCTTCCGGCGCATGCCAGTTGTAACGGACAGGGGGGGCACCTCGACCTGCTGCGGTGCACCTAGCTTGAACGCCGGAGGATGCCGGATCAAGCGGCGGCGCAGGGCGTGCATCCTGATCGCGAAGCGCAGCACCGGCAAGTCTGCCGCGCGGGCCGCGCGCCGGCGGCGGCTCAGAGCTTGTGAAGCAATCGAACTTGCGAATGAAAGACCGCTGATATCATTTGGCTTTTTCGGCCAGATCGGAGCGTCGCGGGCATTCCTTTTCAAGTTCGATTGTTTTTCAGGCTCTGAGCCGCGCTTTCAGGCGACGACGTCGAGGGCACGGGTCGGCTGGTTCGATGGAGGCTGGGCCGCGGCAACCGAGGTGCTGGCGTCAGTGTCACCATCCGAATCGCGGCCCTTGGCCGGAACCACGGACGGGAAGGAGGTGGTGGGAGGGAGGTAGCTGCTGGTCGGGGTACTGAGGGCGGGTATGCTCATTCAACGTTCTCCGCGCGGAAGGGACAGGCGGAATTTTTCCTCAGGAAGGGCGGTGGATTCATCGCCGACCCTGGCACTGTGCGGCGAGAAAGTTGAGAACCGGTGAACGCGTTTCGTGCAGTGGATTCGTGTCGCGCAAGCGGTTAGCCTTGGCCGGTCCAGCGGCAGGCGACATGGTTGCGCCTGGCCACACGCTGCTGCGCCATGAGGATCGGTGAGGCGCCGGCCGCCGCCGCGCCCGCCGCAGGAGTGACACATGAAACTGCACGACGTGAAGGTCTACCCGTCCGCGGCGAAGCTGCCGCGCGAGGCGCAACTGGCCTGGAAGATCGCCGGCGTGGCGGCCGATAAGGTCGCGGTCCGGCGCGAGGTCGCCGACATGATCATCAACCGCGTCATCGACAACGCGGCGGTGGCGCTGGCCGCCATCAACCGCCGCCCGGTGGTCTCCGCGCGCGACATGGCGCTCGCCCATCCGCGCCGCGGCGGCGCCACCGTGTTCGGCGCGGCCTCCGGCAAGCGCGCCAGCCCCGAATGGGCGGCCTGGGCGAACGGCACCGCGGTGCGCGAACTCGACATGCACGACACCTTCCTCGCCGCCGACTATGCCCATCCCGGCGACAACATCCCGCCGATCCTGGCGGTCGCGCAGACGGCGGAGAAGTCGGGCCGGGACCTGATCCGCGGCATCGCCACCGGCTACGAAATCCATATCGACCTGGTGCGGGCGATCTGCCTGCACGAACACCGGATCGACCACATCGCCCATCTCTGCCCGGCGCAGGCGGCCGGCATCGGTACGCTGCTCGGGCTGAAGCAGGAGGTGATCTATCAGGCGGTGCAGCAGGCGCTGCATGTCAGCATCACCACCCGCCAGTCGCGCAAAGGCGAGATCAGCAGTTGGAAAGCCTACGCCCCCGCGCATGCCGGCAAGCTGGCGGTGGAGGCGGTGGACCGCGCGATGCGCGGCGAGGGGGCGCCCAGCCCGATCTATGAAGGCGAGGATTCGGTGATCGCCTGGATACTTTCCGGCCGCACCGCGCGCGACAAGGGTCTGCCCGAGCCGGTCTACCAGGTGCCGCTGCCGGAGGCGGGCGAAGCCAGGCGCGCCATCCTGGACAGCTACACCAAGGAGCACAGCGCCGAGTACCAGAGCCAGGCGCTGATCGACCTGGCATTCAGGATGCGCGGGCAGATCCCCGACCTGGCGAAAATCGGCAAGATCATCCTGCACACCAGCCATCACACGCACCATGTCATCGGCACCGGCGCCAACGACCCGCAGAAGCTGGACCCGAAGGCGAGCCGGGAGACCCTCGACCACTCGATCATGTACATCTTCGCAGTCGCCCTGCAGGACGGAACCTGGCACCACGTGGACAGCTACGCGCCGAAGCGGGCGGCGCGGCGCGACACCGTCGAGCTGTGGCACCGGATCGAGACGCGCGAGGACCCGGAATGGACCCGCCGCTACCATTCCACCGACCCCGCCGAACTGGCCTTCGGCGGGCGCGTCGAAGTGCTGATGCAGGACGGCACGATTCTGGTGGACGAACTGGCGGTGGCCAATGCGCACCCGCTGGGCGCCAGGCCGTTCGGCCGTGACGACTTCATCCGCAAGTTCCGCACCCTGACCGAGGGCATCGTCGCGGCGCGGGAGGCCAATCGTTTCATCGAAGTGGTGCAGGACCTGCCGCGGCTGGCGGCGGGCGAGTTGCACCTGCTGAATGTCGCCCTGCCGGCAGCGAAGCTTGAAGTCGGCAAGCCGGGCCTCTTCTGATCCCGGCAGGTTCTCGTCCCGCGCATCATCTGCAAAGAGAGGCAACGGCATGAACGACGACGCACCGCCCCCGGACATCAGGCCGAAGAAGTCGGTTGCCCTGTCCGGCGTGCCGGCGGGCAACACGGCGCTGTGCAGCGTCGGCCACACCGGCAACGACCTGAGCTACCGCGGCTACGACATCCTCGACATCGCCGAGGTGTGCGAGTTCGAGGAGATCGCGCATCTGCTGGTGCATGGCCGGCTGCCCAACATGCACGAACTCATCGCCTACAAGGAGAAGCTGCGCGCGTTGCGCGGCCTGCCGCTGGCGGTGCGCGACGTGTTGCGGGCGATCCCCGCCGCCGCCCATCCGATGGATGTGATGCGCAGCGGCGTTTCGGTGCTGGGCTGCGTGCTGCCGGAGAAGGAGGGCCACTATCCTGCCGGCGCGCGCGACATCGCCGACCGGCTGCTCGCCGGCCTGGGTTCGATGCTGCTGTATTGGTACCACTGGTCGCATAACGGCCGCGAGATCAGCGTCGAGACCGATGACGACAGCATCGGCGGCCACTTCCTGCACCTGCTGCACGGCGTGCCGCCCTCGGCGGAATGGGTGCGGGCGATGCACACCTCGCTGAACCTTTACGCCGAGCACGAGTTCAACGCTTCCACCTTCGCCTGCCGGGTGGTCGCCGGCACCGGCAGCGATCTGTATTCGGCGATCTGCGGCGGCATCGGCGCGCTGCGCGGCCCCAGACACGGCGGCGCCAACGAGGCGGCGTTCGAGATCCAGAAGCGCTACGATACGCCCGACGAGGCTGAGGCCGACATTCGTCGCCGCGCCGAGGCCAGGGAGGTGATCCTCGGCTTTGGCCATCCCGTCTATACAATTGCCGATCCGCGCAGCCAGGTGATCAAGGGCGTGGCGAAGCACCTGTCCGAGCATGCCGGGTCGATGCGCATGTTCGACATCGCCGAGCGCATCGAACGGGTGATGGCGCAGACCAGGCGGATGTTCCCGAACCTCGACTGGTACAGCGCGGTTTCCTATCACCTGCTCGGCGTGCCGACCGCGATGTTCACCCCGCTGTTCGTCATCGCGCGCTGTTCCGGCTGGAGCGCGCATGTGATCGAGCAGCGCATCGACGGCAAGATCATCCGTCCGACGGCCAACTATACCGGGCCGGACCGCGTGGCTTTCGTGCCGGTCTACAAGCGCTGATCAGCCGGCGGGCGTGACGGCGGTTGCGCCCGCGGATCAGGCAGCGCCGGGGATGCGCCGCGGCGCGTTTTTTTGTGGCGATCACCCCAAGTAATGGTTGCTTTTTATTGACAGCGGCGGGCGGGACGCGGATAGCGGAGTCTGTGCGCGCCTGACCGATTCGCGAGTCCAGACACAAGCATCGGCAGGTGTGTGCAACTGGGAAGGTACGGTCGATGGGCCGCAGTCTCGTCCGGGCAGAGCGTAGCCGACCGCGCAACGGCGCCGACGGGAAACCTGCCATTCGCGTGCCGGCGACAGCGATGCGGGTGCCCGCGCTGGACGTGGGATCGTCACCTCCATCGATGCCGGCGGCGCACCGGACTGCCCGCGCGATCGCACGCAGCGGACGCATCTGCGCCGCGTCGTGGCGGTTCGTCGCCGGCAGGTTTTTCGGTCCGTCGCGATCCCGCCACGTGGCAACTGCATGTTGCGGAACCGGCCGCAACTGCGGCGGTTCGAGGTGCCGGAATTCTCCATCACGGCCAACAAGGAGTTCCTCCAGGTGACGACCGAAGCAACCAAGACCCCGCCGGGCGCCATGGCGCTGGCGGTGCGGGCGCCCACGAAGAAGGCGGCTGCCAAGCCGGCCGCCAGGAAAGTCGCGGCGAAAAAGCCGGCCACCAGGGCAGCCGCAACGGCCACCGCGCCGAAGAAGGCGGCGCCGAAGAAAGCCGCAGCGACGAAGAAGGCCGCAGCGCCGAAGAAGGCAGCCGCGCCAAGGAAGGCAGTGGCGACGAAGGCCGGGGCAAAGGCCACCGGAACCCGGGCGGCGGCGAAAACGACGGCCGCGGCGAAGAAGGCGCCGCGCGCTGCCGCCGCCGCGCCGAAGCAGGCCGCTGCCAGGAAGGCCGCGCCGAAGCAGCAAACGCGCGCCGCTGCGCCGGCCAAGGCCGCCGCCGGGAAAGCTGTCGCGAAGCCGCCGGTGAAGCGCACCATCACGCGCCGCAAGAAGACCGAGACCCCGGCCCCGGCCCCGGCCCCGGCTGAGGCGGCGCCCAGCGGTGAATCCGCATAGGCGCCTGGCGGGGCGTTGCCGCGAACCCCACCAGGGGCTTTGCCGCTGGACCTCACCAAGGGCTTTGCCCTTGGAACCCGTTGCTTGATCCAGGGGGCCACTGCCCCCTGGTTTGGGCTGCTACAGTGCGGCCGCAAACAGGCGGCCCTGCGAAGGCCAGTCCGGCAGCGCCTGCCCCTCCGCCCAGGCGGCGTCGGCAGTCGTCCGGCGAAGGTCACGGTCGAAGATCAGCCGGCGCAGGGATTTCGACAGCGTCACTTCGTCGCCCGGCGCGCACACCACGCCGCTGAGCGGCGTCACCAGCGCGCCGGCGCCGCCGCCAGCGGTGATCGCGACCGGTATGCCGCGTTTCAGCGCCTCGGCGATTGTCGTGCCGTAGCCTTCCCAATACGTCGCCAGGGCAAAGATGTCGGCGCCCCGCCACAGGGATTCCAATCTGGCCGGGGCGACCTCGCCGGCGAAGCTGACGCGCCGGGTGATGCCGAGTCGCTCGGCGAGCGCCTGCAGGGCGTGGGCGTGCACGGGGTCGCGGCCGGCGCTGCCGACGATGGTCAGATGCCAGTTGAGGTCAAACAGTTTGCCCAGCGCGCGCAGCAGCACATCGTGCCCCTTGCGCGGCACCAGTGCGCCCACCGAGAGGATGGCGCAGTCCGGTCCGCCGGAACCCGGGCTGCGCGGCAGGTCGGCGGTGCCCGGCTCCACCACGGCGACGTCGATGCCGAAATCGGCGGCGAGTTGCGCGGCGACGGCGTGGCTGGTGGCGATGACGCGCGACAGCAAAGGCATCAGGCTGCGCCCGGCCGCCCCGGTGGCGCCGGATTCCGGGGCGATGGGATGGTGAAGCAGCCCGATCGTGCGGCGCGCGGCCATCGCGGCGGCGCGGTCGATGAAAGCGGGCAGGGCGCGGCCGTCGATCACCGGCAGCACATCGGCCGGCAGCGAGTCGAAGGCGGCGGCGCCTTCGATGGCCTGCGCTTCGTGCCCGGCGGCGCGCAGCCCGTCCAGCAGGGCGCGGTCATAGGCGTTGCCGCCGGAGACGGCGTGCAGCGGTGCGGGCACCAGCAGAGCGATGCGCATCAGGGCGGCCCTTTGCAGACGGCGGCGGTCACATGGCACAGCCCGCGCGCCGGCAGGCCGGGCCTGGCGGCGCGCGTATCACGGGCGTGCCGTGGCCGGTAGGGACTTTGCCGCCGGCCGCTACGCTCGCGTCGAGATGGCCAGCGGCGCCACCATGCGCGGCCCGGTGAGCGCGCCGGAGATGCCGTAGCGCGGCGCCGTCGGCGGGTGCCGCCGTGCCGCCCGGGCGATCACCGCGATCACGCGTTCCTGCGCCGCCAGGCCGCGTTCCAGCAGCCGGCGGTTTTCCGCCGCCAGCATGCGCAGGCGTGTCCCCAGGCCGGCTGCCGCTTCACGCGATGCCGCCGGCAGGCCGCCGGATGCCTGCGTCTGCGCCTGCGCCCGGAGGAAGGCGGCGGCGGCGCCCTGCTTGGCCGGCAGCAGAGCGGCGGCGGCGGCCAGGTCGAGCGCTGCGAGCAGCCGGTTCTCCTGCTCCAGCAGCGTCGCCAGCGCCGCCGCGGCGGTCGGCAGGTCGGTGGTTTGAAGGGCGGTCATGCGTGGGTCTCCGCTTCCTGCAGGCGCAGCATCTGTTGCCACACCGGCATGGCCAGGCCGATCCCGCCATGCGTTTCCATCTGGCGGGCGATCGCATCGGTGAGGAAAGGCTTGAACGCCTGCTCCCCTTCGCCGCCGCCGAACGGGCCGGCGGAGGTGTCCACGGTGGCGAACATCGGCGTCAGCATCTGCGTCAGCGCCATCGCCTCGAAATCCTGTGCGGCGCGCCAGGTGCGGGCGGCACCGGGGCTGGCGAGTTCGGCCGGGGAAGGCTGCACCGGGGCCATCAGCGCACCTGCATCTCGGCCTGCAGCGCGCCGGCGGCCTTGATGGACTGGAGGATGGTGATCATGTCGCGCGGCCCGACGCCGAGCGAATTCAGCCCGCCCACCAGATCGCGCAGGGTGATGTTGCCGTGCAGGATGCCGAGCCGCTTGTCGCGGGCGTCGTCCACCTGGATGTTGGTGCGCGGCACCGTGGTGGTGGTGCCGTTGGAGAGCGGGCCGGGCTGGCTGACCTCCGGCGTTTCCGTCACCCGGATGGTCAGGTTGCCCTGGGCGATGGCGACGGTGCTGACCCGGACATTGGCACCCATGACGATGGTGCCGCTGGCCTCGTCGATCACCACGATGGCGGCATTGTCGGGCTCGACCCGCAGCTCCTCGATCTGGGCCAGCGTGGTGATGACATCGCGGCTGCCGAGATCGACGGCGACGGTGCGCGGGTCGGTGGCATGGGCGGTGCCTGCGCCGACGGCATGGTTGATCGCCGCGGCCATGCGCAGGGCGGTGGTCAGGTCGGGGTTGCGCAGGCCGAGGCGCAGGGTGGGATGGTTGCCGAGCTGGTAGCCGACCTCGCGTTCAACCGTGGCGCCGTTGGCGATGCGCCCGGAGGTGGGCACGCCGCGGGTGACCGAGGCGGCGGCGCCGCGGGCGGCGATGGCGCCGGTGGTCAGCGCCCCCTGGGCGACCGCGTAGACCTCGCCATCGGCGGCCAGCAGGGAGGTGACCAGCAGGGTGCCGCCGGTCAGGTCCTTGGCGTCACCCAGGGCGGAGACGGCGATGTCGATCCGGCTGCCGGTGCGGGCGAAGGCGGGCAGGTTGGCGGTGACCATCACCGCCGCCACGTTCTTGGTCTTCAGCTTGCCGACCTGGTCGCGGGTGTTGACCCCCAGCCGCTCCAGCATGCCGATCAGCGATTCGCGGGTGAACACCGCCGAGTCGATCTGGTCGCCGGTGCCGTTCAGCCCGACCACCAGGCCGTAGCCGAGCAACTGGTTGTCACGCACGCCTTCCAGGTCGGCGATGTCCTTGATGCGCACCTGCGCGGCGACCGGCGCGGCGCCAAGCAGCGGAACCAGCAGGAGGGCGCCCAGCAGGGCAACGGCCAGCGGGGCAAGGAATTGTCGCGGCACAGCGTGTTCCTTCAGGCCGGCACGGGCGGAGTACGAGGAAGACGTTAAGGACTGGCTGTCATGGTGGCGGGCGGCAAAGCAAGGCGCGTGCCAGCGCCGGAAGCAGCGGCCTGCGCGGCTCCGCTCATCCTGCCGCCCGGCATGTGCTGCCGGGCGGCAGGACGGGCCGGGCAAGCCGGGCCGGGCAAGGAGGGTGCGGATGAGTTGGGTGGACGGAATCGGACCGGTGGTCCCGCCGGCGCGGACCGCGCCGCGCCCGCCGGCGCGCAATGCGGGGTTCGCGGTGCCGTCCGGCCGGGCGGAGGCGGCGGCGGGTCCGGCGGCGCCGGCCGGGGTGTCGCTCGGCGGCATGCTGGCGCTGCAGGAGGCGGAGAGCGGCGAGGTGCGCGACCGCGAGGCGCGGCGTCACGGGAATGTGATGTTGGCGGAACTGGTCAGGCTTCAGCAGGCGCTGCTGGAGGGGCGCGCGGACCCGGCAACGCTGCGCCGTCTGGCCGTGCTGGCCGGGAATGTTCCGGCTGCGGCCGATCCGGGGCTGCGCCAGGCGATGGCGGACGTGGCCTTGCGGGCGCGGGTGGAGTTGGCACGTCACGAGACCATCACAACCTCCTGACAGCGTTATCATCGGCGGGCAGCCATGTCCCCTTGGCTCGCCTTCCCTGCGTGGCTATAAGCCGGCGCACCAACGTCGGGGTTGCTGAGCGGTCCGAGCATGCCGCCGCGGCGGGGCTGAAGAAACGTCCGCAGGATCTGACACGATGATGATGACTCTGCCCCCCGATTACCGCCCGTCGGAGGACGAGGAGTTCATGAATCCTCTCCAGGCCGAGTATTTTCGTCAGAAACTGCTGCGGTGGCGCGGCGATCTGCTGCGCGAGGCGGACGGCACGCTGGCCAGCCTGTCGCAGGGCGGGATCCGCGAGTCCGACATCACGGATCGCGCCAGTGTCGAGACCGACCGGGCGCTGGAACTGCGCACCCGCGACCGTGCCCGCAAACTGATCTCCAAGATCGATCAGGCGCTGGCGCGGTTGGAGGGCGGAACCTACGGGTTCTGCGAGGAAACCGGCGAGCCGATCGGCCTGAAGCGGCTGGAGGCGCGGCCGATCGCCACGCTGTCGATCGAGGCGCAGGAGCGGCATGAGCGGATGGAGCGGGTGCACCGCGACGACTGAGAGTTTGAAAAAGAATGCCCGCAAGCCGCCGAACGATGGCGGAAAACTCAATGATATCAGCGGGCGTTCTTTTTCAAGTTCGATTGTTTTTCAGGCTCCGAGGCATGGGGGCCAGCGCAGCCTCCTGACCTTACCTTTACCTACCCGAGCCGTTGCCAGGCCATGGCGCCCAGCAGCGCCGCATTCGCCAGCAGCAGCACCGGCGCCGCAACCGCGACGCCGCGGTGCCACGCGCGTCCGGCCGCCTGCCCGGCCACCCCCACGGCGATGAGGCCCGGCACGGTGCCCAGCCCGAACGCCAGCATGGCCAGTGCGCCGCCGGCGGGGCTGCCGGTCGCGGCGGCGGCGGCGATCGCGGCGTAGAGCAGACCGCACGGCAGGAACCCCAGCGCGACGCCCAGCAGGAAGCCGCCACCGGGGCGGCTGCGGTCCACCTGCCCGGCGAACCGCCGCACCAGCCGGGTCCAGCCCGGCGGCGCCGGCAATGCCGGCCGCATTCCGGGGGCCAGGCGGGCCAGCGCCTGGCCGAGGAACAGCAGGGCCGCGATCAGCAGCAGCAGCCCAGGCACTGCGCCCAGCCAGCCGCCGGTGGGCGGGACGCTGCCGGCCGCTGCGGCCAGGGCGCCGAGCGCGGCGTAGGTGGTCAGGCGCCCGGCGTGATACGGCAGCAGCAGCGCGCTCGACAGCCGCGCCGATTCGCACAGCCGCGCCGCCGGGATGCGGGCCAGCCGGTCGGACACCTGGCCCAGCACGAACGGCCCGCACATCGGCGCGCAATGCGCCACGCTGCCCGCCGCCCCCGCCAGCAGCAGCCCGAGCAGCAGCGCCGGCCCGGAGCCGGCGATGGCGCCGGGGCCGCAGAGCGTGTCGAGCCAGGCGAAGTGTTCGGTCATGCCTGCCGGCGAATGGAGTTGCGGCTGGCGCTTGTCAATTGTTGCCGGTCGGAACAATTGTGAGCGGCAACTTCCTTCTGCATCGCTGTCATGCCGATGACGCATGAGATTCATTGTGTTGATCTGCGTCAATGCCGGTTGTGACCCCTGGGAGCACGTTGCCGGCGTGCCCGCCGGAGCGGGCGCAGCCATGCGCTGCGGTGTGCCGCAGGCATCACAATGCGGGGTGTGGTATGAATGTGGGCGACATTGTCGTCGGCGTTTTCGTGGCGCTGCTGGGTCTGGTTGGCCTGGTGCTGGCCGCGCGGGCGCTTGACCAGGAAATCTACGTGTTCGGCCTCTCCCTGGTCGCCTTCGCGGGCGCATTCAACTGGGGGCTGGCGCTGAAGGTCATCCGGCGGATGGAGGCGGCACGGGCGGACGCGGCGCTGGCCGGGGACGGTGGCCGTGGCTGACGCGGTGCTCGCGACTGCGCGCCCGGTGATCTCCTACAACGAGGAGGTCATCAAGAAATTCACCATCGCGGCGATGTTCTGGGCGGTCGTGGCTTTCTCGCTCGGCGTCTATATCGCCACCGAATTGTCCTGGCCGGAGTTCAATCTCGGCCTGTCATTCCTGAATTTTGGCCGGCTGCGGCCGGTGCACACCTCGGCCGCCGTGTTTGCCTTCGGCGGCAATGCGCTGTTCGCCACTTCGTTCTTCGTGGTGCAGCGCACCTGCCGGGCCCGGCTGGCCGGCCCCGACGCCCTGCACGACTTCATCTTCTGGGGCTACCAGTTCTTCATCGTCATGGCGGCATCCAGCTACGTCATGGGCTTCTCGCGCGGCCAGGAATACTCCGAGCCCGAGTGGCACATCACCGTCTGGCTGGTGCTGATCTGGGTGCTCTACGCCGGCGTGTTCATCGGCACGCTGCTCAAGCGGGCCGAGCCGCACATCTATGTGGCCAACTGGTTCTACCTCGCCTTCATATTGACGGTCGCGGTGCTGGTGCTGGTCAACAACGCCGCGGTGCCGATCTCGCCGTTCGCCGCGAAAAGCTACGTGGTCTATTCCGGCGTGCAGAACGCCATGGTGCAGTGGTGGTATGGCCACAACGCGGTGGGCTTCTTCCTGACCGCGGGCTTCCTCGGGATGATGTACTACTTCGTCCCCAAGCAGGCCGGCCGGCCGGTGTATTCCTACCGGCTGTCGGTGGTGCATTTCTGGTCGCTGATCTTCCTCTACATGTGGGCCGGCCCGCACCACCTGCACTACACCTCGCTGCCCGACTGGACGCAGACACTCGGCATGGCGTTCTCGATCATGCTGTGGATGCCCTCCTGGGGCGGCATGATCAACGGGCTGATGACGCTGTCCGGCGCCTGGGACAAGCTGCGCACCGATCCCGCGCTGCGCTTCTCGGTCACCGCCGTCGGCTTCTACGGCATGTCCACCTTCGAAGGCCCGATGATGGCGATCCGTCAGGTCAACTCGCTGTCGCACTACACCGACTGGACGGTCGGGCACGTGCATTCCGGCGCGCTCGGCTGGGTGGCCTTCGTCAGCTTCGGGGCGATCTATTACATGGTGCCGGCGCTGTGGAAGCGCAGCGGCCTGTATTCCACCAGACTGGTGGCCTGGCACTACTGGATCGCCACGCTCGGCATCGTCTTCTACATCAGCGCGATGTGGGTGGCCGGAATCATGCAGGGCCTGATGTGGCGCGCCTATGACAAATTCGGCTTCCTGCAGTATTCGTTCGCGGAATCGGTCAATGCCGTGCACCCCTACTACGTCATTCGCATGCTTGGCGGGGTGATGTTCCTGACCGGCGGGTTGATCATGTGCTACAATCTCATCCGTACGGTGCGCAGTCCCTCCACGGAACTTCGCGCAGCCGGCCTGCCCGCCGGCGTCGTTCTGGCCGGGGAGTAGGCGCGCATGTTCAGCCACGAGACGATCGAGAAGAACGCGCTGCTGCTGCTGGTGCTCACCCTCATCGTGATCGCCATCGGCGGCATCGTTGAAATTGTGCCGCTGTTCACCATCGAAACCACGGTGGAGCACGTCAAAGGCGTGCGGCCGTACTCGCCGCTCGAAATGGCCGGGCGCAACATCTATGTCCGCGAGGGCTGCTACGTCTGCCACAGCCAGCAGATCCGCACCCTCAAGGACGAGGTGGAGCGCTACGGCCATTACAGCCTGGCGGCCGAGAGCATGTATGACCGGCCGTTCCAGTGGGGCAGCAAGCGCATCGGCCCCGATCTGGCGCGCGTCGGCGGCAGGTATTCCAACGACTGGCACTATGGCCATCTCCACCACCCGCAGGCGCTGGTGCCGGAAAGCCTGATGCCGCGCTACGCCTTCCTGGCCGAAACGCGGCTCGATTACAGCCTGATCGAAAAGCACCTGACCACCCAGCGCTTCCTCGGCGTGCCCTACACCGACGAGGACATCACCAACGCGCGCGACGATCTGCTGATCCAGGCCAATGTTCAGGCCGATCAGGAGGGCGTGCTGAAACGCTACCCGAAGGCGGTGGCGGTGCCGGGCCGGCCCGGCTTCCCGACCGAGATGGACGCCCTGGTGGCCTATCTTCAGGTGCTTGGCACCATGGTGGATTTCGCCGATCTCGGCGTCGAGAAACTGCAGCAATAGAGGAGGGCGGAATGAGCATCGCCACCCTGCTGCAGTGGGTGCAGCAGTATTACATCGTCCCGGTCTTCGTCGTGTTCCTGCTGATTGTGGTCTTCACCTACCTGCCGAGCCGCAAGCGAACCATGGAGCACGACGCCCGCATCCCGTTCGACGACGACCGATAAGGAGCATCCTCAGGTGCCGACCAAGATCGAGAAGGACGCGCTCACCGGCCGCCACACCACCGGCCATGAGTGGGACGGCCTGCAGGAGCTCAACACCCCGCTGCCGAAATGGTGGCTGTATACCTTCATTGCCTGCTGCATCTTCGCGGTGGGCTACATCGCGCTGTTTCCCTCCATCCCGTACGGGCGGGATTACTTCCACGGCTGGCTGCAGGCATCCAGCCGCACGGCGGTGGACGCCGATGTCAAGGCGCTGGAGGCCCAGCGCGCCTTTTCGATGGACAAAATCAAGTACACCCCGATCGCGCAGGTCAAGGACGACCCGAAGCTGCTCGCGGTGGCCACCGCCGCCGGCCGCATCGCCTTCGCCAACAACTGCCAGCCCTGCCACGGGGCGGGCGGCGAAGGGCGCGTCGGCTATCCCAGCCTGGCCGACGACACCTGGCTGTGGGGCGGCACGCTGGCCGACATCCAGCAGACCATCACCTACGGCATCCGCAGCGGCAACGACCGCGCCCGCAACAGCGTGATGCCGAACTTCGGCGCCGGCGGCCTGCTCACCCCGGCACAGATCGAGGCGGTGGCGGATTTTGTCTGGGGGGCGTTCTACGGCCATGCCGCCGAGGGCCAGGACCTCTCGAAGGGCCGCGCCGTGTTCGCCGAGAACTGCGCCGTCTGCCATGGCGCGAACGGCGAGGGCAGCCGCACCGTCGGTGCGCCGCCGCTGAAATCGGCCGTGCATCTCTACGGCGATCTGCGCGCGGCGATCGTGGCGCAGGTCACCAACCCGCGCATGGGCGTCATGCCGTCCTGGGAAAAAAAGACCAACATCACCGGGCTGGATGAGGCAACCATCAAGAGCGTCGCCATATATGTGCATGCGCTCGGCGGCGGCGAATAGCCCGCCCGGGCGACCCGCAACGGGGGAAAGAACACCGGCGATGGCCAGTATGGACAAGCTCCGCAACGCGGCGGCGGAGGAGGGCAAGGTCAGCCAACCCTCGCTCTATGCCTCCCAGGTCACCGTCTATCCCAAGGCGGTGCACGGGCCGGCGCGGGCGGTCAAATGGGGCATCCTGGTGTTCTGCCTGACCGTCTACTACCTGCTGCCCTGGCTGCGCTGGGACCGCGGACCCGGGCGGGTTTCGCAGGCGGTGCTGCTCGACCTGCCGACACGGCGCTTCTACCTGTTCGGTCTCGAGTTGTGGCCACAGGACATCTGGCTGCTCACCGGCCTGTTGATCCTGTCGGCGGTGGGGCTGTTCCTGGTCACCAGCCTCGCTGGCCGCGTCTGGTGCGGCTACACCTGTCCGCAGACCGTGTGGACCGACCTCTACATGTGGATCGAGCGCCTGCTGGAAGGCGACCGCAACGCCCGCATGCGCCGTGACCAGGGACCCGCCAGCCTCGACAAGATCTGGCGCAAGCTCGCCAAGCACACGCTCTGGTTTGCCGTCGCCTTCTGGACCGGCGGCGCCTTCATCATGTACTTCGTCGATGCGCCGACGCTCACCGTGCAGTTCTGGACCGGTGAGGCCGCCACCGAAGCCTATGTGTTCATCGGCCTCTTCACCGCCACCACCTACCTGCTGGCCGGCTGGGCGCGCGAGCAGGTGTGCACCTACATGTGCCCCTGGCCGCGCTTCCAGGCATCGATGCTCGACGAGCAGAGCCTGATCGTCACCTACCAGAACTGGCGCGGCGAGCCGCGCGGGCATCGCAAGATCGATGCGGGCAAGCCTGCCAATGCCGGCCTCGGTCACTGCATCGACTGTCTGGCCTGCGTGCATGCCTGCCCGACCGGCATCGACATCCGCGACGGCGTGCAACTCGAATGCATCAACTGCGGCCTGTGCGTCGATGCCTGCAACGAAATGATGGTCAGGACCGGCCAGCCGAAATGGCTGGTCACCTGGGACACGCTGGCCGGCCAGAAGGCAAAGGCGCAGGGAACGCATGAGGCGTTCCGCTTCCTCCGCCCGCGCACGCTGATCTATGCGGGCGCCATGGTGGTGGGCATCACCGTCATGTGGGCCGCGATGGCGACCCGGGCGCGGCTCGACCTCGCCGTGCAGCACGACCGCGCACCGCTGTTCGTCCAGGTGCGCGACGGCAGCATCCGCAACGGCTATACGCTGAAAATCTCCAACAAGACCCAGGCGCGCGCCGAATTCGTGCTGACCATGCACGGCCTCGCCGGCGGCGCGATGCTGCTGGCCGAGCAACCCGCCACGCCGGCGCCCGCGCTGGTGCTGCCGGTCGACGCGGACGGCATCGGCACCTTCCGGCTGCTGGTGTTCGGCCACCCGACCCCCGGCTCGGACGGGTCGCAGCAGTTCGACTTCATCCTGCGCAACGCCACCACCGGCGAACGAACCACCTATACCTCGGTGTTCATGGGACCCCGCGGCGGCTGACGATAACAGGGGGAGTGCGGCAATGAGCCGTCCGTATCGGATCGAGCCGCCCGGCGCGGCATCGGCGCGCAGCGGCTGGCGCTTCTTCCCGTGGTTTGTCGCCGGCGGCATCGGCATTACCGTGCTGGTCAATTTTGCCCTGCTATGGTTCGCCGTCGAAAGCTTCCCCGGCCTCGCCACGCAGGGCGGCTTCGCCACCAGCAACGCCTACGACCGCGTGCTGGCAGCGGCGCAGCAGCAGGCGGCACTCGGCTGGACCGTGCAGGACACGCTGGTGGCTGGGCGCCCGGTGGTGACCGTTGCCGGCCCGGATGGCGGTCCGCTCGTTGGCGCAACCCTGGCCGCCACCGCCGAACGCCCGGTCGGCACCGCCTTGCCCATCCCGCTCGTCTTCCACGAAACCCTGCCCGGGCGATTCGAGGCGGACATCGTGCTTGAGGCTGGCAAGTGGGATCTTGATCTGGCGGTTCGAGCGGGCGGCCGTGAATATCATTCGCTTGGGCGCATGGTCTGGGGGGGCAGCCGGGGCGCTGCCCCGGACCCTGCCAGGGGCTTTGCCCCTGGACCCCACCAGGGGCCATAGGCCCCTGGACCCTTGCATTCATTGCGGACAACCGGCGGCGAATCGATTCTGTTGCCCGGGGTGTGAAGCGGCGTTTGCAACCATCCAGGGGCTTGGACTGGGGCGCTACTATGCGCAGCGGCTGCTCGATCCCGGGCTGCGGGCGCCGCGGCCGGAGGCCGCCGAGCGCTGGGACCTCGCCCGGCACATCGAAACCCTGCCCGACGGCACGCGCACCCTCACCCTCGCGCTCGACGGGCTGCAATGCGGCGCCTGCGTCTGGCTGATCGAGCAGGTGCTGGCGCGCGAGCCGGGCCTGCTCCAGGGCCGCGTCAACATGACCACCCGCCGGCTGCGCCTGGCCTGGCGCGGCGCCCTGACCGACGCGGACCACTTCGTCGCCGCGGTGGAGCGGCTTGGCTACCGGCTGGTGCCGTTTGACCCCGCCGCCGTCGCCGCGGCCGACGACCGCACCGGCCGCATGCTGCTGCGCGCGCTCGCCGTTGCCGGCTTCGCCTCGGCCAATGTGATGACCAACTCGATTGCGGTCTGGGCCGGGTTCGACCAGGGCATGGGATCGGCCACCCGCAGCCTGCTCTATTGGGTCTCGGCCCTCATCGCCATGCCGGCGATTGCCTATGCCGGCCGGCCCTTCTTCCGCTCGGCCTTCGCCGCGCTGCGTGCCGGCCGCACCAACATGGACGTGCCGGTCAGCCTCGGCGTGCTGATGGTCACCGCCATGAGCTTGTGGGAAACTTTGCAGGGCGGCCGGCATGCGTATTTCGACTCGGTCGTCACCCTGCTGTTCTTCCTGCTGATCGGCCGTGTGCTCGACCACCGCGCCCGCGGCGAGGCGCGCGCCACCGCGCAGCAATTGCTGGCCCTGCGCGCCACCGATGTGGCGGTGCTGCAACCCGACGGCAGCGTGCTCCGCTGCGCCCAGGAGAGCGTGGCCCCCGGCGCGCGCGTCCTTGTCGGCATGGGCGAGCGGATCGGCGTGGACGGCGTGGTGGAGCGTGGCAGCGCGCCGCTCGATGCCAGCCTGGTCACCGGCGAAAGTCTTCCGGTGCCGGCCGGCCCCGGCACGCTGGTGTTCGCCGGCACGCTGAACCAGGGCGAGACCCTGCTGGTGCGTGCCACCGCCACCGGCGCCGCCACGCTGCTGGCCGAATGCGTGCGGCTGATCGAGGCCGCCGAGGCGCGCCGCGGCCGGTTCGTCGTGCTCGCCGACCGGGTGGCGCGGCTGTATGCGCCGGTGGTGCATCTCTGCGCCGCCGCCAGCTTCGCCTGGTGGTGGGGCGTGCAGGGGCTGCCGGCGGCCGATGCGCTGCTGATCGCCTGCGCGGTGCTGATCATCACCTGCCCCTGCGCGCTGGCGCTGGCGGTGCCGGCGGTGCAGGTGATCGCCACCGGCGCGCTGTTCCGCGCCGGCGTGCTGCTGAAATCCGCCACCGCCCTGGAGCGTCTGGCCGAGGTGGACACGGTGGTGTTCGACAAGACCGGCACGCTGACCGAGCCGGCGCTGGCCTTGCAGGACGACCCGTCGCGTCCCGCCGGGGCGCTGCGTGTCGCGGCCTCGCTGGCAGCGTCCAGCCGCCATCCTCTGTCGCGCGCATTGCTGGCCGCCGCCGGCCCGGTGCCGGCCGCCGGGGCGGTGCAGGAACGCCCGGGCGAGGGCCTGCTGTGCCACACGCAGGCGGGCGAAATCCGGCTCGGCGCCCGCGGCTTTGCCGGCGATCCGGCGGCACCGCCGGCCGAGGGGCCGGAGCTTTGGCTGGCCCAACCGGGCCAGCCGCCGGTGGGTTTCCGGTTCCGCGAGCGCCTGCGGGCGGACGCCGTTGCCACCGTGGCGGGGCTGCGGCGGGCCGGGCTGCACGTGATCCTCGCTTCCGGCGATCGCGCCGCCGCGGTTGGCCGGGTGGCGGAAGCGCTCGGCATCCATGACTGGCGGGCCGAAATCAGCCCGGTGGACAAGGTGGCGCTGATCGAGGCGTTGCGGGCGCAGGGGCACCGCGTGCTGATGGTGGGCGACGGGCTGAACGACGCGCCGTCGCTGGCCGCCGCCTCGGTGTCGATGTCGCCGGCGACCGCCGCGGATATCAGCCAGACCGTGGCCGATGTGGTGTTCCAGGGGCAGCATCTGCGGCCGGTGGCGACGGTTTTGTGGACGGCCCGGCGGGCGCGCGCGGTGATGCGGCAGAACCTGGCGCTGTCGCTGGGGTATAATGCGGTGATGCTGCCGCTGGCCGTGGCCGGTCTGGTCACGCCCTGGCTGGCGGCGGTGGCGATGTCGGGGTCGTCACTGCTGGTGATGGCCAACAGCTTCCGGGCGCGGGGCGGCGGCGCGGCATGACAATCATGCTCTACCTCATTGCCATGAGCCTGGTCATGGGCGGCATCGGCCTGGTGGTGTTTCTGTGGTGCCTGCGCTCGGGCCAGTACGACGACCCGGAGGGCGCCGCCAACCGCATCCTGTTCGATGATCCGCCGCAGGAATAGGCCGCCGCAGGCATTGTGCCAGCGGCGGCCGCCCCGGGCCGCAGGCTCAGGGCAGGTTGAAGGAGCGCTTCAGCTTGGCGATTTCCTCCTGGGCGTTGAGCACGGCGCCGGCGCGTATCATGGTGCGGGTGGTTTCAACCGAAGCCTGGTAGAGGTCGGGCGATACCAGTTCCGGCGGCCCGTCCATCGTCTTGACCGCCGCATCGACCACCGCATTCAGATGGGTGCGGGCGGCTTCCACCACCTGGTCCTTCAGCGCCGTGATGTCCTCCTTGAAGAGTTCCTTGAGGTCGATCACGCGGCGCATGCGGGGCGCGCCTTGCTGGACGGCGAGGCGCAGCTCGTTGATCTGCACGGTCACGCCGGCCTGCTGGTCGGCCGGCAGTGCCGCCACGATCTTTTCGATGTAGTCGATCCATTTCAGTTTCGCGGCCTTGTCGTTCTTATCGTCCGGCAACTGCGGCGCGGTGGCATGCACCGCGGCCGCCTGTCGCATCTGCCCGACCGCGGTCAGCAGGTTGGCGCGGATGCGGGCTGCGTCGCCGGGTTGCCAGTCCAGCGTTTCGATCGCCGCGTCGAGCGCGTCGGTGCCGCCCAGCGCGTTGAATTCCCGCCATAGCCGCAACTGGTCCCGCAACGCGGCGCTTTGATTCGCGTCGGTCGGCCTCGGCGTGATGGGCGTGGTGGGAAAAACCTTGAGCAGTGCGACCGCTTCCCCGGACGTGCGTTCGTCGAGGTCGATCGGCCGCTTCCCGGTTTCGCTGCCCTGGGTAATGAATTTCTCGTACGCCTTGTTCAGCGCCATCGGCGTCGCCAGCGCTGCTTTCAGCTCCTCCACGCCGATCTCCTGCTCCAGTTCACGAACCATATTGGGGTTCTTGACATCTCCATTGTACAGTTTGAGCGCCACCTTGAGGTTGCCCATCAACCACCGCTCGTTCAACAGCCCGCGGTCGGCCGGCCAGCCGTTGTCCTTGAGCGCGGACTTCATCTCCTTGCGCTCTTCGTCGGACAGCATCAGGAAGTATTCCTTGATGGCCCCCGCCTGCTGGCCCGCCTTCTGGATTGCGGCGGTGGCGCGACGGTCGAATTCCTGGTCGTCGATGCCGGGGTCCAGCAGCGACTCCGCATCCTGCCCGAGCGCCACCTGCAGGATCGCCGGCGGCAGCGCGGCGGCCGCCTTCTTGAGGAACATCGCCGAGCGGCGGCTGATCTTCACGCACTCATCGGCAACCTTGCCCTGCGTGCCGGGCACCACCTCCTCGATCGTGGCGATGTCGCGGCGCAACCCCTCCGCAAGCCCATCCGGGTCCAGCAGTTCGATGCTCTTCAGCATCTCGGGGGTGAAGTCCTCGTAGGAGCCCGGCAGCTTGAGCAGCACGTTCTTATCGTTGCCGATATTGGCCGGCAGATCGGCCAGCG
Source organism: uncultured Acetobacteraceae bacterium (assembly GCA_903907955.1). Classification (GTDB taxonomy): domain Bacteria; phylum Pseudomonadota; class Alphaproteobacteria; order Acetobacterales; family Acetobacteraceae; genus Rhodovastum. Next base: position 19,344 of record CAIVPZ010000049.1, on the reverse strand, counting down.
AGTCCTTGGTGGGAAAGGTCAGGCCATGGTCGATCGGCACCACGTCGGGTGTCTCGGTGGTGGCGCCGTTGACCATGAGGTTGCCGGAGTGGCGGTCCATGTTCAGCGTGACCATGTCCAGGATGGCGATCTTCTGGCAGGACGCCGGCGATATCTTGCGCATCTGGGCCATCGGCTGGTCGCGCAGTTCGCCGTCGGTGGCGGCGAATTGCTGCAACGAGCCGCGCACGGGCGTGTCATCCTTCCCGAACGGCGTGCCTTCGAGCGATCCCTCGGCAAACTTGTCCTTGCCGACGGCGATGACATGCGTCTCCGGCATGGCGAAATCCAGCCCGGTCATGCCCTTCAGCATGTCCGCCGCCCGCCCGGTCAGCGCCTCGCGGGCCGGCTCCGCCCCTTTGGGCAGGCCGCCGATATCGGGGCTGTAGGCACTCTCCGGCTTGAACAGGAAGGTCTTGGTCCCCTGGTCGCCGCCGCCCGCCTTGTTGACCCAGAACGCCGGATTGACGCCGCCGCCATCCAGCTTCCTGGCCTGTCCGCCCGGGATCGATTCGAGATCAAGGGTCGCCTTCAGCCCGGCCGCCTTCATTGCGCCCTTGCTGTCCCAGGGCGGCTCGCCGAGCCTGGCGAATTCGTCGCGGGCATCCAGTTTACGCAGTTCGGACAGCGTTTTCTCGCACTCCGTGCGCTTTGTCAGGTTGGTTTTGGATTTCTTCTGCGTTGTGTTGTAGTCGTTATTGAAATGATCAATGTAGGCCTGGGCGGAGGCCCGCAGCATGTTGAGCAGCGGGTCCTTGCGCGGTGGCTTCTCCTGCTCGAAGCCCATCCGGTCGGAGAGGTAGCGCTTCCACTGCTTGCTGGCCTTGGGGTCGAGATTCATCAGTTCGGCGGCTTCGCCCGCGGCGAATGTCGCTTCCTCGATGGTCTTGAAGCTCTGCGCCATGTCTGTGCGCAGGGTCTCCTGCGACTGCCGCTTGCTCTCCCAGCCGAGCGCGCGGACCATATCGTCCGACCATTTCTTCTGAACCGGCGTGAGGTTCACGCGCTTCCAGCCGCCGCCCTGCCGGCCGAGGTTCTGCTGCAGGTTTCCGCTCATGCTGGTGCTCCGCCGGCCGGAATTGCGGGGATGATCGGGCTCACGCGATCGAGCTTTCGATGCGGTCGAGCGCGGCGCCGAGGGTGGCCGCCATGCCGACCTTGGCCTGGAACGGGGCGGCATCGATCAGCGGCACGATCCTGCTGGCGGACAGCACCGTGCGGTAGCCGGCGATCGCCGCGCGCAGGGCATCGGCCTGGCGGGATTGCGGCGCCGCCCCGCCGGATTCGAATTCGATCAGGGCCTTTGCCAGCGCGACATTCTCGCCCTTGCCGATGCCGAACAGCCCGAAATCGGCGATCCGGGTCGCATCCGGGTCTTCGGTGGCGCGCAGTTCCCCGGCCAGGACGTTCAGCCGCTCGTCAACCGATTCCTTGGCTTCGCGCCAGACGGCCCGGCGGTCGATCCGGCTCCGGGTGGTGTCATTCTGCGGCGACCGCGGAACCGAAACCCCCAGCACACGCTGAACCCATCCGTCCATCGCTGCGCGCGCGTCCGCCATCGCTATTCCCCTTGGCCGTGCCGAGATATGGCGGCAACCGGCTCCCCTGAAGGGACGATGATTGCGGAATTGGATCGGGCTGGCAAGCGTTGACAGCGGTTCTTAACATCGCAACCCGGGGGGGGCAGAGCACCGACGGTATGAAGATAGAGTGCTATCGGGGCTTTGCCCCATAGGCACTAAGATTAGGTATTGACCCGGCCTGGCCGGGTACGATTCGTTCTTGAGATGCCCGAAGCTGATGATGCTGCTTGCATCCCCGCTATCAATCCTACCGATTCGAGCTGCGTCAAAGTGTGACTTAGCGCCTATGGGGCAGAGCCCTGGACTTACTTTCTACCGCCCGCCACCCTCGAAAAACTCCTTCACCTTGGCGAAGAACCCCTCGGATTCGGGGCTGCTCCTGGTGTTGGCCTCGGCCTCGAACTCCTCCAGCAACTCGCGCTGCCGCCGGGTCAATTGTTGCGGCGTCTCTACCGCGACCTGGATGTACATATCCCCGCGGGCGGCGCTGCGCAGCACGGAGAAGCCCTTGCCGCGCAGGCGGAACTGCTCGCCGGTCTGGGTGCCGGGCGGGATCTTCACCCGGGCCTTGCTGCCGTCGATCGCCGGCACTTCCACCTCCGCGCCCAGCGCCGCCTGCGACATGCGCAGCGGCACGCGGCAGAAGATGTTGGCGCCGTCGCGCTGGAAGATCGGGTGGGCGCGCACGGAGACATGCACATACAGGTCGCCGGGCGGTGCGCCGGGGCCGCCGGCCTCGCCTTCGCCGGCCAGCCGGATGCGGGTGCCGTCCTCGACGCCGGCGGGCACCTGCACCTGAAGGCTGCGCTCGCGCTGCACCGTGCCGGTGCCCTGGCAGATGCGGCAGGGGTTGCGGACCACCCGGCCTTGCCCCGCGCAGGTCGGGCAGGTGCGCTCGATCAGGAAGAAGCCCTGCTGCGCCCGCACCTTGCCGGCGCCGCCGCAGGTGGTGCAGGTGTCGTTGGCGCGTTCCTTGTTTTCCGATCCGGTGCCGGCGCAGGCTTCGCAGGACACGCGCGTGGGCACGCGCAACTGCGATTTGGTGCCGGCGAAGGCCTCGGCGAGGTCGATTTCGATGCCGGCGCGGATGTCCGCACCCTGACGCGGGCCGCGGCCGCGGCCGCGTCCGCCCATGAACTCGCCGAACATCTGGTCGAAGATGTCGCCCAGCCCGGCGCCCTGGCCGAAGCCACCGGCGCCCGCACCCGGGCCGCCCTGCTCGAAGGCGGCATGGCCGAAGCGGTCATAGGCGGCGCGCTTCTGCTCGTCCTTGAGGACGTCGTACGCCTCGTTGAGTTCCTTGAAGCGGGCCTCGGATTTCTTGTCCCCCGGGTTGCGGTCGGGGTGAAGCTGCATGGCGAGCTTGCGGTAGGCCTTCTTCAGGTCGTCCGCGCTTGCGTCCCGCGCGCAGCCGAGGATCGCGTAGTAGTCCTGCTTGGACATGTCAGCCCTCTGTCCGGCGCTCAAACAAGGCGCCCGCCCGTGCGAAGCCTGTGCACGGGCGCGCCGCCGGGTCCATCCGCACCGCGATACGCGCGGCCGGGCTCAGAGCTTGTGAAGCAATCGAACCTGCGAACGAACGCCCGCTGATATCGTTGAGCATTTCCGGCAAAATTCGCGCGTCGCGGGCATTCATTCACAAACTCTCAGGCTGACTTCTTCTTGTCGTCGATTTCCTCGAATTCGGCATCGACCACCTTGTCGCCCGGGCCGCCGGCAGAGGCGCCGCCGCCCGGTCCACCGGTCGGACCAGCGTCGGGACCGCCGCCCGGCTGCTGGCCGCCCTCGGCCGCCTGCGCCTTGTACATCGCCTCGCCGATCTTCATCGCCGCCTGGCTGAGCCGGTCGGAGGCTGATTTCAGCGCCTCGGTGTCGGTGCCTTCCATCGCCGATCTGGCGGCGGCGACGGCGGCCTCGGCCTCGCCGCGATCCTGCGCCGACACCTTGTCGCCGTGCTCCTTCAGGTTCTTCTCGGTCTGGTGCACCAGCGCATCGGCGTGGTTCTTGGCCTCGACGAACTCGCGCCGCTTCTTGTCGGCTTCGGCGTTCGCTTCCGCCTCGCGCACCATGCGCTGGATGTCGGCCTCGTTCAGCCCGCCGCTGGCCTGGATGCGGATCTGCTGCTCCTTGCCGGTCGCCTTGTCCTTGGCCTGCACCGAGACGATGCCGTTGGCGTCGATGTCGAACGTCACCTCGATCTGCGGCACGCCGCGCGGCGCCGGCGGGATGCCGGCGAGGTCGAAATTGCCGAGCAGCTTGTTGTCGCCCGCCATCTCGCGCTCGCCCTGGTAGACCTTGATGGTCACCGCGGTCTGGCCGTCATCGGCGGTCGAGAACACCTGGCTTTTCTTGGTCGGGATGGTGGTGTTGCGGTCGATCAGCCGGGTGAACACGCCGCCCAGCGTCTCGATGCCGAGCGATAGCGGGGTCACATCCAGCAGCAGCACGTCCTTGACGTCGCCCTTCAGCACCGCGCCCTGCACGGCCGCGCCGATCGCCACCACCTCGTCGGGGTTGACGTTGCGGGCCGGCTCGCGGCCGAAGAAGGTCTTTACCGTCTCGATGACCTTGGGCATGCGGGTCATGCCGCCGACCAGGATCACCTCGTCGATCTCGCTCGCCTTTACGCCGGCGTCGCGCAGCGCGGCGCGGCAGGGCTCGAGCGTCTTGGTGATCAGATCGTCCACCAGGCTTTCCAGCTTCGCCCGGGTGAGCTTCATGACCAGATGCTTCGGCCCGGTGGCGTCGGCGGTGATGAACGGCAGGTTGAGTTCGGTCTCCTTGGAGGAGGACAGCTCGATCTTCGCCTTTTCGGCGGCTTCCTTCAGGCGCTGCACCGCCAGCTTGTCGCGGCGCAGGTCGATGCCCTGCTCACGCTTGAACTCGTCGGCCAGGTAATCGATGATGCGGGCGTCGAAATCCTCGCCGCCGAGGAAGGTGTCACCGTTGGTGGACTTCACCTCGAACACGCCGTCGCCCAGCTCGAGCACGGAGATGTCGAAGGTGCCGCCGCCGAGGTCATAGACCGCGATGGTGCCGGACTTCTTCTTGTCCAGTCCATAGGCAAGCGCCGCCGCCGTCGGCTCGTTGATGATGCGCAGCACTTCCAGCCCGGCGATCCGGCCGGCGTCCTTGGTGGCCTGGCGCTGCGAGTCGTTGAAGTAGGCCGGCACGGTGATGACCGCCTGGGTCACCGGCTCGCCGAGATAGGATTCGGCGGTTTCCTTCATCTTGCCAAGCGTATAGGCGCTGATCTGGCTCGGCGAGTAGCGCTCGCCGCGGGCCTCGACCCAGGCGTCGCCGTTGTCGCCGCGGGCGATCTTGTACGGGACCATGGACATGTCCTTGGCCACGATCGGATCGTCGAAGCGCCGGCCGATCAGGCGCTTGACCGCGAACATGGTGTTGGTCGGGTTGGTCACCGCCTGGCGCTTCGCCGACTGGCCGACCAGCCGCTCGCCGTTTTCGGCGAAGGCGACGATGCTGGGAGTGGTGCGGGCGCCCTCGCTGTTCTCGATCACGCGGACATCCTTGCCCTCCATGATCGCGACGCAAGAATTCGTGGTGCCGAGGTCGATGCCGATGACCTTGCTCATATACTGCTCCTGTTCAGCGGATCGCGGCGGCCCGAAGCACCGCACTGGATCCCCGTTGTGATCTGCCCGGATGTATTCACCGCACCCGCCCGGGGCAAGGGCGGCGTGCGCAATTCAAGTGCCGGCGGCGTGTGCCGCCGCAGGGTCAGGCCGGCGGGGCGGGGCCGCCCAGCTCCACCGGCTGGGCCTTCGACACCACCACCATGGCGGGCCGCAGCAGCCGTCCGTTCAGCGTCCAGCCGGCGGTCCAGGCGTGGATGACGGTGCCGGGCGGATGCTCGGCGCTTTCCTGCTCGGCCATCGCCTGGTGCAGGTTGGCGTCGAAGGCGGCGCCGGTCGGGTCGTCGCGGCGGATGCCGTTGCGTTCCAGCAAGGCCACGAAGTTGCGCTCCACGCCGGCGAAGCCGTCGCGCAGCTTGACAACGATCTCCGGCTCGCCGTCGCGGGCGGGCGGGATGCTGTCGAGGCCGCGCTTGAGGTTCTCGGCCGCCTCCACCACGTCGCGGGCGAATTTCTGCACCGCATACTGACGGGTTTCGTCCACTTCGCGGCGGGCACGGGCGCGCACATTGGCGATTTCCGCCTCCGAGCGCAGCCAGCGGTCGCGCATTTCGGCCAGTTCAGCCTGCAGTGCGGCGATGGCGGCGGCGAGGGCGGCCGGGTCCGGATCGGTGGCCGCGCCATCCGCTGCCGGGGCGGCGGCTGGCTGGGCATCCGGGGGGATGGTTTCGGAAGAGGTTTCCTGCGTGCTCATGAGCGCATGAGTTAGTGGGCCGGTTCTCCGGACACAAGCGGGGAGCGCGCGCGGCGCGCATACGGCGGAAATTGCATCATGCGGCGGGGCGCATCGCCTGCGGCTTCAGCCAGGCGATGGCCGACTCCGCCAGCGCTTCCAGCGGCGCCAGGCAGGCCGGCAGATCGGCCGTGGCCGTGGCCGTGGCCAGCCCCAGTTCCAGCGACCGCGCCGCGGCGGCCAGCCCGCGCAGTCCAAGGGTGCCGGCGCTGCCAGCCAGCGCGTGCGCCTCACGCGCAAGCTGTTCCGCCGCTCCGCTGGCGGCCAGCGCGCGCATGCGGTCCAGCCGCGCCGGCGCATCGGCCAGGAAGGAGGCGGCGATCTCGGCCGCCGAGCCGGGGCCGAGCGCGGCTTCCAGCTCCGCCAGCACCGCCGGGTCGATGGTTTCGGCAGGTGCCTGGGCGGAAAGGGCGGGCGGGCCGGACGGTCCGGCGGCGAGTCCACAGACGCGATCGATCTCGGCGGTCAGGCGCTCCGGCGTGATCGGCTTGGGGGCAAAGCCGTCCATTCCGGCCGCCCGGCAGGCCGCCTTGTCCTCGCTCGAGACGCGGGCGGTCAGGCCGATCACCTTCACCCGGCCGGCCGCGCCGGGAAGCGCCCGGATCGCCCGGGTCGCCGCCAGCCCGTCCATCACCGGCATCATCACGTCCATCAGCACGAGGTCGAAGCCGCCACGCCGCGCGGCTGCCAGTGCCGCGGCGCCATCCTCCACCGCCAGCACCGCGTGGCCCGCCCGTTCCAGGATGCGGGTCGCCACCAGCTGGTTGACCTGATTGTCCTCGGCCAGGAGCACGCGCAGCGGCCCGCGCGTGGCGGCATGGAGGCATCGCGGCGCCGCCTCGGACGGCGCCGCGCCGACCAACAGGCTGAACCGGAACGTGCTGCCCGCTCCCGGCCGGCTTTCCGCCGAGATGCTGCCGCCCATGGCTTCCAGCAGGCGGCGGCAGATCGCCAGCCCCAGCCCGGCGCCGCCGAACCGCCGGGTGATCGAGCCGTCGATCTGGCTGAACTCGCAGAACAGGCGGGCCATCATGTCCGGTTCGATGCCGATGCCGGTGTCGCGCACCTCGCCGTCAAGCCGCCAGCCGGACGCGGTCCCGGTCGCCGACAGGTTCACCTCCACCGCGCCGGCCCGGGTGAACTTCACCGCATTCCCCACCAGGTTCAACAGCACCTGGCGCAGCCGCCGTGGATCACCGAGCACCCGTTCCGGCAGCGACGGCGCCGCCTCGATGCGCAGCCGCAGCCCCTGCTCCGTGGCCTGCTGCGCGAGCATGGCGCGCACCATTTCCAGCACCCCGCGCGGCGCGAAGGGGGCGCATTCGAGCTCCACCGTGCCGTTCTCGATCTTGGAGAAGTCGAGCACGTCGTTCAGCATGGCCAACAGGTGCCCGCCGGACTCGCGGATGGTGCGGGCATAGCGTTCCTGCTCCGCGGTCAACCCGGTGTCGTCCAGCAGTTCGGCGATGCCGAGGATGCCGTTCAGCGGGGTGCGGATCTCGTGGCTCATCACCGCGAGAAACTGCGAGCGGGCGCGGGTCGCCGCTTCCGCGGCCTCGCGGGCGTGTTGCAGCGCCTGCTGCGTGTGTTCCCATTCGGTGACGTCGCTGAACGTCCGCACCATGCAGCCGTCGTCGAGCGCGTGCGAGCGCACCTCCAGCACCGTGCCGTTCGGCCGGACACGTTTGTGTACCGAAGGGATTTCGAACAGCTCCGCGGGGGCCGGCATGCCGGGGCCGAACGCGTTGTGCGCGACTTCCCAGTGGATGATATCGGCAACCTGGCAGCCCGGCGCGAATTGCGCCGGCAGGCCGAGCAGGTCGCGGGCGCGGCGGTTCAGCACCAGCAGCCGGCCCTCCGGGGTCGCCATGGCGATGCCCTGGCTGATGCTGGCGAGCGCGCGCTCCAGCGCGGTCTGGGTCGCCGCCCGCCGCTGCCGCTCGCACGCGCCGGCGATCGCCAGCGCCAGCGCCAGCAGGGTCATTGCCGCCTCGGCTACGGTCAGCCGCGGCAGATCGCGGCGGTAGTCCGCCAGCACGGCGTCCTCGGACTGGCCGACCGAGACCAGCAGTGGCAGCCCCGGCACGCGCCGGAAGCTTTCCAGCCACCTGACCCCGTCGGCCGGGTCGGTCCAGGTGAACGCGCCTTCCGCCGCCGCCGCCGCCCGCCGTGCCGCCGGGCTGGTGGCAGCGACGGCCGCGCGTTCGGTCATCCCGCCGTCCGCGATGCGGGCGCGCGGCACGCCGTCCAGCCCGAACAGGGTGACCGTGCCGTGCGGCGCGAACCCGGCCGGGGCGGCGAAGCGCAGCAGCGATACGGGCTGTACCCCTGCCACCAGGACGCCGTCGAAGCCCCCCCGCTGGTCGCGCAGCATGCGCGCGAACTGCACCGTTGTTTGCCCCGCCCCCCGGTCGGCCACCGGCGGGCCGACCTCCAGCACATCCTCGGGATGGTCGGCGAAGCGGCGGAAATACGCGCGGTCGGACAGGTCGATGCGCCGGGTGATGGGCTGCAGGTTGCTCAGCGTGACCAGCCCGGCGCGGTCGGTGAGGAGAATCCGCAAGGCCGGCGCATGCAGGCGATCGACCTGGTCGATCCAGGGCGCGAGATCGGCCGAAGGCCCGGCGCGCTCGCGCAGGGTGCGCACCAACAGCAGCGTCTGGTCGATGTCGCGCACCTCGCGCAGCAGCGACTCGCTGAAGGCGCGCGCCAGGATGGCCCCGTTTTCCCGCGCCAGGGCGAGCGCGTGCGCGCGCTGGTCCTGCAGGTGCAGGCCGACCGCGATCCAGGTCAGCACCACCACGCCGGCCGCCCAGCCGACGGTCGGACGCAGGGCCGCCGCCACCCATCGCCGCAACCGGGTCATGGCACCGCCTCCGCCCACACGGACTCGCGCAGCCGTTCGGTCATGGCCGTATGGCTGAGCGGGGGGGCGAACAGGTAGCCCTGCCCGATCGGGCAGCGCAGCTGGGTCAGCAACGCCGCCACTTCTTCGGTTTCGATGCCCTCGGCCACCAGCTGCAGCCCCAGTTCGCGTGCCAGCGACACCACCGCGCGGATGATCTTCGGCGCTTCGGGGTCGTGCAGGCAGGTGCGCACGAAACTCTGGTCGATCTTCAGTTCGCTGAACGGCAGCCGCAGCAGCGACAGCAGCGAGGCATGGCCGGTGCCGAAATCGTCGATCGACAGCTTCACGCCGCGGATGCGCAGGCGGGTCATGATGTCGGCGGCGGCCACGTAGTCGGTCATCACCGCGCCTTCGGTGACCTCCAGCACCAGCGCCGCCGGCGGCACCTCGCTTCCGGCCAGCGCCGCGCTGACGCGTTCCGGCAGGGCGAGATCGGTCAGGCTGATCGGTGAGAGGTTGACGGCCAGCGTCATGTCGGGCTGCTGCTGCCGCCAGGGACGGAACAGCCGGAGCGACTGCTCCAGGATACGGTAGGTCAGCCGGTCGATCAGTCCGGTGCACTCGGCCAGCGGGATGAAGCGATCCGGGCGCACCAGGCCGAGTGCCGGGCTGCGCCAGCGCGACAGCACCTCCACCCCGACCAGCCGGCGTTCGCGCAGTGTCACCTTGGGCTGGAACAGGCAGATGATTTCGTTGTTCTCGATCCCCGCCGCGAGCAAGGCGGGGTCGATCTCGGCGGTTTCCTCGGCGCCCTGGGAGCCGACGCGGTCGGGCAGCGCGCGCAGCAGCGCCACCAGGCGGTCCACCTGCAGCGGCTTGCCCAGCGTGCCGGCCACCCGCAGCCCCAGCGCGGCGGCCAGCCGGGCGGCGGCCTGGCGCACCCGCTCGTCGAATCCCGAGACGAACACCAGTACCGCATCCGAACCGGCCTCGCGCAGGCTGCGCAGCAGTTCGATGCCATCATGGTCGCGCAGGCCGAGGTCGAGCACGACGACGTCGTAGGCGACCGCCTGCACCCGCTCCACCGCCTCGGCGAGCGTGGCCGCGCCGTCGGCGGCGAGGCCGAGCGTTTTGGCGGCGCGCGTCACGATCAGCCGTTGCACCGCCTCATCGTCCACCACCAGCAGCCTGGGGGAGGGGCTCCCCGCCGGCACCTGCATCACGCCCGATCCTTCGCGCGGTCCGGCGCGGAGGATGGGTCAATCGGATGACGAAGCGGTAAACGGCGGCGGCGTCAGGGGCGCGCCGGGCGGTGCAGCCCGGCTCCCATCACCCCAGCAGCCGCCCGATCACCCGCGCCGTGTAGTCAACCACGGGAATGATCCGCCCGTAATTGATCCGCGTCGGGCCGATCACCCCGATGGCGCCGACGATCCGGTTGGCGGCGTTGCGCGCCGGCGCCACCACCATCGACAGGCCGGAGGCGCCGAACAGGCCGCTCTCCGAGCCGATGAAGATGCGCACCCCGTCCGACCCCTCGGCCAGTTCCAGCAGCCGCAGCATGGTCTCCTGCGTTTCCAGCCGTTCGAACAGCAGCTGGATCGCCGTCAGGCGGTCGAGTTGCGTCACATCCGACAGCAGCCGTCCCTGGCCGCGCACGATCAGGCTGCCGCCGCGGCCCTCGCCGGTCCAGGTGGCCAGGCCCGCTTCCACCACCTGCGAGGACAGCGCATCCAGCTCGGTGCGGTTGGCCGCCAGTTCCTCGGCCACCAGCACGCGCAGTTCGGCCAGTCCCCGCCCGGCCAGCCTGGCGTTCAGGTAGTTGCCGGCCTGCTGCAGCGCCGAGGGCGGCAGGCCGGCGGGGATTTCGAGAATGCGGTTCTCCACACCCCCATCGGCGTTCACCAGGATCACCAGCGCCCGCCCGGAGCCCAGCGGCACGAACTCGATATGCCGCAGCGCGCCCTCGGATTTCGGCGCCAGCACCAGCCCGGCCGCGGCCGACAGGCCGGACAGCATGGTGGACGCCTCGGCCAGCGTATCCTCCAGGCTGCGCCCGGCGGCGGCCAGCGCGGCGCCGATCGCCTCGCGGTCGTCATCGGCCAGCTCGCCGAACTGCAGCAGCCCATCGACGAACAGCCGCAGCCCCTGCTCGGTCGGCAGCCGCCCGGCCGAGGTGTGCGGGGCGAACAGCAGTCCGGCGTCGGTGAGGTCGGCCATCACGTTGCGGATGGTCGCCGGCGACAGGCTGATCGGCAACCGGCGCGACAGCGTTCGGCTGCCGACCGGCTCGCCGGTCTCCACATACTGCTCGACGATCTCGCGCAGCACCGCGGCCGAGCGGGCATCGAGCGCCCCCGGCAGCGGCGCCTGGCGGCTGGCAAGCGGCGGGCGCAGCGGTGCCGGACCGAGAGGGCTGTCGGGTGGAGTCATGTTGGGGGGGGAAAGCCGGACCATGGGGTCAATCTGACAGTGTACTCAGCAATTGGGAAACACTCCGGCGGCGTCAACGGCCCGGCCGGACCAGCGGATCAAAGTCGGGCCGGCCGGCGTTGCGGCGAAACGGGGTGTTGCTGTCCAGCCCACCTTGCGCGCCGCCCCGGCTCCGCGCATAGGCGCCGCTCGACCCTCCAAGGATTCCGCCCCATGCGCCCCTCCGGCCGCGCCCCCGACGCGCTGCGCGACGTCACCATCACGCCCGGCTTCGCCCGCCATGCCGAAGGCTCCGTGCTCATCCGCATGGGCGGCACCGAGGTGCTCTGCGCGGCCAGCGTGGAAGCCCGCGTGCCCGGCTTTCTGCGCAACTCCGGTCAGGGCTGGGTGACCGCCGAATACGGCATGCTGCCCCGCGCCACCCACACCCGCGGCGACCGCGAGGCCGCCCGCGGCAAGCAATCCGGCCGCACCCAGGAAATCCAGCGCCTGATCGGCCGCTCGCTGCGCGCCGTGATCGACCGCGCGGCGCTCGGCGAGATGTCCATCACGCTCGATTGCGACGTGCTGAACGCCGATGGCGGCACCCGCTGTGCCGCCATCACCGGCGCCTGGGTGGCGCTGTCGCTGGCCTGCCGCCATCTGGTGCGCATGAACGTGCTGAAAGCCTCGCCCATCAACGGCCAGGTGGCCGCGGTTTCCTGCGGGCTGGTGGGCGGCGCGGCGGTGCTCGACCTCGATTACCTGGAGGACAGCGGCGCCGACGCCGACGCCAATTTTGTCCTCACCAACGCCGGCGGCATCGTCGAGATCCAGGGCACGGCGGAAAAGGCGCCGTTCAGCGAGGCGCAGTTCCACGATCTGCTGTCGCTGGCCAAGGCGGGCACCACACAGCTGTTCGCCCTGCAACTGGCGGCGCTGGAGCAGGTCTGATGGCGCGCCGCCTGCTCCCCGGCGCGCGGTTGGTGATCGCCAGCCACAATCCTGGCAAGTTGCGCGAAATCGCCGTTCTGCTGGCGCCGCACGGGATTGATTGCGTGTCGGCCGCCACCCTCGGCCTCGCCGAACCGGAGGAAACCGCGGCCGATTTCGTCGGCAATGCGCGGCTCAAGGCGCTGGCTGCCGCGGGTGCCGCCGGGCTGCCGGCGCTGGCCGACGATTCCGGCTTTTCGGTGGCCGCGCTGGGCGGTGCCCCTGGCGTGGTCTCGGCGCGCTGGGCGGGGCCGGACAAGGATTTTGCCGTCGCCATGGCGCGGGTGCAGGCGGAAATCGGCCCCAGCGACGACCGGCGGGCCTGGTTCACCGCGGCGCTGTGCCTGGCCTGGCCGGACGGCGAGACGGCGACGTTCCTCGGCCGGGTCGAGGGCACCACGGTCTGGCCGCCGCGCGGCACGCGGGGCTTCGGCTACGATCCGATCTTCGTGCCGCTGGGTGGCAGCGCAACCTATGGCGAAATGGAACCGGCGGAAAAACACGCCAGCAGCCACCGCGCCCGCGCGTTCGCGCAGTTGGTGGCGGCGTGTGGCAGGGCAGGCAGGTAAGGCCAGGGCGCTGCCCCATAGGTGCGAATCGAAGTATCCGGACGGACACTATGGGGCGACGGCGGGAACACAGGCATGCACTGCACTGTCCCGGTGTGTTCGTCAGGCCAGGGCCAGGGTGAGCACCCCCGCCCCGATCAACCCGATCGCCAGCAGGTGCATCGCGCTCAGTGGTTCGTGGAAGGCGTAGTGCCCGATCACTGCCGCGGCGATGTAGGAGATTGCGGTGAAGGGCAGCGCCACCGACATCGGGATGCGCCGCAGCGCGATGATGTAGAGCATCGCCGAGCCGCCATACAGTGCCAGCCCCACGATGGTGCGCCAGTCCAGCAACTGACTCAGGAAATCGGGTGCGCTGGCGCCGGCCTTGAGCAGGGTTTGTCCGCCCATGCTGATGGCGATGGCCGCCAGCAAAACGACCCAGTACATCATGCCGCGTCCTGCCGCATCGACGCGCCGCCGCTGCGCTCGACCAGGCGCACGGTGCCCTGCGGCTTGCCGTTGGCGGACAGGAAGGTGCGGCCGACATACTCGCCCATCACCCCCAGCATCATCGACTGCACGCCGGAGACCAGCAGGATGACGGTCATGGTGGAGGCCCAGCCGCTCGGTGTGGCGCGCGTGGTCAGCGCCTCGAAGATGGTGGCGGCGGCACCGAACGCGCCCAGCGCCGCCATCGCCATGCCGGCGAAGATCGCCAGCCGCAGCGGTGCCAGCGAGAAGCTGGTGGCCAGGTTGAGCCACAGCCGCACCAGTCGTTTCAGCGTGTAGTTGGAGCGGCCCTCGGCGCGCGGCAGGTGGTGCACCTCGATGCTGTCGATGCGCTGGGTCACCTCCATGATGAGCCCGTCCACGTAGGGGTAGGGGCCGCCGTAGCGGGCGACCGATCGCACCACCAGCGCCGACATGCAGCGGAACGACGAGAGATAGAGCCCGCGCGGCTTGTCCAGCAGCCAGTCGGCCACCTGGTTGGCGAAGCTGCTGCCCAGGTTGCGCCAGGCCGCGTGCTTTTTCACGGCATAGCGGGTGTACACCACGTCCCAGTTGCCCAGCCTGGCATGGTCGTACAGTTTCAGCACTTCCTCGGGCGGGTTCTGCAGGTCGTCGTCCATGGTAATGACGTAGCTGCCGCTGGCGTGGCGCAGCCCGGTCATGACCGCGTTGTGCTCGCCGTAGTTGCGGGCGTGCTCGACATAGACGATCGGCACCGCGGCGGTGCGGACCAGGCTGCGGCAGATAGCGCCGGAGTTGTCGGGGCTGCCGTCGTTCACCAGCACCACTTCCAGGCCGCCTTCCGGCCGCAGCCGCGATAAAGCCTCGACCAGCAGGCCGACGGTGGCCGCGCCGCGGTAGACCGGCACGACGATCGACAGGCCGGGTGACGCCGCGGGCGCGGCGGCGTCCGGCAGGGCCGCGAGCGGGGCAGGGGGCATGCTGGCGGTATCCTTGGTCATGATTTCGGGGCGGGCGGCCGGATTGCGGTCGCCAGCACCGACCCGCCGGCGGGCAGGGGAAGCGGCAGGCGGCGTTCGACGGCGGTAATGGCATGCAGAGTCGCATCCAGCCATGGCGAAAACGGGGCGACGTCGGAGGCCGCGCTCGCGCCGCGGGCGAGCAGTTTGCGCTGCAGCACCATCAGCGGCAGCAGCAGCCCGTTCCAGTAGCGGACGCGGACGCGGGTGAAGCCGGCGCGCGACAGCGCCACGCGGGTGCCGGCAGCGGTCCAGCGGCGGGCGTTGTGCACCTGGCGGTCATGGGCGGAGAGCAGCCAGGCATAGGCAGGCATGTTCACCACCAGCTTTCCGCCAGGCCGCAGCACGCGGCGGAGTTCCGCCAACGCCGCAGCGGGATCGACGGCGGCATGGCAGAGCACATCGGCGGCGATGGCGGCGTCGAAGCTGGCATCGGCGAAGGGCAGCGCATTGACGCTGCCGCGGGCGATGGCGACGCCACTTTTTTCCGACGCGCGCCGGGTGGCCTGGTCCGACCATTCCACGCCGACCAGCGTCAGCCCCGGGTGGATGGTGCGCAGCGCTGCCAGCAGGCCGCCGGTGCCGCAGCCGGCATCGAGCACGCGCCCATGCGCGCCGGCGAGCGTGTCGGCCAGGCGTGCGTGGAGGGCGCGATACCACCACATCCGCGCTTCGGCGGCGTCCATCAGGGCGTATTCGTGCGGCTCCATGTGCTCCCATGGCCAATTGACCGGTGTGGCCGCCGGGTGTTGTTCCGGCCCCCAGCCGGAGCCCACTGTCCGTCGAATCCCTTAAGGCAACGGGGGCGCTGGTCCAAGGCGTGGCTGCAGCAATCACGCGGCTGCCCTGGCATGACGGCTCGATCGTTCCCGGGATTGGTTCAACAGCAACCGACCTTGTCAACCTGCTGTCGGGCGCCGGGGGGCAGGCAGGATCGAACGTCGGGAAGCCGGAATCGCAACCCTTTTCAACCACGTCCGCCAGTGACATAAGAAGGCTGCACATCGCCGCGTTCCGCTGGGGCGCGTGGCGGTTTGTCGACGGTCATCCAGGTTGAAACTGCGAAGGCCACTGTATCCGTTTCCTGCCGTGGCGGCAGGCGACGTCCGCGCCGCAGATTTCGTCTGACGGTGTGGGGGGACTTGCACGACTTTCTGGGATAACTTCCGATTCGGGGCCGCTGCGTCATGTCAATTGCCATAAGGGACGTCATGCGCAAATTTCTGCCCCGCAATGTGCGGATGCTGAAGCGGCGCCTATTCAGAGTCTCGGAGGGCGAGCAAATAATAAAAAATAAATACAAGTAAATTCATGGAATTGAACTGAACATAAATAATCCAGAGACATTTACAGAAAAACTATGCACTAGATTGGTTGATTTTAATAGATTCGCCAGTCCATTATACACCAAGCTGTCAGATAAGTTTCTTGTTCGCGAATACGTTAAAGAAACGATTGGGAAAGAATACCTGATCAACCTGATCTGGCATGGTGCCGATCCGCGCAATATCCCATTTGTTGATTTGCCGCCAAAATGCATTGCAAAAACTAATCACGGATCTGGCAATAACATAATTTTAGATAGTTCGAAAAATCCGGAAGATGTGGTTGCGGCGTTGCGCGATATGCTTGGAAGAAACTATTATTGGGAATGCCGGGAATTCCAATATTACAACATTATGCCAATTGCTCTGATTGAAGATTTCATTGATGATGGCGAAGTGAATGGCCCGCTGGACTACCGGTTTTGGTGCTTTCAAGGAAAGCCGGAAATCATTCAGGTTGACAATAATGCGCACGATATAAATCCGTTTTACGACCTGGAATGGAGAAAGCTCGATCTGCGATATCGCAATGATTGCAGAGATGTCGTCGTCCAGCAACCCGAAAATTTCGATGAAATGCTGCGCGTCGCCACGAAGCTGGCGACCGGAATTGATTTTGTCCGCGTTGATCTCTATAACGTCAAGGGAGAAATATATTTTGGTGAGCTTACATTCACGCCTGTTGCTGGGCGACTGAAGTTCCAACCTGAAATCTGGGACAGAAAGCTCGGCCAGAAGTGGATCGTGGCAAAGTGACGGGGCCGGTTCCGTTCCCGGCGACAGCCGCGATGGGAGCCTGGCGTGCGCGCGCATCAGACGTTGCGCCGGTGACGGGAGCCGTCACGCGCCGGGGTGGGGATCAGTTCCGGGCGCCGGGGGCGGCGCGGCTCCGTCGCCCGCCGTCTCGTCGGCTTCCGCCATCCAGGCGTTCAGCAGCGTGTAGCCGATCGCCAGCACCATGGGGCCGAGGAAGATGCCCAGCAGGCCGGTCGCCAGCAGGCCGCCGATGACGCCGGCGAGGATCAGCAGCAGCGGCAGGTTGGCGCCTTTGCGGATCAGCAACGGGCGGAGGATGTTGTCCATCGCCACGGCGACGATGGTGAAGGCGAGCAGCACCGTCGCCCACAGCGTGGTGCTCGAGAAGTACATCCACACCACCGCCGGGACCAGCACCGGACTGGGACCGAGCTGGGCCAGGCACATCATGAACATTAACGCCGTCAGCACCGGCGCAAAGGGCACGCCGACGACCGCCAGGCCGATGCCGCCCAGCACGCTCTGCAGCACCGCGGTCACCACTACACCAAGGGCCACCCCGCGGATGGCCTGACCGGCCAGGCGCACCGCCGTCTCGCCGCGGTCGCCACCCAGCCGGCGGCCGAAGCGGATGGCGATGGCGGCCGCCTGCTCGCCCCTGGCGTACATGATCGCGGCGATGGCGACGATCAGCAGGAACTGCACGAACATCACGCCCAGGCTGCCGACGGCGGAGGCGAACCATTGGGTCAGTTGCCTTGCATATGGGGTCAGCTCCGGCGCCAGCTCCTGCATGCCCAGCGAGGTCAGTTGCCCCCAGGCATGGTCGGCGCGCGCCCCGACCAGCGGCAGCCGGGCCAGCCAGTCGGGCGGCGGCGGCACGCGCAGCGACAGGATGGTGCGCCCGAGATCGGCAATGGTGTCCATGTTGGCCAGGATGGTGCTGATGGCCAGCCAGAACGGCACGATCAGCACCAGCAGCAAGGCCAGCGTCATCACCACCACCGCCGGTGAGCGGCGGTTGCCGGTGAAGCGCTGCACCTTCAGCATCAGCGGCCAGGTGGCGATGACCAGGGTGACCGCCCAGATGATCGCCGGCAGGAACGGCTGCATCACCCAGAAGCTGGCCGTGATCAGGCCGCCGATGAACAGCACGACCAGGGTCGTGCGGGTAAGGTCCTGGTGCGGATCGGACATGGTGCCTCGGACGGGTGTCACGGCAACAGGATAAGGATGTCCGGCCGGCGCGCGCCAGCCATGAACGAAGCGGCGGCGCGAACGGAGCAGGATCGCCGGCCGGGACCGGCTCGGCGATATGCCCGGCCCGCTCCAGCGCCGTCAGTTCCGCGCGGTGCAGATTCTCGACGATCTCCTCGCCGCGGGTTGCTTCGCGCGGCACCTGGCGTTCCGACTCAGCGATTCTCATTTTGGCTTTGTTGCTGTTTGTCGAGGTTCCTTGGCGGGCGGTGGGACGCAGGGTAGGGTCGATAGGTAAGCGGGGTGGCGCCAGCACGTTGCGCGGCGCGGGCCGTTTAGGGCCAGATGTCGTCCATGACGGAGGACAATGGCATGTCGAACCGGTTTGGGCAGGCAGAGGACGCTCCTACGACTGATCTTGCGAGCGGGTGCGGTCGGGATACCGAGGTGAGCACCCGCGGCAAGCGGCGTCGTTGGACGGCTGAGCAGAAGTGCCGGATCGTGGCCGAGAGCATGGAGCCTGGCGTGTCGGCGGCGATGGTGGCGTCCAGGCACGGCATCAGCAGCGGACAGTTCTATGCCTGGCGGCAACAACTGCTGCTGCGCGGCGCACTCGGCGCCGGCGCCGATACCACGCCGGGCCTGGTGGGTGTCGATGTGATGACGGCCGACCCGTGCCTGGAAGGCGCTGTTTCTGCCCTGCCGGAGTCAGGCTCCCCCACAACGATGCCTGCGCCGGTGCTGCCCGCGGAGCCGGACGGCCGGGTCGGCATGACGCTGCCAGAAAGCGTGTCGGGACGAGCAGACGAAGTTCTTGGGCGTTATGCCGACATCGGCATAAGGCGCACTATGCCGACCTCCGGATTATGCCGACCGAGGCCTGGGAACCGGCCCCAGCGGCGGCGATCGGTACGGCGATGTCGTCATAATCACGACGACTGACGGACGGCGCAGTCTCCTCTTCTTTCCAGATGAAAGGAGACTTTCATGTCGATCGATCCGTCTCGAGTTCGGATATCGGGACCACTTTCGGCGTTCGCGGCTGGCTTCGCCGACGAACTCGCGAACCAAGGTTGAACCAAGGTTGGACGGAACGGCTTCGCCGAGGCGACCCGGATCAAGGCGGGGATGACCGGGCTGGCAGTATCGTTCGGCTGGCGGGCGGAGGTCGCTCGCCGGGACATCCAACCGAGGGAGAGCCGTCATGTCGCCACAGCGTCAACAGATGATCCAGGCCATGACCCTGGCCGGGTTGAGCGCGGGAACGCAGGCCGCCTATCTCCGCGCGGTCTGGCATCTGGCCAAGTACTATCGGCGCGCGCCGGACCAGCTCAGCGAGGAAGAGGTGCGTGCCTACCTGCTTGATCGTAAGCGGGGTGGCGCCGACACGTTGCGGAATGCGGGGAAAATGAGGTCACCTGTCGTCCTTGGAAGAGGACGACAGGATGCTGGACGCGGTGTCGGAGTCTGAGAACGCTCGTACGAGTGATCATACGAGCGCTCGCAAACAGCGCATCGAGATCATCACGCGCGGCGAGCGTCGGCGGCGTTGGACGCCGGAACAGGGGGATGACCGCAGGTCACCGCGCGAGGTTGCGCGGCGCGTAACGTCCTTGACGGTGGCGAGCACGGCGCCAGACTGAACCAGGACGGGGCCGGACGCGGAAGACCAATCATGCGTGACACATCCCTGCTGCAACAGGCGCTCGGCCTGACCCCGCCGTGGACGGTGACCGCAGCGATTTCGACTCCGAGGCGCGC
>CAIVPZ010000048.1 GCA_903907955.1 uncultured Acetobacteraceae bacterium | reverse complement strand
GGGGCAAAACCCCGGGCGAACACAGAACGGAAGCGGGTCAATCCGGGTTCGACGGCCAAAAAATGGCGGATTTCTGCGGCGGCCGTTCCGCAGGCGGACGCATGCTGCACCTGCTTACCCGGGGTTTTGCCCCGGTTACAGAAACCCGCTGCAACCGCGTCATCTGTCAGGATTGACGACCGTCCCGAACCGGTCCGGGATTGGGCCGGGCGGCGTTGCTCGAGGCGAGCCGCTGGGAGGCAAGCATGGCACGGCATCCCGTGAAGACCGACTTTCCGGTCAGCCAGGTTCGGCGCTACCTGGAACCCGGCCCGATCGTGCTGGTGTCGTCACGCTGGCAGGGCCGCGCGAACATCATGACCATGGGCTGGCACACGGTCATGGAGTTCACGCCGTCCCTGGTCGGCTGCGTCATTGCCTCGTCCAACCACAGCTTCCACATGGTGCGCAGCAGCGGCGAATGCGTGATCAACCTGCCGACAACGAAGCTGACGGACGAGGTCGTCGGCATCGGCAACACCAGCGGCGCCGACATCGACAAGTTCGCGCAGTTCGGGCTGACCATGGCGGAGGCCGCCAAGGTGGGCGCGCCGTTGATCCGCGAATGCCACGCCAATTTCGAGTGCCGCCTGCACGACGACGCCCTCGTTGACCGCTACAACTTCTTCATCTTCGAGGTCGTGCGCGCGCATGTCGCCGCCACCCCGAAGCACCCCGAGACACTGCACTACACCGGCGACGGCATGTTCATGGTGTCCGGCAATGTCATCAGCCGCCGGTCGCTGTTCCGGCCCGGGATGCTATGACCACCCCGGCCGGAAGGACGCCGGCTCGGCAGGCCTGCGCGATTGCCGATGCGTGGGCGCGTGCCTATGGTCGGCGCCCATTGGGAAGTCCGCCATGCCGCAATCCCTCGATCCTCTGGACGATGCCGTCGCGCTGGCGCGGGACCTCGCCCCGGAGCTGAGCGCCGTGCTGTTCACGGTGTTCCCCGATTCGGACACCCTGGATACCTTGCGGCCGGGCGAGACCGACCTGGCCATGGTCGCATTGGTGACCGCGGCGGTGGCCGCCGAACTGGCCGAGGCCGGTGTCCGCCTCTTCGCCCAGCGTGCCGACCGCGCCGCATTCCGGCGCTGGATGGTCGGGCGCCCGGACACGGCGGAGAATCGCCTTGCGTGGCGCAACCGCACCGGGCTGCTCGGCGGCGCCGCGGCCCTGGAGGCGCTCGGTGTCGATCCGGCGCTCGCGCCGCCGCCGCCGCGGCTCGGCAAGGCACCCGGACCGCTCGCCGACCGCCTGCTCGACGGCTACACCGACGAGGACCCCGACCGCGCTGCCTTTGAGGACCTGGCCGAGGACTGCATTGCGGCGGGACGGGGCGACGTCCTCGACCTCGCCATCCGGAAGGCGGGCGATTCCTTGGGCGAAGCGGGTGCCGCGGACCTGCGCGCGGACCTGCGTGGCCTGGCCGAGGCCGCCGAACTCGGTCCGTCCGGCTGGGCGGAACTGGTCGCATTGCCGGTCGCGTTGCCGCCGGCGGATGTCCCGGACGCGGCGGACATCGTCGCCGGGGTGCTGGCCGCCGGGGTGCTGCCGCCGAACGTTGAAGTCCGGTTTCTGCCCGGCTGGCGGGCACCGGAAGCGCTGGCTGCGCTGGAGCCGATTGCCGTCCGACGCGTGTTGGCCGACATGGCCGCGGGTGGCGAACCACGCGGCCTGCCGCCTGCGGACAAGGATGACCTGGCGGCTACCGGGTTCGGCGTGCTGCTTGGGGTGCAGATCGACTGGTCAACCCCGACCTGGGAGGAGATCGTCGCCAAAGGGCCGCCCGACGAGCCGGACGGAGACGAACCGACACCGGCGGAGGCTGCCCGGGAAGCGGCGTTCGAGCGTTGGCGGTCCGACACCTTCCGGACCGGCGGGGGCTGCGTTCCGCTGTCGCTGGTTTCGCTGTCGGAGGTTGATGCTGAGATCGCTGACTTTATGGAGGAGGCGGGCCAGCAGGTCAGCGGCCTGGAGGAAATCCGCGCATTCGTCGCCATGACGCGGCGGGAAGCGCCGGGCGAGGACGTCGTATGCGTCCCCGCGATGGTCGGCGGGGGACTGGAGCTTTCGGTGTACACGACGGCCGGTCGATGGGTGGACAGCCTCGCCGTGCCCGAGGACCGGATGCCGGCGACGGCCGAGGAGATTTTGCGGGTGCTCGGCACTTACGTCACGCTGGTCCCGAGGGCTCCCGGCTGACCGGCCGTCCTGCACCCGGGAGGGCGCCGGGACAGCCGGGGTGGGTGGACAACGGCGCACCCACTTGGCGGCGCCGGACCGCTCTTTCTCCCGAACGGTCATTCCCAGGCCCGACATCGGCCCGAGGCTGGCGGGCAAGTCTGGCCGAAGAATGAACCCGTTTCGCGGGAACGGTGACCTCCCAGCGGCGGCGCCGTGGCCCATAAGCGCGCAAATCCGTCACGCTGGGAGGCCCACTGCGTCGTGGAAGCCGCAAACCAGGCGGCAAGGCGATGACCTCAAGGGCGGACTTTGATTGTGTGTCATTCGAAGCCTATAATAGAAAATGATCAGCGAAGAGAAGCGCCGATCACGTTTTCGGGAGGCTCGGCCACACCGCCGTTTTCTCCTCATTCTCTGCCGGTCGCTCAACCTTGGGTCGCGCCCCCTACTGGAGCTGCGCGTGCAAAGCCTTGATATAACAACCATCCTTACACAAGAAAATTCCTGAAAACCAAAAATCTATGCCAATACACGCACTGGCTGCGTGAGCCACAGGTCGCCAACCGAGGCGCGCCTCGAATCTATGTTATCTGCCGTGACACTGCGGATTCGTTCTCCGAAGACTTTCGTGCGCCTTCGGCGCCCGCAAGTCTTCACGAACGCGGAGGGGCGGCTCTTGGGCACAATGCCTGGTAAAGTCGCCATTCAGGTCAACCCCGCACCGCAGCTGCTTGTGGCCAAAAGCGGATCTCAATTTGATTCACAGAGGGCTCACCAGTTTCGAAATGGGATTGATGAAGCCAGAACTTCTGGCAGATTTTGTTGTGCTGTTTCTGAACGCCCGCTCACACCTTCACGTCGCAGCAACCCCAAAACAGAGGCCCTGGATAGTCTCATGTGTGGGCATGGCCCAACAAATAAGTGCTTGATCGACGGCTCAGAGCCGCAACCAATCGAAATTTTCGTGTATGGAGCTATCATTGATTTTCCAGCCCGGAAATGCGCAATTTGTCGAGACGCCGGAATGGAAACAAGCCTCCATTCCCGCTCCTCTTTGAACGATTCGTCCTTAAAAAATGCTCCACAGATACCCGCAGATTTTGCAAATTCAGCAATCGTATCATCAAGACTTCTTCCGGAATCAACGCATTCTTTATAATAGTCAATCAGATCTTGCGCAATGGCATTCTGTAAATTTGCATTATAAATGCAGCTTCCAAAAATAAAATTTGAAGCCAGAGCCATCTGAACTAGCCCTTGCGAGGTGAACCCCAACGAGTATCCATAGGCCCCTCCAGAGTATCCCCGCCACTGACTAAGTAAGTCCCCCTCAGAGCAAAAACAAGCAATGAACACATCCTGGGCGATGCTTCCCAAAACAAAGTCGCCCGTAGCCAAGGCGATTAATTGTCTCCAATAATCACCACTTACCATCGTAGGTGTTGGGGTATCGTTATCGTCATAACTCTCAATTTTATAGTTTGCATATTCATTAATATAACTCCGAGAGATGGCATCATATTTTATGTTTGCGTGTCCTTCGATTATTTTGAATATGCGCTGCATCTCCGTAGAGTCATTGAGATACTGTATCTGTGTTGCCCATATCGAATTCTCGCGGACGATTCCCATTAAACCATTTTGATCAGTATAATGATATACTATGGTTGGCGCGATTGCATCAAGATGCCCAACAAACGATGGAGGCAGAAATGGCCTGACTATTGGTGCATCCTCGCCTTTTATCATTTCAGGCTCTGTTGGCATTTTGCATATGCTCCATACGCATGCTAATTGATGTCTAATTTTACGATACCACATTGTGGTCCGGATGTCAGCAATCCAACCAACTGCGTGGAACGCCGCTGATGGAGATGTCCGCATCGGAGGGGTCTTCACAACAGGCCTAACGACCAGCAAGGGCGCAGAGCCGCTGCCAGTGACGTCTGAAGGCCGGTGACCACCTCGCCTTCAAGGCCGGGCGCTGGCACGCAGGCCTTCCAGGTCTGGGAGGGGTGACACGGCGGTTTGGCGAGCGGGTGCCATCCCTGTGTTAGGTGGGAGGCCAATAGTGTATTTGACGAAAAATGCACTGAGGCCTCTGCTGGCGCAGGGGGCGTAAGCCTCACAAACAAGAGGCATGGCCTCTCATGTGCTCCGGTTAATTGTCGCTCTAAGCGACAATTCCGCTGTGCAGGGTCTACCGGTTCCCGGCGAAGGAAGGTCACGGCGTGGCAGAATGTCGCTTTAAGCGACACCCCCTTTGTGTGAGCGCGGCGCGGTGCTACGACAGTTTCGTCACGGAGGAGCTGATCGATGGCAAAGGGTGCGCGCAGCAAGCGGGAATCCTCGGCAGACGACGCCGGTGCAGCCCGGCAAGCGATCCTCAAGGAAAAATACGAGGCCAGCTTATCGGCATTCAAGAGTTGGAAAACATCCCAAGCTCGAACGGATCAGCATCTCCATACGGCAATTGGGCAACTAGCGGAATTCGCCGCAGCCGTAGGTAATGACCACCAGGTGTTGGTCGAATTTGCGGCCGACAAAGGTGTGCGCGCGACTAAGGCAAGCTCATCGTTCACAATCGTCGTCAAACTCATTGCTGACGACGACCGCAAGAAGGCCAGCAAGTATGCGACGGTACTGAAGTTTGCGGCGGAACGCGGTATCGAACAGACAGCGGAGAGCGTGGCCAACTTCATAAAGGCTGAAGGGGGTATTGAAGCCTGCCTCCGCAGCTTTCGCGAGCTACCAAGAAAGGCTGATTCCGCAAAGCGAGGAGGGCGCCCGTCGGCTTTCAAAAAGGCGCTCGAACGCATCGGAGGCATCGCCAAGATCGCAACACCGAGTGGCTTGGAACTTGCCGAGTTGTCGGGTGACTATTTCTTGGTGCTCGGAACGCGGGATGCGGATGGTACAACCCACCTGTTGCCGCAGCCTGTGACCGATGAGAAGGCAGTGCGCAGGGCCATCTCGGTAATTGCACCGAAAAGTAATAGCTGAGGGTCGAGTGCTCGGACCGCATGGAGCCAGCTGGCCACAGCACCGTCGCCGCGGCGATCGGAATCCGTATTGGCATCGTGACCTCCGGGCGCCCAGGTCTGGTAGCGTCACCATGGTGCCCGTTATCTGGCTGGGTTCGCTTGCTAGGGCGGTTCAGGGGGAAATGATATGAGTGAATGTCTTGTCACGATGAACGAAGCTCACTCATGAAGGTTGCGTCACTTAGATTGGCCGTTGGCCTGCTCGGAGAGCGTGAGAACGCTGGGTGGTGGGCGTCTGGTTTCATGTCCCCGACTAGCACGGCATTCCTGACGCCGGTCTTTGGCACACGTGTGCTTCAAGCTAGGTACCAAGGTGTTATCGAGGCGGCCAAGAGAGTCCACGACGAGCGGATCGGTATTGGCCGCGCCTTCCATCTTTTTCGTCTCCCCGAGGTAATAGAGCAGCGGATTCACGATGCCATTCAGGCAGCGGACGGAACCTTGGTCGCGACCGCGTCCTCCGCGGAGGGCGCTAGAACCACCCTCGCGCGCCTGACCGGCTCGAGGGCCGAGCCAAAGGAGGGGCCGACTCTCATTGGAACGGCCGTCGCGCTGGATGACCTGGAATGGATTTCCCAAGCAGCTTCGCTTTATTCCTCCGCCTTTGCAGCCGGCATTCAATGCTTTCCCTATTTTCGGGATGCGCGATGACGGCTGCGGCGAAATACACGACAAAGCTGCAGGCGGGTCTCGGCCTCGTGCCAGAGACCCTCAAATTGTTGGTCATCTGGCAACCGGGTATGAACGGACAGGACCTGCTAAGGGCCGCCCTCGCATCAGGTGATTTCCCCACCGTCGCAGCCCGGCGCTTGCGCAATGTCATTATCGAGGCATTCTGTCCCAGATACCTGCCCGATGATGCGGCGCCAGCCAGGCTCCTGAAGGGGATTGTGGCAAAGACCACCAAGGACGACTTCAGGTCTCTTTGCTTTCTATTTACGTCCCGAGCGAACCAAATTCTTTTCGATTTTGTTCATCAAGTCTATTGGCCTCGCTACGCAGCTGGCGGAAACAACGTTTCTAGGCGAGATTGCCTAGATTTCGTTGCTTCTGCTGTCTCCGAGAGGCGCACGACAAGCCCCTGGTCCGTGGCTACGCAGATTCGTGTTGCTCGTTACCTGCTCGGGGCGTGCGCGGATTTCGGTCTCCTCGGTGCCATGCGAGCTGATGCCAGGCCGATCGTGACCTATCGAATCACACCAACGGTCGCATCGGTTCTCGCCCACGACCTCCATTTCAAGGGGCTGGGTGACAATGCTCTCCTTCGCAGCCCAGACTGGGGGCTCTTCGGTCTTGAGGCGGAAGAGGCCCTTGGCGAGCTCAAGCGGCTGTCCCTGCGAGGGGAGCTAATCGTGCAGTCAGCAGGCGGCGTCACCCAGGTCTCATGGAAATACAAGTCGATGGAGGAACTGGTCGATGGCATCGCTCAAGGCTGACTTTGACGAGCTGATCCGCCGGATCGAGGCCGGGCGTGAATTCGCCCATGCCAGTTTTGAGCCGATCTATTACCTCGTCTTCCATCCAAGCCAGCTACTTGAAGTAAAGCGACTCATGCCGGCCTGGACGGCCAAGCTCGCGAATGCCGGCTGGCTGGTTGAGACCTTCTCCATTGCCGAGCATATCGCCGACATCCTCGCCAAGGCACCATTACGCAAGGTCTGGCTTGAGGCCGACCGCAAGGACCCACTGTCCTGGGCGCGAACCAACGCCTCGCTGGGGAACGCGCTAACGGCCCAGGGACGGCTTCAATCCCGGTTGGAGGAACGGCTGGCCACCCTTGAGGGGCAGTCCACCACTATCATGCTGATCACCGACCTTGAGGCTCTGCATCCATACCTGAGGATCGGCGCCATCGAGGCGCAGCTCCAAGGCAAGTTCCATGTCCCTACCGTCTTCCTTTATCCGGGCACAAGGACGGGGACGACACGACTGAGATTCCTCGGCTTTTACCCCGAAGACGGCAACTACCGCTCTGTGCATGTCGGCGGCTGAAACAAGACGTCTAGATCGGAAGCGCCATGACCCAAATTCGCACCATCTTTGACGCCGGCAAGGATATTCATCGTGCCATCGAGAAGGTCATCACTTATCAGGCCTCGCAAGAGCAGCGTCTGAAGGCGGAGATCTCCGAATACATCGTCACCGAGAGCATCGAGCAGCAGCTCGAACAACTCCTGGAGAAGATGCAGGTGGCGATGGAGGCTGGCGTCAGCCACGAAATCGGCGTCTGGGTCTCAGGTTTTTATGGTTCCGGCAAGAGCTCCTTTACCAAGTACCTCGGCCTCGCCTTCGACGACCGGATCACGCTCGACGGCAAGCCGTTTCTCCGCCATCTGCAAGACCGGCTCCACCGCCCGACCACAAGAGCCTTGCTGTCAAAGCTGGCCGCCCGTTTCCCCGCGGCCGTCGTCATGCTCGATCTGGCGAGTGAGCAGATCGCCGGCGCCTCTCTCGCAGAGGTTTCCGCGGTCCTGTATTTCAAAGTTCTTCAGTACGCGAATTACTCCCGCAACCTCAAAGTCGCCGCGCTTGAACGCCGCCTGCGCAAGGACGGACGCTATGCCGAGTTCGAGCAAGCATTCCATGACGACAACGGCGTGGACTGGTCCGAATTCAGAAACGATGAGTTAGTTGTCGATAGTGTCATTCCCCGCCTGGCCCACAAGCTTTACCCAATGCTCTTTCGCACCGAGCAGACTTTCACCACTGCCACCAGCGACACGGTCTATCTCATGAACAACCGCGTTCAGGAGATGATCGATATCGTGCGCGAGGCCTCGGGCAAGACCCATATCATTTTTGTCATCGACGAAATCGGCCAATACGTCGGCAGCCAGCAGACCAAGAT
Source organism: uncultured Acetobacteraceae bacterium (assembly GCA_903907955.1). Lineage (GTDB taxonomy): Bacteria > Pseudomonadota > Alphaproteobacteria > Acetobacterales > Acetobacteraceae > Rhodovastum. The sequence continues at coordinate 54,392 of CAIVPZ010000048.1, read as the reverse complement.
TCTCGACCTTCAGGGGCTGGCGCAAAACCTGAAGGACCTCGGCGGCGGCAAGGTGTGGATCGTCGGCACCGCTCAGCAGACCTTGACCGAGGATGACCCCAGGGCAGCCATCAACTCGCCTGAACTCTACAAACTGAAAGACCGCTTCCCAATCACGGTGGCGCTTGAATCCAGCGACATCAAGGAAATCTGCTTCCGCCGTCTCCTGGGCAAATCATCGACGGGTGCGGCCGAACTCGGCACACTGTTCGACCGGCATGGCCAGGCGCTCAGGCAGCATACGAAGCTGACGGACGCCAAATACTACGATTCCGGTTTCGACCGCGAATCCTTCACCAACCTCTATCCTTTCCTGCCGGCCCATTTCGATATCCTGCTCCATTTGCTCGGCGCTCTTGCCAAGTCGACCGGCGGCATCGGCCTGCGGTCGGCGATTAAGGTCATTCAGGACATTCTGGTCGAGGGGACCGGGACGCAGCAGCCTGTAGCGGATCGCGACGTCGGCTGGCTTGCCACCACCGTGACGCTCTACGATTCCCTTGAGAAGGACATCAGGCGCGCGTTTCCTTCCATTCACCAGGCCGTCGACAAGGTCCTGATCCGGTTCCCGGACGATGATTTTTGCCAAGGCGTCGGCAAGTCGGTAGCGGTTCTTCAGATCCTCAATAATCTTCCGGTGACACTGGAGAACGTCACCGCCCTGATGCACCCGACGATCGCCAGCGCCTCGCTGGCGGATCAGGTGAAGGACGCCACCGAGCGCCTGCTCAAGGACCCCATCGTTCCCCTCGGCGAGAAGGACGGCGCGCTCCGGTTCTTCAGCGAAAAACTCAACGACGTCGAGCAGGAACGGGCCAGGCTTGCGCCGCGTTCGCCCGACCTCAAGCGGGTCTTCAACGAAGCCCTGAAAGAGGTCTTCGAGCCGCTGCCCAGCGTCAGGCTCCACGGCACACTCTCGGTCACCGCCGGTCTCAGGCACCAGTCCGGGGGCCAACAGCTCGGCCTGGCTGGCGATCGAGAGGCGGTGCAGACCGTCGTCTCCTTCGCCGATCCGACTGACTACGATGCGGAGAAAGGCCGCCTCACCGACGAGTCCCGGCACAAATCCTCGGAGAACATCATCTACGTGCTGGCTCGGCGCTCCCCAGAGGCCGATGACCTTGTCGCCGAGATTTGCCGCTGCCAGCGCATCGCCGAGTTGCACCGGCACGATCCCGACCAGGAGGTCAAGGAATACTGCCAGAGTCAGATCGACCGGGCCTCCCGCCTGGCCGGGGAACTCGGCAAGAAGATCGTCCGCAGCCTGAGCCTGGGGTCGTTCATCTTCCGCGGCAAGGTGACGGCGGTGGACAGCCTCGACCAGTCCGTGCTCACGGCCTACAAGAAGCACCTGGCGGACGCCGCCGAGCGCGTGTTCGACCGCTATCAGGAGGCACCCGAGCGCGTCAGCACTGATCTCGCCGAGAAGTTCCTGCGTGCCCCGAACCTGCGGTCGATCACCTCGCAAAATGACCCGCTGGGCCTCGTGCAGGTCTCCGGCGGCACCCCCTCCATCAAGACCGACCACAAGGGCCTTGTCAGCATCAAGGACTATGTCGAGCGGAACGGCACGGTGGAAGGCAAGAAGCTGCTGGATGTGTTTTCCGGCTCGCCCTTCGGTTGGTCGCCCGACACCGTTCGCTACATGGTCGCCGCCCTCCTGGTCGCCGGCGAGGTCAAGCTGAAAGTGTCCGGCCGGCAGGTCACGGTCACCGGCCAGCAGGCCATCGATGCGCTCAAGACCAACAACAGCTTCAAGCCGGTCGGCGTTGCCCTGCGCGACGACCGGCCCTCCATGGACGTGCTCGCGCGGGCGGCGGAGCGCCTGACCGACCTTTCCGGCGACCAGGTGGTGCCGCTGGAGGAGGAGATCGGCAAGGCGGCGCAGAAACTGCTGCCCTCGCTGCAACACCAATTGGCCCCCTTGGGCGAGCGGCTGCGGGGCCTGGGCCTGCCCGGCGTGGATACGGTGCGCTCGGCCAACCAGCAGATCGCCGATATGCTGCTCTCCGACGCATCGGACGCGCCGCAGCGGTTCGGCGCGGAGCAGTCGCCGCTTTATGACGGCTTGAAATGGGCCATTGCGGCCAGGCTCGCCTTCGACCATGGGATCGCCGACACCATCAAGGCCCTGCGTGACCTGGAGCGCGGCATTGGCGAGCTTCCCGGCACCGGCGTTCCCAAGGATCTGCGGGAGGCCGCCCGCGACGACCTGGAAGCCGTCGCCGACATCCTGGGGCAGGACGACTTCCTCAAACGCAAGGCCGACCTCAGCACCCGCCGCACCGCCATCGAGGCGCGGGTAACGGCGGCGGCGGCGGCCATGCAAGACGCGCAGGCGAACCGGATTCGGGCTGCCGAGAGTGAATTGGCGTTGCTCCCGGAATGGGCCGAGTTCACCGCTGCCGAACAGGCGGGAACGCTGGACGAAATCCAAAAGCTGGCGCTCCAGGCCACACCCGACATGGCCGGACTGAAGCGCCTGCTGTCGCGTCAGTTCGATATCGAGACCACCATCGCCGAGACGAGGGCGAAAATCGTCAAGGACGGCAAGGTCCGCCGCCAGCCACCCATCCCGCCGCACACCCAGAAGCCCTCCGGCATGAGCGACAAGGTGCGGAAAACGGTGCTATTCCCCGCGCAGATCGACAACGTCGCCGATCTGGACTCGCTGATTCGCACGCTCGCGGACCTGCGGCGGGAGCTGGCGTTCAGCGACTTCGATCTGGTGTTGGAAAAGGTCTGACCGCATGGCCTTCGACGACACCACACGCAACCGGCTGCAGCGCTTCGTGACCGAGGCGCGATCCGTGCTGACCGACGAATTCGCCAAGCAGTTCCAGCAGGATTACGGCCTCGACCCCGAATCCGGTGGCGTAGCCGGGCTGGAGAGCCTGGCGCATCTCGATGACCAGCGCCTGGCCATCGCCCGCATCCTGCGCGAAATCCTGGATCATTATCTGGCTGCCACACCAAACCCCGACGCGGCGGCACGCAAGGCGGCACTGGACCGCATGGTCCGCGAGCAAGCTTTCACCACCCTCAACCGGCTGGCGGCGCTGCGGATGATGGAGGCGCGCGGGCTGGTGCGGGAATGCGTGGCCAAGGGCTATCAGTCGCAGGCGTTCCAGCTTTACCAGCGGGTAGCCGGTTCGGCCCTGGGCGAGACCGGCGACGCCTATCGCGTCTTTCTCCTCAGTCTCTGCGACCTCTACAGCCTCGATCTTCCCGCCCTGTTTGACCGCCATTATCCCAATGGACGGCTGTTTCCGCGCGAACCGGCGCTGCTGCCGCTGCTGGCGCTGATCAACGCCGCCGACATCGCGCCGCTGTGGGCGGAAGACGAAACCATCGGTTGGATCTACCAGTATTTCAACAGCCGCGAAGAACGCAAAGCGATGCGCGAGGCCAGCCAGGCGCCGCGCAACAGCCGCGAACTGGCGGTGCGCAACCAGTTCTTCACCCCGCGCTATGTGGTGGAGTTCCTGGTGGACAATACACTCGCCCGGCTGTGGTTCAACTGGACCGGTGGGCAGACGTGCTTGCGCGACCGCTGCCAGTATCTGCTGGTGAAACCGGACGAGCATCCCGACCCGGCGCCGCGCCTGCGCGACCCGCGGTGCATCAAGCTGCTCGACCCGGCCTGCGGCTCGATGCATTTTGGCCTCTACGCCTTTGACCTGTTCCTGGAGATCTACCGCGAGGCCTGGGCGTGGGAGCAGGCGCACGGCCCGGCCTCGCTGGACGTTTCTACCCAGCCGGATGCCGGCTTCAAGCCGCTTTGCCACACCTACGCGGATGAGCAAGCGTTCCTGCGCGATGTGCCGCGGTTGATCCTGGCGCACAACATCCATGGCGTCGATATCGATCCGCGCGCCGCCCAGATTGCCTCTCTGGCGCTGTGGCTGCGGGCGCAGCGTGCCTGGCACGAGGCCGGCGTGCGGGCGGCGGAGCGGCCGTTGGTCGGGCGCGGCCAAGTGGTGGCGGCGGTGGCGCCGCCGGCCGAGGCGTATTTGCGCCGCAGCTTCATGCAGGGACTCGATCCGCTGGATGCCGAGCTGTTCGAAAGGACGCTGTTTCTGCTCAAGGGGCTGCCGGAGCTTGGCATTCTGGTGCAACTGGAAAAGGAGCTGCCGCGGCTGACCGAGCAGGTCTATGGCCGGGTGGCCGATCTGCTGCGGGAACAGGGCGGCCGCAAGAGTTGGGTGCAGATCGAGGCGGATTTGCGCGAGGCGCTCGCCGGCTTCGCGCAAGCGGCTCGGGGGACGTACCAGGGGCGTCTGTTTTCTCAGGATGCGTTGCAGGGGCTGCGGGTGATTGATCTGACGCGGGAGGTGTTCGACGTGGTGGTGATGAATCCACCGTTTGGGGCGCTGGCCGCCAATACCAGGGATGATCTCGCCAAAGTCTACCCCAAGAGCAAGAACGATCTGATGGCGATCTTCGTCGAGCGTGGATTGGGCATGCTGCGCAGCGGTGGGCAGCTTGGCGCGATTACGTCCAGAACCTGCTTTTTCCTTACCACCTATCAGAAATGGCGCGAGGACATAATCCTCCGTCGCTCCAACCCTGCGGCTTTGGCGGACTTGGGCCATGGTGTCATGGACGACGCAATGGTTGAGGCTGCGGCTTACATTCTGGAAAAAGCACCATGACCGTTTTCTTGCGGCTAGTAGCGCATGATGACAAAGCTGCCGGCCTTCAATCCATGTGTGCTGCGGTCAGAAGCGGAATAATACAGCCAGACGTATTTCAGGCCGACCCGACGTCTTTCAGTTCGGTGCCTGGCGCGCCCTTTGCTTATTGGGTTGGAGACAAGATTCGAAAGATTTTTTCTCTATTTCCTGCATTTGAAGGCAATGAAAGAACCGCAAAGGCAGGGTTAGCGACGAATGACGATGCAAGGTTTCTTCGCTTGTGTTGGGAGGTGAGCAAAAAATCTTCTGAACGTGACCAGAAGTGGGTTCCTTTGGCAAAAGGTGGTAGCCCATCCGCGTTCTACGCCGATCTACCCTTTGTCGTGTTGTGGGCGAACGACGGGGTTGAGCTAAAATCCTTTGCTTCGGCGTATCGTTTATCACATGGCTGGGGAGATCAGTGGACAGCTATGATAAACGCCACTGAATATTATTTTCGCCCTGGGTTTACTTGGCCTCTGCGAGCATCGCACTTTGCCCCCACTGCGCTGCCGTCAGGTTGCGCCTTTAGCAAGAGAGGCTGTGGAGGCTTTGCGCCAGCAAAAGAATTGCCTTGGTTAATTGCACTTATGAGCAGCAGTTGTGTGGATTTCGTTTTTAAGTTACTTCTTGGGCGTTTTGGGCATCCGGAGTTTGCTGGTGGTGCCCTTCAGAGAATGCCAATTCCACAGGCAAGCCGGCGCCACAAGGATGAACTTAGCGATTTTATGCGCCGTGGCTGGTTGGCGAAATATACACTTGATACTATAGAGGAAGCATCGCATGCGTTTGTGCTACCGGCTTTCTTAAGGACTCGCCTTGGTAACTATGATCCACCCGCCATTGAGGCGGAATTGCATTGCATTCAGGCCGGAGTCAACGCGATTGCCTTTGAGCTTTACGGCTTCTCCGAAGCCGAAAGCGCTGCTGCTCAGGTCAGCAACCCACCGACTGAGGACGACACAGACGACAGTGATTGCGATGACGACGAAGATGAGCGCTTGGTCCCCATCGACCAGACCGCCGGTCTGCTGAGTTGGGCCGTGGGAGTCGCCTTCGGCCGGTTCGACTGGCGCCTGGCCACCGGCGAGCGAGCCGCTCCCCCCGAGCCCGATCCCTTCGACCCGCTGCCGGCGAAAAGCCCGGGCATGCTGCAAGACGAGGCGGCGCCGTTCCATGCCCACCCGGGCATTCTGGTGGACGACCCCGGCCACCCGCACGACTTGCCCCGGCTAATCGAGGACGTGCTGGCCCGCGTCGCGGCACCGGCGCCGCCGGACGTGCGGCGCTGGCTGCAACGCGAGTTCTTCCCCTTCCACCTGCAACGCTATTCGAAAAGCCGCCGCAAGGCGCCGATCTACTGGCCGCTGGCCACAGCATCCGGCAGCTACACGCTCTGGCTCCATTACCCCAGCCTGACCAGCCAGACGCTCTACACCGCCGTCAACGACTTCGTCGAGCCGAAGCTCAAACAGGTGGAACAGCAGGCCGCCGGGCTGCGCGGCAAAGGCACCGCCCGCTCGCGCGATGAGGACAGGGCATTGGAGGCGCTGCAAACAATCGAACAGGAACTGATCGACCTGCGGGACACGCTCCTACGGATCGCCCCAATCTACCGCCCGAACCACGACGACGGTGTGCAGATCACCGCCGCCCCGCTCTGGCCGCTGTTCCGCCACAAACCCTGGCAAAAGCTGCTGAAAGAGACCTGGGTCAAGCTGGAAAAGGGCGATTACGACTGGTCCCACCTCGCCATGGTCACCTGGCCGGACCGCGTGCGCGAGAAGTGCAAGGCCGACAAGTCGCTCGCCATCGCCCACGACCTCGAACACCTCTACGTCGAGCCGGCCCAGGCGCCCACCAAGCCGCGCGGCCGCAAGAAGGCCAGCCCATGATCAGCAGCGTTCAGGATTATCCGGTCAGCCACTACTTCAACCCGGATGGCGAGCAGCGATTCTTCATCCCAAAGTACCAGCGCGAGTATGTCTGGGGCTGGGGGAACTGGGAGGCCCTGTTCAACGACCTGGAGGACTCGCCGAAAGGCCACTTTCTCGGCTCGATCATCTGCGTCAACAGCCAGAAGGACGCGCTGGCGGGCAGCCGGCTGGAGCTGATCGACGGCCAGCAACGCTTCACCACCATCAGCCTGCTGTTCTGCGCGCTCTACAAGACGCTGAAGGCGCAGCCCGAGCCGGACGACGAGCTGACCGTGGAACTGGTAAACCTCAAGAACCGCATCTTCTTGAAGGGCAAGAAGGACTGGCGTTTCGAACCGAGCGAGCAGGCGCAGAATCGGGCGGATTTCCAGAAAATCCTCAGTGAGCTTTTCCCCCAGCAAGTGGCACAGCCGAAGAATTTAAGGTATTTCGGTAACCGGCGGATTGCCAAGGCCTATGTGTATTTCGTAGAGCGGCTGCAAGGCAAGACGGCGGAAGAAGCGCAGGCGCTACTGGAAAAGCTGAAGGCGGCCATTCTGGTCAAGATCGAGGTTCCCAACCACTCGGACGCCTTCGTGCTGTTCGAAACCATCAACAACCGCGGCATACCGCTGTCCGCCATCGACATCATCAAGAACAACTTGCTGGCCGAGTTGGACAAGCGCCCCGACTATGGGATCGACCGGGCCTTCGACGAGTGGAAGGACCTCATCGACCGGCTTCCCGACCCGGCCGTGCAGGAGCGCTTCCTGCGCCAACTCTACAACGTGTTCAAATACCTGAAGGCCGTCGAGGTCAAAGGCTGCCCGCGCGCCACCCGCTCCAACCTGATTACGATCTACGATACGCTGCTGCGCAGACGCCCGGTCTGGCTTTTCCGGCACTTGCAGGACAAGGCAAAGACCTACGCCGCGCTGATAGACCCGCAAGTGGCCCGGGAGACCTGGGACGAGGCAACGAGCGCACCCTTGCAGGACCTGTATCGCCTCGGTGCTGCACCTTCCTACGCTTTCCTGGTCTGGGTCAGCCAGGTCGCGAAAAGCCAAGGTTGGGATGAAAGTGAGGCCATTCGCCGTTCGGCCGCGTTCCTCGTGCGCTGGTTTTTCTGGCGAAATCTGACCGACACGCCAGCGACCCGCGACCTTGATCCAATGTTCATGGAGATTGTCGGCTTCCTGCTTGCCTCCCTTCGAAAGCGCGAATTGAAGGACCTGGCGGCATTCCTGCAACGTGCGGAGACCTGGCTGCTGGCAAAGGCGCCACCCGATGCGATGTGCGATACCCGGCTGGGCAGTGACGTTTACCTTGAAAACTACGACGTGACGCGCTTCCTGCTGTGCAAGCTGGAAGAGGCGCACCAGACCAAGGAAACCAAGCGCGATCTGTGGGCGCAGGACGCTCATGGACGCCCTGTGTTTACCGTCGAGCATATCCTCCCCAAGACGGAAAATCTGACGCAAGGTTGGCTTGGCATGATTGCCAAGGGGGACAAGGAGGCAGCCGAGCTCGTCCGGCAGCGCTGCGCCCACCAACTCGGTAACCTGACCCTCAGCGGATACAACGCCAAGCTGGGCACGATGGAGTTCGCAAAAAAGCGAGACAGAAAGAACGATGCCGGAGACTATATTGGGTATCGCAACGGGCTTTACCTGAACCAACGTCTGGCGAATTTGGGGGAGTGGAACGAAGAGTCCATCGTTCAGCGCTCACAAGCTATGGCCGCCGAGGTGAAAACCTTTCTCGGGTTGAAAGGCAGCGCATGAACATCTCGGCGTTTATTCGCAACGAAGTCGTTCGGCCCAGGCTGACCAAGGCCTCGGTGCTCGCCGTGTACGATCCCGACCGGCGCTACCGTGACATCTGCCTCTCCCTGGCCGATCCCGACCTGGCCGTGGTCGATACCAGCGAAAGCAGCATCGAAGCCCGGGAGGCGGCGATGCGCGCTCTGGCCACGCTGGGGCGTCCCGGCTGCCCGAAGGAACTGCTGGTCTATGTGCCCGCCCGTGCGCCGCTGACCGACGAGGCGCGGCAGACCGACCCCGTTCGCGGTCTATGCCGCCTGCGGCGCCAGCTTCCCCGACGGGGACGGCGACGGCTATGAAAGCCTGTGCCTGAAGGCAAAGCCCGACCACGCCAGCGAAATCCGCCGTCTGTTCGCCGAAAACCCGTCGCCGCCCTTCGCCCTGATCGACAATGTCGGCGGCGGCCTGTCCTGGCCCACTCTGCGCACCTGCCTCAAGGCGGACTCCGCCCGCGAGATCCTGCTTGCCCTGCTGGTGCCCGGCACCGCGCAAACCGAGGCACTGAAAGCAAACGAAGGATGGGTGCCGGAAGCCAAGGCCCTGCTGGAGAAATCCCTCGGCCTGAAGCTGATGACCCGGGGAAGAACGCTCTCCCCGATCGCCGATGAGCTGTGGCGCTTCCTGCTGTTCAGTGAGTTCGTCTTCGACCTTCCCGGTCCGCTGCCGGCGAGCCTGGCCAACGTGCCGCGGGCCGCCGCAACGGCCCGCCCCCTGGTGGAGCATCTGTGCGACACCCTCCGCGGTGCCGCCGCGACCCGCGCAGACTACATTGCCCGCGCCGAAGCCGTCGAGGACGAGCTCAAGCTGCGCGACACCTGCGCCGGTATCGCCGATCTCGGTGTGCGATGCACCTTCCCCTTCGAGGAGCGGACTTTTCTGGGCGCCGCGGTAACGGCGTTGCGCGCCGACGATTTCGACACCGCCCGTTCTATCGTGGCTGCCCATGTCGGCTCCGTCTGGATCGGCAAGGGCGAGAGCCAGGCTCAGTGGGCGCTGGTCGAGACCGGTCTGCGCCTGGTTGAAAGCTGCGAGGATGCCGACCGCGGCCTCGCCGGGAACGCCCGCAGCCTCGACGCCCTGATCGCGCATTACGCCACCTCCCTGCGCGATGCCGACCGGCTCCAACGTGAGTTCGAGCAGGCGGTGGGTGACACGCTCGCCGCCGACGACACGCTCGCCGAGGCGGTTGAGCACTGCCGCAGACGCTACGCCAAGCTGGCGGAGAAGGTGCAGGGTCTGTTCACCCGCCACCTGGAAACCACCGGCTGGCCACCGCAAGGCCGGCTGGCGAATGCCGATATGTTCGACACCGTAGTGGCGCCGATGCTCAAGGAGAGCGGGCGGCGCGTGGCCATCATCATGGTGGATGCGCTCCGCTATGAGCTGGGCATCACCTTGCACCGGCAGCTCGCCGAATCCGAGCAGGCCGAGATTCGTCCTGCCTGCGCGCAACTGCCGACTGTTACCCCGGTTGGCATGGCCTCCCTACTGCCGGGTGCCGGTACGGGACTGCGGCTGGCGCGGGACGGCGACGGCTTTGCCGTAACTCTGGACGGCGCCAAACTGGCCAGCGTCGCCCAGCGCATGGACGTAATGCGCGCGCGCTTTGGCGACCGATTCGCCGAAGCGGCGCTGGACCTGTTCATCCGCTCCAAGACCAAGACTTCGGCAACCGTCGAACTGCTGGTTCTGCGCAGCAGCGACATCGATGCGCATATGGAGAATGCTCCCGCCGGCGCACTCACCACGCTGACCTTGATCCACCAATCGCTGAAAGCTATCCGCGTTGCCATCCACAAGCTGAAGCAAGCTGGCTTCACGGACGTGGTGATCGCCACCGACCACGGCTTCGTGCTCAACGCCCATGCCGAGGCCGGCGACGTCTGCGCCAAGCCAATCGGCGCCTGGATGGTGGTACATGACCGCGCATTGCTGGGGGACGGCGCGGCGGATTCGGGCAACTTCGTCCTGCCCGCCGAGAAGGCGGGGGTGCGGGGCGATTTCGCCAGGCTGGGCGGCCCGCGCAGCATGGCCCCCTACCGCAAGGGGCTTCTGTATTTTCACGGCGGCGCGTCGCTTCAGGAGGCGCTGGTCCCGGTGATCACGGTGAGGCTGAAGCAGGCTCAGCAGCCGCAGCTTGCGGCGGTGACCGTCATGCTTTCCTACAAGAATGGGGCCAAACGGATCACCACACGCCTGCCGGTGGTGGACCTTGCGGTGGAAGGCGAGAACATCTTCTCCCTCGGCGAGACCTTCGAGATTCTCTTGGAGGCCCATACCAAGAAAGCGGAGATTGTCGGAGAAGCTAAACGCGGCGGCCCGGTTGACGTTGCCACCGGCACCATCACACTGAAGCCAGGCGGCAAGGTTCAGGTCACGGTGAAGATGGCGCTTGAATTCGAGGGCAAGTTTACGCTGAAGGCTCTAAACCCTGTGACGATGGCCCAATACGCGGCGCTGGAGCTGGAGACCGATTATGCCGTCTGACTTCGTCATGGACCCCCTTGACGTCAAGCTCAACGCGGCTTTCGACGGCAAGGTGGTCCGCAAAGACTTGTTGCATCGGATTAAGAAGGGCACCAACGTCCCGACCTTCGTGCTGGAATTCCTGCTGGCCCGCTACTGTGCCAGCAACGACCCTGCGGAGATCCAGGAAGGGTTGGAGGCGGTCCTCTCCACACTGCAAGAAAACTATGTCCGCCCTGACGAAGCCAACGCGGCCCAATCTCGTGTGGCACTGAAAGGGAAGCACAAATTCATCGACAAAGTCCATGTCCGTTACGTTGAGAAGGAGAAGCGGCACTGGGCCTCACTGGAAAACTTCGCCTCCCAACGCATCGCCATCGGTGAGAAGTTTTACCGCGACAACGACCGTCTGCTGGAAGGGGGCATTTGGGCCGAGGTGGTCATCGCCCACAATGACGTCGACGCCGACGCTTACGCGTTTTATGTCGAGGACCTACGGCCTGTTCAGCTCAGCCGCTTTGACTTCGCCTTCTACGGCGAGACGAAGAAGGGGTTTACCCGTGACGAGTGGATGGACGTTGTGCTCCGCTCAGTTGGTCTAGAGCCGACAAAACTGACCAAGCGGGTGAAACTGCACTTTATCGTCCGACTGGCGCCCTTGGTAGAGCCGAATTTTAACTTCATCGAGCTCGGTCCCCGCGGCACCGGCAAGTCGTATTTCTTCTCGGAGTTCTCTCCCTACTCGACGCTGATCAGCGGCGGGCAGGCGACCAAGTCGGTGCTTTTTTACAACAACGCCCGCCGAAAGATCGGCTTGGTGGGATTCTGGGACACGGTGGCGTTCGACGAGGTTGGCGGCATCAAGATCAAAGATCCCGACACAATCCAGATCATGAAGGACTTCATGGCCAATGGCCGCTTCTCGCGCGGCGTAGAGGTGATCGCCGACGCTAGCATGGCGTTCGTCGGCAACATCGACATGTCAGTGGATCAGATCGTCAATTCCACAGAATACGATTTGTTCCAGCCCCTGCCCGAACAATTTGATTTGGCGGTGATGGACCGCTTTGCCTGCTACTTGCCCGGCTGGGAGATGCCGAAGAACAGCAGTGCTTTTCTGACCGATCGGTTCGGCCTCATCACTGATTATCTGGCTGAAGCCTTCCACTACGAGCTCAAGCACAGCAACCGCTATGAGGAGGTCACCAAACGGCTGAAGCTGGGTTCCGCCGTAGAGGGGCGTGATGAGAAGGGCATCAAGAAAACTGTCTGCGCGATTCTCAAGATACTTCACCCGGCCGATTCCCCCAGCGATGAGGAATTTGACGAGTACGTCGCCTATGCGATCGAATGCCGGCGTCGCGTCAAGGAGCAAATGAACAAGCGCAAGCCCGATGATGAATTCGCCAAGATCGGCTTGTCCTACTTTGACAAAGCCGGGAAAGAGATTCTTGTTACGTGTCCAGAAACTGCCGGCGCCTTGGCTACACAGGAACCCGCCCGCCGCCGTCTACGATCCAAGGCCGAGGCAGCGACTTCGGCCGCCGAAGCAACTGCACCGGACTCCTTCTGGCCTGCGCCTGCGCCTATGATGGAAGCTCAGCATAAGGCTGAAGCACCGACCGAGCGGCACTACACGATCGCTTATGGCGACACCGGCCATTCTTATGACACGATTTTTGGTCCTTACTTGCTAGGGGCAAAGACCGTTGTGGTCGAGGACCCCTACATCCGCTTGCCACATCAGATCGCAAACTTCGTTCGGTTCTGCGAAGCAGTTGTCAAGGCAGGAACGGTCAGAAATGTCACCCTTTTGACGTCCTACGACCAACAGACAGACATGGCGAGCGTCCAGGAGAAGCTAGACGAGCTCAAGCAAAGCCTGTTGGAGTACGACGTGGCCCTCGATGTGCGCCTTAACGACAAAATGCACGACCGAGAAGTTCGCCTTGACAACGGCTGGACCGTTAAGATCGGCCGAGGTCTAGACTTCTATCAGAAACCCGAAGGCTGGTCTACGGTCGGTGCGACTGATTTGAGTCTGCGCCGCTGCCTGGAGACAAAGATCGACGTTTTCCGCGCCTCGTTGGGGGACGGCAAGAGCGCTCGCTGACGTTCTTCGCGTCTCATCTACCAGTGGAATGGGAATGGCGTCCACGGTTCGGGCATCACGAGAGATCGTCGCTGGCGTGCTATCCAACTCGGGTCATGCTCTGCTGCGCCTTCACAATGGCCGGCTGGTGGCCGCTTTGAAGTTGGAATAGGTGGCCGCTTTCGTTGGAATCCGCACACGGCCGCTTCTGCATTGCGACCGTCATGGTCGGCGCCGCCAGTTCAGGATGGTCTCCGCGAGGTCACCCGCCGCGGTCCTGACGTCCCAGTACAACTAAAGCACGACATTGCCCCCTCTATTTCATAGCTTAATCAAATTATAGGCGCGCATGAATATAAGCATATTGCGCGCAGTGTAAAATCATGCTATAATAACACGTGGCCACAGGTCGCCGCACAGCATCAGTTTGTGCCCAGGAGAGCGCAGATGCACTAGCACGATACATCACACCAAAGCCATAGCCTCTCCAGGGACCCTTATCGGGTCCCTTCTTATTTGTAAAGGACGACACCGGATGAACGACGAACCTGACGAAAAACTGCCACCAGTGCCGGCAGTGCTCATCCACACCAAGCCCGCCGACGCACTGACGCCGAAAGCAGGCTGGTTCCCCGTCACGGAACGTGCCAGCGCGACCTTGGCGGCGCAGAGGGCGGGCTACACGGTGGTCGAGTTCGACCCCCGATACGCTGACCTGGTCAAGGCCGCTGCCCACCAGGGAGAACTCAGCAAGGCCGGCAAGCTCAGCCTGTCCGCAGTCAAGAAGGACGTGCTTGCCCGGCTGCTGGCAAATCTCGCGGGTGAACCCGTCGAGGCGCCGGATGGTTCGGGCAAGCTGCCACCGGGCACCCTGCCAACCTTTGTGGGATCGTCCGAGGCCCAACTGGCAGCTGCGCAGCCGGTCGATCCGCTCTGGGCTGCCCTCACGGTGAACATGGTCGTGCTCGCACCCGAGTACGAGGACCGAGGTGGGACCGAAGGCTGGTTTGAGTCCATCATCGTGGCCATCCACGGCGACGTATTCACATTGCGATTCCGCGACTACCCCAGGCAACCGCAATTCCAACGTCAGAGACACGAACTCGCCATCATGTATCCCCCGCCCGTGCGGGTGTGATCACCACGGGCGGTCTTCGGGCCACCCCAGCTGTTTGCCCCCAGGAGAGCGCAGATGCTCTGGCGTAATACAACACACAGCAACCAGAGACTCTCCAGGGACCCTTACCGGGTCCCTTCTTATTTGTAAAGGACCACACCGGATGAACGACGAACCTTACGAACCACCAGCAACCCCCGCCGTGCTGGTCTACACCAAGCCCGCCGACACCCGCGTGCCACGGGCCGCCTGGTTCGGCCTCACCGTCAAGGCCACCGCCACGCTGGGGGCACAGAGACAGGGCTACACGGCCGTCGAGTTCGCCCCGACCCATATCGACCTGGTCAAGGCCGCGGTGCCTGAGGGCGAGATCACCTCGGCCGGCAAGCTCACCCTGCCCGGCGTCAAGCGCGACGTCCTGCAACGCCTGTTGGCCAACCTGGCCGGCGCGCCGGTGGAGGCGCCGGACGGCTCGGGCACGCTGCCGCCCGGCACCCTGCCCACCTTCGTCGGGCTGTCGGACGACATCCCCGCCCACGCCATGCCGGTTGACCCGCTCTGGGCGGCGCTGGCCGTCAACATGGTGGTGCTGATCCCCGAGTACACTGACCAGGGCGCACCCGAGGGATGGTGGGAGGCCATCATCGTGGCCATCCACGGCGACGTGTTCACCCTGCGCTTCCGGGACTACCCGAACCAGTCCCTCAAGAAGCGCAAGCGGGACGAAATCGCCATCATGTACCCGCCGCCCGTGCGGGTGTGACGACCCGGGGCGGCCTTCGGGCCGCCCTACCTGTTTCAACGGCCGGCATCGCGCATCCCCATGCCGCCCCCCAATCCCAGAGGCACCCACATGACCAAGAAAACAGAGCGCATTCGCGCCCTGAATGACGCCCTGCGTACCATCGGCAACACCGGCAGGGTCATGCTGACCCGAAGCATCCTCTCGTTGCCCAGCAACCAGATCGACGAAATCCTCACGGCGGTGTCAAACTTCACCGACTTCAACGCGGACAATGACCCGTATGGCGAACATGACTGCGCGTTGCTGACCGCAGCCGGTCAGAAAATCATGTTCAAGATCGACTATTACGACCCGTCGATGACCTGTGGCTCGGAAGACCCGTCCGACCCCAGCAAGACCGCCCGCGTGCTGACGATCATGCTCGCCAGCGACTACTGACGCGGTCGCCGCCGGCGGCTGCGGCGGAGCCGATCCCATGCGCTCCGATAGCGCCGGCCGCCGGCGCACACCGCGCAATCCCCGACACCATCATCAGGAGACCCCGAGCCATGCCAGGTCGGCAGGCCAAACTGATCAGCGCGCCCATGCTGCGGCGCATGCTCGCCTACGCCCGCCAGTCAGCGGACCCCGCCCGCAACCGCGTCATCATCCTGCTGTCGGTGAAGGCCGGGCTGCGCGCAATGGAGATCGCCCGGCTGCAATGGCCGATGGTGCTCGACGCCGGCGGCCAGGTCGGCACCGTGCTGGCGGTGCAGGACGCCATCGCCAAACGACGCTCCGGCCGGCGGGTGCCGCTGCACCCCGATTTGCGGCAGGCCCTCGCCGACCTCCGCCGCGAGACCGCCGGCGACGGCCCGGTGATTGTATCCCACAGAGGCGGGGCGCTGAAGCCAAACAGCATCGTCAACTGGTTCGTCGCCATGTTCGCCGAACTCGACCTGGAGGGCTGCTCGTCGCACTCCGGCCGGCGCACCTTCATCACCCTGGCGGCGCGCAACCTGCACCGCGCCGGATGCAGCCTGCGCGACGTGCAGCTGTTGGCCGGCCACAGCTCCATCGAGACCACCCAGGGCTACATCGACGGCGACACCAACGGCCAGCGCAAGCTCGTCGGGCTGCTGTAGCCGCCGGCATCCGGGATCGGCCCCCGCCAGCCGCGCGGGGGTGGAGGCGTCACGTGCCAGGCCGGCGCGGGCGCCATTTTCATGTCGCGGCATCAATACAACGGAGGACCCATGGACACGATTCGCATTCGGTTGAAGCGCGTCGCCGATTTCGGCCGCATCGTCTGCATGAGCGGCGTTGAACTCGGCACCGGGCAACCGATGACCGTCACCATCGAACGTCGCGCGTCTGCGACCTTGCTGGACGCCTGGGCGGAGACAGGATTAGCCCCACCGGTCATGTTCGATGCCGAGCATCGCGTGCTGACGGTCGAACTCGGCGAGGAAGGCGCCGTCAACGATGCATGACCCGCAGGAAGATGACGAAATGTCCAATCCGATGCCGACCGAACAGGCCGCGGCCGAGACCCCAGCACCGGCCGAAGCCAGCCGCCGCCCGCCATCCAAGCGGTTCGCCGATGCCCTGCTGATCGTAAACCCCGGAGCATGCAACCCCAGCGGCATCGCCTATGCCATCATTGACGCCTGCAAGGAGGCCCGCGAGGAGGGCGTCGCCACAAAGGACGATGCCGCGGTGCGGCTGATGGTCACCCAACTGGCGTGGGTGTGCCGCGCCGACAGTGACACCGAGGACTACAGCGAACTGATGGCCGAATGCCGGCGAAGGGTTGCTGAGAAATAGCCCTGGCTGTTTGGCGCCTGGCTGTTCGTGCCAGGCTGCATGTCGGGGTCATTGGGCGATCCGCCATCGCAAACCGACGGATAAGCCACACAAGGCGAAAACGCCCTGTGTGGCCTGATCCATCACGCTGAAGTCAGCCTACAGATCGAAACAGGTGCGCTGATCCAAGAGGCGCAGACTGGTTTATTCATCGCTTTGCACAACATCGAGTCGCGTGCCGGTTGTGTGAGCATAGAGCAATATATCGTTTATCAGCTCAGCCTCTTTGTCGGCGGCTTCCTTGCTGCGGCGGATGGTAACAATACGGTCAACGGCCTTAATGTTGAACCCATCGGCCTTGATTTCGGCCTTAAGGTCTTTGAGGCCATCCTTCAGTTGGTCAATCTCGTCAAGCATGCGTTCCATGCGCTCAACGTAAGTTGTCAACTTATTATGCGCCTGCGGCTGCGCGGCGTCGGCTGGAATCGCATCGTTCATCGGTCACTTCCCAAGCGAATCAGAGTGACAGCCAGATTGCCCCGTCCGCGGGCCAGTTCCAAGCCCGTCCGTGTCCACCCTCCAGAGCCGACGAGGGACCTGTCGTCCGAGACGCCTACCGGCTGGCATGGCTTCCTCATCCATTCCCGGCGGCAGCATCGGCGGCGGTCATCGGAAAGGCACGTGGTTCCGCCGGATGGAAGTGCCTTACGATCCGGGACAAGCAATGATAGATGCCGTGACGTTTTGTAGATGAAAGAAGGCTGCGCGAATCGGACTAAACGCGATCCCAGGCGATTCGGCTCAGTGTATTTGCCCGATTGTGCACTATTGGGGCTTGGTACGACACGTGGCGGCAGACATTGGTTGCTGGTTTGGTGGCCTGCTTTGTGGCAGCCAGGATGCTACATGCAGACCTCGATCAGCCTGGCCAAGGAGAGGGTTTCTTGCGCGATTGCCATGCTCCGGCGGCAGGGCCGGGCGTTCGCTGTCACTCGTCCTCCTCCATGTCCGGGTACTGGGGCGGTGCCTTGCCGACCGTAGCAACCACTCGCGGGTAGCCGACCTTCTTCTCGCGCACGCCCAACGCTTTGAATTCAGTGATGAACCTCCATTCGTCACCATAGTCAAACAGGAACAGCATTTTGGTTCCAATCCGCCGATAAACCGCGTTGACCGAGGTTCGCTTGACGCTTCGTGAGCCGGAGCCTCCCTCCATATCAGTAAACAATTCATATTTGACGGGCGAATCGTAGATATTGCCTGTCAGCTTGCTGAAAAACCCAAAAGCGTGATCTGGGTCAAAACCAAACGATTGAATGATGGCTTCCGCGAGATCATACAATGACGCATCGCTTGCAATCTCAATATCGCGGTAAAGGCGCGCCTTCAGGGATGCCCGAATGATGTGTGTGGTGTTGTCAAAAGCAGACGGCTTGTCGGTCGGAGGTACCTTGGGTTCTCGCTTTGCCGTTGCCTTGGTTAACTTGCGCTTCGGGTCAATCGGTGTAATGGGCGTCTCAGCCAATGCCCGAATGGGTACCGGTTCCCGCCGCGTCTCCTGCCAGTAGTCCCAGACAGCGAAGATGCTATCGACGATGAGGTCCGGGGCCTTTGTCATCAGCGCCTTACGGGAGGCCGCGTCAGACGGCTTCCGGCGCAGCCCAAACAGTTTATAATCTTCGGGCTCAGCGCCGAGTGCAAGGATCGGCGTTAGTAGCTCGCCACATTCCTCGTCCTGCAAGAGAGGTGTCCATGCCGCCGGTCGAAGTCGCATGCCGTCGACGAAACCGCTGCACCAGTCTGCCGTGAGCACTTTGCCATCGGGCATACGCTCGAACACCGGATTGACGCTGGCCGGGGTGGCGTTGAGGTTCGACAGAATCTCATTGTAGCGGCTCATGATCGTGCCGATGACGGCCTCTGCCTCGCCAGCGTCGGTGAATGATGGCTCTTCATGACCCCATATCAACGGTAGCCAGTCGGAAGGCAGGATCACCTCGGGACCGATGATCAACGCAGTCAACAGGCCGTCGATGTCGGAAACACCCAGCGCATCATCCGGCGAATGGTCGGAGAGCAGGTACGCGTCGAGCCGGTCGAGGTTCACCCGGTCTTCCGGTGGCACGCGTTTCGCCATCCAGCTTTACTCCATGATGGTTCGCCAGGATCGCACGGAGAGAATGAGCCGAATACCTCGGCTTGGCAGTCACCGGCCACGAAACACGTTGCTGCACCCAGCCGCAGACGATGAGACGATGCCATCCGGCCCTGCGGTGGGATATGCGGAAAAACCTGCCGCTGCCATGCTTGTCGCTGATCCCAGAGTCGGAGTGGTCGAAGGCCATGGGAGCCACGCGAGGTGCGGCAGGCTATGCGCGGTGCGACAGGTGCCTGCCTGTGGCGACGAGGCGGATCAACCGCCGTCTGGCAATCCGGCGAGGGCCGAACGAACGGCCGCCTCAAGCCGGTCCAGGTGTCCGTGCACGACATTCCACACAAGCCGGTCCTCGACACGCTGGTACTCGTGGCGCAAGACATTGCCGATACCGGCGATCTGGCGCCACGGCACATCTGGGTGTTCCGCCTTGATCTGGTCGGGCAGGTGCCGGCTTGCTTCCGAGATGATTTCCAGGCCGCGTTCCACTGCGCGCCGCACGACCCAGCCGCGCTGATAAGCGTCGTAATCCAGGCCCGCCACCGCGGAACGAATGCCCTCGACGGCCTCCAGCACGTCGAGCAGGCGTGCCAGCTCTGTCCGTGGCGCGCCCCCCATGTGCGTCAGAACACCCGAATGGCGTCGGCCTCGATGGCTGGCCTCAACGTTGGGTGCAGGCTGCCACGGGTTGCGATGTCCACACGGGCGCCCCCGAGAGTTTCACCGATACGCTCGCCAACACCGACAAGGTCGAGTAGATCGAAAACGTCCGGGTCGGCCTGATCGAGGAACAGGTCGACATCCGACATGCTGGTTGCCTCGCCGCGGGCGGTTGAGCCGAACAGGTAGAGGGCTGCGATCCCGGCTGAGCGAAGTTCCGCCTCCTGCGCGCGTAGCGCGGCGAGGACCGACTCACGGTTGGGAGGCGCGGGGAAGGCGGCGGTATTGGACATGCCGAGAGGCTACCACGGGGCCGGCCGGTCAGGGAAATGGCAGGGATTCTGCGTGATTCCGCACCTGAGCGGTTTTCGACCCAGGGTTTCCTGTGGCGCGGGAAGGCAATTCGAACTCGTGCGTCCCACCTTGGGCGGGTTACCGTTCGCGCCTGCTCTGTCTTCTTGCCTGGCGGTCCGCATTGGGGACAGCTTCGCTGGCAATGTACCGTTCTCGCTGTCGGAGCGCCTGTGCCGTCTCATGAGGCACTTCCGCCGGTTGCGAATGCGGCACGAGCCTCAGTCTCGTTGCATGGACCCTCGCATCCGCACTGCTGGTCTCGCCATAAAATAGAAAAAGCAAGCGCTATTATCGTTGGTCAGCCATCGAACGCTATGCGGGCAGGCCACCCAACGCATGACCGGGTATGAGTCCGGGTATCGTGCCGTGTCGAACGCAAAAACACTATTGTTTATCAAAACGATATATCATAAACGTGCTTGAAACCCCCTCCACCATCGCCTGCCGAACTCCGGTGGCGTGAAATATTATTACCAGAAATATCAATGCGTTGCATGGGCTTTGCGACGGATTCCGACCGTTCGTTGGGAATCCGGATCGGCGTTGCCGACGCAGAGGCGGTACCAAGGGGACCGCCGATCCACGAAGATCGCCGCAAATTGCGACAGGCAGGTGCTCATTCCGCAGGTGCGCAATGTCCCGGGGATGCAGCAGGGTGGCGTTCCGCCGATCGCAATTCCCGACCCGGCTGACGGAGAACCGCCTGAACTGGACTCAGGAAATTCGATTTGAATTTGCCGGGCCACCGTCGCGCCCTTGCCGGCCGTTTGCCCGAACCGGTCCCCTGCGCCTCAGCTCATGACGCTCAACCCATTCGTTTTTCAACGAGCTGCGGGTGAGTTCAGTTTTCTCGCCGCGTCGTCATGCTGGCCAGGCATGCGCATGCAGCCGCGCGGTTTGATCCCGCGCGGTCGCTGCGCCGGGGCTGCAGGTTCCTGCCAGCGCACCGCGATGGTGACCGGTTTGGTGATTCGGACAGGCGCGCCCATGACGATCCACATGGTGCACTCAGACCGTGCGATCGGCGGTGCGGCGGAGATGGTGCATCTGGTTTCTCCCGGCATGAACCTGCACGCAT
This sequence comes from uncultured Acetobacteraceae bacterium, assembly GCA_903907955.1. Taxonomy (GTDB): domain Bacteria; phylum Pseudomonadota; class Alphaproteobacteria; order Acetobacterales; family Acetobacteraceae; genus Rhodovastum. The sequence goes on along the minus strand of CAIVPZ010000048.1, from coordinate 33,486 downwards.
AGCAACGGCCGGTTGAATGGCGATGACGCTTCCGGGTCAGCCGGATGACAATGCGGCCCGCCGCGTCGGCTCGACCGGGAAGCGCCGGCATCGCATGATGGGCATCCGCCCCACCGCCCGATGGAGATCCCATGTATCCCGACGTTCAGTTGTTCATTGATGGCGCCTGGACCCCGGCTGCGAGCGGCAGGACGCTGGAGGTGCTGAACCCGGCGACCGGCGAGGTTCTGGGCCGGCTGGCGCATGCGGAGCGGCCGGACCTTGACCGCGCACTGGCCGCGGCGGAGCGCGGCTTCAAGGCCTGGCGTGGCGTGTCCGCCTACGAGCGCAGCAAGGTCATGCGCAAGGCGGCCGGGCTGATTCGCGAGCGGCTGGACCACATCGCCCGCCTGCTCACCCTGGAGGAGGGCAAGCCGCTGGCCGAGGCCCGCGGCGAGACCCTGGTGGGTGCCGACGTGATCGAGTGGTTCGCCGAGGAGGCCCGCCGCAGCTATGGCCGGGTGATTCCGGCGCGCGCCGAGGGCGTCACCCAACTGGCGATCAAGGAGCCGGTGGGCGTGGTGGCGGCATTCACGCCGTGGAACTTTCCGATCAACCAGGCGGTGCGCAAGATTTCGGCCGGGCTGGCCGCCGGCTGCGCGGTGATCCTGAAGGGGCCGGAAGAAACCCCGGCCGCCTGCGCCGAACTGGTGCGCGCCTATGCCGATGCCGGGGTGCCGGCCGGCGTGGTGCAGCTGGTGTTCGGCGTGCCGGCGGAGATTTCCGAGTACCTCATCCCGCACCCGGTGGTGCGGAAAATCTCCTTCACCGGCTCGACTTCGGTGGGCAAGCACCTGGCCGCGCTGGCCGGCGCGCACATGAAGCGGGTGACCATGGAACTCGGCGGGCACGCGCCGGCGATCGTGTTCGACGATGCCGACATCGAGACCGCGGTGAAGATCCTGGCCGCCAACAAGTTCCGCAATGCCGGCCAGGTCTGCATCGCGCCGACACGCTTCCTGGTGCAGGAGCGGGTCTACGCGGAATTCGTCGGCCGCTTCGTCGATCTCGTGCAACACATAACGGTGGGCGACGGGCTGGCGGCGGGCACCACGATGGGGCCGCTGGCCAATCCGCGCCGGGTCGTGGCGATGCAGGCCCTGGTGCAGGACGCGGTGCAGCACGGCGCGCAGGTGGCGGCCGGCGGCAAGCGCCTCGGCAACACGGGCAATTTCTTCGAACCGACGGTGCTCACCCACATCACCCGCGACATGCGGGTGATGAACGAGGAACCGTTCGGGCCGCTCGCCCTGATGCTGCCGTTCAGCAGCTTCGACGCGGCGGTGGCGGAGGCGAACCGGCTGCCCTACGGGCTGGCCTCCTATGCCTATACGCGCTCGGCGAAGACGGCGACGGCGATCGCGGCGGCGGTGGAGGCGGGCATGGTGTCGATCAACCACCACGGGCTGGCGCTGCCCGAGGTGCCGTTCGGCGGCATCAAGGATTCCGGCTATGGCTCGGAGGGCGGCAGCGAGGCGATCGAGGCGTATCTGAACACCAAGTTCGTCAGCCAGGCGTCGCTGTAGTCAGCGGCGCCGCTCGCCCTGCTGCCACACCGCGGCGACGCGCAGATCGCCGTCGAGCGCGACCATATCCGCGCAGCAGCCCGGCGCAATGCGGCCGTGCCCGGCGAGACCGGCGGCGCGGGCCGGGGTGCGGGTAGCCATGCGCAGCACCGCCTCGAGCGGCAGGCCGGCATGGCGGACCGCGTTGCGGACGGCCGCCGCCATGGTCAGCTGCGCACCGGCCAGCGTGCCGGCCGCGTTGACCAGCCTGCCGTCGCGCAGGTGGATCGGCACGCCGTTCAGGACAAAGCCGGTGCGGTCCGAGGCGGCGGTCGGCATCGCGTCCGACACCAGGAACAGCGCGTCGGCGCCTTTCGCGGCGAAGGCGATGCGCACGCTTGCATAATGGGCGTGGTGGCCGTCGACGATGATGCCGGCGAAGGCATCGGCGCGGTCCAGTGCGGCGCCGACCACGCCGGGGGCGCGCGGCAGGAAGCCGGACATGGCGTTATACAGATGGGTGAAGCCCGAGATGCCGGCATCCAGTCCGGCGATGACCGTGTCGTAGGGCGCGTCGGTATGACCGGCGAACACGATCGCGCCGGCCTGCACCAGGCGACGGATGTGCGCGGGCGGGACCGTCTCGGGGGCGAGCGTGATCAGCCGGGCAGCCGGGAAAGCCGCGCACAGCAGGTCCAGATCGGCCGCGGTCATGGTGGTGATGGCGTCGGCCGGGTGGATGCCGCGGCGCGATGCGGCGATGAACGGCCCTTCCAGGTGCACACCCGCGACGCCCGGCACGCCGGCGGCCACAGCCGCGCGCACGGCGGACAGGGCGGCCTGCAGCTGCGGGCGGGTGCCGCTGATCAGCGTGGGCAGCAGGGCGGTGGTACCCGACTCCGCATGCGCCGCGGCGATGCGTGCCAGCGTGGCGGCATCGGGGGCGTCGTTGAACAGCAGGCCGCCGCCGCCGTTCACCTGCAGATCGACAAATCCCGGCACCAGCACATGGCTTTCCGGCAGCTCGATGCGCTCCGCCCCGGTGGGCACCGCCTCCGGAGCGACGATGGCGGCGATGCGGGCGCCATCGAACAGCACCACGCGGTCGCTGCACAGGCCGGCGCCGTCGAACAGCCGGGCGGCGTGCAGCGCCTTCATGCGTCGAGTTCGGCGAGCGCCGCATGCAGATGGCCGGCATACCTGGCGAGCAACGAGTCTGCCGTTGCGCGATCGATGCCCCGCAGCATCAGCACCGCCGTCTTCACCCGCCCGCCGGCGGCGTCGAGCGCGGCGCGGGCAGCGGTGTCATCCTGGCCGGTGAGTTCCTGCAGCATGCGCACGGCACGCTGGCGCAGCTTGGCGTTGCGGGCGTTCATGTCCACCATCAGGCCGCGATGGATGCGCCCCATCCGCACCATCACCAGGCTGGAGAACAGGTTCAGCACCACCTTCTGCGCCGTGCCGGCCTGCATCCGCGTCGATCCGGCGATCGTTTCCGCACCGGTCTCGATCAGGATCGGATGGGCGGAAGCGGCGAGCAGGGCACCGCCGGGGCTGTTGGCGATGCCGATGGTGAGCGCGCCGCGTCGTGCGCATTCGGCAATAATTGTCGTTGTGTAGGGCGTCGATCCGCTGGCGGCGATGCCGATGGCGACATCGTCGGCGCCGATTGCATGCGCGGCCACATCGCGTTGCGCGGCGGCGCGATCGTCCTCGGCATTCTCGACCGAGTGCGTAAAGGCGGTGGCTCCGCCTGCCATCAGCAGCACCAGCCTGTCCTCCGGCCAGTCGAAGGTGGGCGGCAACTCGGCGCCGTCCTGCACGCCGATCCGCCCCGAGGTGCCGGCGCCGGCATAAACCAGGCGGCCGCCGCGGGCGAGCCGCGGCAGTGCCGCCGCGGCGGCCGACTCGAGGGCGGGCAGCACGGCGCGCACGGCAGCCACCGCGGCGAGCTGGCCCTCCCACATCGCCAGCAGCACATCTGCGGCGGGCCAACGGTCGAGGTCGCGAAAGCGCTGGCTGATGCTTTCGGTGGCCGCTGCGGCGGGGCGGGGAGTTTCGGAGGTCTGCATGGCTGGCCTGCACCTTTCAGGAATCGACCGGCTGGCGAAGCGAACCGCCGCGGCCCGGCTGCGGGGACGCATGGCAGTCCGTTTCTCCTGCCGGCAGCAAAGAAATCTTTTGCAACCACCGAAAGCCGCTGTTACGAGGCGGTACCTTGACGACAGTATTCCACATTGCCGCCGATTCGCGGCAGAACGATCCCCCGCAGTCCACAACCGAAGGAAACAGGACGGCATGTCGAAAGCCTTCATCGCCCAGGTCATCCAGGAGTCGGCCGGCCTGACCGGTACGGCGTCCAACCGCGCCGCTGGCGACGTGATGGACGCCATTGTCAAGGAGCTCAAGAAGGCCGGCAAGTTCACGCTGCCGAGCTTTGGTACCTTCGTTGTGCGCAAGACCAAGGCCCGCAAAGGGCTGAATCCGCGCACCGGCGAGGCGATCAAGGTAAAGGCGGGGAAGACGGTTCGGTTCAAGGCTTCGCCGACGCTGAAGAAGAAGGTCTAGAAAGGAAGGCCAGGGGATCAGCCCCTGGACCCCGCCCCAGCGCGCCTTCGGCGCGATGGGTCAGTGGCCCCCTTGACCCCATTCCCTAGACGTCAACTTCCACCACCGTTTTCGCCCGCTCCTGAATAAACGCAAACCGCAACTCCGGCCGCCGCCCCATCAGGCTTTCCACCAGTTCATTGGTCTTCGCCCGGTCCTCCGGCGGCGCCACCACCTTCAGCAGCGTGCGCCGCGTCGGGTCCATCGTGGTTTCCTTCAGCGCCGCCGGCGGCATTTCGCCAAGGCCCTTGAAGCGGCTGACCTCCACCTTGGCGTTCGCCTTGAACTGCTTGAGCTTGCGCTCGCGGTCGGCGTCGTCCATGGCATAGACCGACTTCGCGCCCTGGGTCAGCCGGTACAGCGGCGGCTGCGCCAGGTAGATATGGCCGTGCCGCACCAGTTCCGGCAACTCGCGGTAGAAGAAGGTCATCAGCAGCGAGGCGATGTGGGCGCCGTCCACGTCGGCGTCGGTCATGATGACGATGCGGCCGTAGCGCAGTCGGCTGCGGTCGAAGCGCTCGCCTACGCCGCAGCCGAGCGCTTCGATGAGGTCCTTCAGTTCCTGGTTGTGCCGCAGCTTGTCGGCCGAAGCGCTGGCGACGTTGAGGATCTTGCCGCGCAGCGGCAGCACCGCCTGGGTGGTGCGGTCGCGCGCCTGCTTGGCCGAACCGCCGGCGCTGTCGCCCTCGACCAGGAATATCTCGGTGCGCGAGGCGTCTTCCACCGTGCAGTCGGTCAGCTTGCCGGGCAGCCGCAGCCGCCTGGTGGCCGATTTGCGCGGCGTGTCCTTCAACTCGCGGCGGCGCAGGCGCTCCTCGGCGCGCTCGATGACATAGGTGAGCAGATTGTCGGCGGTGGCGGGGTCGCCGGCGAGGAAATGGTCGAAGCGGTCGCGCAGCGCGGTTTCCACCAGACGGGCGGCTTCCGGGCTGGTGAGCTTTTCCTTGGTCTGGCCCTGGAATTGCGGGTCGCGGATAAAGGCCGAAAGCTTGGCCGCCATGCCGCCGGTGAGGTCCTCGCCGGTGATGGCGGCGGCGCGGCGGTTGTTGCGCTGCTCGCCCCAGGCGCGCAGGCCCTTCAGCAAAGCGGCGCGGAAACCGGCCTCGTGGGTGCCGCCCTGCGCGGTGGGCACGGTGTTGCAGTAGGAATGGAGGAAGCCCTCACCCTCCTCCAGCCAGGCCACCGCCCATTCCACCCGGCCGGCCTTGTGGCCGTCGGCGGCGGCCGGCAGGTCGGCCTCCCCGGCCCAGGGCGGCACCACGGGCGAGGCCTTGCCGATATCGGCTTCCAGGCTGTCACGCAGCCCGCCCGGGAAATGCAGCACCGCCTCCGCCGGCGTGTCGTCGCGGGCGGTGAGCAGTGAGGGGTCGCAGGCCCAGCGGATTTCGACGCCGCGGAACAGGTAGGCCTTGGAGCGGCAAAGCCGGTACAGCCGCGCCGGCTGGAACTGCAGGCTGGAAAAAATCTGCGGGTCGGGGTGGAAGCGGAAGCTGGTGCCGCGCCGGTTGTTGATCGGGCCGGCGTTGATCAGCCCGGTTTTCGGCTTGCCGCGGGAATAATCCTGCTTCCACAGCGTGCGGTCGCGCGCCACCTCGACCTGCAGCACGTCGGACAGGGCGTTCACCACCGATGCGCCGACACCGTGCAGACCGCCGGAGGTGTTGTAGACCTTGCCGCCGAACTTGCCGCCGGAGTGCAGGGTGGTCAGGATCACCTCCAGCGCCGAGAGGTGCTTGAACTTCGGGTGCGCATCAACCGGCACGCCGCGGCCATTGTCGCGCACGCTCAGGAAGTTGCCTGGCTCCAGCCGCATTTCGATGCGGTCGGCATGGCCGGCCACCGCCTCGTCCATGGCGTTGTCGAGCACCTCGGCGGCGAGGTGGTGCAGCGCGGCCTCGTCGGTGCCGCCAATGTACATGCCGGGACGCCGCCGGACGGGCTCCAGCCCCTCCAGCACCTCGATGTCCTTGGCGGAATACGCCTCCGCCTCCCGGGTACCTTTTTTCGGCGCGCCGAACAGGTCGTCGTTCATGCTGTGTTCCCGTGCTGGGGGCGCACTCTACCGAGTGCGGCCGAATCCCCGCAAGCACGGGCGCGTTCATGCCACGCGCGCACGTCCGTCGGGCTTGCCGGCAATCAATTCGGTGAGACCGGATTGAAGTGCGCCTTGATGGCCGGTTCTTCAGATGTATTTGATGAGCACATCGGCCGGACGCTCGTTCTTTTTGTAATTATATGTCGGGCGCAACGCGATCAGGCTGAAAATCAGATGCTGGTTCGTCAATTTTCGCCATATTTTTGCGGAACAACTTCGAAAAGCGCGCCAGCAGCATGGCTGTGTAAGGCGCGTTGTTGGCAGGACAGCGTGTTGCGCGGACCTTCACTTGCGAACTTGGGAGGAGTTATGTGATGCGGTTCCAACGGTTGCCGAGCCTCGCCGTCAGCCTGACGGCGTTCTGCCTGCCGCTCCTGGGCATGCAGGCCGCCCGTGCGGGTGACGTGATCACATCCGTTCCCACCTTGCATGTCGTCGTCCCCGGGCTGGAGAGTCAGGCGCAACTGGCCGACCGGCTGCGGGCGCAGGGTTACCAGGATGTGATCATGAGCTCGGTCTATCCGTCGCCGGCCGATCCGTACCCCTGGCAGAACCCGACACTGACCAGCCACCCCGAGCAAACGCCGGTGCATGATGGCTGGAACGGCGTCGCCTTCAAGAATGGTCAAGTTTTCCAGGTGTATGCTGACCATTGATGGGCGCGGCGGGCCACCACATGGCATGCCGGCGCGTCGGGCGCGCAGCGCTGCGGCCGAAGGGGGGAATGCGCTGCGCGTTCCCGCCGTTTGTGCTCTGACCTGCGGCCAGGGCCGCCAACAGCCGAAACTGTGCGGACCACAGGAATAAGGAGGACGCGATGTCCCATTTCATGCTGCGCTGGCAGTTCACCGACACTTCGACCAGGGCGCTGGTCGGCCTGCCGCAGGATCGCAGCGGTGCGGCAACCGCGCTGCTGGAGGGGTTCGGCGGCAAGCTGCATGGCTCCTACCGCTCGTTCGGCGACTACGACGGGGTTGCCATCTGCGAATTCCCCGATTTCACCGCCGCCGCCGCCTGCCTGATGGCGGCGGCGGCGACCGGCGCGTTCGCCCGCTTCGAGACCACGACGCTGCTCGCGCATGAAGCCGAGGCGGCCATGCAGCACGCCCACGATACCCGCACCGGGTGCCAGCCGCCGCACGCCTGACCCGGCAGCAGGCCGCGCCGCCGTTCTCAGCCGACGGGGGACGCGTAGGTCATGACGAGGTAGAGCACCGCTTCGGTGTCGCCGATATTGCGGTAGCTGTGTGCCAGGTCGGCCTCGAACAGGATGGCATCGCCGGCGGCGAGCACGCAGGGCGCGTTCAGGCCGACGGTGATCTCCACCACCCCGTGCGCCACCAGCAGGTTTTCACGGGTGCCGGGCTGGTGGGCCGTCGCGTCCTCGCGGTGCCGCGCTGCGAGGCGCAACTCGTAGAACTCGACATGGCGCTCGTCCTCGAACGGAAACAGCGCCCGCGAGCTGAACTGGCCGCGGCTGGACGACAGCACCTTCGCGTCGCTGGCCCGCAGCACCGCCATGTGCTGCACCTTCCCGGCGGCGAGCAGGTGGGCGAACGGCACGCCGAGGGCGAGGGCGATCTTCCACAGCGTGCTGATGGTGGGCACGCTCTTGCCGGTCTCGATCTGCCCCAGCATCGCCCGGCTGACGCCGGACAGCCTGGCCAGGCGCTCCAGCGAGTGGCCCTGGCGGGTGCGCAGGCGGCGCAGGTTGTGCGCGAGGATGGCCGGAAGTTCCGCCACCGCCTCGATCGCGTCGTCGCCGCTGGCGTCGGGCATGCCCATGATGGGCCAGACCGACCGGACCGCTATCCGCTTCTCAGGCATGCGTTTCCGGGTGGTCGGCGAAGATCGGCCACACCGCTTCCCGGAACGGCGTCCGGGCCATCGGGATCACGGGCGCCGCGCCGGCGGAGCCGGCTGGCTGCGCCGCACGCCCCGCCCGGTACGCGGCAAGATCGACCACTTTGCTCGCCCGCTGTGCCAAGAGGGCCTCCTTCCGTGTCGCGGCCATATCCACTATATCAGAGGGGCAATCGCGATAACAGACACGATCGTCGCGTGACGTTACCCTACGGCCGTTTCGGAGCCGTAGTACCGGAAGCGGCCGGCCCTCCTTCGCCCGCCACCCGCACCATTTTCCCAGCTGATGCGACCGCCGGAGCGGTATGTAAACCGGCTGTATGCGTTGAATGGGAAATTGCACGATGGGATGCGGCATGATGCGCCCGCCGGGCGTCTCGAAATCGTTGACACGTTCCGCGGCTGGTGCGCATGGGGGCGGACCATCCGCGCCACCCCTGTATGGCCCGGCACCCTGCGCTTGATCGGGCCGCGGCACATCAGGCATGTTGCCTGACCTGCCTACGGGGGGAATCCGCGCGCAGTCGTCCGGGCGCATGATCCAACCGTAGAATTTGGACCAATATCGCCCGGTTCGTCACCGAGAGTTTGTCAATGAATGCCCGCGACGCTCCGATCCGGCCGGAAACACCCAATGATATCAGCGTGCTTTCATTCGCAGGTTCGATTGCTTCACAAGCCTTGAGACCCGCCTCGTCTGCACCGTGCTGCCGGAGGATCGATTGTGGCCCGCAATACCCATCTCAGGCCGAGCAGCTTGCCTGCCCTCGACCATGGCGTGACGACGGTCGAGCAGATCGCCGAACTGTCCACCCGGGTTGCCGGAATGACCGCCGAAATCGCATCGCTGCGCCAGCAGCGGCAGACGATATCGCCCTTCGAGCGGTTGCGCGGTGCGTGGCGCAGCCACTATGGAACGCCCCTCTGCAGGCCCCCCTCGACCACCCGTCTCGACGCGCCGGACTTCATGGAGGCGGCCGAGGGCATCCATTTCCTGGAATATGAGCCGTCCGGCATCGCCTTCCACTGGACCGGGCCGGGCCATGCCTCCCGGTTCACGGTGTTCGTCGATCGCAGCGTGCCGGTGATGGTGCATCTCAGCCTTTTCATGGCTGGCCGGCTGTCGGACTCGGATACCATGACGGCCGCTATCGACGGCGTCAGCTACCCGTTCTCGCAGAGCGGGCGGCATGGCACGCTGGTCGCCGGCCCGGTGGCGCCGCGGGCGGACGAGGGGAAGACCGACATCCTGCTGCATGTACCGGTGATGTTCTCGCCGGACGATGGTTCGGGTGACAGCCGCCGGCTCGGCGTGGCCATCACCAGCATCGCGCTGGAACCGGCGCCCTGAATCGCGTGGCAGGATGGCCCGCCACGCCCTTGTTGCCGCCGCCGCTTGAACCGCGGCCCCGCCGATCCCAGATTTTTCCCGTCCGGTTACGGAACGCCGGATCGCGACCCGGCGGATTCGTTCGCTTTCGTTGCCTCGCCACCACCATCGCTGCAATTCTTCTCAGCCACGCACGGCGCAACCAGGCCGCGCGTCCACACCGCGGCTCGACCGGGACATATCAATGGCTGCACGCGATCCCTACGAGGTTCTGGGGCTGAAGCCCGGCGCGACCGACAAGGAGATCCGGGCCGCCTACCGCAAGCTCGCCAAGAAGCATCATCCCGACCTGAACCCCGGGAACCGTCAGGCCGAGGAGCACTTCAAGGAAATCTCGGCCGCCAACGAGCTGCTGTCGGATGCGGACAAGCGCGCGCGCTTCGACCGCGGCGAGATCGACGCCTCCGGCCAGGAGCGGCCGGAACGGGCCTTCTACCGGCAGCATGCCGAGGGGCAGCAGGGCAGACGCTACCCGCCTGGCGCCGACGGCGGCTTCGGCGCCACCTTCGACGAGGCGGAGATCGGCGACATCTTCGCCGACCTGTTCCGCCGTGGCCAGGGCGGCGGCGGGGCCGGCAGGGCGGGGCCGAACATGCGCATGCGCGGGCGGGACCATTCCTACACCCTGGCGGTCGAGTTCCTCGACGCCGTCAACGGCGCGACCCGCCGGCTGGCCTTGCCGGACGGCAAGCACCTCGACGTCCGGGTTCCGGCCGGCATCGAGGACGGCCAGGTGCTGCGCCTGAAGGCCCAGGGCGAACCCGGCATGAACGGCGGCCCCGCCGGCGACGCGCTGATTGAAATCCGCATCATCCCGCACCCGTTCTTCCGGCGCGACGGCAGCGACATCCGCCTGGAAGTTCCGGTCACGCTGGCCGAGGCGGTGCTGGGCGGCAAGATCACCGTGCCGACGCCAAGCGGCAATGTCAGCGTCACCGTGCCCCGGCATTCCGACACCGGGGCGCAACTCCGCCTGCGCGGCAAGGGCGTGTCCGCGCATGCCGGCAAGCCGGCCGGAGACGCCTATGTCACCCTCAAGGTGGTGCTGGGCACGGTTGACCCCGAGCTTGAACGTTTCCTGCAGGACCGGGTTGCCCCTCCCGCCGCGAACCCGCGAAGGATGATGACGGGGGACGCATGATCACCATCGACATCCTGTGCCGCACCGTTTCCGGCCTGCAGCCGGATGAAGTCGAGCAATGGGTCGGCAATGCCTGGCTGCACGCCGAGGGGGCGCCCGGCCACTATCGCTTCCGCGCCATCGACGCCGCCCGGGTCCGCCTGATCCACGAGTTGCGGCACGACATGGGCATCGACGACGAGGCGCTGCCGGTGGTGCTGTCGCTGGTGGACCAGCTTTACGCCGCGCGCCGGCAGATGCACCGGCTGCGCCGGGCGGTCGAGGAAGCGGCACCGGATGAGGTCAGGCAGGCGATCCTGGGGGTCCTGGCGGGCAGCCTGAAGTAAACGGCCGCAGCCCCTTGTAATTAAAGAATTTCTTAGAGAACGGGGTCCAGGGGTCCACCGACCCCTGGCGGGTCCAGGGCGGAGCCCTGGCCTTGCTGCAGGAGATACGCCGCACCGTGCACCAGCAGGGTCATGGAATCGCCGGTCTCCAGCACTGCCTCCACATGCCCGCCCGGCAGGATGCGGATGCGCACCCGCCGCCCCCGCCAGCACACCAGAAACCCGAGGCTGCGCCAGTGCGCCGGCAGCCGGGGCGAGAGGGAAAGCGTCTCCCCGGTCAGCGACAGCCCGGCGAAGCCCAGCACCACCGCCTGCCACAACCCGCCCAGGGCGGCGATATGCACCCCGCCGGCCTCCGCCGCGTTCGCCGACAGATCGATCGCCGCCGTCTCCTGCAGGTAGCGCACCGCCAGCGAATCGTCGCCGAGCCGCGCCGCCACCAGCGCATGCATGGACCGGCTGAGCGAACTGCCGTGGGAGCAGAGCGGCTCGTAGGCGCGGAAGTTCGCCAGCCTGGTGGCGTCGTCGAATTCGTCCGGCAGCAGCGCCAGCAGCGCCACCACGTCGGCCTGCTTCACCACCTGCGCGCGCTGGGTGCGGGCGTGGCCGAGCGCCACGTCCATCGGCACGCCACCGCTGGCGTACTGCGCGAGATCCACCGGCTCGAGAGAAAAGAAACCGGCAAACTGCTCGATCAGCCCGGTGGCGGGGTCGAACCCGGTCACCAGCGTCCCGGCCACCGCGCCCCACTGCGCCAGTTCCGCCGCGTCCAGCCCCAGCTGGGCGGACAGCTCCGCCCATCGCGCCGGCCAGCGCCGGCGCAGCAGGTCGCCGATTTCCAGTCCGCGCAGGATGTTCCAGCGCGCCATCATGTTGGTAAAGGCGTTGTCGTCCACGCCCTCGTGATACTCGTCGGGACCGATCACGCCGCGGATATGCCGCTTGCCCTCCGCGTCCAGGGTGGTGCGGCTGGCCCAGAACCGGGCCGTGTCGAGCACGATCTCCGCCCCGGCTTCCAGCAGGAAGGCGTCGTCACCGGTCGCCCGCCAGTACTGCCAAACCGCATAGGCGACGTCGGCGGCGATGTGCTGCTCCTGCTTGCCGGACAGCACGTCCACCGGCTTGCCGGCCGGACCGACGATCTGCTCGGGCGTCGTCTCCGCGCCGGTATCCGTCGACTCCCAGGCGTACAGCGCGCCACGCCAGCCGCCGCGCGCCGCCTTCGCCCGCGCCCCGGCCAGGGTGTGAAAGCGGTACATCAGCAGCGCCCGCGCCGCCTCCGGCCAGGTGGCGATGTAGAACGGCAGCAGGTAGATCTCGGTGTCCCAGAACACATGGCCGATATAGGAATCGCCGGTCAGCCCGCGCGCACCGATCGAAACGTGCGGGTCGTCCGGATTGGCGGCGCTGTTCAGGTGATAGATGGCGAAGCGCAGCTCCCGTTCCAGGTACGGCTCGCCCTCGATGGTCACGTCGCTGGCCTGCCAGCGCGCGGCCCATGCGGCGGTGTGCGCGGCGAACACCGCCTCGCCGCCCGCCGTCCTGGCGCGGCCCAGCGCGGCGGTTGCGGCCGGACCGGGATGCCCGGCCGGCGAGTCGGCGCGCGCCACCGCCAGCAGGCGTTCCAGCTCCGCCGCCTGTCCGGCCACCGAGCGCCAGTGCCATGACCAGCGCAATGGTCCGGTCTCGGGCGCCGGCGTTTGCCCATCCAGCGTCAGCGCGGCGGCGCCGGCCATGGCAACCGCCTTGGACCCGTCGGACGTGCGCCAGACGCCAAGCGCGTGCTCGATCTGGGCCGGCTCCATCCCCAGCCCGGCGGCCTCGAAGCTGGCCTGCACATTCACCTCGATGCCGTCGCGGTCCAGCTCAAGGTGCAGCCATTGCAGCCCGAGCGCGCGATCGTGCTGCGACACCAGCCGCAGCGTGCGCACCTGCGCGACCACGCCGGAGGGCGCGCGTTGCCGCCACTCCGCCAGCAGCAGGCCGCGCCGCATGTCCAGCATGCGCCGGTGCGCCAGCACCGTGCCGTGGTGCAGCAGCAGCGGCTGGCCGTCCAGCAGGATGCGCACCCGCAGCCAGTCCGCCACCGGCACCAGCGCGGGCACCGGCGGGTCGGTGTTGGGCGTGTCGAACAGCCCCGCCACATAGGTGCGTGGCCACGATGCCCAGTTCAGCGTGCGCATCCACGCCACCCAGGTCGGCCCCCGGCTGACCGCGCGCGCCGCCCGCACCCCCAGCAACCCGTTGCCGATGGCAAAGCGCGACTCGACGCCGCTCTCGCGCGCCACGTCGGTGCCGTGATGGTGCAGCACCCAGCAGGGGTCGTCGGTCGACAGCATCGCAGTGCGCATGCCCGATCGCCTCTATCAGCTGTTCCGCCGCCGCAGTGTGCCGGCCGCCAGGGCGTCGATGTCAACCGCGTCCAGGTCCGTCACCACCAGATCGGCGCCGGCCGCTTCCAGCAGTGCCGCGTCGTCCAGCCGCGCGATTCCCAGCGCTGCCATGCCGCCGGCCCGCGCCGCGGCAATGCCGGACGGCGCATCCTCCACCACCACGCAGCGCGCCGGCGCCACCCCGAGCGCCGCCGCCGCGGCAAGGAAAATGTCCGGCGCCGGCTTGCCGTGCGCCACCTCGCGGCCCGAGAGGTCCGCGTCCAGCAGATCGGCAAGGCTGTTGCCGCCGTCAAGGCGAAGCTGCCGCAACATCGCCGTGGCATTCTTCGACGACGAGGCCGCCGCCAGCTTCACGCCGCGCGCGTGCAGCGCCTGCGCCAGCCGCACCGCATCGGCGAAGGCGGTGAACGCGCCGGCGGCGATCATCGCCTCCAGCAGGCGCTGCTTGCGCGCCGCATAAGCGCCGGCTCGTGCCGCCGCATCCGGCACCCCCAGCCCCTGCAGCGCCGCCAGCGCTCCCTCCGCCCGCGTCTTGCCGGCCACCTCGGCCTGGTAGAACGCGGTGGTGAACCACGCCGGGTCGCCAAACCCCTCCAGCGCCGCCCGCCAGGCGCGCTCGTGCGGCGAGGCCAGCAGCACCCCGTCCACATCGAAGATCGCCGCCTGCAGGGTGCGGTCCGGCGCCATGGTCAGATCGGCACCCCGCCCACCGAGGCGCCGCCGCACACGAACAGCGTCTGCCCGGTGATGAAGCCGCTCTCCGGCGCGGCGAAGAACATCACCGCGCGGGCCACGTCCTCCGGCCGGCCAAGCCGGCGCACCGGGATGCGGGCGGCCAGCTTCGCCTCGCGCTCGCTGCCGGCCGGCACCATTTCATGCAACATCGCCGTCTCGGCGATCGGTCCGGGCGCCACCACGTTCACGGTGATGCCGTGCGGCGCCAGCTCCAGCGCCCAGGTGCGCGCCATGCCGATCAGCCCGGCCTTGGTGGCGGCATAGGCGGTGCGCGCCGGCGCGCCGAGGACGGCACGCGACGCCAGCAGCACGATCCGCCCGAAACCCGCCACCTTCATGCCCGGCAGGGCGGCCTGCACCAGCAGCAGCGGCGCGGCCAGGTGCAATTGCACCAGCGCATCCAGGTCCTGCAGCGTCACGTCCTCGACCAGATCCGGGCGGACCACGCCGGCATTGTGGATGACATGGCTGATGCGGAACCGCGTGGCCAGCTCGGCAGCGGCGCGGCGGGTCGCCTCGGGGTCCATCAGGTCCACGGTGACGGCATGCAGCTTCGGGTGCTGCCAGGACGGCGCGGTGCGTTGCAGCGATACCACCTCGGTGCCGGCTTCCAGCAACCGCCGGCAGATCGCCGCCCCGATGCCGCCGGACCCGCCGGTAACCAGGGCGACCGGTGAGTCGGTCATGCCGCCGCCTTCGCGCGCGGCGTGCCGGCGGCCTGAATGTCGGTCTCCCCCCTCATGTCGGCGTTCCCTTGCATATCGGCGCGATTACAGCGCCCGGAACGCGCCGCACTCCACAAATTTCGGGACATTCGCGCCGCGGCCGGACCTGGCCGCGTTACCTTCCCGCCCCCGGCACCCACAGCACATCGCCCCCGGCCGCCGCGTTCAGCCGCCGCGCGAGGGCAAACAGATGGTCCGACGCCCGGTTCAGATACCGCACCAGCAGCGGGTTCAGCGCCTCCGCCCGCGCCAGCGACACCACCCGCCGCTCCGCCCGCCGCACCACCGTGCGGGCCACGTGCGCCTGCGCCCCCCCCGGCGAGCCGCCCGGCAGCACGAAGCTGGTCAGCGGCGGCAGCGCCGCCGTCATCGCCGCGATCTCAGCCTCCAGCCGCAGCACTGGCGCCTCGGTCAGCCGCAGCCGCGCGCCCCCCTCGTCCGGCACGCACAGATCGGCGCCGACATCGAACAGATCGTTCTGGATGCGCGCCAGCATGGCGTCCGCTTCGGCGTCGCCGCCCAGATGCAGCCGCAGCACGCCGAGCGCCGCATTGGCCTCGTCCACCGCGCCCAGCGCCTCGATGCGCAGCACGTCCTTGGCCACCCGCGTGCCGTCGCCGAGCGAGGTTTGCCCGGTGTCGCCGCCGCGCGTGGTCACCCGGTCGATCCGCACCATCGGTTCCCCCCTTCATTCAGTTCAGCCGGAAGCGCACCGGCAGCACCTGCTCCGATTCCACCGGCACGCCGTTTATCACGGCCGGCGTGAACCGCCATTTTGCCAGCGCGGCCAGCGCGGCCTGATCCAGCCGCGCATAGCCCGAGGACTCCAGCACCTCGACCGCTGTCACCTGCCCGTCCGCGCCGATCGTCATGCGCAGCACCACCAGGCCCTGTTGGCCCAGCGTGGCGGCAAGATGCGGATAACCCGGCGGGATGTTGCCCCGGTTCCCCACCGCCGGCCGCAGCCGGTCACCGGCCAGTTCGGCCGCGCCGACCATGCCGTCGCCCAGCGTCGCACCGCTCTGCCAGGACGGCTTGTCCGGTGCCCTGGCACCCGCAGGCGGCGGAGCCGCCGGGGCTGCCGCCTCGGCGGCTGGTGCCGGCGGGGGCAGCGTGGGAGCCGGTTCGGCTTGCGGCGTGGCCGGCACCGGCGGCGGCGCCGGCGGCGGCGGCGGCGAGGCAGCGCCGTTGGTCTCGGCGCTGTCGCCCATCACCACTTCCACCGTCGCGGCCACGTCGGGGACAAGGGCGGCCGGCGGCGGGCGCCCGGTCAGATCGCGCCATTCCAGCGCGGTGACACCCGCCAGCAGGTGCAGCGCGGCCGAGATGCCGAGCGCCCAGCCCAGCCCGCTCAGTCGCCGCCGCCGGGTCACCGCCCCTGCTTCGGCCAGGGCAGCAATGTCGCGGCGGGCAACGCCCGGATCAAAGGACCGGGACACCGCGGTGCTTGGCCTTGCTTTCAGGTTCGACATGGATGCTGATCAGCATGCCCGGCATTTCCCCCTTGAGCGCCGCCTCCACCCGGTCGCAAATCACGTGCGCATCGGCCACCGTCATGGCGCCGGGCACCACCAGGTGGAACTCCAGGAAAGTGGACGGCCCGGCATGGCGCATGCGCAGGTCGTGGGCCTCGATGGCACCCTCGGCGTACTCGGCCACCAGCCGTCGCGCGTGCTCCACCACCTCCAGGGCCGGCGCCGCATCCATCAGCCCGCCCACCGATTCGCGGATCAGGAAGGTCCCCGAGACCAGGATGTAAACCGCCGTCAGCGCCGCCAGCAGCGGGTCGAGCCAGCCGACGCCGCTGACCACCACCAGGGTCACACCGAACAATATCCCGCTCGAGGTCACCACGTCGGCCATCAGGTGCCGGCCATCCCCCGCCAGCGCCGGCGAGCGCATGCGTTTTCCGGCGCGGATCAGCACCAGCGCATAGCCGAGGTTCATCAGCGTCGCCACGCCGTTCAGGGCCATGCCGAGCAGCGGGGTTTCGAGCGGGGTGGGATGAAGATACGCCTGCCACGCTTCGCGCATGATCTCCAGCGCCGCGATCACGATCAGCACGCCTTCGGTGACCGCGGAGAGGAACTCGGCCTTGTGGTGCCCGTATGGATGGTTGGCGTCGGCCGGCCGGGCGGAGACCCGCAGGGCAAAAAAGGCCAGCAGGGCAGCGGCAACATTGACGACCGATTCGGCGGCATCGGAGAACAGCGCGGCGCTGCCGGTGAGTTGCCATGCGGCCAGTTTCAGCCCGAGCACAACAACGCTCACGGCAATGCTGCCGGCTGCGATCCGTCCCGTCTGTCCCACCCGATCGGTCCCCTGCGCCGGATTGCTGACCCTGTAGCAGAAGGTCGGGGGCGCGCCCACCCCGCCGCGGATCATCGCCGCCAGGAGCGGGCGGAAAAGGCTGGACCACAGCTTCGTTCAACAAAATAAAATTGCGGCAATCCCGCTGGCGATTGACCCAGATCAAGGCTGCCAGGGGGGCATCCGGACGAGGGTCCGCCGCCATGTTGTTCCGACGCGCACCCACCGTCCTGCGGCCGGGTTCCCACGATCTCGCCGTGTCGCTTGCCCTGGCGACGCTCCCGCAACCGCTGATCGCCGGACTGCTGCGTCGCATGACGCGCAGCCTGCCACAGCAACACCCGAAGCTTGCCTCCCGAATGGCCGAGCTGAAGGGCAAGCGCCTGCTGATCGTGCCGGAGGAGCTGCGCTATGCCTTCCTGCTCGAATTCCCCGACGGCGTGCTCACGATCGACCTGATCGACCCTGAACCGCTGCCGCCGACCGATGCCCAGATGCGCGGTCCGCTGCGGCTGTTCTACGACCTGGTGCGCGGCGGGCGGGACGGCGATGCGCTGTTCTTCAGCCGCGAACTGGCGGTCACCGGCGACATGGCAACGGCGGTCACGCTGCGCAACGCCATGGACGGCTCCGGGGTCGATCTGTTCGCCGAGTTCCTCAACCTGCCCGGCCCGCTCGGCCCGGTGGTGCGCGGCGCCGGCGCGATCGTCGACCGCTGGGCCGGCATCGTGCTCGGCCCGCTGGCCGAACGCACCGCACGGCTGGAAGGCGACGTCGCCGCGCTGCGCGGTGAAGTGCGCCGGTTGAAGGATGGCGCCGGCAAGCCGCGGCCCAAGCCGGTCTCGGCGCTGGCCAGCGTCTACGGAGCGGGCGCGAACGGCCAGGGAGCCAAGCCATGAGCGAAGCCATGATCCCCGAGATCGTCGCCCCGGGCGGCACGCCGGCGGCGCTGGTCGCCGCCATCGATGCCGGCGCCGACACCGTCTATTGCGGCTTCCGCGACGCCACCAACGCGCGCAACTACCCGGGCCTCAACTTCACCGCCGAGGACCTGAAGGAAGGTCTCGCCTACGCCCATGCGCGCGGGCGCAAGGTCAACGTGGCGATCAATACCTATGCCTCGGCCGGCAACACCAAACTGTGGCATTCCGCCATCGACACCGCGGCGAACCTGGGCGCGGATGCGGTGATCATGGCCGATATCGGCCTGCTCGACTACGCCGCGCGCACCCATCCGAAGCTGCGTCGCCACCTCTCGGTGCAGGCCGGCGCCTCCACCGTGGCCTCGATCGAGTACTACTACGAATTCTTCGGCATCAGCCGGATGATCCTGCCGCGCATGTTCACCCTCGACGAGATCGCCGCGCTGAAGGCGCGCGTGCCGGTCGAAATCGAGTGCTTCATCTTCGGCAGCCTCAGCCCGATGACCGAGGGGCGCTGCTCGCTCTCCGCCTATGCCACCGGCCGCTCGCCCAATCTGTGCGGCGTGTGTTCGCCGGCCGAACACGTGCGCTACGACACGGTGGACGGCGAACTGCTGTGCCGGCTGGGCGATTTCGTCACCAACGCCTTCGGCGTCGGCGAGGCGGCCGGCTATCCGACCGTGTGCAAGGGCCGCTACATCGCCGGCGACGCCGACGCGGCCTATGTGTTCGAGGAGCCGGAGTGCCTGAACGCCGCCGAGTATATCGGCACGATGCGCAAGGCCGGCATCTGCGCCTTCAAGATCGAGGGGCGCCAGCGCGGCCGGTTCTATGTGGCCGAGGTGGTGGCGGCGTTCCGTGAACTGATCGACGCCGAGGCGCGCGGCGAGCCGCTGGCCCGCCATGCCGGAGCGCTGGAGCGGCTGCGCCGCCTGGCCGAGGGCGGCGAGGAAACCCGCGGCGCCTTTCGGAAGGGATGGCGATGACGACCGACACGCGCGCGAAGCTGGTCCTGGGGCCGGAGCTGTTCCACTGGTCCGCCGAGACGCTGCGGGACTTCTATTACCGCATCGCCGACGAGGGCGACTACGACACCGTCTGCCTGGGCGAGGTGGTGTGCTCCAAGCGCACGCCGTTCTTCGAGGACGCGTTGCCCGGCGTGATCGCCCGGCTGCGCAGCGCCGGCAAGGAGGTGGTGCTCGCCACCCTGTCGCTGATCAATGACGAGCGCGAACTGGCCGCCGCGCGGGCGCTGATCGACCTGGCGCCGGGGCTGGTGGAAGTCAACGACGTGGGCGTGCTGCCGGCGCTGCGCGGCAAGCCGCACGCGATCGGGCCGTTCGTCAACATCTACAACGAGGACGCGCTGGGGTTTCTGATCGGCCAGGGCGCGGTGCAGGCCTGCCTCAATCCCGAACTGCCGGGCACCCTCATCGCCGACCTGGCGCGGCTGTCCAGCATTCCGCTGGAGGTGATGGTGTTCGGGCGCACGCCGCTGGCCATCTCGGCCCGCTGCTTCCACGCCCGGGCGGAGGGCCGCACCCGGGACGCCTGCCAGTTCGCCTGCAAGGCGGACCCGGACGGGCGGGTGATCCGCACCATCGAGGAAATGCCGTTCCTGGCGATGAACGGGTTGCAGACGCTGTCGTACACCTGCTCCAACCTGATGCATGAACTGGCACCGATGCGGCAGGCCGGCGTGCACCGCTTCCGCCTGTCGCCGCAGACCGGCGACATGGTCGCCACGGCGGCGCTGTTCCGCGACGTGCTGAACGGGCGGCTGGAGCCGGCCGCCGGGATGCAGCGGCTGGCGCTGGTGCATCCGGACCTGCCGTTCGCCAACGGGTTCTACTACGCCGCGCCGGGGCATCAGTTCGTCGAGCCGGCGCGGGTGCTGCCGGCGCTGGCGTAAGGGAGCAGGGCCAGGGCAGCGCTCTGGCCTTCCCTACCCCGCCGGCACGTCCGCATCGCCGGCGCCGAGCGCACGCTGCATCACCACCACATCCAGCCAGCGACCGAATTTCAACCCGGCCGCCCGCAGCACGCCGGCATGGGTGAAGCCCAGGCTGGCATGCACGCCGATCGAGCCGACATTCTCGGCACCGCCGATCACCGCGACCATCTGCCGGAACCCGCGTTCGGTGGCGTGCTCGATCAGCCGTCCCACCAATGCCTTGCCCACCCCCTGGCCACGCACGTCCTCACGCACATAGACGCTGTCCTCCGCGGTGAACCGGTAGGCCGGGCGGTTCCGGTGCTGCACGTAGAAGGCATAGCCCAGCACCCCGGTGGCATCGGTCGCCACCAGCCAGCACCAGCCACGCGCGCTGTCATCCGCGAACCGCGCGGCGATCTCCTCGACCGAAGGCGGCACTTCCTCGAGGCTGCCGGTGCCGTGCAGCACGTGGTGGGCATAGATCGCCTGGATCTCGGGCAGGTCGGCCGGTGTCGCCGGACGGATGTCCATCGCGTATCCTCCGCAGGGGGCTCGGTCTCGCCAGAGCCAGCACGTCCGCCGCCCGTTTCGCAAGCCCCGGCAACGCCGGGTCAGCGGCGGTTTTTCGCCTCCCGCCGCGCACGAACATGTTATACGGTCATGCTGGCAGGCGCCGCCTGCATCCGGAACAGGCTGATCCAGCCCGGTTTCCGCTCGTTCCGGCCTCGCCCCCCTCCGCGGGCCTGCCGGCAGTCCTCGAAGAGGGGTGGCGATCTTGGTTTCTCCCGATAGCCGGATAAGGCGGTCCGAACCCAGGCCCGGTGCCCCCCCCGTCGCCGCCGCGTCGCGTGCAGGCATCAGCCCCACCGAGTTGCGGCTGCTCGCACTCATGGCGGCCGCCCGCCACCACGGCGTCGAGCTCGACCGCAACGACCTGCGCTTTCCCGGCGGCCAGGCTCCACAACCGGCCGCGCTGGTTGACTGGCTGCGCAGTTCCGGGCTGTGGGCACGCGGCGTGACCATGCACTGGAAGAACCTGATCGGGCTGCAGGCCTCCGGGCCGGTCGTGCTGCTGCTGAAGAACGGCGGCGCCGCCCTGGTGGTCCGCGTCGACGCCGCCCGCGACCAGGTTTGGACCCGCGATCCGGCCGCCGAAATGGATACCGAACCGGTCCCGGTTGATGCGGCGGCAATGACCGCGCTGTGGGACGGCCAGACCATCCTGCTGCGCGCAGACCGCGGCAATGCCTATGATAACGAGCCGTTCAGCCTGATCTGGCTGGGCCGCCTGGTCTGGCAGGACCGCAAGCTGATGGTCGCGATCTTCAGCGCCTCGATGATGATGACCATACTGACCATCGTCGGGATGTTGCTGATCTGGGTGGTGATCGACCGGGTGGTCACCTTCCGCAGCTACAACACGCTGGGTATGGTGACGCTGCTGGTGGTCGTCGCCCTGCTGTTCGAGGCCTATTTCGGCTTCATGCGCCGCCAGCTTACCCTGGTGGTCGGCCGGCGGGTCGACGGGCGGGTCAACCTGGAAATGTTCAGGCGCCTGCTGGGCCTGCCGATCGATTTCTACGAGCGCAACCAGGCCGGCTCGATCATGTACCGGATCGGCCATATCGGCAGGGTGCGCGACTTCCTCACCGGTCGCGTGCTGACCACGCTGCTCGACGCCGTCACGCTGGCGATGGTGCTGCCCATTCTGTACCTGATCAACCCGACGCTGACCTGGATCACCCTGATCGCGGCCATCGTGATGGTGCTGGTGATCCTGTCATTCATCGGCACCGTCCGCCGTGTCTACCTGCGCTACGCCGACGCCGAGATGGTCAAGTCCACCGTGCTGGTCGAAAGCGTGCGCGGCATCCGGACAATCAAGTCGCTCGGGCTGGAGCCGCAGCGCAGGGAGGCCTGGGACAACAGCAACGCCGCCGCGGGCGGCTGGAAGCTGGAACTGCTCGACCTGGCCAACTGGCCGCAGACCCTGGTCCACCCGCTGGAAATCCTGATGTCGAACGGCATTCTGCTGATCGGCGTCTACATCTCGCTCCAGCAGGGCCCGGACGCCGGCTCGATCATGGTGTTCATGATGCTGAGCGGCCGGGTGTCGCAGCCGATCGTCGGCCTCGCCCGCCTGATGGAGGAGATGGAGGACATCCGCAACTCGGTCCGGATGGCCGGCACGGTGATGAACGAGCCGCCGGAGGACGCCAGGCCGGGCATGGGCCTGCGGCCGCGTTTCGCCGGCGCAATCAGCTTCACCAAGGTCAACTTCTCCTACCCCGGCGCCAAGACCTGCGCACTGGAGGAGGTCAGCTTCGAGATCCCGGCCGGCAGTTCGACCGGGCTGGTGGGGCGCTCAGGCTCCGGAAAATCCACCATCACCCGCCTTCTCCAGGGCATCAACCGCGAATACGAAGGCTACGTGAAGATCGACGGCAGTGACCTGCGCTCGATCAACCTCACCCATCTGCGCCGCAGCTTCGGCGTGGTGCTGCAGGAAAACTTCCTGTTCCGCGGCACGGTGCGTGACAACATCATCGCCGGTCGCCCCGGCCTGTCGCTGATCGACGTTGTGCGCGCCGCCCGGCTGGCCGGCGCCGAGGAATTCATCGAGCGCATGCCGGCCGGCTACGACACCATGATCGAGGAAGGCTCCCCGAACGTGTCCGGCGGCCAGCGGCAGCGACTGGCGATTGCGCGGGCGTTGATCCACGACCCGCGCATCCTGATCCTGGACGAGGCCACCTCGGCGCTGGACCCGGAGAGCGAGGCGCTGGTCAACGCCAACATCGCGCGCATCGCGCATGGCCGGACGATGCTGGTGGTGTCGCACCGGCTGTCGTCGCTGACCGAGATGGACCAGATCATCGTGCTGGACCACGGCCAGGTGATGGATGTGGGGCCGCACCGCGAACTGGTGGATCGCTGCCCGGTCTACCGCCAGCTCTGGCTGCAGCAGACGCGCTACATGGACAGCCAGCGGACGGCGGCGCCCCTGCTGGCGCAAGGCCATTGAGGAGGGTGCGCGCATGAGCGGGCCTCCCGCGCTGGTGAAGCCGCCCGGCAACCCGGCGGTGGCGGGGCCGCGGGATCCGGTGGAGTCGGCGCTGCTGGAGTACCAGTCACCGGCGGCGGCGCTGATCGCCCGCCCGGTGCCGCCGATGTCGCACTACATCATTTGGACAGTGGCGGCGATGTTCACCCTGGCGGCAGCGGCCGCGGTGCTGGTGCCGATCGAAACGGTGGTGACTGCGGCCGGCAGGGTGACAGCGACCACCGGCAACCTGATGGTGCAGCCGCTGGAAATGTCGCTGGTGCGTCTGATAAAGGTGAAGGAAGGCGAGCTGGTGCATGCCGGCGACGTGCTGGCCGAACTCGACCCGACCTTCGTGCAGGCCGACGCGGGGTCGCTGGAAACCCAGGTGAAAAGCCTGCAGGCCGAGGTGGACCGGCTGACGGCGGAGACGCAGAACCGCCCCTACCTGCCGGACGGCAGTGCGCCCAGTCAGCTGCAGGCGATGATCTACGCCCAGCGGCACGCCGAGTTCAGCTTCAAACTGGAGAACTACGCACAGAAGATCGAAGCGGCGCGGGAGGCGATCACCAAGGCAACCGCCGACGTGGCGTCGCTCAGTGAGCGGGTCAGGCTGGTGAGCGAGGTGGAGGCGAAGCGGCGCCAACTCGAGCGGCTCCAGGTGGGCAGCGAGATCAGCCGGCTGCAGGCGACCGACACACGGGTGGATTTCGAATCGAAGCTGGCGACCGCGCGGTCGCAGGCGGTGTCGTCGCGGCGGGAACTGGACGCCCTGGTGGCGGAACGCGACGGCTTTTTGCAGCAGACGGCGGCGGCGACCTCGCAGCAACTCACCGAACAGGGACGCAAGCTGGCGGACGCGCGCGAGCAATTGAACAAGGCGAGCCTGCGCCGCCAGCTGATCCAGTTGCGGGCGCAGCGGGATGCGATCGTGCTGCGGGTGGCGCCGGTGAGCGTGGGCACGGTGATGCAGTCCGGCGATCCGTTCATCGAGCTGGTGCCACTGGATTCGCCGCTGCAGATCGAGGCGATCGTGGACGGCCGCGATGTCGGGTTCGTGCGGGTCGCCGATCCGGTGAACATCAAGTTCGAGACCTTCCCCTATCCCCTGTACGGGATGGCGACCGGTGTGCTGCGGTCGGTGAGTCCGGACAGCTTCAAGGACCCGACCGCGGCACCGTCGAAGGATGCCCTGCTCAAGCAGTCGCAGCAGCCGGCGGGCGTGCTGTTCTTCCGCGCGAAGATCTCGCTCGAGGAAGTGCGGCTGCATGACCTGCCGGAAGGCGCGCAGATCGTGCCCGGCATGCCGGTGAAGGCGGATATCCGCATCGGCAGCCGCACCATGCTGAGCTATCTGATGTCGCGCTTCATCCCGGTCTCCATCGACCGGAAACGCGAATTGTGAAGGCCGCTCCCATGCCGGATGATCCCTGGCCTGGCACCCGGCGGCCGCTGCCCCGAAATCACTGCCTGTGCGGAGCCTGAACGCAATGGCCGGGATTTTCAGTTGGATGCAATCCTCGTCCGCGGCGCTGAAGCAGGCGCGTCGGCTGGTCGCGCAGGGCAGGCGGGCCGATGCCTTCCCGCTGTTCGCCAAAGCCGCCGAGGCAAAGCTGCCCGAGGCCGAGCACGAGGTGGCGCGTTGCTACCTGGAAGGCGCCGGCGTGCCGCCAAGCGCGCCGGAGGGTGCGCGCTGGCTGGAGCGCGCCGCATCCCAGGGCCATGTCGAGGCGCAGTCGATGCTGGCGGCACTCTACGTGCAGGGCATCCCGGGCAGCGCCGCCCCGGCGGCGGTCAGCCATGCGTCTGAACTGTCCGCCGGCCGCCCGGCGGAAGCGTTGTTCACCCAGAACGAACCGGCGAAACCCGATTTCGAGCGTGCCATCATGTGGGCACGCAAGGCGGCCGATGCCGGCTCGGCCGATGGCCAGGCGCTGCTCGGCTACATCCTCACCTCGGGACCCGAGGGCATGCGCGACCTCGAAGCCGCCGAGCAGCACTACCGCCGCTCGGCGGCAGCCGGTTGTCCGCAGGGGCATCTCGGCCTCGGCCTGGCGGTGCTGCGCAGCGCCCGCACCCCCGTGCAACTTGCCGAGGGCGCCAGCGCACTGGCCAGCGCCGCGGCCGCGGGTCTGCCGACCGCCCAGTACCTCCTCGGCGTGCTCACCGAGCAGGGGCAGGGCGTCGAAAAGGACGTGGCGCGCGGCGTCGGCCTCTACCGGACGGCGGCCCAGAAGGGCGTGCGCTCCGCGCAGGCCCGCTGGGGCCTCGCCCTGATGGAAGGGCGCGGCGTTGAGCGCGACCCGGTCACCGGCGAATCCTGGCTGCGCCGCGCCGCCCTGGGCGGCGACCCCGAAGCGGCGGCCATCATCGGCGACCTGTACGCCCGCGGCGGCGAGCTGCCGCCCAATCACGCCGAAGCGGCGATGTGGTTCCGCCTCGCCGCCGATACCGGCCACCGCATGGCCGCCCGCTCGCTCGGCATGCTGTACCTCACCGGCGCCGGCGTGCCGCGCGATGCCACCGAGGCCGCGCGCTGGTTCCGCATCTCCGCCGAAGCCGGCGATGACCGGTCGAAACACGATCTCGCCGCCCTGGTGCTGCAGGGCCAGGCCACACCGGAGGACTCGGTCCGCACCCGCGAGTGGTTCGAAACCGCCGCCGCGTCCGGCGACCTGGTGGCCGCCTTCAACTACGGCGTCTGCCTGGCCCAGGGCGTCGGCGTGGAGCGCGATGACCGCCGCGCCGCTGAATGGCTGCGCATCGCCGCCGCGGGCGTGGTCAATGCCCAGTACTGGCTCGGCCGCATACTCGTCGAGGGGCGCGGCGTGGCCGTGGACCCGGCCGAAGGCCGCGCCTGGATCGCCCGTGCCGCCGATTCCGGCATGACCGATGCGCAGGTGGCGCTGGCCGAGATGATGGTGAACGGACGCGGCGGGCCGAAGGACCACGCGGCGGCGCTGGCCATGTTCCAGCGCGCCGCCGCTGCCGGCCATGTCGGTGCCATGTTCGCCATTGGCGCCCTGTTCGGCGGCGGGCACGACATCCCCTGGGACCGCCCGCAGGCGCAGCGCTGGTTCCGCATGGCCGCCGAGCGCGGCCACGCCCATGCGCAGATGATGCTGGGCCGCTACCTCGCCCGCGGCCTGGCCGGCGAGACCAACCACGAGGAAGCATGCGCGTGGATGGAACGGGCGGCGGCGCAGGGGTTGGCGGAGGCCCGGCAGGACCTCGCCGTGCTGCGCCCCGCTGAAGCCGCCCTCCACGCGGACGCCACCCGCCCGGATGCAAGTGCGCGCTGACGCCGTACGCGCGCAGACTGCCCGTGGCGAAGACACGCACCGAAGTTTTCGCCGGGCAGGCGCAGGACGCGTTCCGGCGCGCCGAACAGTTGCTTGCCACCGGCGCTGCCGGCGCCGCCCTGCCCTGGATCGAGCGTGCCCGCCGCTTCGCCCCCGAAGACCCGACGCTGCGCTATGCGCACGGCCTGGCATGGCTCCGCCTGGGCAATCCCGGCCGCGCGGCACCGCTGCTGGAGGCGGTGGCGCACGGCTACGACGTGCGGGAAGCCTGGTTCGCGCTTGCCTCGGCGCGCGCCAGTCTGCGCCAGCCGGGACCGGCCGCGGCAGCCCTGGCCGCGCTGCTGTCGCGCCATGTGCTGCCCGACGACGACGGCCTCCCCCGGCTGGCCGACGACATCGCCCGCGCCGCCCGGCACCCGGGCTGGTGCGGTCGCCGGCGCGACGGCAGTATCGCCATCGCCGCCACGGCGCCGGTGGCCGCCACGCTGAACGGGCGCCGGCTGGCCCGGCACCGCCTCGCCGCCCCGCCGGCCGGCGGCATGCTGGCGCTGTCCGCCGGCGGGCGGGAATTGCTGGGCAGCCCGCTCGACCTCGCCGCCTTCCTCCGGGTCGAAGGCTTCGTCGCCGCGGGCGAAACCGGCCTGACGGGATGGGCATGGCACCCGGCCGACCCGGAAACCCCGCCGCGCCTGACCATCCGCAGCGCTGCCGGCGCGACGCTGCTCGCGCTCACCGCCGTGGACACCGATATGCAGACCATTCGCCCGCTGGCCCGGCCGCGCCGCTTCAGCGTGCCCGCCGCGCAACTGGCCGCGACCGACGGCATGCTGCATGTCGCCGGCCCGGACGGGCGCGACCTCACGGGCAGCCCCTTTACCCCGGCACTGGCGGTGGTCCCCACTGCCCCCCCTTCACCGCGCGCCGCCGCTGCCCGTTCCGAGCCGGGCCGCGCGGTCGTGGTGGTGATTCCGGTATACGGCGGCCTGCGGCTGACGCTGGACTGCCTGGACTCGGTGCACGCCACCATCCCCCCCGGCACGACGGTGGTGGTGGTGGACGACGCCAGCCCCGAGCCGGAGCTGGTCCGCGCGCTCACCGCGCGGGCGGCGGCCGGCAGCATCGTGCTGCTGCGCCAGGCGCGCAACCGGGGCTTCCCGGCCAGCGCCAATGCCGGACTGCGCGCGGCCGTTGCCCTGGGCGGCAGCCGCGATGCGGTGCTGCTCAACAGCGACACCCGGGTGGCACGGGGCTGGCTGGAGGGGCTGCGCGCCGCCGTGCATGCGTCGCCCGACACCGGCACCGCCACGCCACTTTCGAACGACGCCAGCATCGTCAGCTATCCCGATCCCGGCGGCGCCAACCCGCCCCCCGATGCCGCCGCGCTGCGCCGGCTGGCGGCGCTCGCCGCCCGGGTCAACACGGGCCGGACCAGGGTGGTGGACATCCCCACTGCGGTCGGCTTCTGCATGTACATCCGCCGCGAATGCCTCGACGCCACCGGGCCGTTCCGCGAAGACGCGTTCGCCCAGGGCTATGGCGAGGAAAACGATTTCTGCATGCGGGCCAGCCAGCTGGGCTGGCGGCACGTGGCGGTGCCCGGCGTGTTCGTCGCCCACGCCGGCGGCGCCTCGTTCGGGACCGCGCGCGCCCAGTTGCTGGCGCGCAACGCGGCGGTGCTGGAACGGCTACACCCCGGCTATCGCGCCCTGGTGGCGGCGCATGTGCACGCCGATCCGCTGGCCGAGGCCAGATTCCGGCTCGATGCGGCGCGGTTCCGCGCCGGCGCGCCGCGCGGTGCCCGCGCCGTGCTGCTGGTGACGCATGACAGCGCCGGCGGCGTGGAACGGGCGGTGCGCGCCCGCTGCGACGCGCTGCGAGCCGAAGGCCGCCGGCCGGTCGTGCTGCGGCCGGTGCGCGACCCCGAGGGCAACGGCGGCTATCTCCCCGGCCGTTGCCTGGTCGGCGACGGCCCCGCCGGCGGCACGCCCAACCTGCGCTTCGCGCTGCCGGCGGAGCTGCCCGCGCTGGTGCGCCTGCTCCGCGCCGCCCGCCCCGAGGCGATGGAGGTGCACCACCTGCTCGGCCACCACCATGCGGTGATGGCGCTGCCGGCGCTGCTCGGCATTCCGTACGACGTGCATGTGCACGACTACGCCTGGCTGTGCCCGCGCATCACCCTGCTCGGCCCGTCGCGGCGCTATTGCGGCGAGCCGGAGGAGAGCGCCGCCTGCGACGCCTGCATCGCCGCAGCCGGCGGCAACACCGGCGAGGCGATCGGCGTCGCCGCGCTGCGCGCCCGCTCCGCCGCGGAGCTTGCCGCCGCGCGCCGCGTGGTGACCCCGTCCGCCGATACCGCCGCCCGGCTGCGCCGCCATTTCCGCCGGCTCGCCCCGGTGGTGCAGCCGCACACCGACGATGCCGCCCTGCCACCGCGGCTGCCGGCCCGGTCGCCGCTGCCCGGGGCGCCCATCCGGGTCTGCGTGGTCGGCGGAATCGGCGCGGAAAAAGGCTACGACGTGCTGCTGGCCTGCGCCCGCGACGCCGCCGCGCGCGGGCTGGCGCTGGAGTTCGTGGTGGTCGGCAGCACGCCCGACGACGACGCCCTGCTGGCAACCGGACGGGTGTTCGTGACCGGCCCGTACGAGGAGGCCGCGGTGGTGGACGAGATCCGTGGCCAGCAGGCGCATCTCGGCTTCCAGCCCTCGATCACACCGGAAACCTGGTGCTTCACGCTTGGCGAGGCATGGCAGGCCGGACTCGACGTGGCGGTGTTCGACATCGGGGCGCCGGCGGAACGGGTGCGCCGCACCGGCCGCGGCTGGGTGCTCCCGCTGGGGCTGCCGATACCGGCCATCAACAACGCATTGCTTGCAGCCAGCGCCCGCAAAGGCCATGAATGTCCGGCGCGATAACGAATCCTGAACCAGCCATGCCGTCTTCTGCACGAATGGCCGATAGCGAGACCACGTGAATGTCCGACGCCGATGGCGCCGCCCAGCGAGTCACCCGGGTCATGACCGAGTTGAAGGTGAGTGGTCACCTCATGACCCTGGATACCGGTCTTTATTGCATTGTTCAGAACCCGTCGCGCGCTGCCGAGGCCGCATCCGGTCTGCCCGGCGTGCGTCTGTCGCCGCCTCCCGGCCCGCTCGGCCGGCCGGAGGCGGTGACCATCCGCACCTTTCGCGACGATGGCTGGCTGCAGGGCGGCGGTGATGCCGCGCTGGTTCGGGTCACGGGCGGCGCAGCGCAGGTTCTGGTGACAGTGTACCAGTCGCCCAACGCCGACACCTCCACCGCGCCGAACCTGCAGGTGATTCGCCTGCTCGACCCGGGCAACCGTCAGGCGGCGCCGGCGCAGGCGGCGCAGAGCACCCCGCAGGTGGTCGACGTGCTGGCGCATGTTCAGGGGCAGGGCGATGTCGGTGGCCACCTGGGCGGCTGGATCGGCGAGCCGGGCAGCAAGCGCTGGGTCGAGGGGTTCGCGATCGCGCCGGCGGCTGGCATCCCCGCCGACGACATCGAGTACCAGGCCGTGCTCGGCCGCGGCTGGATGTCGCCCTGGGTCGAAGGCGGCCAGTTCTGCGGCAGCCGCGGCATGGCGCTGCCCATTCTCGGCCTGCGCGTGCGCCTGCGCGGCGCCAGCGCCGCCACCCATGACTGCTCCTATGCCGCCAGCTTCGTGGATGGCACCAGCATCGGCCCGGTCGCGGCAGGCGAGGCCTGCGAGGCCGCGAGTCTCGCGCCGGTCGAGGCTTTTTCCATCGCCATCCGCCCGCGCACGGGCACCGCAGCGCCCGCCAGGCCCGCGACCGACCTTCCCGCCCCCGACCGGCCGCCCGCGGAATCCGCGCGCCTGCGCACCCGCCCGGTCAGGAGCACCCCACGCCCCACCACGGAAGCGGCGGCCCCGGAGATGCCGAACGAGGAAGTCCAGCCGGGTATTTCCCGCCGGCGCCGTTGACAGTTTGCCGGGCTGAGGTGATGCGGCCTTGCGACCCAAGGGCCGCCGCCACTCCCGCCCCTGCATGATCCGCCGAGATCGCGCGTGCGCTACCTGTTCATCCACCAGAATTTTCCGGGCCAGTACCTGTATTTCATCCAGCACCTGCTGGAGGATCAGGCGAACGAGATCGTCTTCCTGTCGGAACCGAACGCCAACGTCATCCCCGGCGTGCGCCGGGTCTATTACCAGAAGCCCGACCCGGCCCAGGCCGCACACCCCAGCATCCGCGACCTCGACGCCGCCATGCGCCGTGCCGAGGCGACGGCCGGCCTGGCGCGCAACCTGCGCGGCCTCGGCTTCACGCCCGACATCATCATCGGCCATCACGGCTGGGGCGAGATGCTCAACCTGGTCGATGTGTGGCCGGGCACGCCAATGCTCGGCTATTTCGAGTTCTACTACCAGACCGATGGCCAGGACGTCGGCTTCGACCCGGAATTCCCGGTCGACATCGCGCAGTTCCCGCGCATCCGGGCGATGAACGGCATCAACCTGCTGGCGCTGGCGCTGCACCAGCATGGCCAGACGCCGACGCAGTGGCAACGCACCCGCTATCCGGACTGGGCGCAACCGCAGATCCATCTGGTTCCCGAAGGCGCCCGGCTCGATATCTGCCGCCCCGATCCGAAGCGGCGCGACCAGCCCTTCGTCCTCGGCAGCTTCGAGGTGCAGCCGCATGAGAAACTGGTCAGCTATGTCAGCCGCAATCTGGAGCCCTATCGCGGCTTCCATGTGATGATGCGGGCGCTGCCGGCGCTGCTGAAGGCGCGGCCGGACCTCAAGGTGGTGATGGTCGGCGGCGACGAGGTCAGCTACGGCTCGCGCCTGGCGAACAGCACCTGGCGGGCGTATTTCCAGCGCGAACTGGCCGGCAAATACGACAGCTCGCGCGTGCTGCTGCCCGGCCAGCTGGGTTATTCGGACTACCTGCACCTGCTGCAGCGGTCGGACGCGCACGTGTATCTGACCTACCCGTTCGTCGCGTCCTGGTCGTTGCGGGAGGCGCTGGCCACCGGTTGCGCGGTGGTGGCGGCCGACGTGGAGCCGGTGCGCGAGTTTGTCACCCACAACCGCACCGCCCTGCTGACGCCGGCGCTCGACCCGGCGGCGCTGGCGCGCAACGTGCTGGAGGTGCTGGAGAACGACAAGCTGAACCAGCGCCTGCGCCGCGCGGCCCGCCGCTATGCCGAGCGCCACCTGGATATGGAGCAGCACATCACGGCGTTCACGGCGCGGGTGGGGGAGCTGACGGGAACGTAATACCAGTCCGCCATAAGATTTTCCCACCGCATCCCGTCATACCCGGGCTTGTCCCGGGCATGCACGTCCTTCGTGCCGCACCGAAGTCGTGGATGGCCGGCCTGCGCCGGCCGTGACGGAGTGGGTGGGTCTTGCCGTGGACTGGTCTTATCACTCCGCAAGCGCTGTTCTGCCGCAATTTCCGGGCAGCATCAGTGCACGCGAAAAGGAGGCTGCAATGTCCATTCGGCGCGAGACCTTATCCAACTGTTGGTCCGCTGCGTGTCGCGCCGCTGTGGCCCTCGTGCTGCTGGTACCCTTGTTCGGGTGCGTCAGCTACCCGGGCGACGGGTATGGTGATGGCGGCGGATATGGCGGTAGCCACGGCGGCGGATATAGCGGCAGCTATGGCGGCGGATATGGCGGCAGCCACGGCGGCGGATATAGCGGCAGCTATGGCGGCAGCCACGGTAGCCAACCGGCACGCGATCCCCACGACGGCGGACATGAGGTCGAAAGCCACGATGGCGGCGGCAATTCTCATCATGGAGGCGGGGACCATCACGATCACGACCATGATCACGACCAGCGGCAGTGATCCGTTCTCCCGCCCGGTGCACCGAGGCCGCCGTGATCCGTCGCCTGGTCGAGGGAAAGAGCGGGTCGCCTGGCGCGATCGAGCTGCGCCGGCATTTCCCCGGCATCATCGACAAGACGCGGGCGGGGGAATGTGTCCGAACCATCGTCGGGCGGACGCCGCCGCGGCCTGCCCCGGGACATTCCACCCGACGCGCCCACGGTTTGCACCACCATGGCGTCCGACGGAAAGGTGGCCGCGCTGGCGTGGCGCGGGCTGGGTGGGCGTGCAGTTGCTGGCACTGCGACTGCGGCGCCGAACTCCGTTAGCGTGCTGAACGGCCGGTATCAGTCGCCGTTCTGAAGG
The DNA here is from genome assembly GCA_903907955.1 of uncultured Acetobacteraceae bacterium. Taxonomy (GTDB): domain Bacteria; phylum Pseudomonadota; class Alphaproteobacteria; order Acetobacterales; family Acetobacteraceae; genus Rhodovastum. The sequence goes on along the minus strand of CAIVPZ010000048.1, from coordinate 965 downwards.
GCTGTTGCTATGCTGCTGTAGCCCAGGAATTGCCGGACGCCGGCGACGAAGCCACCACAGCAATCACGCTCCGCTCGGCGGCTCGCCTTTCAAAATCTTCCGCCATCCGGAGCAGATAAGGGGTCAGCGCAGCATCGGCGATATATTCAGCGGTGTGCCGATATCGTGCGGCTGTTTCCAGCGGCTGTTCATTCAACATCTCGACCCTCACCAAATTTGTAATTAATTGTAACCCACACGTCAGGCCATCGGTGTTTCATTCTGCCCATTCAGCGCAGGGTGTCCAGCCACGAAAGATTGCAGTATCCGGTCTGCCACCGCCTGCCGGCTTGTATCTGCTCAACCTCGGGGTATTCGTGTCACGCCTGGGCGAGCACGGAGTGGCCCTGTAGCGGCATCCTGATTGCTTCATGGGCGTCGATGCCGCGTCTGGCAGCGGTGCCCAGGGCCGTCCGATTCTCTGAAATAGCAGTGACAGAGGCAGACCAGGTGCGTCGCCACAACAACCGGTCCGGGGCCCACGACGATACCGCGGCATCTGTCCGTGGCGCCGCTCTGCACACTGTTTGTTAGCAGATTGTCAGCTTCACTGTTCCGACCACGCGCGAACTGCAACCAACCCCCATCACATTCCTGTGGAACATCTCCTCCCGATGAGCCAGGACCAGCAGGAACGGAACGTGATAATGCGATGCTTCATCCCGCTTTTATTACGGTCATGCTGCTTGGGCTTGGCTTTACCGCAGGTGTTGCGGCAGTGGACCCGGCATTGCGGATTGCCACCAATTTGACAGAGTCACACTCCCCGGACTGCCTGATGCGGCTCCTCGCCGTCCGGGATGGCCAGTCATGACCTCCCTTGCTTGGCCCCCTGAGGCTACCTACCGCATGGCGTTTCCTGGTTCGGCTGCAAGAGGCCGTTTCTTCGCCCCGGCCTGACGCCCCCCATGGCGCCCGCGCGCAGC
>CAIVPZ010000047.1 GCA_903907955.1 uncultured Acetobacteraceae bacterium | reverse complement strand
TGTCAGCTTTGATCGTCGCGCTTGGCGCGACCAAGGTTCACGCGGCTTTCGCATGCGCGGAAGCAGTTGATGAGTCGCCGTTCGCCCACCCAAAGTTCCGGCGTCGGGCTTCCCAGTCAAGAATGAGGGGATGGCTGAGCAGTTCACCAGGTTAGCTGGCAAGAAAACGCGGAGCTAACCCTTTGCTCGATCGGGTGCGCGGACGCCCTGCCGATTAGAGCGACAGTCGCATCAAATGTGGGAGGTTCGCAAGTGTCTGGGATGGCGCACAACAAATGGTTAGAGATCATACTTCAAGCAATGAAACAACCGCTCCTATATCTCGGCACGGCGATGATAGTTTTGGGTTCCGTAACTAACATTGCAGGCTACGAAATAGCGGTTCGAGACATTATATGGCCGGTTCTTGTTGGTGTTGGCGTGTTTTTATTACTTGTGGCGGTTGCTCTAATGTTCATGGACCGAAAGACTTTCCAAACAGTCATTGACGTTGACGCCATTGGAATTGCGATAACCTTCCCCCGTCACCACGACCCTGTTTCGGTTCCCCACAACGTCGTCGGAACATACAAGAATTGGCCAACAAGTTGTGAACTTTGGCTTTTTTCTCTTAGGGATGATAGATATCGCCCAATAGAAAAAATCCGCAAAGACAGCCCGAGCGATTGGTCGGCACGCTTTATGACCTATAATGTGTCTCCAGGCCAAAGAGTAAGAATAGGGATCTTTGCTCTCGGTCTTGGAGGGCAGGCGCAACTCTATACATACCTTAACACCGTCGATGTTATCAAAAGGCTCGCTCCGCACGAGCCTTGGCCTGGAATGGAGAAAATCGGTCCTGATACAGTTATTTGTGCCGAGACGACGGTCATAATTCAATAGTTCAGATGGTGCCTCGATAAACCAGCGCCCGTCCGACTATAACGGTTTAAAGTTCTATAAAGTTGTTGTCCTCGCCCTCAGCCATCCCCTCATTTTTATTAGCCAATTTCAATGCGTTGGCCTGACTCCCATGGATTGACTGCCATACTTCCGCTAGGCCTCGTGCTCGGTCCGCCCTCGTTTCCCTCGGCTTCACGATGGGCGGCAGCAATGGATGAGTCGCTGGTCGCCTCTCCGAAGAATTCATGCCGAGTGCCAAAGTCGAAAATGAGAAGATAGCTGAGGTCCTCGCCGCTAAATTGGGCAACGTACGGGTTCTTATTCGTGATAATGTCTTATATCAACTATTGCTCCCATGCCTGTTTTCCGCCGGCCACTCATGGTGGTCCTTTATCTTCACCAGGCGCGTCGAGTGCTTGGTTCTGTTTTCGCATGACTAAGTATTCTTCCCCGCGCGGCGTCAGATGGAATTTGTCGCCGATCCGACGCTTCCTGCCGTCAGCCTTAGCAAAATCCCCAACACCAAGGCCTTCGATCAGACCGAGCGCCCTCAAGCGACGCAGTTCGCCAGCCAACGCCGCCGCAGCTTCCGGTTTTACTTCGTACTCGATGTTGCGCTGAATGTTTTCGAGGTGCTGATACTCGTCCTGGGTCAAGAAGCCCTCGACGATGAACCGCAGCTGCGCAATGGCCTGTTCGGTCAGAATCTGTCGTCGCTGAACGCCCCGAAAGGCAAATTCAATGCCGCCAGGCAGCTTCGCACTGCTTAGGAAGTCGGCGATCCATGGAACAAGAGCGATCACCGCCAAACCAAGAGCGACGGCATCGATGCCGCTGTTTTCCGGCCAGGAGCCGCCTCGCAGAGTTTGTGCGTATTTCAATAGCATGTGCACGAGAAAGAGAACGCCAGCAGCGACCGTCAGCGGGTTCCGCCAGCTCGGTCTTGTTTCCGACGGGTTTGGCATGGCTCCGATCCATCGCGTGGCCTGGCGCCATCATCTGATGACGGCTCTTGCAAGGTTTGCCCATCTAATCCGCCAGAGTGTCTTACGACAAGCCACCGGTCCCGCCGCTCCGAGCGCCCTCCCCGAATATCACGTATGATAACGCGTGGCTATGTTACACAAACTACGCGCTGAAAGCGTTGGTCCGCTCTGTGCTAGGTCTCCGGGCAGCCACCGACAAGCCGTTGACAACAATGCTTGCCGAGCGGCCGACCCGTGGCACCAAGAGACTTGGTCGTTAGCGAGGGTAACGTTGGAAATCCGGACCGGCTTCTGGAGGTACTCCACGTTATTCTACAAGGTGTGGTGACCGGTATTTCGCGGCTTCCCCCCATCTTCACAAACCACAACGATCTGTCCGGGAAGCGAGATTTCCGGACATATCAAATATTCTCGGACAAAGCAGAAATTTCCGGACAGAATGCGCGCGGCGGACGATCCTGCGGCGGAATCCGGCGCCGGCGGTCGGTGGCGAGCGCCCGGCGGGCTGGGCAGAAGGGGAGGGGTGGCATGGACGACATCGTGGCGGGCGCGGCGGGCGGCATTCCGGCGGCGTTGGGCCAGGAGGCGGACGCCGCGCGCGGCTATGCCGCCGCCAGCCGCGCCGCTTCCACCCGGCTGATCTACGACGCCGACTGGCAACGCTTTCAAACCTGGTGCGCCGCACGCGGCGTGCCACCGCTTCCTGCCGATCCAGTAGTGGTGGCGCGGTTCTGCGCCTGCGAGGCCGAAGCCAGACGCGCGTCGTCCACCATCACCCGCCGGCTGGCTGCCATCGGTTGGGCGCACAAGCTCGCCGGGCTCAAGCCGCCGCAGCACGCCGACGGCGGCGGGGCCATCGCCGAGGTCATGGCCGGTATCCGGCGGTCGCGCGCCGCGCCGCCGGCGCAAAAGGCCGCGGCCGATGCCGATGTGCTGCGCGACATGTTGCGCGCCTGCACTGGTGAGAAGCTGCGCACCGTGCGGGCGCGTGCGCTGCTGGCCATCGGCTTCGCCGGCGCATTCCGGCGCTCGGAACTGGTTGCCCTCCGTGTCGAGGACCTCCGGCGGGATGCCGAAGGCATCCGGGTGGTGATTCGGCGATCGAAGGCGGACCAGGAAGGCGAGGGGGCGATGGCCAGCCACTACGATAAGGTGTTGATGGCTGCCACCCGATTCGCAATACTCTCACGGGTTGGGCGGCGAGCGCCCTTACTGTGGTTTTCGGGATCGGTGAACAGAACACGAACGGCGGCTCATCGGATGATGCTGGCGTTCTTGACCCCTCGATTGTCCCGGAGATATCTCCGGGAAGTTAAAAAAGCATAACCTACCCACCGCCAAGTTAATCCAAGTAAATTTCCGCAAAACAGAGAAGGTAAACCGAAAAAAGCGGTTCGGTCCACCACTTTTTTAATCCATTTTGGCATCTCTGGCAACCAATATATTTCTCAAATAATAAGCCAATATATAGAAATAGTATTGACATACGCTTTTTCTCTCAATATAATATATCTGTGTAGTGGAAGTCGCATCGACAGCACAATGACGGAGTGCTGAAGCCTATTGGCTCTTCGACCTATATAGCAGTTACTCGGTTCAATTAGGATGAACCGGTTGGCTGCGCCACAGTTGCCTGTGACTTGTGAGCTAGGGGCCGTTAGTGTCACCCGACTTCCACTACACAAACCAGCTTATGGCATAGGATGGCCCGTGTGAAGGGCTTACGTCTTGCTTTCGTATGCGGAAGCCCCCGCCAACGGATTCCTCCATGGGCGGGGCCTGTGTATCAACACCTTATCGTAGGGGCTGGGGGGCGATGGTGGCTATTCCCAACGGCGACCGCCTGCGCCCGGTGGCTGCCCTCGACGCCTGGTTGGCGGCCGCCCGGGTGGCGGAGGGCTTCGTGTTCCGCCGGATCGGGCGGGGCGGCCAGGTGGCGGACGAACCGATGAGCGACCGCGCCGTCGCCCGGCTGGTCCAGGCCGCCGCCAGGGCCGCCGGCTACGATCCGGCGCCGTTCGGCGGCCATTCGCTGCGGGCCGGCTTCATCACCAGCGCGTGTCGCTGGCGGCGTGAACCCGCGCAAAGATGGCGCACAGCCATTCCTGGACGCTTTCCTGGGGGGTGAACGGAGCGGCGTTCTGGGGTGACGGATCTGCGTTTCAGATGCTCCGGCGGCTGGTGCGGCCGGAGACGATCCGCGGATCGGGGAGGACGGCAGCCG
>CAIVPZ010000046.1 GCA_903907955.1 uncultured Acetobacteraceae bacterium | reverse complement strand
GGGGCAAAACCCCGGGCGAACACAGAACGGAAGCGGGTCAATCCGGGTTCGACGGCCAAAAAATGGCGGATTTCTGCGGCGGCCGTTCCGCAGGCGGACGCATGCTGCACCTGCTTACCCGGGGTTTTGCCCCGGTTACCATAGATGCGTTGATCTGGTGGGGGAACAACTCTGATCATGAAGGCCGACATGCGTGCTACCCTACACAACGAGGCGCGGGTGGCGTGGGCTCTATCGCCGGCGGGGCGCCGAGACCTGCTCCAGTGACGACACGTTCGACAAAATACAACGGCCGTCGCTTGGACTCGTTGAGCACGCGACCGAGATACTCGCCAAACACGCCGAGCGTGATCAGTTGCACGCTCCCCAGCAGCAGAACGACGATCATCAGGCTTGGATAACCAGGCGCGTCGATGCCGGAGACCAGCGTGTGGATCACGATGAATACCGAGTAGATCACCGCTAACAACGCCGTAACAATCCCGGCGACGGTGGCGATCTTCAGCGGAAACAGGCTGAAGCTGGTGACAGCCTCCACGGCCAGTTCGACCAGCTTCAAATAAGTCCACTTTGTCGTGCCGGAATGGCGCGGCCCGCGATCGTACAGCACCGCCTTCCAGGGAAAGCCGACCCAGGCGAACAGGCCCTTCATGAAACGGTGATGCTCGCGCATGGTCAGCACGGCATCGACCACATGGCGGCTCATCAGCCGGAAGTCGCCGGTATCGCGCGGCAAGTTGAGCCGCGCCACCCTGCCCATCGCCCGATAGAACAGCCTGGCCGTCGTCTGCTTCAGCCAGGTTTCGCCCGCCCGCGACCTGCGCTGCGCAAACGCGATATCGTAGCCTTCGCGCCACGCGTCGACCAATTGCGGAATCAGTTCCGGCGGATCCTGCAAGTCGCTGTCGATGACCACGATGATGCCGCCACGTGCGTGATCGAGGCCGGCGGTCGTCGCGACCTCCTTGCCGAAATTCCGCGACAGGCTAACCACCGTGACGTTCGGATCCTCGCGTGCCAGGGCCAGCAAAGTGGCAAGCGAGGCGTCGGAGCTGCCGTCGTTGACGTACAGAACCTCCCATTCGGCGCCAAGACTGCGCATGACGGCCGCGAGACGGTGATGGAATTCGCCGATGACCGACTCTTAGTTGTACACCGGTGCGATAACAGAAACCGGCTCCAGCAAGCCGCTTCGTGCCTGCAAGGGCACCATCGTGCACGCTGTCATCGCTTTTGCGCAACGACGAAGACAGTGAGGCCGGCAATCCGGTTGGTGCTGAACCAGGGCAATTCGGTGCGGCAGGCAAGCCAAAGCAGCCTGTTCACCAGCGGGCTGTGGGTGCGCATCTGCGAGCGGGCCGGCGCGCCGGTCGGCCGCCTCAATCGGCTGACCAGGCGTTGCAGCACCGCCAGCGGCAGCACGGTCGAATAAAAATAGCAACTCGTTTCGATTTCCAGCCCCGCCGCCCGGCAAACCGCTGTGATCCCTCCTCGAGTGTAGCGGCGATAGTGTTCCAGAAACACGTCGTGCTCGCTCCATAGCCAGTTGAAGGCGGGGACCGTGACGATGAAGCGCGTACCCGGCGCGGCGGCGGCGATATAGGGCCGCAGCAGCGCCTCATCGTCGGGAACATGTTCGAGCACGTCCATCAGCAGCACCAGATCCGCTGCCTCAGACCGCCAAACGCGCCGAAATCGGATCGGCTTGCCGGCAACCATCGACTCCGTCTCGCTTTCGTAACCGGGGTCGATGCAGGTGGCCGTTCGGCATTGCGTTCGCATCAGCAGTTGGCGCGCGAAAAACCCAGTGCCAGCGCCGATGTCGAGCACGTTGTTGGCCTGCTCCTGGCCGATCAGGGCCAACAGCGCGGCGAGCTTGGCCTTGTAGTACCAATGCGATGCCGCGCTGTCGCCGAGCAGCGTTCCTTCCTTCAGATCCATGCTGACGGCACCGACAGATCGGGCCTCCGGTCGCCGGCGATGCCGGCGACCGCAACCGGCGGCGTCGATGCGTCTATGTCCTGATCCGTTATTCTGAGCCGCATTCTCCGAGTGCCCCGCCGACCATCAGCTTGGCCGATGCCAGGCTGGCAGCCTATCGCGGGGAGGCGAGACCGTCCAGAATGTTGGAGTTGGCGATTGCCTGTGCGCCCAAGGCGGCAAAACGTGCCGGTGACGACCGCCACTTGGATGCCGACAAAGATCAAAGAAACCCGGTGGAAGTCCAGGGAATGGCCGCAACCGCCAGCAAACCGGCCAGCAGCGCGCCAAGATAGGGCCAGATCCGCCGCATGCCGGCATCGGGTGACACCCGCCCGATGGCGCAGGCGGCGTAGTAGCCCACCCCGAGCGGCGGCGCGAACAGCCCGATGCCCATCGCCAGGATGACCACCATGGCGTAGTGCACCTCGTTGATGCCGGCCTGCCGCGCGATCGGGAATAGCAGCGGCCCGAACAGCACGATGGCCGGGATGCCCTCCAGCACACTGCCCAGCACGACGAAGGCGACGATGGAGGCCAGCATGGTGGCGAACCAGCCGCCCGGCATGGCCGCCATTGCCGCCGCCAGTTGGCGCGAGAAGCCGGACTGCGTCAGCGCCCAGGCCATGCCGGTGGCGGTGCCGATGATCAGCAGGATGGCGCCGGACAGCGTCGCCGTCTCCAGCAGCATCGGCGCGATGCGGCGCCAGTCGAAGGTATACACCCGCCACCCGAACGCGGCCGACAGCGCCAGCCCGAGCAGCCCGGCCGCGACCGAATAGGCGATGCCGATGGTCGAAACTTCGGTGGCGGTCGCATAGCCCCGCATCACCGAGGCGCGGATGATGAACGGCAGCAGCAGCGCCGGCAGGGCGACCGCCAGGGTGAAAAATACCTCGCGCAGCGGCGCGCGGGCGCCCTTTGCCTCGCCGCGCGAGCGCCACCACGCCACCAGCGCCAGCGCCACCGCCAGCACCAGCCCGGGCAACAGGCCGCCGGTGAACAGCGCCGCGATGGAAACCCCGGTCACCGAGCCGATGGTGATCAGCACCAGGCTGGGCGGGATGGTCTCGCTCATCGCGCCGGAGGCGGCGAGGATGGCGATCAGTTCGCCCTCGGGGCTGCCGCGCCGCTTCATTTCCGGGAACAGCACCGGCGCCACCGCCGCCATGTCGGCCGCCTTCGAGCCGGAGATGCCGGACACCAGGTAGATCGCGCCGAGCAGCACATAGTACAGCCCGCCCCGCACATGCCCGAGCAGCGAGGCCAGGAACGCCACCATGGCGCGCGCCATGCCGGTCATTTCGATCAGCAGGCCGAGAAACACGAACAGCGGCACCGCCAGCAGCACCAGACTGCTCATGCCCTCGTCCATGCGCGAGACGATGATGGTCAGCGGCACGCGGGTGGCGCAGAGCAGGAAGCCCAGCGTGGCCGAGCCGAACGCGAAAGCGATCGGCACGCCGAGCAGCACGAACACCGCCAGCAGGCCGACGAAAAAAACCAGTAAATTCCAGTTACCGATGCCCCGCAACGCCGGCGCGCCCAGCCACAGCCCGCCCGCCAGCACTGCCAGCGCCGCGCCAACCACGAAAAGATCGGTCAGCCGGAACCGCAGCAGCCGGATGGCGCAGGTGCAGGCCATGAGCAGAAAACCGACCGGGATCGCCGCCGCCCGCACGATGTTCGACCAGCCCAGCGACGGGGTTTCGATGAACCACTCGTCCTCGGCATATCCGCGTGCCCAGGGCAGCAGAAGCAGCAGGAATACCGCCGGCACCGCCACCGCCAGCACCTGCGCCCGCGCCTGCCAGGACGGCGACATCGCCGCCACCAGCGCGGTCAGCCGCATGTGCTGGCCGCGTTGCAGCGCCATCACGGCGCCGAACATGGCCAGCCACAGGAACAGGATGGAGGCCAGTTCGTCGCTCCACACGAACGGGTGGTGGAACACGAAGCGGCTGACCACGCCGGCCAGGAGAACAAAGATTTCCGCCAGCACCAGCGCAGCCGCCGGGACTTCCACGGCGTGGCGCAGCACGGTTTCCAGGGTGGCGCCGAGGCCGCTGGCCGGCGCGGCCTCGGCGCCGGCCATCAGGCCAGATTGCCCACCACGCTTTCCAGCGCGCTCCACGCCTCCGGACCGTACTTCTGCTCCCACTCGGCATAGAAGCCGGCCTTGCGCAACGCGGCGCGGAACGCCGCCGGATCGGTGCCGACGAATTCCAGCCCCTGCTGTTTCAGCGCCCCTTCCAGAGTCACGTTCAGCTTTGCCACGTCCTCGCGCTGCTGCACCGCCGAGCGGTTGAACTCACGCCGCACGATCTCCTGCGCGTCCGGCGGCAGCGCCTCCAGCGCGCGGCGGTTGGCGAGGAACCAGAACCCGTCCCACATGTGGTTGGTGACGGAGAGGTATTTCTGCACCTCGTACAACTTCGCCGTTTCGATGATCGCCAGCGGGTTTTCCTGCCCGTCGGCCAGATGGGTCTGCAACGCGGAGTAGGTTTCGCTGAAGTTGATGCCGATCGGCGAGGCGCCGAACGCCTTGAACATGCTGGTCCAGAGCGGGCTCATCGGCACCCGGATCTTGAACCCGGTGAGGTCCTCGGGGGTGCGGATCGGCCTGGTGGAGCTGGTGATCTGGCGGTAGCCGTTATCATACTGCTTCTCGAACGCGACGATGCCGCGCTTGTCGATCTCCCCGCGCACAAACGCACCAAGCTTGCCGTCCATGGCGGCCCAGACCTGGCCATAATCCTTGAAGGCAAAACCGACGCCGTTGATCGAGGCGACCGGCACCAGGGTGGACAGGATCAGGCCGGACAGGGTGAAGAACTCCACCGCGCCGTTGCGCAACTGGCTCAGCGTGTCGGTGTCGGAGCCGAGCTGGTTGAACGGGAAGATGTTGATCTCGACGCGCCCGCCGGTTTCCTGCTTGATGCGCGCCGCCGCCTCGGCGGTGCGCAGGTTGAGCGGATGGGTGGCGGGCAGGTTGTTGGCATATTTGTAGACGAACTCGGCCGCGCCGGCCGGGCGGGTGCGGATCGCCACCAGCGGCAGCGCGGCGCCGGTGGCCAGCAGGGTGCGGCGGGGAAGCTTGTGCATCGAGGGTCCTCCCGTACGGTGCGAGCCCAGAACGGCCGCCCGTCCGCCCCGGGATATCCGCCATCCCGGGCGGTGATGCAATCTGGTTTGCGGCGAAGGAGAGCCGATCGCGTTGGCCAAACAGGCGGATTCCCGTCCGGTCGCGGTGCTGCTCGCCGGCGGGCTGGCGCGACGGATGGGCGGCGGCGACAAGCCGTTGTGCCGTCTGGGCGGCCGACCACTGCTCGACCACGTGCGCGACCGCATCCGCCCGCAGGTGCGCGCGCTGGCGCTGAACGCCAATGGCGATCCGGCGCGCTTTGCCGCCTGGGGTCTGCCCGTGCTGCCCGATCCGCTGCCCGGCAACCTGGGGCCGCTGGCCGGCGTGCTGGCGGGGATGCGCTGGGCACAGGCGATCGGGGCCGCCGACCTGCTGTCGGTGCCCACCGACACGCCGTTCCTGCCGGCCGAACTGGTGCCCCGGCTGGACGCGGCCCGCCAGGTGGCCGGCGTGCCGATTGCCTGCGCGGCCAGCCTGGGCCGCACCCACCCGGTGGCGGCGCTCTGGCCCACCGCCCTGGCCGATGCGCTGGAGGCGGCGCTGCACCAGGGCATGCGCAGGATCGACCGCTGGACCGAAAGGCAGGGGGTTATTGCGGCATCGTTCGACGAAACCGGCTATGACCCGTTCTTCAACGTCAACAGTCCGGACGAGCTGGCCGCGGCGGAGCGGCTGCTCGCGGGCCTGCACCGGAGCGGCTGATGCAATCCCGCTACATGGTCTGCTGCGGTCGCGAGATCCATTACACCGAATGGGGCCGCGACGACGCCCCGCCGGTGCTGCTGTGGCACGGCATGGCGCGCACCTGCCGCGATTTCGACGATCTGGCGGCGGCGCTCGCCGGCCGCTACCGCGTGCTCTGCCCGGACCTGATCGGCCGCGGCCTGTCCGAATGGAGTCCGGACCCGGACACCGAATACTGCCTCGCGTTCTATGCCGCGATCGCACAGGCCTTCGTCGACGCGCTGCGGCTCGATCGGCTGTGCTGGGTGGGCACCTCAATGGGCGGGGCGCTCGGCATCCGTGCCGCCGCGACCACGCTGCGGGGCCGCATTTCGCGGCTGGTGGTCAACGATATCGGGCCGAACCTGCCACCCGGGGCGGCCGAACGCATCCGCACCTATGTCGGCGCGCCGCCACAGTTCGCCCGGGTGTCGGAACTGGAGAGCTATCTGCGCGAGGTCTATGCCCCGTTCGGCACGCTGACCGACGCACAGTGGCGGCGGATGACCGAAAGCTCGGTGCGGCGGCGACAGAACGGCTACGTCACCACCCATTACGATCCGGCGATCGTGCGGCAGCTGTTCGTCCGCCCGCGCGATTTCGATCAGTGGGACAGTTGGGATTCGCTCGACCTGCCGGTGCTGCTGCTGCGTGGCGCCGGGTCCGACCTGCTGCTGCCCGAGATTGCCGCGGCGATGGCGCTGCGTGGTCCGCGCGCCCGGCTGGTCGAGTTCCCGGGCTGCGGCCATGCGCCGGCGTTGAATGTGCCGGCGCAGATTGCGGTGATGGAGGGGTTTCTCGAAGAAAAGTAAGGCATGCCAGGGCGCTGCCCCATAGGCCCTAAGTCACCCTTTGACGCGGCTCGAATCGGTACGATTGATAGCGGGGATGCAAGCAGCATCAACAGCTTCGATCGACCATTTCTCCGCCTTTCTGGCCCGTCTGCCGCCTGACCTGGACCTGGAGGCCGTTGGACGCGCGACCAAGGCGTTTCAGCGTCCGCGCGGTGTGCGGTCGGCGCGTGACCTGTTGCGGCTGGCACTGGCCTGGGGTCCTGGCGGGTGTTCGCTGCAACAGGTGGCGGCCTGGGCCGGCGCGCTGGAGCACGGTTCGTCTGGTTGACGCGGCGGGGGAGGTGTTGGACCTGATCGCATTGCTGCAGGCTTTGCCGCCGGAAAGCGACACGCACGAGATCGTGGTGCGGTTCCAATCGGGCAAGCGGCAGAGGCCGATGCCGATCCGCCTCGTGGTCCGGCGCAAAACCCCGGAGGCGATCGAGGCGGCGCCAGCAGGCGGGCAAACACCAGACCAAGCTCGACGACCGCAGCCTGATCGCCGCCAACCTCCTGATCCTGGCCACCTCGCTGCCCGGCACGGCGTTTCCGGCGGACCAGGTGCTGGCGGTCTATCGCCTGCGCTGGCAGAGCGAGTTGGCCTTTAGGAGATTGAAATCGCTTCTGCATATCGACAGGATTCGGACAAGGACCGCCGCCGGCACGCGATGTTGGCTGTATGCCCACCTGATTGTGGCCTTGCTCTGCGACGACCTCGGCCAGGAATTCCTGGAGTCTTTCCCCTCAGGAGCTTGCTGACGCAGGTCAGACCAGTTCGTTGTGGCGCGTGACACAACTCGCCCTGGCCGCCCTGATCGAGGCCATCGTTCCGCCGATCACGCTGGCAGCCCTCAACAACGCCTCCGCCAGCTTGCACAAGCGCCTCGCAAACCCAAAACGAAAGCGAAAACAGGCGGTCAGTTACCCGAGACGGCGCCTATCTTAGGGCCTGTGGGGCGCTGTCCCGGACCCGGCAGGGGGCAGTGGCCCCCTGCACCCCATTCATCAAGAGGCTTCAGGCCCTGGCTGGGGCCGCGGCAGCGCCCCGGCAAGCTGGCGCCACACCGCATGAATGCTTTGCCGGGTGGTCGCGTGCACATAGCATCCGCCCCCCTGGTCGAACGCGAACAACGCCGCGTCCGGATCGCCGCGCAATGCGCGGAACGTTGCGGTGATGGCATCCAGGCAGGCGGCGAAATGCTGCACATCGCCGATCTGCGTGTGCCGCAGGATGTCCGGGATCGCCACCCGGTGCAGATTCGGCGGCACCTGCGCCGTGCCAACCGGATCGCGGCCGAATTCGAAGAACACCTGGGTGGTCAGGAAGTCGCCGCGGATACGGTCCAGCAGGGCGGCGGCTTCTTCGGGCGCCAGAGCGGCCAGCGCGGCGTGCTCGTCGCGGCCGGGGCGCAGGTCGGGGCCGCCATATTCCGCTTCCAGCAGCGTATGCAGCCACGCCCGGACCTCGGGCGGCGCCGACTTCACCTGTTCGGGGCTGAGGACAAGTCCAACCATGCGCTTCCCTCCGTTGGCGGCGCCATCTTCCGCCCGGGCGCGCGGCGGCGCCTTGATCGCGGTCAAACCGGCATCAAGGCTGCGTGAGCAGGCGACGCAGCGTTTCCGCCGGCACCGCCAAGCCGCCGGCCCGGGCCTTCCTGGCGCCCACCTGGATGCCGGCGAGCAGCAGGCCGCCGTTCTCGCCGCGCAGCAGCAACGGGCCGCCGCTGGTGCCACGGGTGGCGCTGCAATCATGCAGCAGCAGCGCGCCGCCCTGGCGATCACGCGCCAGGCCGGTGACGGCGCAGTGCGCGTCCGCCTCGATCACTTCGGCATGGTCCTGGTTGTAGCCGCCCAGCACCGCCGCGGTGCCGGGCACCTGCAGGCGCGCGACCGCCCGCCACGGTGCCTGTCCGCCATCCACGCGCGTGCGCGGGTCCACGCCGGCCATGCCGGGCAGCAGCGGCGATCGCTCCGGCGCCGCGGCTGCCGCGCCGCGGGCCAGCAGCAGCACCGTCGCCGCCAATCTGGTCGGATCGGCCGTCAGAGCTGTCCTCGCATGTTGTCGCTGCCGGCTCACCTGCCGGCGGCCTCCTCCTCGCACTCGACGGCCGCGATCAGCGCCGATAGCGCCATCCCGGCAGCGGGCGGCGGCCCGGCCGCCGGCACCGGCGGATCGCCCGGCCGGCCAAGGTCGCAGGCCGACAGGAAGGCCGACATGACGGTGTCGATCGCCGTGCAGCTCACATCGTGCCGGTTCGCCGCAAAGAACCCGGCCGGCGCCTGCGGTCCTGTCACGATCTCATAGGCCGGGAAATAGCCGACATAGGGCAGCGCCAGCATCACCTCCTGTGCGGCCACGCGCAGCACGGACTTGCTGTAGATGCTTGCCGCCAGGACGTGCTCGTCGGTCGCCGTCGCCACCAGCGGCACCGGCGAGACGGTCAGCACGCAGCGGATCTCCGGATTGATCGCGCGGATCAGCGCGAAGGCCGCCAGCAGGTCGGTGCACGTTTCAGCCGCGGTAAAATTGCGGAAGGCGTGGCGGCTGGGATCGTATGTGCCGGCAATGGTGCCGGGGCAGGCCGGGAACACCGCGCCGTCGATCACCGACACCCAGGCTTCGGTCAGCCCCAGCGTGAAGACGAACACATCCGCCTGGCGCAAAGCGGCGACGACACGCTCCAGGTGCTGGGCGGTCAGCACATCAAGCTCGGTGTCGCAGCCGGCCGGGAAGGCCAGGCCCGGGCGGAACGGATCGATCACCCGTCCGCCGCCGTAACGGAACGATATTGGCGGCAAAGCAACTGCCCGCCAAGGCCAGCTTTTCACCGCGCGCAAGCATAAGGCCGGGAGGTCCGGACGACCGCGGCGGGCGCCCAGCCCGCGGCGACGGCGCGCGCCCAGAAGGCGCGGTCGGGCACGGTCCGGTATGGCGGCTGCATCCTAACAAGCCCCGCCAGCGCGATCGGCTCAAGCACCCGGCGGACCCGGTCGCCGAACGCGCGGTTGGCGTGGGTGCTGTCGTCCTGCCAGTATTCGCGCTTCAGCAAGCCATCGGGGTCCAGCGTCTCGGGCGGAACCGGCACGAAGGTCACCTCCTCCTGCGCGGCGACGGCCGCCATCATTTGCTGGATCAGTGTCCAGAGCTTCTGGCGGATCGAAGCCGGGGTGACGCGGCAGCTGTTCAGGTCGATTCCGGCGAGGGCTGCCACGTCCTGGAAATACGCTTCCGTCCGGAGGTGGCCGAGGATGAAGTCGCCGTCGGCTTTCGGGGCGGGCGTGCCGAGCAGGAGGATCCGCCCGGCACCGCTCGCCTTCAGCGTGCGGATGTGCGGACCCAGGGCGATCAGCGTATGCGCGAAATAGCTGCACAGCACGGCGGCCGGCAGCACGACCGCACCGGGATGGATGGCCTGACTGGCGGCGCCGGGGCAGACGAAATCGAACAACGGCTCCGGCGCGATCAGGAACGAGGCGTTGTGCTGGTTGCCGTTTCACGACAGCACCACCGTGCGGCCGGTGCACTGCCGTGCCACCAGATTCCAGTAATCCGCCAGACGGTCGCCGACCCACCGCTTGGTGACCGTGAATATCCGCGGCGGGCCGTCCTCCAGCAAAACGAATTCCGGCGGCGCCTGGGTGGAGTGCGGCACGCAAGGGCGACCAGATGGGAGTGGCCGGCCACCAGGAGGTCGGAGAGCAGGCCGCCCGGCGGGGCGGAAACCTCTCCTTCGAGGATGGCAGCCACAGGGCCACGGACCTTCGGGAACGTTGCTGCTCCGACACCTACAGGGTAACGACGGCCTGATGCAAGTTCCTGATTTCCCGCTTGTCTGCCGCGCCCTTCGGCGGTCTGCCGATCCCCGGGGCGCTGCCGCGACTGCGCCGCCGGCATGCCTGCGCCATGCCGCATCGTATCCCTTGGCCTGCGCCCCATGATCGTCCGCGGCACCGCTCACATTCGTGCTAGAGTGCGTGCCGGGCGCGGACCAGATGCGCCCGCACCTGTCGCTGCGGAGAGCAAGCATGCAACTCGGTTTCTTTCTCGTGTGGTTTCTCGTACTCGTGCTCGTGATTGGCATCATCTTTGCCAGCACGAAGACCGTGCCGCAGGGCCAGGTCTGGACCGTCGAACGCTTCGGCGCCTACACCCGCCTGCTCAATCCCGGCCTGAGTTTCCTGGTACCCTTCGTGGACCAGGTCGGCCGCAAGCTCAACGTGCAGGAGCAGGTGCTCGACATCCCCGAGCAAAGCGTCATTTCCCGCGACAATGCCACCGTCACGGTGGACGGGGTGATCTACTACCGCGTGCTGGAGGCGGAAAAAGCCGCCTACCAGATCGCCAACCTGTCGCAGGCACTGTCCACCCTGGCCATGACCAACATCCGCGCCGTGATCGGCGAGTTGGAACTCGACGCCGCGCTGTCCTCGCGTGAGCGCATCAACACCTCGCTGCTGGTCATCCTGGACGGCGCCACCACCTCCTGGGGCGTCAAGGTCAGTCGCGTCGAGATCCGCCGGATCGAGCCGCCGGAAAACCTGATCCGCGCCATGAACATGCAGATGACCGCCGAGCGTGAACGCCGCGCCACGGTGATGCGGGCCGAAGGCGAGCGGGAAGCCGCGGTGAAGGTGGCCGAGGGCAACAAGGCAAGCCTGATCCTGTCGGCCGAAGGCCGCCGGTCGGCCGCCGAGAACGACGCCCTGGCGCGCGAGCGCCTTGCTCTGGCCGAGGCCAACGCCACCCGCTCGGTGGCCGAGGCCCTGTCCAAGGGCGGCGAACCGGCGCTGCGCTACTTCATCGCCGACCGCTACGTGCAGGCGTTCCAGGCAATGGCGGCCTCGCCGAACAGCCGTCTCGTGGTGGTGCCGATGGAGGCTTCGGCGCTGGCCGGCGGCATCACCCAGGTGCTGTCAATGTTGCAGGCGCCCCAGGCTCCGGCCGCTGGCCCGGCGACCCGGTCCTGATGTTGGACGGCATCCTGGAGCACAGCTTCACGTCGCTGACCTGGATCGGCGTGGGGCTGTCGCTGCTGGTGGCTGAACTGGTGGTGCCCGGCGTCTTCCTGATGTGGATCGGGGTGGCGGCGATCGGCACCGGTGGCGTGGTGGCGCTGGGGCTGGAGGGCTGGGGGCCGCAGGTCGTGTGCTTCGCGGTGCTGACCGCGGCCAGCGTGGCGCTCGCCCTGCGGCTGCGTCGCCCGCCGGTGCGGCGGGTCAACCTGCCGGAAATCGGCCTGGTCGGCCGCACCGCCTACGCGCTCAGCTTCGACGGGCGTGAAGGGCGGGTGCGGCTGGGTGACAGCGACTGGCCGGCGCAGATGGTGAGTGGCGCCGAGCCGCCGCAGCCGCAGGCGCGGCTGCGGGTGGTGGGGGTGAAGGGGGTGGTGCTGGTGGTGCAACCGATGGAGGGGTGATACCGCCGTTGCTGGCGGATGCCCGGTTCTTCGACTCTTTGCGGGCATGGCGATGTAGCTGAAAAGCGAAGCGCATTATGCACGAGGCGGAAGTGCTTCGCTTTTTTGCCGTTGCGGGCAGCGCCCTGGCCTTGCTTTCCATTGGGACCTGGCCCGGCGGGGCGGCTATTCCAGCAGGGCGTGCAGGGTGATGTCGGCGTTCAGTGCTTTCGACACCGGGCAGCCTGCCTTGGCCTGGGCGGCGAGGCCTTCGAAAGTCGCCTTGTCGATGCCCGGCACCTTTGCCCGCAGCACCAGATGCACTGCGGCGATTTTCCAGCCGGCGCCGTCCTGCTCCATGGTCAGCCGCGCGTCGGTGTGGATGTGCTCCGGCGTGTGGCCGGCGCCGGCGAGTTGGAAGGCCAGCGCCATGCTGAAACAGCCGGCATGCGCGGCGGCGATCAGTTCCTCGGGGTTGGTGCCGGCGCCGTCGCCGAAGCGGGCGTGGAACGAATAGGGCGTGTCCTTGAGGGTGGCGCTCTGGGTGGTCAGTGTGCCGCTACCGTCCTTGCCGCTGCCGTGCCAGGCGGCGCTGGCGTGGCGTTTGATCGTTGCCATGTGTCGTCCCCTTTCCCGTGACCGAAAGCAGCAAGGTGGCATGGCGGCGACACGCTGGCGATCTCAACTTTCCGCCAGCCTTTCTCCCGGCACCGCCCAATCTCTGTCCCCCCGTTCGCCTTGCGGAAACCGGCTGAACGGCACGTTGATGCCGGATTCCGGCCGTGCTAGCCCTGGCTCCCCCGCAGGAGCCTCCGGATGACCCGCTTTGCCATTCCCGACATGACCTGCCAGGGCTGCGTCGCCAGCATCGCCCGCGCGGTGCAGGCGGTGGACCCGGCCGCCCAGGTGGCCGCCGACCTCGAACAGCACACGGTGGAGATCACCTCGACAACCACCGCCGCAGCGCTGGAAGCGGCGATCACCGATGCCGGGTTCACGGTCCAGACGGTGGGGTGACGCACCTGTTGCAACAACCGGCCGCTTCCGCCATTCCGGTGGGCGAATCTCAGCCAGGAAGCGGAGTGCGACATGGATACCATCCAGGCCATCGCGGTGGCCGTTCTGCAGGGGGCGACCGAGTTGTTCCCTGTCAGCAGCCTCGGCCATGCGGTGGTGCTGCCGGCGCTGCTGCGCTGGAACCTTGACCAGCACTCGCACGCCTTCCTGCCCTTCGTGGTGATGCTGCATACCGGCACCGCGACCGCGCTGATCGCTTATTTCTGGCGCGACTGGTGGGGGCTGGCCCGTGGCACGCTGGGCTTCGGCACCAACCAGGCGGTCAATGATGCCCGGCTGCTGGCGGTGCTGATCGTCATCGCCACCATTCCCGCCGTGATCGTCGGCTTCGCGCTGGAGAAATACGTGCGCGGCCTGTTCGCCGCGCCGCTGGTGGCGGCCTGCTTCCTGGTGGTGAACGGCTTCCTGCTGCTGTTCGGCGAGCAATTGCGCGGACTCGGCCACCGCCCGCTCACCACCCTGACGGCGCGCGACGCGCTGATCATCGGCATCTGGCAATGCGGCGCGCTGATCCCCGGCATTTCGCGCTCCGGCGCCACCATCGTCGGCGGCCTGCTGCGCGGCATCGACCATGAGGGCAGCGCGCATTTCTCCTTCCTGATCGCCACCCCGGTGATCATCGGGGCGACCGTGCTGGAAGTGCCGAAGCTGCTGCATGAGCAGGTCGCCCCCGGCGTGTTCGCGCTGTCAGCCGGGGCGGCGGTGGTGGCAGGCATCACCGCCTGGCTGTCCACCTGGTTCCTGATGCGGTATTTCCGCGACCATGACGACTGGGCGCTGAACCCGTTCGGCTATTACTGCATCGTCGCCGGGGCGCTGTCGGTCGGCTGGCTGGTGCTGGGTCCAGGGGTCCACTGACCCCTGGCGGGTGTCCAGGGCGCTGCCCAATAGGCACTAAGCTCGACTTTCCGCCGGTGATTCCGCGGGCGGATCAGATCAGGACCCAGAAGATGTCCTCGCTGGCGATGAAGCGGAGG
>CAIVPZ010000045.1 GCA_903907955.1 uncultured Acetobacteraceae bacterium | reverse complement strand
GGGGCAAAACCCCGGGCGAACACAGAACGGAAGCGGGTCAATCCGGGTTCGACGGCCAAAAAATGGCGGATTTCTGCGGCGGCCGTTCCGCAGGCGGACGCATGCTGCACCTGCTTACCCGGGGTTTTGCCCCGGTTACGATCGCGGCACGCAAGTCGCGGCCGGCGCTGCGGAGGAGCCGGCAGAAGAACCATGGCCGGATGCCAGGGAGCACAGTCCCGCACGTGAGACTGAGCACAGTCCCGCCGATGGGACGCAAACCAAGAGAGATAACCAAGAGAGAGAACCGAGAGAAGAAAGAACACTCCTTCGGAGTGACGCGCCGGCTGCCGCCGACACGTCCGGGCAGATCGCAACCGCGCCCTTCGATGCTCGCAAGCTGGTCTGGACGGAAGGCGTCGCCACCCTCCGCCGGCTGACCGGAAAAACCGAAGGCGCGGCGCGGTCACTCATTGGCAAGCTCTTGAGCGGCGCCAAGGACGATTGCGCCGCCGTGCTGACCGCGCTGCGGGAATGCCCGGATACGCGCGACCCTGCAGCATGGCTGATGGCAGCGGCGACGGCGCGCGGCAAGTCCGCGGCGCAGGATCGCACGGGCAAGATGGCATGGATGAACGACCTGGCAGCGAAGATGGCTGGCGCACCATCGCCAGCAGATGAACCGCCAACAATCGACGGCAACGATCCAACATTGTGGGGCCGCGCAGCATGAACGCCATCGCCCAACTGTCAGCCTACAACACGGCCCTGCCATCGTTGCCGGCGTTGCCGACGCTGCCCGATGACGTTGCGCATGCGGTCACGCAGTTTCTTGATCCCGAGCCGCATGCAGGGCCGCGCGTCCGGTTCCTGTCGGAAGAAATGCGCGCCCGCGCCGCCGCTTTCGTCGCTGAAATGGACCGCCGAAGTGAGCCGGCGCCGCTGCCCATGGTCGTGGCGTGGCTTCTGCCGATTGCTGGCGCAGTCAGGAATACGCCAGCCCATGCAGACTTCAACATCCGGGCCGGAGCGGTGCGCATCGCATGCCTGGAATTGCCAGGATGGGCCTTCAACGAACGAGCGCAGGCCGTCGCCATTTCCCGCTGGGCATGGTGGCCGGCTGCCGCCGACGCGCGCGATCTGCTTGCCGAACAAGCCAAGCCCATTCTGGACACGACGCGGGCACTTCGCGCCCTTGCCAAAGCCGCGCCGCCGCCCAGACCGGCAGCGGAGCCGGTGCAGACCGACGGGGAACGCGCCGCCGAGGCAGAGCATGTGCGCGCCACCGTCGCCACGTGGCAAGCCGAGGTAAAGGCGCGGGGGGCGGCGGAGAAGTCGGAACAGGCCGCAGTGCGACCGGGGAAGCCGATCCATCCCGACGTTCTGAAAGCGATGCGGGACGCCGATCAGCTGATGCAGGCGGCGCGGGCATCACGGGACGAAATTGCGGCGGAGCGGGCGCGCACTGCACGCCGGCAGGAGGCCGCTTGATGGCATCGCACTACATGCCCGGCACCGAGGGCTGTCAGTGGCCAATGTGGGAGGACGGCGCGGCTGCCGGGTTGCGCCCGACCTTCTGCGATGCCGCGCGCGCCGTCCGGCCGGACGGGTGCCGCCTGCCTTACTGCGCCGCCCACTGCGTCGTTGCCTACGTGCCGCGCCGCACACAGCAAGCCGCCGCAGTCCCCTTCGCCACCGATCGCGCCACGGGGATGCGCGCGGATGGTGCATCCCAAGCCCCGGAGAATGCAGCGTGAGCAAACCGCCACTGACCCACACCAGCTACTCGCCGAAAGCCCGTGCCGTTGCGGCGGCGCACCAGGGCGAGAACGCCCGCGCTGCCGCCGATCGGCGAGCTGATGGCGTGCGCGCCACCACGCCCACTCCGCCGCCCAACAAGCCGGTATCTGCCAGCGCGCTACGCGACGCCTACACCGGCCGGCGGCAGCCGTGATGTTGCCGCCCGTAGACGCGCCGGCGGAGTGGACCGGCACCGCGGAGGAATGGACTGACTGGCGGGGCCGCATCGTCGCCGACCAAGCGCCGGACGTGCGCGCCATGTCATCGCCTGATTGGCGCGCACACCGCGCCTCCGTCATCGCCGACGCCGATCGTGCCAGGCGTGCGAGCGATGCCGCCACTGAGTTGCGCCAAGTCGAAGCCAAATACGGCAAGAAAGGATAACGACCGATGGCAACCCTGACACATGAGCAAGCCGCCGCACTCGATGCGCTGGCCGACAATGCCAGCATCGCCCGTGCCCACGAAGTCTACGCCGAGACGTGCGCGAAACTGACCGCGGCCGAGCAAGCAGAACCCGAAGCGCGCACCGCTCTGGTTCGCGCGAACGCCGCCCGAGCCGATCTGGTGTTGGGTTCAACCTCCGGGCAGCATGTAGCCCCGGAGGCGACCGCCGCCGCCGCGCGGGCCGTGCAGGACGCGGAACATCATCTTACGTTCGTCCGAGATCTGGCCACGCAACTGCGGGCAGATCGCCAGCAGCGCGACACGGACCTGGTGCGGGCGCAGGCGCAGGCTTACCGGCCGGTGGCTGAGTTTGGCCTTCGGCTGCGGCTGGCGGCGCTGCCGCGCATTGAGGCGGCCCGGCGCGCGCTGTCCAGGGCGCAAAGTGACTTCGCGGAGGGGACGACTGCCATGCTGCACGCCGAGGCGCGCGGCTTTGCTCCGCGTCCCCCGGGCGCAGTTGGCTACTGCACCGATCAGCAAGACGCCTACGCCGAACGCACCCAAGCGGCGGAGCTTGCCTACTGGCGTTCGGCCGGTCTGGACATCGCCGAGCCGACCGACACAGCCAAGGCCGCGTGACGGTGGCAGAGATCATCCGCTTCGAACCTGCCCCCCGCACCGGGCCTGTGCCGGCGGAACTGTTTCACCTGTCCGACCGGCCGGGCGACGGTGCGGGCCTGTTCATTGCTCGGGATGCCCTGATAACGATCTTGTCCGACGCCAAGAGCTTGGACGATGCCCGCCGGATGGCAGGCGAGGCGATTGGTGACATTGACGACGGAGAGGGAGGGGTTGCCGCGTGACCGGCTGGGCGAACCGGGAGGAAGGGGGCGGTGCTACCGTTCCCGACCTCTCCCCTGACGATCTGGTGCGCGGGCAACTGGCGATGCTGCGGCACATCGCCACCGATCCAGCGACCTCGCCCATGATCCGCCGTGCCGTCCGGGCCGCGCTGGTGATGATCAAGGGCGATGCAGCGGCCTCCGTGGCAGCAAAGCTTTCCGATGCCCGCTGAAAATGGAGCGGGGAGCAGCGGGGCCGCCCGTTCAAACCGGGCCGCTCCGGCAACCCCGCCGGCAAGGCGCCTGGCACCCGGCACCGGGCAACCACCATGGCCGCGAAGCTGATGGACGATGACGCGGAGGCAGTGGTCAAGGCCGTTCTGACCGCCGCCAAGGGCGGGGACATGACCGCGTGCCGCATCGTGCTGGACCGCATCGCGCCGCCGCCGAGGGGCCGCCCGATCCGCTTCGACGTGCCGCCGATCGCCACGGCCGAGGATGCTGCAGCGGCCCTGCATAGCATCCTGGCAGCGGCCGGCGCCGGACAGATCACGCCGGACGAAGCGGCAACGGTGGCCGGGCTGATCGAAACCCGGCGGCGGACGATCGAAACAGCGGACCTTGAGCGGCGCCTTGCCGCGTTGGAAGGGAGGGACCATCCATGACCAAGTTGCGCCGGCGCCTTGAGGCTATGGAGGCGCGCGCCAATCCGCCGCCTCCGGCAGTGCAGTTGATCGGGCGACCTGGGGAAAGCCGCGACGATGTTCTGGCGCGGTACGGCATTACCGAGGCGAACCGCCCGGCCGGGCTGCTGATTGTGCGGACCATCGTGACACCGGAAAAGCGGGAGGCATGACCCGTGGCATTGTTCGCAGGATTGCGAAATTGGAGACTGCACAGAACGGGGACACGCTGCCCTGGCACACGCCCTTGAGCCGATGGCCGGCGGAGGCGCGGGCGGTTATCGGCAACCCCGAATGGATCGCCTATGCGCCCGATGACAAGCTGAATTGGATCATCGCACAGGACGAAGCGGAGGAAGCCGGGCCGGGTGTCATCGCCGAGGGCGGCGCTTCCGACTGACCGGGGCCGGCACCAAGCCGACGCGGCGCCCCGTCATTCGCCCCTATCCGCGAATGGAGTAGGGGAGAGACTAGGGGAGGATCGCCAAACAGGCCTGGAAAGCCGCGGAAATGCTAGGGTTCTGGCGGAG
>CAIVPZ010000044.1 GCA_903907955.1 uncultured Acetobacteraceae bacterium | reverse complement strand
GGGGCAAAACCCCGGGCGAACACAGAACGGAAGCGGGTCAATCCGGGTTCGACGGCCAAAAAATGGCGGATTTCTGCGGCGGCCGTTCCGCAGGCGGACGCATGCTGCACCTGCTTACCCGGGGTTTTGCCCCGGTTACGCTCCAGACCCTCCAGCCGGTGGTCCCGTGCAGGCTCGTCCGGGCGATTCTGAATCATGCGGCGCCCTCCGCTGCTTCTGCCACACCCCGGTCGGCGTCCTCTGACGCCCGGTGGTCGGCCAAGCGCACAATCGCCTCCAGATGCGCAAGTCCCCATGCGCCATAGCGATGCCTGAGCAGCGTGAAGAGTTGGGTCCAGTCGAGGCCGCACAAATCCTCGGGCAAGGACGCCAGATCGAGACTGAAGCCGAGTGACTGAGGTCCCTGACCAGCCAGGAGCGGCACGGTCAACCCGTCCAGCGTCGGCAGAGGATGACCCACGGCATCCAGAGGGTCGGTGTGGGGGAAGAATGGGCGCCCCCAGCCATGGTGGGTGCCTATCAGCCAGAGCACCAAGCCAGGATCATGTGCCGTGGCGAGGCGGGCATTGCAGAGCGCCAGCCGCACGGACAGCGCCTCATGGCGCCAACGCGGTGGCAAGCCAGTGCCATCAAGGTCGCCGGGCACCGATCGGCGGCCAGACTTTGCGAGCACCGCCTCTTCGGCGAGCAGCAGTGGATCGCCTGTGCCCAGCAGGGCCTGAAAGCGCGGGTCCGCCTTGCCGGCATCGTGGAACCAGCCCGCGAGGGCGATGTCGGCGACAACCGGGTCGCTCAGGCCGCAGGCGCGAGCGAACGTGACGGCTTTGGACCGCACATCCTCGGAATGAGTAAGCAGGTCCAACTCGGTCCGATCCAGGGAGCCTACCGCATCGTCCTCTGTGGCCGGCACCCCAGCAGCGAGCACGTGGGCCGCCTCGGCGGTTTCGCCAGCGCCCGGCTCCAGAGTGGCATCTGAGGTCAGCCCGAAGCGTGCCGCTATAACGACCCCGGCGGCATAAGGGTTCTCGGCACGGTCGTCGGCATAAGGTGTGAGCACCTCAAGACGGCGACCACGGCCCCGGCGCGCATGCAGAAGGGGGGCAACCAGGAGTTTCAACGCGGCCGGCAACTGCATCGCCAGAATGGCCCGCACCTGCCCTTCGGCATCGGAAGCAAGCACGTTCATTTGATCGGCCAGGGCACCCCAGCGGGCCTGTGCGGTTCGCCTGACCTCAAGCCGCTGAGCGAATTCGTCCTGATCGCCCTCATGATCCAGACCGCCCTCCGCCAGCATGGCGGCTTCCAGCCGGGCCAGGGTGAGGCGAACAGTGTAACGGCTTGCGCGATAGGGCCATGCGGCAAACTCGGCCACGTCGGAAACGGCCGCCCGACTGTCGGGCCTCCACCCGAACTGGTCACATCCACCATAATCGGCGGGAACAACCAACAGATCGCCGGGTCGAAGATCGGCTGGCTTCCGGGCCACTCCGCCGCCGTCTCGTGCTGCTCGGAACACTGGCTCCCCTTCGCCGCCCGGCACGTCCTCACCCGAACCGCCGGGCGTATCGGCGAAATCAACCGATGCGAGCCGGCGCCGGGACATCCTGTCGCTGGCGGCGTGAACCCGCGGAAAGATGGCGCACAGCCATTCCTGGACGCTTTCCTGGGGGGTGAACGGAGCGGCGTTCTGGGGTGACGGATCTGCGTTTCAGATGCTCCGGCGGCTGGTGCGGCCGGAGACGATC
>CAIVPZ010000043.1 GCA_903907955.1 uncultured Acetobacteraceae bacterium | reverse complement strand
CGGGGCAAAACCCCGGGCGAACACAGAACGGAAGCGGGTCAATCCGGGTTCGACGGCCAAAAAATGGCGGATTTCTGCGGCGGCCGTTCCGCAGGCGGACGCATGCTGCACCTGCTTACCCGGGGTTTTGCCCCGGTTACGGTAGCTGCGACGAAGGCTTTGATTTTATTAGAGCACGGCAAACATTCGTCACCTGCGTCCGGTGGTCGTCCTAAGAGGTTCGGAGGTTCCAGCGCTGCCACAGCTTGTGGACTATACTGGTGGATGGCTCCGTCCAGATGTTCACGTATTTGCCCAAGTGTGCCACTTCCGCTACGTCTTGCGAGGCCAATGAGCCCGGGCTGTCGTGGACCAGGAGTGTGGCTGTTTCCCTTACCCCGGCGCTGCCTCGATTTTCGGCACTGTCCTGAGTCAGCGCGATGTCGTCAGCGCTGGTCACCTGGTGCCTCGCACTCACTTAATCGGTGATTAGGTGGATCAAGAAGAGCGGGTAACGCGCTGACAAAGGATCAAAGCACGATCGAACAGCCCGCCTTTGCTTTCATTTTTTGGTGGCGGCGCCCGGCAGCATGGTCACGGCGGAGTGTGGGCTTTACTGGTAACGGCCATGCGGCTTCGAACTCGGCCCGATACCGCGGCTTGGGCAGCAGCCAAGCTCGTGGCTCCGTGAGCCTGGCGTGGACTTTACTGGGACGCAGGGTGCTGAGCCTGCATCGGGTTTGTGCGTGTGGACTTTACTGCGAAAGCCGAGGGGCACGGGATATCCCAATCACCCCGTTGGGTATCAGCCAATTAGCCGGTCCTGACCCCTTGATGCAAAGGGGGAATTTATTGGGACTTGGCATTATTGCGCCGACATCTGAACCCGATTGCCGCATTGTTGCCGGGCGGAGTTGCAAAACCCGCCTGTCTTTGACAGGCTTACTGGCTAAAGCTGTTAGGGAGCCCTTCTGTGCACGGCGCAGATCAGTCTGGTTGGCACCGGCGGCCGTGATGGATAAAGAATCAAACCAGACGTGTTCTCAGCTTCTTCCACCCGTGCGTCCGGATAGACGGCGAGTGCCAGTGCCAAAATGGGTCTGAAGTTATTCCTGAAATGATCCATTCTGTTGTAGCCAGTTCCGAACTGGGCCTTTAAGGCGATCCAGGAAACCGGCCGTGGTTTGTCTAGAGAATGCAGGCGATAGGCAAGCCAAGCATACACGTCCAGCGCCATCGAGTTGTTGGCGATTGCCCGTATAGCGGCGTCCTGAAGAGGCACAGGATGTTTCTTAAGCTGATTGTAGAAACCCTCGGACAGCTTCGCTGTCTCAGCAAAGAAGCTCTCTTGACCGGTTTCGTCCCTGTCGAGGAACATGGCGGTGTCGACGATATTTTGATTAGTCAAGCCAATTCGGCTTCCGTGCCTGATGGTTAAGCTAAGTCGGCACCGGCTTATCCTATCGCACTGGTCTCGGACATCTTTTAGGCTCTTTCCGCCCACTGGGATGTTCATTTTCGAAAGCCATCCCCGGAGGCTACGTCCGAGGAGGATTTCCCTCGATTGGGTTCGGATCGCCTCCGTTTGGAGGTAAATCATTATCAGACGAGCCCTGCTCCCGTATGGTACTCCTACGGGTTCCGGCCGTCCGGTCGAAGTTGGCCGCATTCCTGGTTCCACAACGAGCGCCATTCGCTCGCTCTCGATCTGCCAGCCAGCCTCGTTTGATAGCCGCCGATGTGGTAGGGCTGCTTGGCACCAACCAGAATAAAGGAACCCTATGCTATTTTCTTCGTCGCTGAGATATTGCGAAGCGGCTTCGACGACCGTTCTGTCGAAGTCGCCTTGTAGCGCTCCCTGTCTACCTCTCTGCTCGAGGATATCGTGAACCTTGCCCATAGCGACCAATGTGTCGCACCCATTCGATTCTGTCACCATGGACTTTTCTGGGGCTAAGGTACTAGAAAAGCTATTTGATCTGGTACTTGAAAGCTGCACCAGAAAAGTCCACGGGACAACTCATTCAAGGGCTTGTTAATAAACGGTTTGCCTTGCGGAACCGTTCCCAGAAGAATCCACGGTCATTCCCGCAAGAGTCCACGTCGTCGTCGCGACAGCTGCCCAGTATAGTCCACGCAATCCGCTCGTTGTTGGCCGAGTTTCGTGGCGACTCGGCGGCTCGTACTCTCGGAACGACGACGAGAGGCCAAGTCCCTGCTCCTGCGTGTCCCGACGTAACGCACTCCGACGAGAGGTGCGATAATTGCGTGCCGATCGCACGTTATAAGCTCGACCTTGCCCTGTAGCGCTCCGGTGCCTATGATAGTTTGTGCACAAAGCCACGATGACCCCATGGAACCGCCGGCATTTCTCTCGGTCCGGGTTTCCCCCGAGACCCGCAACCGCATAAAGGCTCTCGCTGCTGGCCGCGGGCAGTCTGTCCAGGACCTCGTCGGCGATGTCCTGGACCGCTTTCTTGCTGAACAGGATCGGCAGCCGCCCGCCCTGTCCGACGTGTTGGGCCGGCTACGGGCGCATGCCGCGGCTCTGCAACAGCGCGGGGTGACGTCCCTCTGGGTTTTCGGATCGGTCGTCCGCGGCGACGCCCGTCCGGACAGCGACATTGACCTGATCGCCGAGTTCGCATCAGACCGACGGATGTCCCTCACCGGCCTCGCCAGCTTGCGCGAAGATCTGGCAGCGCTGCTCGGTGCCCCGGTTGATCTGGCGGAATGGCGGGTCCTGCGACCCCACATCCGCGCGGCGGCGCAGCGTGAGGCGGTGCAAGTCTTCTGATGACCCGCGACCCGCGCGACCGCCTCACGGACATCCACATTGCTGCCAGCGACATTCTCGGCTTTGTCGATGGCCTGGATGAGGACGCCTTCGTCGCGCTGCCACAGCGCGACCGGCGCACCTATCGTGCTATCAAGAACGCGCTTGCCGAGATCGGCGAAGCCATCAAGGCACTGCCGGCCGATATCTTGGCCGGGCATCGCGAAATCGACTGGCGAGGCTTCGCTGGACTGCGTGACATCGTTGCACACCAGTACTTTGGCCTCGAATTGCCGCTGCTGTGGCCAACGATTACCGACGAGCTTCCCCTTCTGATCGCCGCGGTGGAAGCGGAGATCGCCCGTCTTCCAGAGGATGGATAGCGAGCCCGCGCATTGGGGCCGGTGACACCGGCGATACCGCCCATCCGACATGCTCCCGCAGGGGTGCATCCGTCGTGAACGGCTCATTGGGCCGCCACGGGCGCGAACCTGACCCCGACACCGACCCCGGCTTCGTCCAGGAACTGCACTCCACCTGCTTCCAGGGCGCGGCGGATGGCTGCAAGCGTGCTTTCTCGCGGCCGGACGGTCTCGTTCTCGATCATGTTCAGGGTGACGGTAGAAATAGCGGCCCGGTGCGCCAGGGCGGCCTGGGTCCATTTCAGCAGGCCGCGCGCCGCGCGGATCTGAGCGGTATTGATCATCGCGTCACAGGCTAGCACAAAGTTTAGAAAATCTAAAGTTTGTCATTGACGGCCGGGAGGCGACGGGAGCATACCGCCGCCCCAACGGGCCGGATCGGGCTGGGTTCTCTTTGAAAACGAGCAACCCCCAGACCGGGGCTTACATGCCCGTCACTGCAAGGATTCGGCGCGGGCCGAAAGCCGAGGGTTATCCTCAACCAGGGGTTCGCCCCGACAGCCGGTGGGCTTGGGGGCCCACAGTTCCAGTTAGGGAACGGCGCCCCTCGGCGGCACATGTCTGCGCTCTGCGTGCGTTGGCCCGGGTGGGCCGGAGTTCGACGGTTATCATAACCTGTGTGTCGCGGGTTCGAAGCCCGCCGGCGTCGCGAGGCGCGGTAGCTCAGTCTGGTAGAGCAACAGTCTATCGTCGGCGATCACATGTCCACCTGGCACATGACCGCCCGGCAGGACGGCAAGGCGAGAGGAGGCAGGCGTGAGGCGACATCAACGACCACAACACGCGCATCGCGCGCTCGTCCGCTGTTTTCGCCAGCCCGGATCGCGGCTGCGAATTCCGCTGATCCGGGCATGAGCATGCGTCCAGACATTCCTCCGGCGGGCCGGAGGTCGAGGGTTACCAGGGAGAGCCGGTCCCCCAATCCGGCGGCATCCAACAGGATGCCATAGGCCCTCGCCACACCACGCCCGCCGGAACCCTCGACAGGAGGCGGGCTATGAAGAGCTACCTGAACATTTTTGCGCGGCGTACGGCGGCGGTCACGCCGCAGGCGCAGCCTATCCCCGGCGCCGTGCCGAACTCGGCCGGCGGTTACGCCTTCCCGGTTGATGACTGGGCGCGGCTCGACCGCTTTCTGATCCTGGGCTCCGAGGGCGGCAGCTACTACGCCGGCGAACGGGCACTGACGCGCGACAACGCGCAGGCGGTGCTGCGCGCCATCGCGTCGGACGGCGTGCGGGCGGTGGCGCGGATTGTCGAGGTGAGTGAGGGCGGCCGCGCGCCGAAGAACGAGCCGGCACTGTTCGCGCTCGCCCTGGCGGCATCGGCGCAGGACCTGGCGACGCGCCAGGCAGCGCTGGCCGCGCTGCCGCGCGTCGCCCGCACCGGCATGCAGCTGTTCCAGTTCGCGGCCTTCGTGCAGGCCACGCGCGGCTGGGGCCGGGCGCTGCGCCGGGCGGTCGGCGCCTGGTATCTGGCCCAGCCGGTCGAGCGGCTCGCCTATCAGCTGGTGAAGTACCGCCAGCGTGGCGGCTGGTCGCATCGCGACCTGCTGCGGCTGGCGCACCCGGAGACGGCGGAGCCGGCACGCGTGGCGCTGCTCGACTGGGTGTGCCGTGGCACGGAGGGCGAGGCCTTGCCGTCGCTCGTCCAGGCCGCGGCGGCGCTCGGCCGGGCGGAGAGCGGCGCGACGGCGGCGGCGCTGATCCGTGCGCACGACCTGCCGCGCGAGGCCGTGCCGACCGGGCTGCTGAACGACCCGGCGGTGTGGGAGGCGCTGCTGGAGCGCATGCCGCTGACCGCGCTGGTGCGCTCGCTCGCCAAGCTGACCGCGGTTGGCGTGGTCAAGCCGTTCGGCGACCAGTTGCCGCTGGTGCTGTCGGCCCTGGGCGATGCCGAGCGTATCGCCCGGGCGCGGCTGCACCCGCTGGCGATTCTGCTGGCCTTGCGTACCTACGCGCAGGGCAGGGGGGATCGCGGCGCGCTGCAGTGGGAGCCGGTGCAGCCGGTGATCGATGCCCTGAACGCGGCGTTCTACACCGCGTTCCGGTCCATCGAGCCGACCGGCAAGCGCCTGCTGCTGGCGCTCGACGTGTCGGGGTCGATGGCGGCAGGTCGGGTGGCCGGCACGTCGCTGACCCCGCGCGAGGCATCGGCGGCGATGGCGCTGATGGTGGCGGCTACCGAGGCGAACACCCACATCGTGGGATTCACCGCGGCGGAACCGGGAAGCTGGCAGGCCACCCTGACCCCGTTGCCGTTGTCGCCGTCGATGCGGCTGGACGACGCAGTACGTGCCGTCTCGGACCTGCCATTCGGCGGCACCGACTGCGCGCTGCCGATGCTGTATGCGCTGGAGCGGCGTCTCCCGGTCGATGCTTTCGTTGTCTATACCGACAACGAGACCTGGGCCGGGATGATCCACCCGGTGCAGGCGCTGCGGCAGTACCGCGAGCGCACCGGCATCGCGGCGAAGCTGGTGGTGGTCGGCCTGGTGTCGAACGGCTTCAGCATCGCCGACCCGAACGATGCCGGGATGCTGGATGTGGTCGGGTTCGATACGTATAGCGGATCGCAATCATCGGCGGCTCGGATCGCAATAGATGGCGGGCCGTGCCCACGCTCATTGCAACGGACCTGAGGGGTCTGGCCCACAATCATCGCAACTGGGCCCACATT
>CAIVPZ010000042.1 GCA_903907955.1 uncultured Acetobacteraceae bacterium | reverse complement strand
GGGGCAAAACCCCGGGTAAGCAGGTGCAGCATGCGTCCGCCTGCGGAACGGCCGCCGCAGAAATCCGCCATTTTTTGGCCGTCGAACCCGGATTGACCCGCTTCCGTTCTGTGTTCGCCCGGGGTTTTGCCCCGGTTACCAATCTTGGTTCCGCGAACCGGACAGCAGTGGCGCGCGATCTCATCGCGGCAGCGTGCACCGGCGCTCCGCACCCCAAGCTGCCCGCTCCAGCCGCTGCCCGACCCGGGGGGTGTGACCGGTTACCTCCAGCGGACGGGCCGACTTCCGCGCCATGCCGGCAGCCTGCATGATGTTGCTCATTTTTCTGCATTCTGCTGCGGGCAGACCATCCGCCCGGCACGGCCTACCTTTCCGTGCCGGGCCGGCGCTTACCAATGCCGCTGCCGGATCGATTGAATAACCTGATGTAATGCCTGGCCCGTGGGCGCGTCCTCTCTGCAGGCCGGACCACCCGCCAAACATGGGCGTGTCACGGAACTGACCGAGATCCGCTGCCTGCTGGCGCTCTGCCGGACGCTGAATTTCACCCGCGCCGCCTTGCCGTGCAGGGCCATGCAGCCTGCCCTGACCAGAAGATGGAAAAGAGCTCGGCGGGGCTGCTGTGGTCGCGCGAGCGCGGCTCACGGCCCGCTCTGTGCGGCCCCCGCGACGGCACCAGCCGGCAACGGTGCCATCACGCGCTGCTTCGTCAACCTGTCGGCAAAGCAATCGTCGCGTTTCACCGTGCGCCGCACGGCAAGCAGCTCCGCAACCGTGGCCACGTCATCGTCCTGCGCTGCCCGCTCCAGCAGGATGCGCAGGAACAGGTCGCGCTGGGCGTGGCTGCCGCCCAGTTGCTGCAACGCAGCGGCGATCTCATCGAGCGGCCAACAAGGCTGCCCGCTATCCGTCGATGACAGCAGCACGCGCGCGAACGGCAGGCCGACCGCGGCGGCAACGCGGCCCTGGTCGCCCGCCTCTGCCGTCGCGATGCGCTGCAGCGCCAGCAACAGATCGTTCGACGCGCCGCGGTCACCGACGGCGATCAGGGCCAGCAGGTGATGCAGGGTTGCGAACAGCAGCGTCGTGTCATGGCGTCGCCTGCGGGCAACCTGCGCCAGTTCCTGCCAGCGCTCGCCCACGGCAACGCCGTGCTGGCGCAACCGGCACAGCAGCGATACCGCGTTGGCGATATCGCGAAAGTCTTCCGTCCGGACCGCGCGGACCTCGTTGTCATAGAGTTCGAGCACTTTCGCGTGATCGCCGCGCTCCAGATGGAACAAGGCGAGGTGCCATGCGAGGTGGAAGGCAAAGTTGTTGCAGCCCGTCCACTGCTTGCGTGTCCGCTCGAGCCAGGCGATGCCCTCGGCGGTACGGCCGGTCATCTCATGCACGTGCGTGACCGCGTGCAGCCCCCAAGCGTCCGTCGGCTCGCGCTCGACAGCCTCGATGCCGGCGCGTTCGGCGCCTGCCAGATCGCCGGTCTCCTCCAGGGCGAAGGCGTGACATCCCAGGACGAAGCCGAATCCGGCGGCATCGGTCCGCCACGCGGACAGCACGCAGGTGGTCGTTCGCCGCATGCCCTGCGGGTCACCGCCAATGAATCGCAATGCGCAGGCCAGTTTGAGCAGCAACAGAGCCTGTGGTTCCTGCTGCAAGTAGCGGCCCAGAATGTCGGCCGCCGCCAGCAACCGACCCTCCAGCGCAGGATCGAGCGCCTCCAGCAGCGCCGCCTCGGCGGTGGTCAGGCTGTCATGCTCCCCAGCGGCGGTGCGCGCGGCCTCCCCGGCGACGCGCGCGGCAACGACGGTTTCGGCGCGCGCGAGGATGACCCCGCCGAATGCCCGCAATGCATGGGCGGCAACCAGGTTGGGATCGCAGGCGAGCGCGCGGTCGATGGCAGCAGCCGGGTCCGACCGGTGCGCCGCGACCGCCACGACCGCGTCGCCGAAGGCGGACACCGCGCGGTGGTCGCGGCTGCGGTGGACGGTGCCGAAACGGTCGACAAGTTGCCCGCCGGCAGGACCCGGCACGCTCACGCGCTCGGTCATGGCAAATGCTCCCGAAAATGTAGCGGGGCGTGTCGGCCCTGCTCCGCAGCTTAGGAGACGCCCAGAAATTACCGCTCCACCTTTTGTTCTCTTGGCGAGATGGTATAGTTCCAGTCCGGATGGAAATCGTCCCCTTTGAGGTTGAGGCTCGCGAACTCCTCGTCCGAGACCTTGATGTCCTTCGGATAAGTGTTGGTGTCAAGTTCGCAGCGGACGGTCAGGCCGGTCTTGGTCGTGGTGTTGGCAATGAGATCGACCACGGCGAGGCGGCTGGTGAGCGGGGTCGCGCGCCAGGTCTGGGTGATGTGGCAGAACAT
>CAIVPZ010000041.1 GCA_903907955.1 uncultured Acetobacteraceae bacterium | reverse complement strand
GGGGCAAAACCCCGGGCGAACACAGAACGGAAGCGGGTCAATCCGGGTTCGACGGCCAAAAAATGGCGGATTTCTGCGGCGGCCGTTCCGCAGGCGGACGCATGCTGCACCTGCTTACCCGGGGTTTTGCCCCGGTTACGACCGTGGCCAGTAACCCGCTCCGCCGGGCGCGGTTCGACGACCTCGGCCTGCGCCGGGTGCTCGGCGACCGCATGCTGCCGCTGCTGGTGGCGGCGATGGCGTTCCTGGCCGCGCTGGCCCTGGCCGGGGTGGTCGGGGTGCGGGCGCTGGCGACGCACTGGCAGGAAGGCGCGGGATCGGCACTGACCGTTCAGGTGCCGCGCCCGGGGATTGCGGAGAGCGGACAGACCCGCCTCGACCGTGCCCTGGCGCTGCTGCGCGCGGCGCCGGGGGTGGCCAGCGTCCGGCCGCTGTCGGACGGCGAACTGGCCGACCTGCTGCGGCCCTGGCTTGGCAGCGGCGCCGCGCGCCTTTCCATTCCGCTGCCTGCGGTGATCGCGGTGCGCCTGGCCCCCGGCGCGCCCGACCCCGCACCGCTCGCTGCCAGCCTGGCCGCCGCGGTGCCGGGCACGCTGACGGAAAGCCATGGCGTCTGGGTGCAGCGGCTCGGCCTGCTGGCCGGCAGCCTGCAGGCCTGCGCCTGGCTGGCCCTGGCGGTGGTGGCCGCGGTGGCCGCCTCGGTGGTGGCGATCGCCACCCGCGCGGGGCTGGCGGCCCGGCGGGAAGCCATCGAGATCGTGCACGGGCTGGGCGCAACCGACGGCTACATCGCCGGCCGCTTCGCCGCCCGCGCCACCGTGCTGGCCGCCGCCGGCGGTCTGCTCGGCGCGCTGGCGGCGCTGCCCGTGCTGCTGGCGCTCGCCCAGCTCGCCGCCCCCTTCGCCGTGGTGCGGCCGGAAGCGGTTGCCGAGCTTTCCGGGCTTGCCCTGCTGGCCGCGCTGCCGGCCTCGCTCTGGCTGGCGCTGCCGGCGCTGCCCATGGTGGCCGCGGCGATCGGCTTCCTCACGGCGCAGGGCACCGTCCGGCGCTGGCTGCGACGCCTGCCGTGACACGCCGCCGGCGCGCGCTGCTGACGCTGCCGGCGGTTCTGGTGCTCGCCTGGGCGGCCGGCTTCGCCTGGTTCCTGCATGCCGCCTGGGTCACCGTCGAGCCGCCGGCGGCGGCCGACGGCATCGTCGCCCTGACCGGCGGCGCCGAGCGGGTGGCAACCGCGCTGAAACTGCTCGCCGAGGGGCGGGCGCGGGTGCTGCTGGTCTCCGGGGTGGGCGGCGCCACCGATTTCGCCGCGCTCGCCCACCGCGCCGGCGTGGACCCGGCGCTGGGCGGGCGGGTGACGCTGGGCCGCGTCGCCGCCTCGACCCGCGGCAACGCCGCCGAGACGGCCGAATGGGCGCGCGCCAACGGACTGCATTCGCTCATCGTGGTCACCGCCGGCTATCACATGCCGCGCGCGATTGCCGAGCTGTCGCGGGCACTGCCGGAGGTCGCGCTGCACCCGGTGCCGGTGCTGCCACCGGCGATGCGCCAGCCTGACCTGACCGCGCTGCGCCTGCTCGCGGGCGAATACACCAAATGGCTGGCGACCGAAGGCGGGCTCTCCGCCCTCGGCTCGCACGGCGAGACACATGCCACGCCGTCCCGCGAGGACCGGCCGGTGCACGAGGAAAGGATCGGCGGATGACCCTGCTCCGCTCGTTGGCGTTCAGCGTCTGGCTGTACTGCGCGACCGCCGTGGTCAGCCTCCGGGTGACCTTGCTGGCCCACGACCGGCCCGCCGTCGTCGCCGGGGCGAAACTCTGGGCCAGGGTGATGCTGGCCGGGCTGCGGCGCATCTGCGGCATCGACTATGTGGTGACCGGGCGCGAGCACCTGCCTGCCGGGGCTGCGCTGATCGCGCCGATGCACCAGTCCGCCTTCGATACCATCGTGTGGCTGCTGCTGGTGCCGGACTGCGCCTACGTGCTCAAGCGCGAGTTGACGCGCCTGCCGCTGTTCGGCCGGCTGCTGGTGCGCGGCGGCCAGATCCCGGTGGACCGCAACGCCGGCGCGGCGGCCATGCGCGATCTGATCCGGCGTGCTGCCGCCGCCGCCGCCGCCGGGCGGCAAATCCTGATCTTCCCCGAGGGCACCCGCGCCGCCCCGGGCGAACCCATCAGGCTGCACCCTGGCGTTGCCGCGATCGCCGCCCGGACGGGCCTGCCGATCATCCCGGTTGCCACCGATTCCGGCCACTTCTGGGGGCGGCGCAGCTTCCGCAAGCGTCCCGGCACCATCCGGATCGCCATCCTGCCGCCGCTGCCCGTCGGCCTGCCGCGGGCGGCGGTGATGGCGCGGCTGGAGCAGGCTTATGCCGAGGGCTATGCGGCGCTGCGAGGTGGAAAAGCTGTGGATAACTCTGTGGGCGACGTCCATCCAGAGCCGCCGAATCAGCCGTCCGGCCTTTCCTAATTGACTAATAAACAAAAGCCTCACGGTGAATTAATGCAGTGCAGCACCGGTCAGGCCGCACTGGGGATGGTACGGTCCACACCCATCCAATCTGCGGTGAGCAAGGTATCCCGCCACCATCCGATCGGTCCATAAATGCCTGCCATGACCCCGCTCCGACGCTTCTCCGTCATGCGCCGCCTGCTGATCGGTGCCCTGGCCGCACTGGCGGTGCTGGCCGCCGCCGATACCGCGCTGTGGTTCCTCGCCACCGCGCGGCTGGAGAACGAACTGGCGGCCTGGCAGATGCGGCGTCGCGCCGCCGGCTGGACGGCCGCAGCGGGTCAGCCGGTGCGGGCCGGCTGGCCGCTCGCGGCGGCGGTCAGGCTGGCCGATCCCGTGCTCGCCGGCGGCGACAAGGACCTGCCCGGCGGCCTGTCCTGGAAGGCCGGACAGGCCGAGCTGGCGGTTGCGCTGTTGCGGCCTCAGGTGTTGCGCGTCCGGGTTTCCGGTCAGCAGTTGCTGCGGCTGTCCACCCTGCCGGAATTCGGTTTCGCCGCCGACCGGTTCGAGGTGACCATTCCGCTCGGCGCCGGCCCGGCCGACCGCCTGCCGCTCGATTTCTCCGCCGCCGGGCTGCGCGTCGCGGTGTCCACCGGGCCGTTGGACATCGCCGCCCTGACCGTGCACGCCGCCGCCTGGCCGGCCGCCCCGCCGGGCGAGGCCGTGCTGGCGGTAATCTGCACCGCCGCGACGATCGACCTGCCGCCGCTGCGGCACGCCCGCCCCTGGCCGATCGGTCCGCGCATCGCCGCGGCATCGTTCGATACCGCGCTCACCGGCCCGTGGCCGGGCGCGGGCGACGTCGCCGCGCGCGCCACCGCCTGGCGCGATGCCGGCGGCAAGCTGGAGGTTGGCCGCCTGGCGCTGAGCTGGGCCGCGCTCGGCCTGTCCGCCGGCGCCACCATGGCATTGGACGAGCAGATGCAGCCGATGGGCGCCGCCACGGCGCGCGTGGTCGGCTACGACGCCACGCTGCATGCGCTGGCCGCCTCAGGTGTGCTGGGGCCACGGGTGGCGCAGGCGATCGGCGGCGTCCTCGGCCTGCTCGCCCGGCCGGCACAGGAGGGCGGCGCCCCGCAGGTCGAGGTGCCGGTGACGCTGGAGAACCGCACCCTCTCACTCGGTCCCTTCCCGCTGGTGCGGCTGCGGGAATGGGTGTGGCAATAGCCGGGCCGGATGTGTATGCTGCATAACATGATGCTCCGGACCCTGATCGCGCGAATTACCTCCCCGGCTGCCTGAGCAGCCGGTCTGGCTTTCGCCTGCAATCGCGCCCTTCCGTCCGGAGTCTTCCTGTCATGTCATTCGAGCCTTGGTCCCTGGTGGGCCAGCACGCCGCCGTCCGTTTTATGCTTGTCGCCGATGCCGACCCCGGCCTGTTGCCGCGGCTGCTGCAACCCTTCGCCCGGCGCGACCTGATCCCGGATCTGCTGGAGTGCGTGCGCCAGGGCGAGGATATGCGGGTGGAGATCGGCCTGCATGCGATGCCGGCCGAAATGGTGCACCTGGTGGAGGGCAATCTGCGGCAGGTCGTCGGCGTGCGGTCGCTGACCCGGCGGCAGGAGATCACCGGGTCGGTGCGGCGGCGGGCGGCTTAGAGCAAGCAAGGCCAGGGCGCTGCCCTGGACCCGCCAAGGGGCGGTGGCCCCTTGGAACCCGTTCCCTCAAGCGGTCTTCGCCATCTCCCGCAGCACGTAGTGCAGAATCCCGCCGTGCCGGTAGTACGCCACCTCGTCCAGCGTATCGATGCGGCACAGCAGCTTCACCGTGTCGGTCGTCCCGTCGGGGCGGTGGATCACCAGATCAAGGTCCATCCTTGGCGACAGGTTCTCCAGGCCGGTGATGTCCAGCACCTCCTCGCCGGTCAGGCCGAGGCTGCGGCGGTCGGCGCCGTCCTTGAAGGTCAGCGGCAGCACACCCATGCCCACCAGGTTGGAGCGGTGGATGCGCTCAAAACTCTCCACCACCACGGCCTTCACCCCCAGCAGCATGGTGCCCTTGGCCGCCCAGTCGCGTGACGAGCCGGTGCCGTATTCCCGCCCGCCGATGACCACCAGCGGCACGCCCTCGCGCTGGTAGCGCATGGCCGCGTCGTAGATGGCAAGCTGCTCGCCCGCGGGCAGGTGGCGGGTGACGCCGCCTTCCACGCCGGACACCATCTCGTTGCGGATG
Organism: uncultured Acetobacteraceae bacterium; assembly: GCA_903907955.1. Classification (GTDB taxonomy): domain Bacteria; phylum Pseudomonadota; class Alphaproteobacteria; order Acetobacterales; family Acetobacteraceae; genus Rhodovastum. Next base: position 309,245 of record CAIVPZ010000041.1, on the reverse strand, counting down.
CGGATGTTGGCGAAGGTGCCGCGCATCATCACTTCATGGTTGCCGCGGCGGGCGCCGTAGCTGTTGAAGTCCTTTGCGGGAATCTGCCGCTCCAGCAGGTATTCCCCGGCCGGCGAAGCCTTGCGGATGTTGCCGGCCGGGCTGATGTGGTCGGTGGTGATGGAATCGCCCAGCACCGCCAGGATGCGCGCGCCGGTGATGTCGCCGACCGCCGCCGGCTCCGGCGTGATGCCGTCGAAATAGGGCGGGTTCTTCACGTAGGTCGAGGCATCGTTCCAGCGATAGGTGGCCGCCTGCGCGTCCACGCCGATCGCCTGCCATTGCGCCGGCCCCTTGAACACCTCGCCGTAGCGCTTGAGGAACTGCGCCCGCGACAGCGAGGAGGCAAGGAGGTCGGCGATCTCCCGGTTGGTCGGCCACACATCCTTGAGGTAAACCGGCGAACCGTCCGCCGCGGTGCCGAGCGGCGCGGTGGTGATGTCCTCATTCATGGTGCCGAGCAGGGCATAGGCCACCACCAGCGGTGGCGAGGCCAGGTAGTTCGCCCGCACGTTCGGATGCACCCGGCCTTCGAAGTTGCGGTTGCCGGACAGCACCGACACCGCCACCAGCTTGTTGTCCTCGATGGCATCGGCGATGGCCTCGTCCAGCGGGCCGGAATTGCCGATGCAGGTGGTGCAGCCGTAGCCGACCGTGTTGAACCCGAGCGCATCCAGGTCCGCGGTCAGGCCGGAAGCGTCGAGGTATTCGGTGACCACCTGCGAGCCGGGCGCGAGCGAGGTCTTCACCCAGGGCTTCGGCGCAAGGCCAAGCGCGCGGGCCTTGCGCGCCACCAGCCCGGCGGCGATGAGAACGGACGGGTTGGAGGTGTTGGTGCAGGAGGTGATGGCGGCGATCACCACGTCGCCATGGGTGATTTCGTAGGTCTTCCCGGCGGGTTGTGCCTTCGCCCCGGCATCGGCGGCGGCCACGCCCAGGCTTTTGGTCAGTTCGCCGCGGAACGCCGCCGAGGCGTCCTTCAGCAGCACCCGGTCCTGTGGCCGCTTCGGCCCGGCGAGGCTCGGCTGCACGGTGGACAGATCGAGTTCCAGCGTGTCGGTGAACACCGGGTCCGGCGTGGCGGCGTCGCGCCACAGGCCCTGCGCCTTGCAATACGCCTCGACCAGCGCGATCCGGTCCTCGTCGCGACCGGACAGCCGCAGGTAGTCGATCGTGCTGCGGTCCACCGGGAAGAAGCCGCAGGTGGCGCCGTATTCCGGCGCCATGTTGGCGATGGTGGCACGGTCGGCGAGCGGCAGGTCGTTCAGCCCCGGCCCGAAGAACTCGACGAACTTGCCCACCACGCCCTTCCTGCGCAGCGCCTGGGTGACGGTGAGAACGAGGTCGGTGGCGGTGGCGCCCTCGGGCAGCCGGCCGGTCAGGCGGAAGCCGATGACGTCGGGGATCAGCATGGCGATCGGCTGGCCGAGCATGGCCGCTTCCGCCTCGATGCCGCCGACGCCCCAGCCCAGCACGCCCAGCCCGTTCACCATGGTGGTGTGGCTGTCGGTGCCGTACAGCGTGTCGGGATAGGCGAAAACGGTGCCGTCCAGCGCGGCGGTCCAGACGGTCTGCGCCAGGTATTCCAGGTTCACCTGGTGGCAGATGCCGGTGCCCGGCGGCACCACGCGGAAATTGTCGAACGCGGTCTGGCCCCAGCGCAGGAACGAATAACGCTCGCCGTTGCGCTCGAACTCGATGTCAACGTTCTTCTGCAGGCTGTCCGCGGTGCCGGAGACATCGACCATCACCGAATGGTCGATCACCAGATCGACCGGCACCAGCGGGTTCACCTTCTGCGGGTCGCCGCCGAGGCGGATGATGCCGTCGCGCATGGCGGCGAGGTCCACCACGGCGGGCACGCCGGTGAAATCCTGCATCAGGATGCGGGCCGGCTTGAACGGCACTTCCCTGCTGCTGCAGGCGTGCTCCAGCCAGCCGGCGATGGCGCGGGCGTCGTCCACGGTGTAGGCGTGGCCGTCCTCGAAGCGCAGCACGTTCTCCAGCAGCACTTTCAGGCAGACCGGCAGCCGGGCGACGTCGCCGATGGTGACGGCGGCCTCGGGGATGGAGAAATAATCGTAATCACGACCGCCGACCGTGAGGGTGCGGCGTGTCCTGAGGCTGTCCTGCCCGATGGCCTTCATCCCGATGCCCCGTCCGATTTGGTCCGTGCGCGGCATCGAGGGGGATTCCCCAGGGCGCGCAGAGGGTGTTTGTTAGCGGTGCGCGGTTTTAACCACACCGCCGCAGAGGCGTCCACGGGCCGCCGGACGGCATGGCAGTTGTGCAGCGTTTCGGAGGGATCGTGCTTCAGGCGCAGGGTTTGGCGGCATTCCGCGGCGAACGGCTGGTGTTCGCCGGCCTGTCCTTTGCCGTGCCCACCGGCGGCGCGCTGCTGCTGACGGGCCCCAACGGCTCCGGCAAATCCACACTTTTGCGCGTGCTGGCCGGGCTGGGCCGGGCGGAGGCGGGGCGGCTGCTGTGGGACGGCGCCGACGCGCTGGCCGACCTGCCGTCGCATGCCGCGCGGGTGCGCTATCTGGGGCATCAGGATGCGGTGAAGCCCGGCCTGACGGTGGCCGAGAACCTGCGCTTCTGGGGCGGGGCGGACGCCATCCGGCGGGCGCTGGAGGCGGTGGACCTGCTGCGGCTGGCCGATCTGCCGGCCCGCATGCTCTCGGCCGGGCAGAAGCGCCGGCTGGCGATCGCCCGGCTGGCCATTGCGCAGGCGGCGCTGTGGCTGCTGGACGAGCCGACCCTGGGGCTGGATGTGGCCTCGGTGGCGCGGTTTGGCGACCTGCTGGCGGCGCACCGGGCGCGCGGCGGCATCGTGGTGGCGGCGACGCATCTGCCGTTGCCCTTGGAGAGCAGTGTGGAATTCTCACTCGCCGCGACCGCTGCATGACCACTTTCCTCGCCCTGCTGGCCCGCGAGCTGCGGCTGTCGCTGCGCCATGGCACCGACACGCTGGCCGCGCTGCTGTTCTTCGTCATCGCCGCCGCGCTGTTCCCGCTGGCGATCGGCCCGGCGCCGGAGACGCTCGGCCGCATCGCGCCGGGCATCATCTGGGTCTGCGCCCTGCTGGCCGCCCTGCTGCCGCTCGACCGCCTGTTCGGCGCCGACCTGGAGGATGGCTCGCTCGACCTGCTGCTGCTGTCCGGCCTGCCGGCCTCGGCGGTGGCCGCGGCCAAGGCGGCGTCGCACTGGCTGGTCACCGGGGTGCCGCTGCTGCTGGCGGCCGGACCGCTGGCGGTGATGCTGCGCATGCCGGAGGAGGCCATTCCGGTGCTGCTGGCCGGGCTGCTGCCTGGCACGGTGGTGCTGTCGCTGCTCGGCACCGCCGGCGCCGCGCTGGTGCTGGGGGCAAGGCGGGGCGGGGTGCTGCTGCCGCTGCTGGTGCTGCCGCTGACCGCGCCGGTGCTGATTTTCGGCGTCGCGGCGGCGGATGCCGTCTCGGGCGGGCTGTCGGCACGGCCGCATCTGCTGCTGCTGTTTGCCCTCTGCGCCGGCGCCTTGCCGCTGTGCCCGCTGGCGGCGGGCGCGGGGCTGCGCAGCGCCGCGGAATAGGCACGGCGCGCGCAGGACAATGAAACACTTGCATCTGGCGGCCACCATGCCGCCGCAGCGATCGGACGGGAGCAGGAAATGGCACGGAAGTCCTTGACGGAACGGTTGGTTCGCCGGTTCTATTACAAATACTATGCCCGGAACCTGCTGTTCGAGCTGCAGGACCGGGCGCGCCGCGAATCAGCTGATTACGTGCAGCAGTACATGACCGACGCGATCATTTTCGAGCAGTCGGAGCGTCTGCTGCGCCTGTGCGTCGAACGGGCGCCGGCCGGGGCCATTCTCGAGTTCGGGGTTGCCGGCGGCAACACCATCCGGCTGATCGCGGCGGCGGCGAAACGGATGGTGTATGGCTTCGATTCGTTCGAGGGCCTGCCCGAGGCCTGGTCAGGCCATGTCGAAGACCGCGGCGCCTTCAGCCAGAGCGGGGCGCTGCCGAAGGTTCCGGCCAACGTGAAGCTGTTCAAAGGCTGGTTCGACCGGACCATTCCGCTCTGGCTGGCGGAAAACGCGGAGCCGGTTGGCTTCGTGCATATGGATTGCGATCTGTATGTCTCGACAAGGGCGGTTCTGTGGGGTCTGCGGCAGCGGTTCCAGAACGGCACGTTGATCAAGTTCGACGAGTATTTCAACTACCCGAACTGGCAGCAGCATGAATTCCGTGCGTGGCAGGAGTTCGTCGCCGAATTCGGGGTGAAATACCGTTATGTCGGCTTCACGGCCAGTGACGGCTGGGTCGCGGTGGAGATCACTGATGTTGGCGCGTGCCGTAATTGATTTGGGGGTTCCAAGGGCATAGCCCTTGGTAGGGTCCAGGGGCAAAGCCCGTCGCGCGAAGGCGCGCTAACGCGCGGGGCGGGGTCCGGGGCAGCGCCCCGGCTTCACTCGAGCAGCGGCTTGCCAAGCCTGCTCTCCGGAAACAGATCGTCAAAGAAGAAGAACACCTGCAAGGTCACCCCGACATTATGCCCGGCGCCGCGGTTGGCCGGGATCAGCGCTTCGATGCCGACCTGGAACCCATCGCCAAAATAGATGACGCCCGGCGCGATGGTCAGCGCGGCGGGGAACCCGCCGGCCGGCCCGGCGGCGGGCGAGTACCAGTTGGCTTCCACCAGCGGGATCAGCGATCCGAAGAAGTCGGGCAGGCCGAAATCGCGGACCTGCGATTGCAGATAGGGAATGCTGTACTGGACCGACAGCGCTCCGTTCCAGGATCGCGGGGTGCCGTTGTTGTTGAGGGCGCTGTTCAGCGGCCGGTCGGGGATCGCATAGCTCAACTGACCGGTCACCGCGAGCGGGCGCAACATGCCGATCGGCAGGTCGCCGAGGCCCTTGCCGGCATAGATCGCCGGCGCGGTCGAGCCATAGGCGTCGCCGCCGAGGTTCTGGGTGGCGTTGCCGCCGCCGAACTCGCGGATCGCGCCGAACGCGGCGACGAACTCATGCTCGGCATTGGTGTAGGCCTGCCATTTGCCGGTGATGAAGACGTTGCCGAAGCCGTTATGCGCCTTCGACCCGGACTGGTGCAGCCAGTTGTAGCCCTGGTCGTAGATGATCGAGGTCATGGGGGTGATCCGCTTGTCCCATTCCCAGCTCATCTCATACGCGTTCTGCGGGCCGGCATCGCGCTGCCAGGTGATCTGCGGCGTTTTCGCCTCGTCGCCGACTCCCGGGTCATCGAAGGTGAGGGTGACGGGAAAGACGCGCACGCCGGCTTCGACGCTCGCGAGGGCGGGGTGGCTGGCGAGCAGGGCGGCGGCCAGCGCGGCGGCAGGCTTCAGGCGGGACATCGGCGGTGCGGCTCCAGCTTCGGGGTCGGCAACGGATAGTCCCTTATCAGACGGAGTCGTGGGGTGCACGCGGCCCGAAACGACAGGCGGGTGGTGCGACGGTTGCCGCCATCCGGGGGCGCGCCGTATAGCGTCGGGCCGCGCCAGGGTTAACAGGGACAGCAACCATGATGCCTCGTCGTTCATTGCCACGCTGCACACGGCTTCCGGTTGCGTTGGTGCTGGGCCTGTCCCTGGTTGCCGCGGGCAGCGGCGTCGCCGCAGCGCATGGCGACGACATGGACATGAGCGGCATGGACATGGGCGGCAAGCCCGCCGGGCATTCCGCCCACCAGGCCGCCGCCGCCGGTTTCGGCCAGCCCTATACCGGCGGCAAGCCGGCCCGCACGGTGGAAATCACCATGGGCGACATCAGCTTCACGCCGGCCCATCTGGACCTGAAAGCGGGCGAAGCGGTGCGCTTCGTGGTGACCAACACCAGCAGCATCGACCATGATTTCACCCTCGGCGACACCGCGACGCAAACCGCCCACCGCCAGGAGATGGCGGACGCGATGCAAGCCGGCAAGGAACCCCACCACCATCAGGGCGGCAACGCCATCACCGTCAGGCCCGGGGCAACGCAGACGCTTTCCTGGCTGTTCACCAGGCCCGGCAGCTTCGAATACGACTGCAATATCCCCGGCCACTTCGAGGCCGGAATGCAGGGAACGATCACCGTCGCGCGTTGACCGGACGGCCAGGGCCAACGCCCCGGCCGGGCTACTTCCGCCGCGCCTCGAAACGATAGGGATTGGTTCCGGTGGTCAGCGGATCGAGCGCCAGCCGGTGCTCCAGCGGCGGAAACGCCCGGCTGCGGCAATCCGGCCGCTCGCACAGCCGGCAGGACAGGCCGATGCCCACCACCGCACGCTCGAGGTCGATGCCGTCGGCGTAAACCACCGACTCCGCATGCGAGATGTCGCAGCCCATTGCCACGATGCGCACCGCCGGCGGCTCGCCCCAGCGGGCGGTGGCGGCGATCATGGCGCGGGCGAAGCAGAGGAAGGTGGCGCCGTCCGGCAGTTGCGCCACCTGCACCACCACCCGCCCGGGTGTGGTCATGGCCCCATGCACCACCCAGCGCGGACAGGACCCGCCGAACCGGGCGAACGGAAACCCCGCCGCCGAGAACCGCTTCGAGACATTGCCGGCCGGATCGACGCGCAGGAAGAAGAACGGCAGCCCGCGCGCGCCGGTGCGCTGCAACGATGACAGCCGCTGGCACACCTGCTCGAAGCTGACGCCGAACCGCGCCGCCAGCGCCTCGACGTCGTGGCGCAACTCGCGGGCGGCGGCGGCGAACGGCGCGTACGGCATCAGCAGGGCCGCGGCGGTGTAGTTGAGCAGGCCGATGCGGATCAGCGCCGTCGCCTCGGGCGAACTCGGCGTCACCTCGGCCAGCAGCGCCTCCACCGGGTCGCGCGCCTCCAGCAGAGCGAGCTGGAACGCCATGTGAAAGCCGCGGCTCTCGCGCGGCAGCATTTCCGACAGCGTCAGGCTGTGCGCCATCGGGTCGTAGCGGCGCAGTGCCCCGGGCAGAGTGCCCACGGTGACGGTCAGGCCGTGGCGGCGGCGCAGCCGCTCGGCGATGGCGTGGTTCATTTCCGCCGGCCGCACGGCAAGCTCGGCAACCAGCGCCTCGGCGGCCTCCTCCAGCGGGGCGAAATGGTTGGCGCGGTCGTTGAAGACGTCGCGCGTCTCCTCGGTGGGCAGCAGGATGCGCCGGCCGGACGGCAGGGCGATGCCGCCGGCATCCTCGCGCGCCACCCGCCAGGCCCGGTACAGCGCCAGCACCGCGCGCGCCGCCGCCGGGCTGCTGGCGACCAGCGAGGCGGTTTCGGTGTCCGGCACCGTCTCGATGCCCAGCAGCGGGTCGGCGAACACCTCGCGCAGCTGCACCTCCAGCTGGCGTTCCTCGATGCCGGACAGGGCGGTGAGGTCAACCTGCAGGGTCTCGGTGAGCTTGATCAGCAGGCTGGCGGTGACGGTGCGCTGGTCGTGCTCAATCAGGTTGAGGTAGCTGGCCGAGATGCCCAGCCGGGCCGCCAGGGCCTGCTGCGTGAAGCCCCGTTCCTGGCGCAGGCGCCGCAGGGTGCGGCCGATCAGGGGGCGGGCCATCTTTGACAACCTTTACTGGTTTACCGGGCAGGTCGGTTAATATCATTACCGCATTGCGGCCTGCCACGCAATTTGGGGTTCAAATTCGGCCCCGCGGTGTTAATTATTCACCTTGTCCCGCGCCGCCCTCGGCGCCCCACGAGGAGACGACGATGTCCCTGCCCCATGAGATTCCGCGGCTGCCGGATGGCATGCCCGGTGGTACCTCCCATGATTCGGATCGCTTCGCGGGGATCGTTCGCGACTACACCGCCGCCGATGTCGAGCGCCTGGCCGGCTCCTTCCGAATCCGCCACACCCTGGCCGAGATGGGTGCGCGCCGGCTGTGGCAGTTGCTGAAGACCGAGCCCTACGTCAACACGCTGGGCGCGCTGACTGGCATGCAGGCGGTGCAGCAGGTGAAGGCCGGGCTGAACGGCATCTACCTGTCCGGCTGGCAGGTCGCCGCCGATGCCAACACCGGCGGCCAGACCTACCCCGACCAGTCGCTGTATCCGGTGGATTCGGTGCCCAACGTGGTGCGCCGAATCAACAACGCGCTGCGCCGGCAGGACCAGATCAGCAAGCTGGAGGGCGACACCTCCAAATACTGGATGGCGCCGATCGTGGCCGACGCCGAGGCCGGGTTCGGCGGCGCGCTGAACGCCTACGAGCTGATGCGCGCCATGATCGAGGCCGGTGCCGCCGGCGTGCACTATGAGGACCAGCTGGCGTCGGAGAAAAAGTGCGGCCATTTGGGCGGCAAGGTACTGATTCCGATCAGTCAGCACATCCGCACCCTGAACGCCGCCCGCCTAGCCGCCGACGTGGAAGGCGTGCCGACCGTATTGCTGTGCCGCACCGACGCCGAGAGCGCGCAGTTGCTGACCGCCGACGTGGACGAGCGCGACCGCCCGTTCATCACCGACGAGCGCACGCCGGAAGGCTTCTTCCGCATCAAGAAGGGCGTGGGCAAGGCCTACGCGATCGCCCGCAGCCTGGCCTATGCGCCCTATGCCGACCTGCTGTGGTGGGAAACCTCCGACCCCGATCTCGACGACGCGCGGGCGTTTGCCGACGCGGTGCACAAGGAGTTCCCCGGCAAGCTGCTGGCCTACAACTGCAGCCCGTCGTTCAACTGGCAGCGCAAGATGGGGGTCGAGGCGGCCGAGAAGTTCCAGGCCGAGATCGCCGCGATGGGCTACCGGTTCCAGTTCGTCACGCTGGCCGGCTTCCACAGCCTGAACCTGTCGATGTTCAAGCTGGCGCATGCCTACAAGGAGCGCGGCATGGGCGCCTACAGCGAGCTGCAGCAGGAGGAGTTCGCGGCCGAGGCCAGCGGCTTCACCTGTGTCCGCCACCAGCGCGAGGTGGGGGTGAGCTATTTCGACGCGGTGGCGACCACGGCGAGCGGCGGCAAGGCCTCGACGACGGCCCTCGCCGGCAGCACCGAGGCGGCCCAGTTCCACGACGCGGCGAAGCCGTCTCCGGCGCACGCCTGACCTGATCCGGCGGCGGCCGGGGCGGTGCGATCCGCCCCGGACCCGGTCGCTGCCGACATGCCCGATCCGCCGCCTGAGAACAGCGGTCTGGGCCCATAGCCTGCTACCCGGCGCCGATGGGGCACGTGCGCCGGGTTTTTTTTGCCCGGAATGCGCCCCCTTTCCTGAGCATTTGATTCAAAGAGTTGCCTTGGAGAACGGGGGTCAAGGGGGCCACCGTCATCGAAGCTTCATGAAACTGCAATATGCCGGACGCCGCCCCTGCGTAGGGTCCGGCCGCGGACATGGCGGCCCGGCCGGGCCGGCCAGTTCGCTTCGTGCCAGGCGCCTGCGGGTGCCACGGCGATCCAAGGAGGGATCATGAAGCTCATTTCCACGGCGCTGGCGCTGACGCTGGCGGCGTTCACGGCCACCGCGCAGGCACAGCAGATCACCGGCGCCGGCGCCACTTTCCCCGCCCCGGTCTATGCCAAGTGGGGCGAGGCCGCGAAGGCCGCCATCGGCATCGAGCTGAACTACCAGGCGATCGGTTCGGGCGGCGGGCAGAACCAGATCATCAACCGCACGGTCGATTTCGGCGCCTCCGACGCGCCGGTTGACGCGGCAAAGCTGGAGCAGAACCACCTGCTGCAGTTCCCGACGGTGATGGGCGGCGTGGTTCCGATCGTGAACCTGCCCGGCATCGACGCCAACAAGCTGAAGCTGCCCAGCGAGTTGCTGGCGGAGATCTACCTCGGCAAGATCGTCAAGTGGAACGACCCGAAGCTGGTCGAGGCCAATCACGGCCTGCCGCTGCCGAACCTGCCGATCGCGCCGGTGTATCGCGCCGACGGTTCGGGCACGACCTTCGTGTTCACCTCGTATCTCTCGGCCGTATCGCCCGACTGGAAGGCGCAGGTCGGCGCCGCCACCAGCGTCAAGTGGGTCGCCGGCAACGGCGCCAAGGGCAATGACGGCGTGGCGGCAACGGTGAAGCAGGTCAAGGGCGGCATCGGCTATGTCGAATTCGCCTATGCCACCCAGAACAAGCTGACCACGACGCAGCTGCGCAACAAGGCCGGGCACTTCGTCGCCCCGACCCCGGCCGCCTTCATCGCCGCGGCCAACGCCGGCGACTGGAAGGGAGCCGCGAACTACGCGGTGAACCTGATCGACACCGCCGCGGCCGATGCCTGGCCGATCGTGTCGCCCACCTTCATCCTGCTGCCGACCAACCCGCAGGACGTGACCCACAGCGCCAACGTGATCCGGTTCTTCGACTTCGCCTACAAGAACGGCGGCGATATCGCCAAGAGCCTTGACTACATTGCCCTGCCCGCCGCCGTGCAGGACGCGGTGCGTTCCTCCTGGCGCAGCGAAATCAAGGGGCCGGACGGCGCGCCCGTCTGGAAGTAGCGGCGCTTTGACGTAGGCTTGTTTTGCGCAGGAGGCGCCTGCGGGCGCCTCCTGCTGCTTCCTCCCATCGGGGAATGACTTCGTGTCCGACGTTGCCGTGCTTCCGTTCCGCCCCGCCAGCCGCCGCGCCGCCGCGTTCGGCGACCGGCTGTTCGCCTTTCTGGCGATGTCCGCCGGGGTGCTGGTGCTGGTGCTGCTCGGCGCCATCATCGTCTCGCTGTTCATTGGCGGCTGGCCCAGCTTCCGCGCCTTCGGGCTGCCCTTCCTGGTCAATACCGACTGGGACCCGGTGCAGAACGTGTTCGGCGCCGGGGTGCCGGTGTTCGGCACGCTGGTCACCGCCGTGCTGGCGCTGCTGATCGCGGTGCCGCTGGCCTTCGGCATCGCCTTCTACCTGACCGAAATCGCCCCCGGCTGGTTCCGCCGGCCGGTTGGCACGGCGATCGAACTGCTCGCGGCGGTGCCCTCGATCATCTATGGCATGTGGGGCTTCTTCGTGATCGTGCCGATCATGGGCGATTACGTGGAGCCGTTTCTGACCGACCAGCTCGGCGACCTGCCGGTGATCGGCGGACTGTTCCAGGGCGCGCCGTTCGGCACCGGCCTGCTGACCGCGGCGCTGATCCTGGCGGTGATGATCATTCCGTTCATCGCCGCCACCATGCGCGACGTGTTCAACACGGTGCCGGCGGTGTTCAAGGAATCCGCCTACGGCGTCGGCTGCACCACCTGGGAGGTGATGCGCAGCATCGTCGTTCCCTACACCAGGGCCTCGGTGGTGGGCGGCATCATGCTGGGGCTGGGGCGCGCGCTGGGCGAGACCATGGCGGTCACCTTCGTGATCGGCAACACCAACCGCATCACCACCTCGCTGTTCGGGCCGGGCAACACCATCGCCTCGATCGTGGCGCTGGAGTTTCCCGAAAGCCAGGCCGGCAGCCTGAAACTTTCCTCACTGCTGGCGCTGGGGTTCATCCTGTTCGTGATTTCCTTCATCGTGCTGGCGATTTCCCGCCTGCTGCTGCGTCCGAGGTCGGCATGAGCGCCGCTGCTTTGTCCCTCACCGGCCCGGCGCGCGATGCGCGGGTGGCCGGCCTGCTGTCGCGCCGGCGCAAGCTGGTCGATGGTCTGGTGAAACTGCTGTGCATCGCCGCCACGGCGATGGGCCTGGCCCTGCTGGCCTCCATCCTGTTCACCCTGCTGTTTCGCGGCGTCAGCGCGCTGGGTCTGCACGTGTTCACCGACATCACCCGCCCGCCCGGATCGAATGGCGGGTTGCTGAACGCCATCGTCGGCAGCCTGGTGCAGACCATGGTCGGGGCTGCGATCGGCACGCCGATCGGGCTGATGGTCGGCACCTACCTTTCCGAGTATGCCCGCACGTCCGCCCTCGGCAATGCGGTGCGCTTCGTCTCCGACGTGCTGCTGTCGGCGCCGTCCATCCTGATCGGGCTGTTCGTCTACACCATCCTGGTGGAGCCGTTCGGCGGGTTCTCGGGCATTGCCGGCTGCGTGGCGCTGGCGGTGATCGTGGTGCCGATCGTGGTGCGCACCACCGAGGACATGCTGCGGCTGATCCCCACCGAACTGCGTGAAGCGGCGGTGGCGGTGGGGGCGCCGAAATGGCGGGTGATCGTGCTGATCTGCTACCGGGCGGCGCTGGACGGCATCGCCACCGGCGTGCTGCTGGCGGTGGCGCGGGTGGCCGGCGAAACCGCGCCGTTGCTGTTCACCTCGCTCGGCAACCTGAACTGGTCGCTCAGCATGACCCAGCCGATGTCGAGCCTGCCGGTGACGATCTACCAGTATGCCGGATCGGCCTTCGACGACTGGGTTGATCTGGCCTGGGCCGGCGCGCTGCTGATCACCTTCGGCGTGCTGGCGTTGAACATTGTCGCGCGCGTGGTCCTGCGGCCGCGCGCCTGAAAGCTGGAGCCCAGGAAACTGGCCCCCAGGGAGATGAAACCGTGAGCGAGACCATGAACGAGACGGAACAGAATCCGGTGATGGCCGCCATGCAGGCGCGCTCGTCCGAAGCCCTGCGCGCGCCGCGCATCTCCATCCGCGGCGTCGATTTCTTCTACGGCACCAACAAGGCGCTCAAGAGCATCGACCTCGACCTGCCCGATCGCCAGGTGACCGGCATGATCGGCCCGTCGGGCTGCGGCAAGTCCACGCTGCTGCGGGTGCTGAACCGGATGTACGACCTGTATCCGGGCCAGCGCGCGGTGGGCCAGGTGATGATGGACGGGGCCAACATCCTCGACCCCGGCATGGACCTGAACCAGCTGCGCAGCCGGGTGGGCATGGTGTTCCAGAAGCCGACGCCGTTTCCCATGACCATCTACGAGAACATCGCCTTCGGGGTGAAGCTGCACGAGCGGCTGGCGAAGGCGGCGATGGACGAGCGCGTCGAGTGGTCGCTGACCCGCGCCGCGCTGTGGGGCGAGGTGAAGGACCGGCTCAACAGTTCGGCGATGGGGCTGTCCGGCGGGCAGCAGCAGCGGCTGTGCATCGCCCGCACCATCGCGGTGCGGCCGGAGGTGATCCTGCTCGACGAGCCGACCAGCGCGCTCGACCCGATCAGCACGCTGAAGATCGAGGAACTGATCGACGAGCTGAAGCAGGATTTCACCATCGCCATCGTCACCCACAACATGCAGCAGGCGGCGCGCTGCGCCGATCAGGTGGCCTTCTTCTACCTCGGCGAGCTGGTCGAGGTGGGAACGGCGACGCAGATGTTCACGGCGCCGCGCGAGCGGCGCACGCAGGAATACATTACCGGCCGGTTCGGTTGATCGGTTCGAAGGGGGATTGCATGACCGACATGGCGGAGCACATCGTGAAGAGCTTCGAGGCGGAACTGGCGCGGCTGCGGACCCTGGTGACGGATATGGGGGGCATGGTCGAGCGCCAGGTGGCGCTGGCCTGCGATGCCGTGCTGGAGCGCGATGCGGAGTCGGCCGGCCTGGCGGTCGAGGCCGATCCGCAGGTGGACGCGCTGGACCGCGAGGCGGAGCAGTTCGTTATCCGGCTGCTGGCGCTGCGCCAGCCGATGGCGCAGGACCTGCGGCACATCGTGGCGTCGCTGAAAATCGCCGGCGAGCTTGAACGCATCGGCGACTACGCCAAGAACGTGGCCAAGCGCAGCCTCGTGCTGAACCAGTTCAGCGGTCCCTCCTCGCTGACCGGGATCGCGCACATGTCGCGGCTGGTGCAGGAGAACCTCAAGGCGATCATCGACGCGGTGGGCGAGAACGACGTCGAGAAGGCCGTGGAGGTATGGAACGCGGACGAGGCGGTCGACGAAATCTACAACGCGCTGTTCCGCGAGCTCATCACCTACATGATGGAGGACCCGCGCAGCATCACGCCGTGCACGCACCTGCTGTTCATCGCCAAGAACCTGGAGCGGATCGGCGACCACGCGACCAATATCGCCGAAATGGTCTACTACGCGGTGAAGGGCGAGCCGATGCCGGAGGAGCGGCCGAAAGGTGACAGCTCCGCCTACGCCGTGGTTCGGCCGAGCGAATAGGAGTCACCCAGGTGTCGGACAACCCGTCGCGCCCGCTGGTGCTCGTGGTCGAGGATGAGGCGGCGCTCGCGACCATGCTGCGCTACAACCTCGAAAAGCAGGGCTTCCGGGTGGATGAGGCGGGGGACGGCCAGGAGGCGATGATCCGCATCGCCGAAACCCCGCCCGACCTGGTGCTGCTGGACTGGATGCTGCCGGTGATGTCGGGCATCGAAGTGTGCCGCCAGATCCGCCGCCGCCCGGATACCCGCGACCTGCCGGTGATCATGGTAACCGCGCGCACCGACGATCAGGACGCGGTGCGCGGCCTGAACACCGGCGCGGACGACTACATCACCAAGCCGTTCAACATGGAGGCGTTGCTGGCGCGCATGCGCGCCCTGCTGCGCCGGGCCGGCGGCGTGGCCGCCAAGGGCACGCTGAACTTCCACGACATCAGCCTCGACCAGTCCGCCCACCGGGTGACCCGCAACAGCCGCGCCGTTCACCTGGGGCCGACGGAATACCGGCTGCTGGAGTTCTTCCTGCAGCATCCGCGCCGCGTGTTCTCGCGCGAGGAAGTGCTGGATGCCGTCTGGGGGCCGGATATCCATGTGGAGCCGCGCACCGTGGATGTGCACATCCGCCGGCTGCGCAAGGCGATCAACGGCGAGGGCGAACTGGACGTGGTGCGCACCGTGCGGGCCGCGGGCTACGCGCTGGATACCGAACCGGTCTGAAGCGTCCCTCGCGGGGGGGGGCGCACGCCACGGCGGTTTCCGCCCCCGCCGATCTTCGTCTACCGTGCTGCCGTCAACCAGCCGGGAGGCGATGAGCCGCGATGAGAGCACGCGACCTGGGTCTGGCCTGCGGCACGCTGCCGCCGGGGCCGCACAACACCATCGCCGATGTCGCCGGCGTGAAGGTCGGGCACGCCACCGTGCTGGAAGGCGACGTGCGCACCGGCGTAACCGCCATCCTGGCGCATGGCGGCGACATCTTCCGCGACAAGCCGGTGGCCGCCGCCGATGTGCTGAACGGCAGCGGGAAAAGCGTCGGGCTGATGCAGGTCGAGGAATTCGGCCAGCTTGAGACGCCGATCCTGCTGACCAACACCTTCTCGGTGCCGGCCTGCGCCAACGCGCTGATCCGCCACGCCGTGCAGGCCAACCCCGGCATCGGCCGGCGCACCACCACCGTCAACCCGGTGGTGTGCGAATGCAACGACGGCTACCTGTCCGATATCCAGGCCATGCTGGTCACCGCCACCGACGCCATCCTGGCGATCGAGGCCGCCTCCGACACGTTCGGGCTCGGCGCGGTCGGGGCGGGAACCGGGATGAGCTGTTTCGGGTTCAAGAGCGGCATCGGCTCCGCCTCCCGCGTGGTGACGCTGGACGGGGCGGCGCATGTGCTGGGGGTGCTGGTGCTGGCCAATTTCGGCCGCGCCGGCGATCTCCGGCTGCCGGACGGGCGGGGGCTGGCCCCTCCCCCCGCGGCGGAGGCGGTGTCGGCGGCAGGCTCGGTGATCGTGGTGGCGGCGACCGACGTGCCGCTGGACCACCGGCAGTTGCGCCGCGTGATCCGGCGCGCCGGCGTGGGGCTGGCGCGCTGCGGCAGCTTCTGGGACCATGGCAGCGGCGACGTGTTCCTGGGGTTCACCACTGCCAACCGGGTGCCGCACGCCCCGGCATCGGACCTGCTGGCGGTGCGCATGCTGGCGGAGGGGAAGATCAACCTGCTGTTCCAGGCGATGGCGGAGGCGACGCAGGAGGCGGTGCTCGACGCCCTGGCCGCCGCCGACACCACGGTGGGGCGGGCCGGGCATGTGCTTCCCGGGTTGCGTCATGCGTTGGCAAAGGCAGGCCAGGGCGCTGCCCTGGACCCGCCAGGGGGCGGTGGCCCCCTGGACCCCGTTCCTTAAGCGCAGCAATTCACGTGCCCTGTGGCCGTCCACAGGGCATTCTGCGGGAATTGAGCCACGCGCTCGATGAGGAGGAAACATGAACGAACCGTTCGAGAAAGGCGCCAACGCCGCCGCCCATGTCGGCAACGTCCTCGCAGCCCATCGTGACACCGACCAGCCGGACGCCACCTTCCGCGCCATCGACGCCGGCATGCAGGCAACCATCGGCCACAAGCTGTTCACCGTCCTGGTCTTCCACCCCGACCTCCAGCAGGCCGAGCGCATCTATTCCACCCATCCCGCCGTCTACCGGGTGGGCGACAGCCGGCGGACCGCGGAGTTCCCGCTGAAGCAGCGCCTGCTGATCGAGGGCGAGCACTATATCGGCCGCGATGCCGACGACCTGCGCGCCGCGTTCTTCGACCACGACCTGATTTTCTCGCTCGGCTGCGAGAGCGTGCTCAACATGCCGGTGCGCTGGCGCGGCCAGACGCTCGGCGCGCTCAACCTGCTGCACGAAGCCTACTGGTATTCCGAAGCCGACGTGGGGCTGGCGCGGCTGTTCGCGCAACTGGCGCTGCCGGCGATCATGATGGGGTTGCGCCCATGAGCGGCATCGCCACCCAGCGCCGCGGCGCGGTGGCCGAAATCGTGTTCGACCGGCCGGACAAGCGCAACGCCATCACGGTGGCGATGTACGCCGCCATGGCGGATGCGCTGGCAGCGGCGGAGGCGGACGGCACCGTGCGGGTGGTGCTGTTCCGCGGCAACGGCGGCGCCTTCACCGCCGGCAACGATCTGAAGGACTTCCTGGCCAATCCGCCGGACGGATCGGACCCGCCGGTGTTCCGCTTCCTGCGCGGCCTGGCCGGGGCACGCAAGCCGCTGGTGGCGGCAGTGGAAGGCGCGGCGGTGGGCATCGGCACCACCATGCTGCTGCACTGCGATTTTGTCCTCGCCGCCGACACCGCCCGCTTCGCGCTGCCCTTCGTCAATCTTGGCCTGGTGCCGGAAGCGGCGAGTTCGCTGCTGCTGCCGCTTCTGGCGGGCTACCAGCGCGCCGCCGAATTTTTTCTCCTGGGCGAACCGTTCGATGCCGCGACGGCGCAGCGCATCGGGCTTGTAGGGCGGGTGCTGCCGGCGGCGGAACTGCTGGAGGCGGCGCGGGCGCTGGCCGACCGGCTGGCCGCCAAGCCGCCGCAGGCGCTGATGGCCACCAAGGCGCTGCTGAAATCCCCCGCCACCACGGTTTCGGCGCGGATGGACGCGGAAATCGCGGTGTTCCTGCGGCAATTGCAGTCGGCCGAGCTGAAGGAGGCGGTGGCGGCCTTCTTCGAGAAGCGGGCGCCGGATTTCAGCCGCGGCGGCTGAAGCACGCGGCAATGCCGGGGTGCAGGCCGCCGGCAAGGTCAGTATAAGCCCCGGCCATGACCGACGCTCCCCTCTCCGAGATGCTGACCGAGATCTCCCGCCGGCGCACCTTCGCCATCATCTCCCACCCCGATGCCGGCAAGACCACGCTGACCGAGCGGCTGCTGCGGCTGGGCGGCGCCATCCAGCTTGCCGGCAACGTCCGCGCCAAGCGCGAGCAGCGCAAGACCCGCTCGGACTGGATGAGCATCGAGCGCGAGCGCGGCATCTCGGTGGTCACCTCGGTGATGACCTTCGAGCACGCCGGCTGCGTGTTCAACCTGCTGGACACGCCGGGCCACGAGGATTTCTCCGAGGACACCTACCGCACGCTGACCGCGGTGGACGCCGCGGTGATGGTGATCGACGCCGCCAAGGGCATCGAGTCGCGCACCAAGAAACTGTTCGAAATCTGCCGGCTGCGCGATATTCCGATCATTACGTTCATCAACAAGATGGACCGCGAGAGCCAGGACGTCTTTGCCCTTCTCGACGAGGTTTCCTCGACCTTGGCGCTGGATACGGCGCCGGTGACGTGGCCGGTGGGGCGGGCGGCGGATTTCGTCGGCACCTATGATCTGCGGCGGCGGGACTACCGGCTG
This sequence comes from uncultured Acetobacteraceae bacterium, assembly GCA_903907955.1. GTDB lineage: Bacteria > Pseudomonadota > Alphaproteobacteria > Acetobacterales > Acetobacteraceae > Rhodovastum. The sequence continues at coordinate 291,375 of CAIVPZ010000041.1, read as the reverse complement.
ACCAAAGAACTGCCGCAATCCGACCCGCGCTTCGCGGCGCTGGACGAGGAACTGGAGCTGGTGCGCGCGGCGCTGCCGGAATTCGAGGTGCCGGGCTTCATGGAAGGCCATCTGACGCCGGTGTTCTTCGGCAGCGCCATGAAGGAAATCGGGGTGGCGGACCTGCTGGCCGGGCTGGCGGAGTTCGGCCCGCGCCCGCGCGCCCAGCCCGCCGACACCCGCGTGGTGGAGGCCACCGAGCCAAACCTGACCGCGCTGGTTTTCAAGATCCAGGCCAACATGGACCCCAACCACCGCGACCGCATCGCCTTTGCCCGGGTATGCTCGGGCCGGCTGGCGCGCGGCATGCGGCTGAAGCAGGTGCGCACCGGCAAGCTGATCCCGCTGCATGCGCCGCAGTTCTTCTTCGCCCGCGACCGCGCGCTGGCGGAGGAGGCATTCGCCGGCGACGTGGTGGGCATACCCAACCACGGCACGCTGCGCATCGGCGACACGCTGAGCGAGAGCGAGGACCTGAATTTCGTCGGCGTGCCGTATTTCGCCCCCGAAATCCTGCGCCGGGTGCGGCTGGACGACGCCATGAAGGCGAAGAAGCTGCGCCAGGCGCTGCAGGAACTGGCCGAGGAAGGGGTGGTGCAGCTGTTCCGCCCGCAGGATGGCAGCCCGCCGATGGTGGGCGTGGTCGGCACGCTGCAGCTCGATGTGCTGCAGGCGCGGCTGGCGGCGGAGTACGGGGTGAAGATCGGCTTCGAGACGCCGCCGTTCCAGCTCGCCCGCTGGATGTCGGGCGAGCGCGCGCTGGTGGAGCGGTTCGCCGCCGAGCAGCGCAGCGGCATGGCCGACGATGTGGATGGCGATCCAGTGTTCCTGGCAAGCTCGGCCTTCATGATGCGCCGCACCGCGGAGCTGAACCCGGGGCTGACCTTCCGCGACATCAAGGACCACCGGGCGGAGAAGACCGCCGCCTGACCGCGCACACGCCTGACCCCGCATTCGAGGGAGCGAACGGATGAAACTTCGGTCTGCCATCGCCCTGGTGCTGGCCTGGCTCGGTCTGGCGGCCCTGGCCCTGCCGGCCCAGGCCAGGGACGATCTGGTCATCGGCGTCTCCCAGTTCCCCTCCAGCCTGCATCCGGCGATCGATGCCGAGGTGATCAAAAGCTACGTGCTGGGCTTCGCCATCCGCCCGGTCACCGCCTTCGACCCGGAGTGGAAGAATTCCTGCCTGCTGTGCAGCGAACTGCCGACGATCGGCAACGGGCTGGCGAAGATCGTCGACCGTGCCGGCGGCAAGGGCATGGACGTCACCATCAAGCTGAAGCCCGGGCTGAAATGGGGCGATGGCGTGCCGGTGACCACCAAGGACCTGCTGTTCACCTGGAAGGTCGGCCGCGACCCTGCATCGGGCTGGTCGAACAGCGACCCCTGGGACCGCGCCACCAGCATCACGGTGAAGGACGATCGGACCGCGGTGCTGCATCTCGACCGCGTGATCACCTCGTACAACCAGTGGAACACGCTGCTGCCGGCACATATCGAAGGCCCGGTGCACGACAAGGCGGCCAACGCGGCCGAGTATATCCGCCAGAGCCTGTTCAACCGCGCGCCCACCACGCCGGGGCTGTGGAACGGGCCGTACCGGATCACCCAGTACGAGTCCGGCAACCAGGTGGTGCTGGAACCCAACCCCGAATGGTCCGGCACCAGGCCGGGATTCAGGCGCATCGTCATCCGGCTGATCGACAAGACCCCGGCGCTGCTGGCCAACCTGGAATCGGGCGACGTGGACATGGTGGCCGGCGAGGGCATCGGCCTGACCATCAACCAGGTGACGGCGCTGCAGAAGCAGCACCCCGACAGCTTCACCACCATCTTCAAGCCGTCGCTGACCTATGAGCATATCGACCTGCAGAGCGACAACCCGATCCTGGCCGATGTGCGGGTGCGGCGCGCGCTGCTGCTGGCGATCGACCGCAGGACGCTGTCGAGCCGGCTGTTCGAGGGCAGGCAGCCGGTGGCCGATGGCTGGGTGAACCCGCTGAACCCGATGTTTTCCGATGACGTGACCAAATACCCCTACGATCCGGCGCGGGCACGCACCCTGCTGGCCGAGGCCGGCTGGCAGCCCGGGGCGGATGGCGTCTGCCACAACGCCAGCGGCCAGCGGCTGTCGCTGGTGCTGTCCACCACCGCCGGCAACCGCCTGCGCGAACTGGTCCAGCAGGTGCTGCAGAACCAGTGGAAAGCCGCCTGCATCGACGTGATCCTGAAGAACGAGCCGCCGCGCACGCTGTTCGGCGAGACGCTGAAGAAGCGGGCATTTCCCGGGATGGTCATGTACGGCTGGTCGAGCGGCGTCACCGAAGGGCCGCGGCGGATGCTGCACAGCACGCAGATCCCGACGCCGGCGAACAACTGGGGCGGATCGAACTTCATCGGCTTCGACAATGCGCGGATGGACGCGCTGATCACCCAGGCCGAAAGCGAGCTGGACCCGGAAAAGGCGAAGCCGCTCTGGGCGGAGATGCAGGCGATCTACGCCGAGGAACTGCCCGCCCTGCCGCTGTTCTTCCGCACCGAGCCGCACGTGGTGCCGATCTGGCTTGATGGCTATACGCCGACCGGGCATGGCGATTATTCCTCGCTGTGGTCAGAGAACTGGCGGCCGAAATAGTGTTCCGATCGCGACAGACGCGTCGCGTGAATCGGAACACCGGATCAAGGGCCAGGGTTCCGGCCCGACGGCACTTGCCGGCGGAGTCGGAACCCTGGCGCGCGGAGCGGACCTGAGCAGTGCAGCCGTCTGACTGTCCGATTTCCCCCGGGGCCGGCAGGACCGAACCGCTGCTGGCGGTTGCCGACCTGCTTGTGTCCTTCCCACGCGCAGGTGGCCTGCGCCCGGTGGTGGCCGGCATTTCCTGGTCGCTGCAGGCCGGCCGCACGCTCGGCGTGGTCGGCGAGAGCGGCTGCGGCAAAAGCGTCAGCGCGCTGGCCCTGATGGGCCTGGTGCCGTCGCCCGGCCGGGTCGCCGGGTCGATCCGCTTCGCCGGGCGCGAACTGCTCGGCCAGTCGCGCGCCGCCTGGCGGGCGCTGCGCGGCGCGGACATCGCCATGGTGTTCCAGGAGCCGATGACGGCACTGAACCCGGTGATGCCGGTGGGACGGCAGATCGCCGAGGCGCTGGTGCTGCACCGCAAGGGCATGGGCTGGCAGGAAGCCGGGCAGGAGGCGGTGAGCCTGCTGGACGCAGTGGGCATCGGCGCGCCGCGCCTGCGCGCGCGCGCCTATCCGCACCATTTGTCGGGCGGCATGCGCCAGCGGGCGGTGATCGCCATGGCGCTGGCCTGCGCGCCCAGGCTGCTGATCGCCGACGAACCCACCACGGCGCTGGACGTGACCATCCAGGCGCAGATCCTCGACCTGATGCAGGACCTGCAGGACCGCACCGGCATGGCGATCCAGTTCATCAGCCACAACCTCGCCGTGGTAAGCGAGATCGCGCACGACATCATCGTCATGTATGCCGGCCGCATCGTCGAACGGGCGACCGCCGGGGCGCTGTTCGAACAGCCGCTGCATCCCTACACGCAGGGGCTGATCGCCACCCTGCCCGATCCGGGCCACCGGGTGGCGCGCCTGCCGGTGATCCCGGGCGGCGTGGCGGAGCCGGATGCCGGCGGCGGCTGTCCGTTTGCCGATCGCTGCCCGCGCGCCGACGCCGCCTGCCGCGCCGCCGAGCCGGCGCCGGTGGAGATCGCCCCGGGCCATGTGGTGGCCTGCTTCAAGGCCGCCGCATGAACGCCGGGGAACTGCTCGCGCTGGACCGGATCAGCGTGCAGTTCGAGCTGGGCGGCGGCGGCCTGTTCGGCGGGCGCAGGCGCGTGCTGCGCGCGGCGCAGGACGTGTCGTTCGCCATCGCCGAGGGCGAGACGCTGGCCCTGGTGGGCGAGAGCGGCAGCGGCAAGAGCACGCTGGGCGCCGTGGTGGCGGGGCTGCGGCCACCGAGCGCCGGCACGCTGCGCTTTCGGGGACACAGGATGGATGCGGCCACCTGGCGCGAGGCGCGGCGTTCGATCCAGATCGTGTTCCAGGACCCGTTCGGCGCGCTCGACCCGCGCATGCCGGTCTCCGACATCATTGCCGAACCGCTGCGCATCCAGCGTCTCGGCAGCCGCTTCTGGCGCCGCACGCGGGCGGCGGAACTGGTCGAGCAGGTCGGGCTGCCGCGCGATGCGCTGAACCGTTATCCGCACGAGTTCTCCGGCGGCCAGCGCCAGCGCATCGCCATCGCCCGGGCGCTGGCGCCGGCGCCGGCGCTGATCGTGGCCGACGAGCCGCTGTCGGCGCTCGACGTGTCGATCCAGAGCCAGATCCTGAACCTGATGAAGGAATTGCAGGAAGCGCACGGGCTGTCCTACCTGTTCATCAGCCACGACCTCGCGGTGGTGAACCATCTGGTCGATCGGGTGGCGGTGCTCTATCTGGGCCGGCTGGTGGAGCTGGCGCCGCGGCAGGAACTGTTCGCCCAGCCGTCGCATCCCTACACCCAGGCGCTGCTGGAAAGCGTGCCGCGCATCGGCGTGCGCCGGCGCCGCCACCTCGCCATCCGCGGCGAGATGCCGAGCCCGCTGGCGCCGCCGCCGGGCTGCGTGTTTCATCCGCGCTGCCCGAAGGCGCAGCCGGTGTGCCGCGCGGAGGTGCCGGAACTGGCCCCGGCACCGGGGCGGCCGGCACAACTTGCCGCCTGCCATTTCAAGGACTGACCGGCATGGCCCGCTTCATCCTCGGCCGCATGCTGCAGGCGGCGCTCGTGCTGCTGGTGATGTCGTTCATCATCTACAACCTGATCGGGCTGATGCCGGGCGACCCGCTCGACATCATGATCGCCGGCAATCCCGGCGCGACGCCGGACGTGGTGGCGCAGTTGCGCAAGATCTATGGCCTCGATCAGCCGCTGCTGGCGCGTTACGGCCACTGGCTGTGGGCGGCGCTGGGCGGCGATTTCGGCTGGTCGCGGGTGCATTCGCAGCCGGTGCTGGCGGTGCTGGCGCCGGCGCTGTGGCAAACCTGCAAACTGATCTTCCTCAGCTTCACCGCCGCCGTGCTGCTGTCCTTCGCGCTCGGCATCGTGGCGGCGCTGCGCCCGGGCGGGCTGCTTGACGGGGTGGTCAGCCTGTTCGCCTTCGCCGGCATGTCGGTGCCGGTGTTCTGGCTGGCGCTGATGATGATCCTGGTGTTCGCCGTGCAACTGCACTGGTTCCCGGCCAGCGGCATCGCCACCATCGGCGACGGCGGCTTCAGCGACCAGGCGCGCCATCTGGCGATGCCGGTGATCACGCTGGCGCTGGCGCAGACCGGCGGGTTCACCCGCTTCGTGCGCGCCAGCATGATCGAGGCGCTGCGCATGGACCATGTGCGCACCGCCCGCGCCAAGGGGGCGCGCGAAGGCCGGGTGGTGCTGGTGCACGCCTTCCGCAACGCGCTGATCCCGGTGGTGACGGTGCTGGCGCTGAACTTCGGCGCGCTGTTCGGCGGCGCGCTGCTGACCGAGACGATGTTCGCCCAGCCCGGCATGGGCAAACTGATCTATGATTCCGTGCTCGGCAATGACTTCAACCTGGCGCTGGGCGGGCTGCTGCTTGCAACCTTCCTGACGCTGCTGTGCAATCTGGCCGCCGACATCGCCTATGGCTGGCTCGACCCGCGGATCAGCCTGACATGAGCGCTTCGCCGGAATGGCCGCCCCCCCTGTTGCAACAAAGGACCAACCGCCATGTCGCTTGATGCCCTGCGCGCCGGCCTGCCGGAATACGCCAAGGATCTGAAACTCAACCTGGGGTCGCTCGCCACCGAGCCGGTGCTGACCACACAGCAGCGCGCAGGCACCTTCATCGCCAGCGCGCTGGCCGCGCGCAATGCCGCGGTGACCCGGGCCATGGTCGGCGAGTTCGGCCCGCAGCTCAGCCCGGAGGCGCTGACCGCAGCCAAGGCGGCGGCGGCCATCATGGGCATGAACAATGTGTATTACCGCTTCACCCACCTCGTCGGCGGCGATTATTCCCACCTGCCCGCGAAGCTGCGCATGAACATCATGGCCAAACCCGGCGTCGACAAGGCGGATTTCGAGCTGTGGTCGCTCGCGGTTTCCGCCATCAACGGCTGCGGCATGTGCATGGAGTCGCATGAGCGGGTGGTGGTGCAGGCCGGGCTGTCGCGCGAGCAGGTGCAGGCGGCGGTGCGCATCGCCGCCACGGTGCATGCGGTGGCGGCCACGCTGGACGGTGAGGAGGCGCTGGCCGGCTGAGGTCGGCCCGTTCGTGATGCCAGACTCGGGGGGTCGGACTTTACAGGCTTTGCCGATTTACCGGCCCGCCCGGTCACGCCGCATACAGGTTTCCCCCACATGCCTCGGTTTCGCCACGCATTCCGCCGCTTCCGGCGCCAATATCAGTCCAGACAACAAGCGCGGCGTGACCGCTTAGGGGAAAGCAAATGGGCGATCAGGGGTACGACGACGGTCTGGTGCATGGTCATTCCTGGGCTTCCGAGCCGGTCAGGCGCCCGCAGGTGCGGCACGACACCATGCCGCAGCGCTGCGAAACCACCGCCAGCGTGGACGATGGCTATGATGACGGGCTGGTGCACAACCACGGCTGGGCGCGCAGCGGCTGAAAACTGGATGCCTCAGCGGAGCGCGCCCAGTAAAGCGCGGCCCGCTCCCGCCGCCTGGCGCAGCACGGCGGCGAGCTCGAGACCCTGGCGTGCCTCGGCGTAGGCGCGCTGAATCTGCCGCATCTGCGCCTGCGGCAGCCGGGCGGCGATGAGCGCCCAGACGATATCGATGTTGTAGCGCTCCCGGCGCGGGTCGAGGCAGACCGGCACCGCATCCGCCCGGGCGATGCCAAGCTCGGCGCATATGGTGTCCACCGCAGCGCGGATGTTGGTGGCCTTTTGTCCCCCCGGACGGGCAAGGTCATAGGGCGGCGCCCATTCGGCGAAGGGCGGCAGCCGGTCCACGTGGGGCACCACCAGCAGCACGGGCGGCGGATCGGTGGTCAGGGTCTGCGCCGCCCGCAGCGCGGCCAGCGCCTGCCGGTCCGGCTCGCGGGCGCCGGCATTGGCCGCACACACCCACAGCACCAGATCGGCGTGGACCGCCCGGGCGGCCAGCAATGCCCCCTCCCCCGCCGCGCCGCGCAGGCCCGGCGAATCAATGAGGATCAGCGCGGGGCGGCCGGCGATGGCGATCTCCAGCACGCTCTCGGCCGCCGGCCCGGGCACCGGGGTGGCGGCGGCGCGGACCTCGCCGGCGAGCGCGTTGGCCAGGCTCGACTTGCCGGCGTTCACCTGCCCCGCCAGCAACACGCGCGGCGGGCCGGGGGGCGGCGCGGTTGCGGGTTTGGCAAGTGCGGCTTCCAGCCGTGCCTCGTCGATCCGCAGCCGGCCGCTGTACAGGTCGATGGCGGCGCGGCCGGCTTCCTCCAGCAGCAGCCGCGTCAGCGTGCGGCGCAGGCGGTCGGTGCCGAATTCCATCACGTCGCGGGTCACCCGCCCGCGCACCTCGCCCAGCAGGGCGGATACCGGATCGATCAGCGGGCGGAACACGCGATAGACATCGTAGGCACGGGTCGCCAGGTCGAGCAGGTCGCGGCGGCGGTACCACCACAGGCAGGTGCTCAGCGGCACGGCATGCACGAAGGGCACGGCGGCGAGCAGGTCGGCGCGCAGGCGGCTGGTGGTGCGCCCGGCCAGCAGCAGCGCCTCCGGCACGGTGAAGCGGGCCAGCGGCTCGACCGAGTCCGGCCCGTAATGGCGGGCGACGTCCTCCACCAGTCCCACCAGCGCGGCCTGCGGTTCGGTCAGCGTGTCGAAGGCGAATGGCGGGGTGCGGGCGGTGCGGGCCTGCACGATCTCCCAGGCGGCACGCTCGCGCGGCCCCCAGGCGGCGTCGGGGGAAGCTGCGGGCAGCCTGGCCACCGCTTCGCCCGCCCGCAGCGCCCGCACCAGCAGCGCACCGCCGAGGGCGGCGATTGCCGCGGTGCCGAGCCAGGGCAGCAGGGCGTGGTGCTCGACCAGCCACAGCGTGCCGAACCCCAGCAGCGAGGCCAGCGGGCCGAGCACGCACAGCAGCAGCGCGGCCTCCCGCCAGTAGCGGCGCAGGAAGTTCATGGCGCCCGCCCGGCGCGGCGGCTCCAGGCTTCGTGCAGCGCCTGCTGGAAGGCGGCGCGCACCGCGTCCTCGGCGATCGGCCGGCCGGCGGCCAGGTCGTTCAAATAGACGCAGGCGGCGCGGCCAAGCGCGAAGGTGACGGCGAAGGCGGCGAGGCTGGCGACCGGAATGACGAACGGCGCGGCCGGCGGCAACAGCCGCGCGGCCTGGCGCAGGCCCATCAGCAGCCCCTGGCGCAGCAGCATCACCGTGCCGACCGCGCCGGCGAAGGCGAGCAGGCGGTCGCGGGTCCAGACCACGCCGTAGCGCACCGCCAGCGCCTGCAGCAGCCGCGCCTGCACCGCCGCGGCGCCGGCCAGACCCGCCACCGGCACCGCATCGGCAGCCGCGGCGGCACCGGCGTGCCAGAGGATCACCCGGTCGAGCGAACCCTCGGCGGTGGCGCGCACGGCGGCGAGCAGGGCGGCGAGCCGCGCATCGGCTACCGCGGCGAGGGCGCCGACCAGCGCGTCGAAGCCGTAATCCGGCGGCGACAGGCCGTCGCCGGGCTGGGTGAAGTCGATCGGCACGAAGCGGGGGGCGGCGCCAGGCAGCGCGGCGAACGCGGCCCGCTGGCTGGCCAGCATGCGGCGCAGCGCGTCCTGACGGGGGTCGTCCGCCGCGGTGCCGGTCCAGGGATACGGCAGGGCGTGCGTTTCGCCGGGGGCGTAGGCGTCGTGCAGCGCGGTCTGCGCGATCACGATCGGCGTGGCCGGGTCGGCGCGGCGGATGCGGTCCAGCAGGGCGGGCAGCGGCGCCGGCGCCTGATCCTGCACCCGCAGCACCGCGAGCACCAGATGCGCGCGCGCCCGGCACCAGGCGATGTCCTCCGCCGGGTCGTAGCCGGCTTCGGCCAGGCCGCGGGTGTCGAGGAAGCGGATGCGCGGGGCTTCAGGCGGGAAGTCGTAGACCGAGGCGGTGCGGGTGATCGGCCGGAAGCCCTGGCCGATGGCGATCGGCGCGCCGGTGAGGGCGGCGGCGATGCTGCTCTTGCCGGCCTGGGCCTTGCCGAGCAGCCACACCACCGGGGCATCGGCGGCGGCGGCCTGCGCGGCGGCCTCGCGCGCCCTGATATCGCCGGGGCCGAACATGGCGGCTTGCAGGAGCTGGTTGGAGCGCTTGCCGAGCCAGTGGCGAAGGCGGTGCCAGGAGTCCGCCATTGGGGGTGTTCCTCTGCACGAAGGAAGCAAGCCCGGAGCTTTGCACGGAATGGGGTCAAGGAGTCCCCTCCCCCGGCAAGTCCGTGCCAGTGTCTGCGATTCAGCACCTTGGCGGTTTGTCACGTACTCCTTCACCCGATTCCCCTGCCCTGCCAGCGCAGGTCCTTGCCCCCACGCCCGCCCGCCGCTATAAGCCCGCCCTCGTTTGCGCGCCGGGCCTGTGTGGGCATGCCCGGCCGCGACGCCTGCGCACCGCAGGTCATGCAGTTCAGGAGACCCAAATGCCCAAGTTGAAGACCAAGTCATCGGTCAAGAAGCGCTTCAAGATCACCGGCACCGGCAAGGTTCTCGCCGGCCCCGGCAACAAGCGCCATGGACTGATCAACCGGCCGCAGAAGATGAAGCGCCAGAACCGCGGCAGCCAGACCCTTACCCACGCTGACGGCCTGACCGTCAAGCAGTGGGCCCCCTATGGTCTCGGCTGAGGAGGCGGGCACATGGCACGTGTCAAGCGGGGCGTAACCACCCACGCCCGTCACAAGAAGGTTCTCGACGCCTCCAAGGGCTTCGTCGGCCGTTCCTCCACCAACTACCGCATTGCGCTGCAGCGGCTGGAAAAGGCGCTCCAGTACGCCTACCGCGACCGCCGGGTAAAGAAGCGCGAGTTCCGCGGCCTGTGGATCCAGCGCATCAACGCCGCCGTCCGCGAGCACGGCCTGACCTATTCCCGCTTCATCTTCGGCCTGAACAAGACCGGGATCGAGCTGGACCGCAAGGTACTGGCCGCCATCGCCTATGACGACCCGGCCTCCTTCGCCGAAATCGTGCAGAAGGTGCAGGCCGTCCTGGCGGAAGAACCCGCCGCCGCCTGATCGCACCCCGTCAGCGACCCCGGCGATCGATCACGCAAAGGGCCGCCCGCACAGGGCGGCCTTTTTTGCACGGCCCGGACGTTGCCCGCATCGGGATTTTGCATGGATTAGAACAATGAGCGACGATCTGCTGGCGCTGAAGCGCGAAACCGACGCGGCCCTCGCCGCCGCAACCGACCTGCGCGCCTGGGACGCCGTGCGCGTCGGCGTGCTCGGCAAAAGCGGCCGGCTTACCGCCCTGCTGAAGGAACTCGGCCGCGCCTCGCCGGAGGAGCGCCGCACCCGCGGCGCCGCGCTGAACGTGCTGAAGGACGCACTCGCCGCCGCCATCGAGGCGCGCCGTGTCGAACTCGAAGCCGCGGCGCTGGACAGCCGCCTGGCCGCCGAGCGGCTGGATGTCACCCTGCCGCCCCGCCCCTTCCCCGCCGGCCTGATCCACCCGATCAGCCGCACGATGGAGGAAATGGCGGCGATTTTCGGCGCCATGGGCTTCGAAATCGCCGAAGGGCCGGACATCGAAAGCGACTGGCTGAATTTTTCGGCGCTGAACATCCCCGCCCACCACGCCGCCCGCGAGGATATGGACACGTTCTACCTGCCCGCGCCGGCGCCGGGCGGGCGCCGCCCGGTGCTGCGCACCCACACCTCGCCGGTGCAGGCGCGCACCATGCTGACCCGCGAACTGCCGTTCCGCGTCATCGTCCCCGGCCGCACCTACCGCGCCGACCATGACGCCACCCACAGCCCGATGTTCCACCAGGTCGAGGGGCTGGTGCTCGACCGCGACATCACGCTTGGGCACCTCAAGGGCTGCCTGATCGATTTCCTGCGGGCCTTCTTCGGCATTTCCGATCTGCCGGTGCGGTTTCGCGCGTCCTACTTCCCGTTTACCGAACCGAGCATGGAAGTGGATATCGGCTGGAACCGGAAAACCGGGGAACTCGGCGGCGGCGGCGACTGGCTGGAGATTCTCGGCAGCGGCATGGTCCACCCGAAAGTGCTGGCCAATTGCGGCATCGACCCGCGCGAGTGGCAGGGCTTCGCCTTCGGCATGGGCATCGAGCGCGTCACCATGCTGAAGCACGGCATCCCCGACCTGCGGCCGTTCTACGAGAGCGACCTGCGCTGGCTGCGCCATTACGGCTTCAACCCGCTCTCGCCTGCCCTGCTGCACGAAGGGGTGTGACACCATGAAGTTCACCCTGTCCTGGCTGAAGACGCATCTCGACACCACCGCATCGCTGGCCGAGATCACCGACACCCTCACCCGCATCGGCCTGGAACTGGAAGGCATTGCCGACCGTGGCGCCGCGCTGGCGGCGTTCCGCATCGCCCATGTGGTGGAGGCGGTGCCCCACCCCAACGCCGACCGCCTGCGCGTCTGCACGGTGGATGCCGGCGACGGCGTGTTGGTTACTGTCGTATGCGGGGCACCGAACGCCCGCACCGGCCTGAAGGGCGTGTTCGCGCCCGCCGGCAGCTTTGTTCCGGGCACCAACACCACGCTGAAAGTGGGAGAAATCCGCGGCGTGCAAAGCGCCGGCATGCTGCTGTCCGCCCGCGAGATGGGTCTGGGCGATGACCATTCCGGCATCATCGACCTGCCGGCGGACGCCCCGGTCGGCATGCCCTATGCGCGCTGGGCCGGGCTGGACGACCCGGTGATCGACATCAGCGTCACCCCCAACCGCGGCGACGCGCTGGCGGTGCGCGGCGTGGCGCGCGATCTGGCGGCGGCCGGGCTGGGCGTGCTGCGGCCGTTCGCGCCGGCCAAGGTGCCGTCGGTGTTCACCAGCCCGCTGGTCTGGTGCATCGACATGCCGCAGACCTGCCCCTGGGTGCTGGGCCGCACCGTGCGCGGCCTGCGCAACGGCCCCAGCCCGCAATGGCTGCAGGACCGGCTGATCTCGGTCGGGCTGCGGCCGATCAACGCGCTGGTGGACATCACCAACTTCTTCACCATCGACCTCGGCCGCCCGCTGCACGTGTTCGACGCCGACAAGGTGCAGGGCGGCGGGCTGCTGTTCCGCCCCGGCGAGGGCGAGACGTTCCGGGCGCTGAACGGCCGCGACTACACGGTCGGCCCGGAGGATTGCGCCATCGCCGATGCGCGCGGGGTGCAGTCGCTCGCCGGCGTGATCGGCGGCGAGGCCACCGGCTGCGATGAGCGCACCACGTCCGTGTTCGTCGAATGCGCGCTGTTCGACCCGGTGCGGATCGCGCTGACCGGCCGCCGCCACGGCGTTTCCTCCGATGCCCGCCAGCGCTTCGAGCGCGGCATTGACGCCGCCCTGATGCCGGACGCCATCGAAGCGGCCACCCGGATGATCATCGAATTGTGCGGCGGCGAGGCCAGCAACGTCGTTGCCGCCGGCGCCGAGCCGGCCTGGCAGCGCCAGGCGACGCTGCGGTTCGCCCGCCTGCGGGAATTCGGCGGGCTGGACGTGCCGGCCGACGCGGCGGTGGAGTCGTTGCAACGGCTCGGCTTCGTCGTGGCGGCGCGCAACGCCGCCACGGTCACCGTGCAGGTGCCTTCCTGGCGCAACGACGTGGCCGGCGGCACGGAACTGGACCCGGCGCCCGCGTTGCCGGCCGAGCGCGCCGCCCGCGCCGCGGCCGGTCGCGATGCCGTCGAGGCGGAATGCGACCTGGTGGAGGAAGTGCTGCGGCTGCGCGGCCTCGACGCCGTGCCGGCGGTCAGCCTGCCGCGCGCCGCCCCCGTCCCCGGCCGCACGTTTTCGCCGCGCCAGTCGCGCTCGGCGCTGGCCCGGCGGATTCTGGCGGCGCGTGGCCTTGCCGAATGCGTGACCTTCAGCTTCATGGAGCGGCGGGTCGCCGCGCTGTTCGGGCCGGCAGACGAGGCGCTGCACCTGGAGAACCCGATCGCCAGCGACCTCGACCAGATGCGCCCCAGCCCGATCGCGACCCTCGCCCTCGCCGCCCAGCGCAATGCCGCGCGCGGCTGGGGCGATGTCGGCCTGTTCGAGGTCGGCCCGGGCTTTGCCGACCCCACGCCGGACGGCCATCGCTGGATCGCCGGCGGCGTGCGGGCCGGCGCCACGCCGCGCAGCTGGATCGTGCCGGCCCGCGGCGTCGACGCCATGGACGCCAAGGGCGATACCTGGGCGGTGCTGACCGCGCTGGGCGTGCCGCCGGAGGCGCTGAGCGTCACCGCCGATGCGCCGGGCTTCTACCATCCGGGCCGCAGCGGGGTGGTGCGCCAGGGGCCGAAGACGGTGCTGGCCACGTTCGGCGAACTGCATCCGCGCGTGCTGGCGGCGCTCGACCTGGCCGGGCCGGCGGTGGCGTTCGAGGTGTTCCTCGACGCCATTCCCGACCCCAAGCGGCGGAAGAAGACCGCGCCCGACCTGCCGACCTTCCAGCCGGTGCGGCGCGATTTCGCCTTCGTGCTGGATGCGACGGTTGCGGCCGAGGCGGTGCTGCGGGCCGCCCGCGGCGCCGAGCGCACGCTGGTTGCCGGGGTGACGCTGTTCGACCTGTATGAAGGCGACAAGCTGGCGGATGGCAGGAAATCGCTGGCGATCGAGGTGGTGTTCCAGCCGCGCGACCGCACATTGACCGATGCCGAGATCGAGGCCGCCGCCCAGAAGGTGGTGGCCGCGGTGGCGAAGGCGACCGGCGGCGTGCTAAGGTGACATTGGCCTTGCGAATAGCCACTTAGCATCAGTGTGCACATCGGCCTTGCGTTAGGAACCATCCATGGAGAATTCCGCTCACCCTTTCTCGGATGCTCACATCCCATCTGCTTCGCTCGTGGCGGCGTTTCTTCTTCTGCACGGAGGCACCCGGTGATGTCTGAGGGAAAAAAGAGTGTTCGCGATTTTTGCGATAATCCACGGTCCAATCCACGGTCCGTGCGGTGGTCGATTCCACAACCCGAGGTCAAACGGCTGGGCGACGCGAATTACGAGATGGTCGTGGTCGCGAAGAATCTCGCTGATCTGATGCCGAAGACTCCCGACCAGAACCTGCGGGGCGAATTGCAGGCACAGATTAACCGACTCCTGGATATAGCCACTCAGATTGATGGCAGCCTGCGTTCCGCGATTTACGTCAACGATGCCGGTTGAAAGCGGCGCGAACCCGGCTGAAGGTTCATCGGTGGTTGACCCGGCCGACCTATCTGACCGGGCGCGTCCGGACGTCGAAGCTCCTACAGATTTTCATGCCCGGTTGAAAGCGGTCGAAGAAAGGGTGTCCGATACCCGCACGCCGCTGGACGCTCAGCCTGCCCCGAGCCTGGACGACACATCCAGGAACTGGATAGCCCGGACGATCATCTGGGTTTTCGTGGGCGCTATTGTCGGCGGGGATCTGATCCTCGTACTTCAGGGCTGGCAATCCGGCACCTGGCTGCAGGCGGCGGCACAGGCGGTCGACCTCATCAAGTCCGCCGTCCTTCCGGTCGTCACCCTGGTGCTCGGCTACTATTTCGGGCGCTCCGGCAAAGGCTGACATCGCGGCCCGCCTGCCCTATGTACGCCCCCAACCCGGCCGGCCCTGGCCGCTGAGCGAGCCCCATGACCGACACCCCGACCGACCACATTCGCAACTTCTCCATCATCGCCCATATCGACCACGGGAAATCCACCCTGGCCGACCGGCTGATCCAGGCGACCGGCGGCCTCACCGCCCGCGAGATGACCGAGCAGGTGCTCGACTCCATGGAACTGGAGAAGGAGCGCGGCATCACCATCAAGGCGCAGACCGTGCGCCTGACCTATCTGGCCAGGAACGGCGAATCCTACGAACTCAACCTCATGGACACGCCCGGCCATGTGGACTTCGCCTATGAGGTCAGCCGCAGCCTCGCCGCCTGCGAAGGCTCGCTGCTGGTGGTCGACGTCACCCAGGGGGTGGAAGCGCAGACGCTGGCGAACGTTTACCAGGCGATCGAAGCCAATCACGAAATCGTGCCGATCCTCAACAAGATCGACCTGCCGGCGGCCGAACCCGAGCGCGTCAGGCAGCAGATCGAGGACGTGATCGGCCTGGACACCTCCGACGCGGTGATGATCAGCGCCAAGACCGGGCTGAATATCGAAGGCGTGCTGGAAGCGCTGGTCAACCGCCTGCCCGCCCCCAAGGGCGACGCCAACGCGCCGCTGAAGGCGCTGCTGGTGGATAGCTGGTACGACCAGTATCTCGGCGTGGTCATCCTGGTGCGGGTGAAGGACGGCCGGCTGCGCAAGGCCCAGCGCATCCGCATGATGTCCACCGGCGCGGTGCACACCGTCGAGCAGGTCGGCGTGTTCACCCCCAAGATGCTGCCGGTGGACGACCTCGGCCCCGGCGAGATCGGCTTCATCACCGCCGCCATCAAGACCGTCGCCGACTGCAAGGTGGGCGACACCCTCACCGACGACCGCACCCCCGCCACCGAGCCGCTGCCCGGCTTCAAGCCCAGCATTCCGGTGGTGTGGTGCGGCCTGTATCCGGTCGATGCCGACGATTTCGAAAAGCTGCGCGAGAGCCTGGGCAAGCTGCGGCTGAACGATGCCAGCTTCCATTACGACCCGGAAACCTCGGCGGCGCTCGGCTTCGGCTTTCGCTGCGGCTTTCTCGGCCTGCTGCATCTGGAGATCATCCAGGAACGGCTGTCGCGCGAGTTCGACCTCGACCTGATCGCCACCGCCCCGAGCGTGGTCTATCGCGTCCACCGCACCAACGGCATCGTGGAGGAGTTGCACAACCCGGCCGACATGCCAGACCCCAGCCTGATCGACCATATCGAGGAACCGTGGATCAAGGCCACCATCATGGTGCCCGACGATTATCTCGGCTCGGTGCTGACGCTGACCAACGAGCGGCGCGGCCAGCAATCGGACCTGACCTATGTCGGCAACCGCGCCATGGCGGTGTACCGGCTGCCGCTGAACGAGGTGGTGTTCGACTTCTACGACCGGCTGAAGAGCGTCTCGCGCGGCTACGCCAGTTTCGACTACCACATGGACGGCTATGCCGAGAGCGACCTGGTGAAGATATCCATCCTCGTGAACCAGGACCCGGTGGACGCCCTGTCATTCATCGCCCACCGCGCCCAGGCGGAAAAACGCGGCCGGTCGATCTGCGAGAAGCTGAAGGATTTGATCCCGAAACAGCTTTTCAAGATCGCCATCCAGGCCGCGATCGGCGGCCGGGTGATCGCCCGCGAAACCATCGGCGCGCTGAGCAAGGACGTCACCGCGAAATGCTACGGCGGCGACATCAGCCGCAAGCGCAAACTGCTGGAGAAGCAGAAGGAAGGCAAGAAGCGCATGCGGCAGTTCGGCAAGGTGGAGATTCCGCAGACGGCGTTTCTGGCGGCTTTGAAGATGGATGCCTGAGGGCAGAAAGCAGGCAAGGCCAGGGCGCTGCCCTGGACCCGCAAGGGGTCGGTGGACCCCTTGACCCCGTTCCTATCGGGGCAGCGCCGCGCGGATCGCCGTAATCGCCTCCGCATATGGCGGCCGGCCGAACACCGCCGACCCCGCGACGAGGCAGGAAGCCCCCGCTTCGATCACCAGCGGCGCCGTTTCCGGGGTAATCCCGCCATCCACCTGGATGTGGATGTCGCGCCCGCCGATCATCTTGCTGATGCGCCGGATCTTTTCCACCTGGGCGGGGATGAATTTCTGGCCGCCGAAGCCGGGGTTCACCGTCATCACCAGCACCAGATCGACATAGTCGAGCACATAGGCAATTTCCTGCTCGGAGGTGGCGGGGTTGAGCGACACCCCCGCCTTCACGCCGAGCGCGCGGATCGCCTGCAAGGTGCGGTCGAGATGCACGGTGCCTTCGGCGTGCACGGTAATGCGGTCGGCGCCGGCCTTGGCAAACGCCTCGATGAACGGATCGACCGGCGAGATCATCAGATGCGCGTCGAAGCATTTCGCGCTGTATTTGCGGATCGCCTTCACGATATCCGGGCCGAAGGTGATGTTGGGCACGAAATGCCCGTCCATCACATCGAGGTGAATCCAGTCCGCCCCGGCTTCGTCCACGGCGCGCACCTCCTCGCCGATGCGGGCGAAATCGGCCGAGAGGATCGAGGGGGCGATCAGCACTTCGCGGGTCATGCCGGCTCCTTTGCGGCGGGGTCGTCCAGCACGCGGCTGGCCAGGATTTCCTCCGCCTCGATGGTCATCAGGTCATCGACGCATAGCGGCCGGTCGCGCGTCTCGAACAGGCGCACGGCCTGGCGCAGCCGTGCCCGGTCGAGCGCGTTGCGGATCGAGCGGGCATTGGCGAAATGCGGCTGCTGCATGCGGGCGTCAATGTAGCGCAGGAACGCCGCCTTCGCATCCGGGCTGAACCGGTAGCCCTGGGCGGTCAGCATCTGCTCGCCGATCTGCGCCAGTTCCGCCGCCTGGTAGTCGGGGAAGTCGATGTGGTGGGCGATGCGCGAGCGAAAGCCGGGGTTGGAGGTGAAGAACCGGTCCATCCGGTCGGCATAGCCGGCCAGGATCACCACCAGATCGTCGCGCTTGTTCTCCATCACCTGGAGCAGGATCTCGATGGCCTCCATGCCGTAGTCGCGCTCATTCTCCGGCCGGTAGAGGTAGTACGCTTCATCGATGAACAGCACGCCGCCCATCGCCTTCTTCAGCACTTCCTTGGTCTTGGGCGCGGTGTGGCCGATGTACTGGCCGACCAGATCGTCGCGCGTCACCGATACCAGATGGCCCGACCGGATATAACCCAGCCGGTGCAGAATATTGGCCATCCGCAAGGCCACCGTGGTCTTGCCGGTGCCGGGGTTGCCGGTGAATGACATGTGCAGCGTGGGCGGCTGCGCCGTGAGCCCGTGCTCACGGCGCAGCTTGTCCACCAGCAGCAGCGCCGCGATTTCGCGGATGCGCGCTTTCACCGGCCGCAGTCCGACCAGTTCGCGGTCGAGTTGCGCCAGCACCTCGCCCACGCCGGATTCGGCGAAGGCGCGGGCGAGATCCACGGTGCGCGGCGCGTCCGCCATCAGTAGCGCTCGCCGGCCGGCCTGGCCGCGGCGGCGTAGGACCGCACGGTGTACTGCACGCTGCGGCCGTTCACCTCGTTGCGCTCAAGGTAGAAGCCGGGCTCCTCGGGCGGGCGGTTGACGATGAACGACAGCCGCACCGTCTCCCAGGTGTGCGACGGATCGAAGGCGGAGACGCGGATATAGGAGTTGGCGAACACCTTGCGGCACTCGTTGATCTCGTGCAGCACGCCGGCCGGGTCCTTGAGGTCGAACATCGGCAGGCCCCACAGTTCCCAATAGGTGTTCCGCGGATGCGGGTCGTCGGTGTACTCCACGTTCACCGCCCAGCCCTTCCCCTGGGCATAGGCGACCTGGGCGCGGATCTGTTCGTCGGTGAGGTCGGGCAGGTAGCTGAAGGTGCCCTGGGTAAGACGCATGATGGCTGCTCCTTGCTACTTGCTTCAGGCCGGCGTCACGGACGGAACGAAATCGGGGGTGTCGGTGGAGGCGTAGTTGAAGGTCACATCCTTCCACACCTCCAGCGCCTGCGCGAGCGGGGTGCAGGTGCGGGCGGCGCGCTGCAGGATCTCCGGGCCTTCGGCGAGGATGTCGCGGCCCTCGTTGCGGGCGAACACCATGGCTTCCAGCGCCACCCGGTTGGCGGTGGCACCGGCCTGGATGCCGGTCGGATGGCCGATCGTGCCGCCGCCGAACTGCAGCACGCAGTCGTCGCCGAACAGGTCGAGCAACTGGTGCATCTGGCCGGCATGGATGCCGCCCGAAGCGACCGGCATCGTCTTGGCCAGCGAGGCGAACGGCTGGTCGAAGAAGATGCCGCGCTCCAGCCGCTTCGGAATGAAATCCTCGCGGCAGATGTCGTAGTAGCCGCGGGTGGTCTCCGGGTCGCCTTCCAGCTTGCCCACCGCGGTGCCGGCGTGGATGTGGTCCACGCCTGCCATGCGCATCCACTTGGCGATGACGCGGAAGCTGACCCCGTGCGACTTCTGGCGCGAGTAGGTGGAGTGGCCGGCGCGGTGCAGGTGCAGGATCATGTCGTTCCTGCGGCACCATTTGGAGATCGACTGGATCGCCGAGTAGCCGATCACCAGATCGATCATGATGATGACGCTGCCGAGTTCCTTGGCGAATTCGGCGCGCTCGTAGATGTCCTCCATGGTGCCGGCGGAGACGTTCAGGTAGGTGCCCTTGACCTCGCCGGTGGCGGCCTCGGCGCGCTTGACCGCTTCCATGCAGTACAGGAAGCGCTCGCGCCAGTGCATGAACGCCTGGCTGTTGATGTTCTCGTCGTCCTTGGTGAAGTCCAGCCCGCCCTTCAGCGCCTCATACACCACGCGGCCGTAGTTGCGCCCGGACAGGCCGAGCTTCGGCTTCACCGTGGCGCCGAGCAGCGGGCGGCCGAACTTGTCGAGCCGCTCGCGCTCCACCACGATGCCGGTGGACGGGCCCTGGAAGGTCTTGAGGTAGGCCACCGGGAACCGCATGTCCTCCAGCCGCAGCGCCTTCAGCGGCTTGAAGCCGAACACGTTGCCGATGATGGAGGCGGAGACGTTGACGATCGAATTCGGCTCGAACAGGTCGATGTCGTAGGCGATGTAGGCGAACCACTGGTCCGGGGCGCCCGGCACCGGATCGACCCGGTAGCACTTGGCGCGGTACTTGTCGCAGGCGGTCAGCCGGTCGGTCCAGACCACCGTCCAGGTGGCGGTGCTGCTTTCGCCGGCGACCGCCGCCGCGGCTTCCTCGGCGTCCACCCCATCCTGCGGGGTGATGCGGAAGACGCAGAGGATGTCGGTTTCCTTCGGCTCGTAATCGAGGTCGAAGTAGCCCATTTCCTTGTATTGCATCACGCCGGCCTTGTAACGGTCGGCGGCGCTGCGGGATGCGGGAGCGTGTGCCATTGGCGCGTTTCCTTCGCGACGAGAGTTTAAGATCAGGCCGGCGAAAATCAGGCTGCCCGGGCCCGTTGGGCGGTAACCGTGAGGTCGCCCTTCTTGTAGCGGCGCGCCATTTCGGCGAGCGGGATGACCTTTATCTTCGATGCCTGGCCGGCGGTGCCGAAGGCTTCGAACCGTCCGGCGCACAGCTTTTCCAGTTCCGCCAGCGCCGGCTTGAGGAAGGCGCGCGGGTCGAACTCGCCATGCTTTTCGGTGGCGATGCGGCGGAACTGGGCGGTCATGGCGATGCGGCAATCGGTGTCGATGTTCACCTTGCGCACGCCGAAGCGGATGCCGCGCTGGATTTCCTCCAGCGGCGTGCCCCAGGTCTGCGGCATCTCGCCGCCGTAGCGGTTGAACGCCTCCTGGAGCGCCTCCGGCACCGAGGAGGCGCCGTGCATGACCAGATGGGTGGCGGGGATGCGTTCGTGGATGGCCTGCACCACGTCCATCGCCAGCACTTCGCCGGTCGGCTTCTGCTTGAACTTGTAGGCACCGTGCGAGGTGCCGATCGCCACCGCCAGAGCGTCCACCTGGGTGGCGGCGACGAATTCGGCCGCCTGGTCGGGGTCGGTGAGCAACTGCGACCGGGCGAGCGTGCCGGTGGCGCCGTGCCCATCCTCCTGCTCGCCGTGGCCGCTTTCCAGCGAGCCGAGGCAGCCAAGCTCGCCTTCCACCGACACGCCGACGGCGTGCGACAGTTCCGCCACCTTGCGGGTGACGGCAACGTTGTACTCGTAGCTCGCCGGGGTCTTGCCGTCGCTCTCCAGCGAGCCGTCCATCATGACGGAGGAAAAACCATTCTGGATGGCGGAGAAGCAGGTATCGGCGGATTCCCCGTGGTCCTGGTGCAGGCAGACCGGAATATCGGGGTTGGTCTCGATCGCCGCCTCGACCATGCGCCGCAGCATCACGTCGCCGGCATAACTGCGGGCGCCGCGGCTGGCCTGCACGATCACCGGCGAATCGGTGCGCCGCGCCGCCGCCATGATGCCGAGCAACTGCTCCATGTTGTTGATGTTGAAGGCGGGCACGCCGTAGCCATGCTCGGCCGCATGGTCCAGCAACTGCCGCAGGCTGATCAGTGCCATGTGTCGTTCTCCCGGACGGTCATTCGGTTGTTCACTTCGCCCCGCGTGCCAGCCGGGCGTGGGCCATCTGCACCAGATGCGCGGCGGTGATGCCGAACTTCGCATACAGCGCGTCGATCGGTGCCGAGGCGCCGAAGCTGCGCATGCCCAGCACATCGGCCTCGCTGTCGGCATAGCGGGTCCAGCCCAGCGTCGAGGCCGCCTCCACCGCCAGCCGCGGGGCGGTGCCGAGCACCGCCGCGCGCCAGGCGTCGTCCTGCCGGTCGAACAGCTCCCAGCAGGGCAGGGAAACCACGGCGGTGGGGATGCCTTCGGCCTCCAGCGTGGCGCGGGCGGCCACCGCGATCTGCACTTCCGAGCCGGTGGCCAGCAGGGTCACCGCGCGCGGGCCGCTGGCTTCCGCCAGCACATAGCCGCCGCGGGCGGACAGGTTCTCGGCCGCCGCGGTGGTGCGCTGCGCCGGCAGCGCCTGCCGCGACAGGGCCAGCACCGAGGGGGCATGCGGTTCCGCCAGTGCCGCCGCCCAGCATTCCGCGGTTTCCACCGCGTCGGCCGGGCGGAACACCAGCAGGTTGGGGATGGCACGCAGCGAAACCAGGTGCTCGACCGGCTGGTGGGTCGGCCCGTCCTCGCCGAGGCCGATGCTGTCATGGGTGAACACGTAGATCACCCGCACGCCCATCAGCGCCGACAGCCGGATGGCGCCGCGGCAGTAGTCGGAGAACACCAGGAAGGTGCCGCCATAGGGGATGAACCCGCCATGCAGGGCGATGCCGTTCATGCCGGCCGCCATGGCGTGCTCGCGCACGCCCCAGTGGATGTAGCTGCCGCCGAAGCTGCCCGGTCCGATGCGTTTGGTGGACGGCGTGATGGTGTTGTTCGAGTGGGTCAGGTCGGCCGAGCCGCCGATCAGCTCGGGGGCGGCGGCGGTGAGCACCTTGAGCGTCTCTTCGCTCGATTTGCGGGTTGCCCAGGACGGTTTGGTCTCCACCAGCTTCGCCACGAAGGCGTCATACGCCTCCCAGACGGCGGGGGAGAGGGTGCCGGACTGGCCGTGCAGGAAAGCCGCGCGGTTGGCTTCCGTGGTTTCAGCCAGACGGTGCTCCCAGTCCAGCCGGGCGGCGCGCCCGCGCGCGCCGGCTTCCTGCCAGGCGGCGCGAATATTGGCGGGGATTTCGAACGGGCGGTGCGGCCAGCCGAGCCGGTCGCGGGCGCCGAGGATTTCGGCCTCGCCCAGCGGCGCGCCGTGGGCGCTCTCGCGCCCCGCCTTGCTCGGCGCGCCGTAGCCGATGACGGTTTTGCAGGCGATCAGCGAGGGCCGCGCATCGGCGCGCGCCGCGGTCAGCGCGGCGGCCACCGCCTCCGGGTCGTGGCCGTCGATCGACTGCACGTGCCAGTTGTACGCCTCGAACCGGGCCTGGGTGTTTTCGGACACGGTCAGGCTGGTCGGCCCGTCGATCGAGATGCCGTTGTCGTCCCACAGCACGATCAGCCGGCCGAGGCCGAGATGGCCGGCCAGCGAGGCGGCCTCATGCGAGATGCCTTCCATCAGGCAGCCGTCGCCGGCGATGACGTAGGTGTAATGGTCCACCAGGGCGTCGCCGTGGCGGGTGGCCTGCATGCGCTCGGCCAGCGCCAGGCCGACCGCGGTGGCGATGCCCTGGCCGAGCGGGCCGGTGGTGGTCTCGATCCCCGGCGCATGGCCGTATTCCGGATGGCCCGCGGTTTTCGCGTCGAGCTGGCGGAAGTTCTTCAGCTCGGCGATGTCCAGGCCTTCGAACCCGG
The DNA here is from genome assembly GCA_903907955.1 of uncultured Acetobacteraceae bacterium. Lineage (GTDB taxonomy): Bacteria > Pseudomonadota > Alphaproteobacteria > Acetobacterales > Acetobacteraceae > Rhodovastum. The sequence goes on along the minus strand of CAIVPZ010000041.1, from coordinate 268,347 downwards.
TGAGATGCAGCAGCGCATACAGCAGCATCGAGCCGTGCCCGGCGGACAGCACGAAGCGGTCGCGGTCCGGCCAGTCGGGGTGTGCGGGGTCGAAGCGCAGGAAGCGGGTCCACAGCACCGTCGCGACATCCGCCATGCCCATCGGCATGCCGGGATGGCCGGACTTCGCCTGTTCCACCGCGTCCATCGCCAGTGCACGCACGGCGTTTGCCATGTCGCGTGTATTAACCTGGGCCATGTGTTGCGTTTCCGTCGGGTTTTGCAAAGCTTACGAAGCAATCGGAACTGGGCCTGAACGCCGCCGGCGTCCCGGCATCAACGCTCAGGCCGCGCGCCGACGGCGCTCGACCAGTTTCATGATCATCGGCGTGAAGATGAGCTGCATCGCCAGGTCGAGCTTGTTGCCCGGAATGACGATTGAGTTGGCGCGCGACATGAAGCTGTCGTGGATCATCGAGACCAGATAGGAAAAGTCGATGCCGCTCGGGTTGGCGAAGCGGATCACCACCAGCGATTCATCCGGCGTGGGAATCCAGCGGGCGATCAGCGGGTTGGAGGTATCCACCGTGGGCACGCGCTGGAAATTCACGTCGGTCAGGCCGAACTGCGGACAGATGTAGTTCAGGTAATCCGGCATGCGGCGCAGGATGGTATCCACCACCGCCTCCACCGAATAGCCGCGGGCGGCGCGGTCGCGGTGGATCTTCTGGATCCATTCCAGGTTGATCACCGGCACCACGCCGATCTTGAGGTCGGCGTGCTGGCCGATGTCGATCGTGTCGGTCACCACCGCGCCGTGCAGCCCCTCATAGAACAGCAGGTCGGTTTCCGAGGGCAGTTGCGTCCAGGGTGTGAAGGTGCCGGGCGGGCAGCCGTATTTTTCCGCCTCGCTCTGGTCGTGCACGTAGGTGCGGGTGCGCCCGGTGCCGGTGCGCGCGTAGCTCTCGAAGGTCTGCTGCAGCTCGGCCAGCAGGTTCGCCTCGGGGCCGAAATGGCTGAGGTGGTTGTTGCCCTGCGCGGTTGCCTCGGCGATGGCGGCGCGCATGGCCACGCGGTCGAAACGGTGGAAGGCGTCGCCCTCGATATAGGCGGCGGTGATCCCTTCACGGCGGAAGATCTGCTCGAAGGTGTGCTTCACCGTGGACGTGCCGGCGCCGGAGGAGCCGGTGATCGAGATGATGGGATGACGGATCGACATGGTGTCCTCAGAGCTTGTGAAGCAATGGAACTTGTGAATGAACGCCCGCACGGATCATCTGGAGTTCCTCGGCGAAACCGGCGCGTCGCGGGTATCCATGCACAAACTCTCAGGGCAGATGAAACGGTGCAACGCGGGAACGAACCGCCGCGGGCATTGCCGCACGAATGCTCAAAGCCGGTACAGGCCGCGCCGGCCGAACAGCGGCGAGCGCTCGCCGAGCGGCAGGCTCATGGTTTCGTAGGCGGCAACGCGCTCGACCTTCTCGCGCGAGCCGAACACCAGCGGGCTGCGTTCGCCCAGCCGGCGCGCCGCGGTCTTCAGCATCGGCTCGATGCCGTCGGAGGCGGCGCCCCCGGCCTGCTCGACCAGCAGGGCCAGCGGATGCGCGTCGAACACCAGATGCAGCCGGCCGCGCCGGTGGTCGGGGCGGGAGTCGCCGGGATTGAGGTAGATGCCGCCGCGCAGCAGGACGCGGATGGTCTCCGCGGTGGCGCAGCCCAGCCAGCGCATGTTGAAGTCGACGCCGCGCGGGCCGGCCTCGCCGGCGATGCAGTCGTCCACATAGGCGCGCACCGATTCCGACCAGTAGCGGTAGTTGGCGGCGTTGATGGCGTAGACCCGCCGCCCGGCAGGCACCTGCAGGCCACGCCGCACCAGGTTGAAGGTGCCGGTGGGGCGATCCAGCACGAACAGGTCGGTGCCCTCGCGCAGCGTCAGCGCCATCGAGGTGTAGCTGCCGTGCAGCACGCAGCCGGCGGCGATCTGGCGGTCGCCCTGCTGGAGGAAGGCGAGGCTGCCGTGGCTGCCGGCCATGGCGCGCACCGGCAGGATGGAAAAGATGGTGCCGGTGGGCGCGCCGACCGCGGCGTTCAGCCCGCCGTCGAGCGGGTCGAGGGCCACCGCCAGATGGGCGCCGGGGGTGAGCGCCACCGGCACGTCCATGGCTTCGGTGGCCACCCAGGCTACCGGGGCGCCCTGCAGGGCCTCGATGAGCAACGCGCCGGCCCGGCGGGAAGCGAGGCGCGAGCCTTCTTCCTCGTCGCCTTCCAGCGGCCCCTGGGCCAGCATGTCGGAAACGAGCACCGCGCCCGCCGCCAGCGCGGCCACCGTGGCGGCGATGTGCGCGCGCACTTCGCTGTCTCCGGCCCAGGCATGCAGGTACTCGGCCAAGCTGCTCATGCCGCTCGTCTCATGGCGCATTCGCTCCCTGTTCGGAAAGGCGCCCGATCGCGCCTCCCCGCTGCCGTGCCGCATGTTTGTGAGTCTATCCCACGGTCCGGTCACGGGCACAGTGGTGGGATTTGGAAAGAAAGAGAATTCGTTTATTGTTGGCCGGCATGAAAGAAAAACTTAATCCATCGTTGCGCGGCATCACCCTGCGCCAGCTGCGCGCGCTGGCCGCGGTGGTGCGCACCGGCACGGTCTCGGCGGCGGCCGATGCGCTGGCGGTGACGCCGCCCGCGATCAGCCAGCAGTTGCGCCTGCTGGAGGATACGCTGGCGGTGCCGCTGGCCGAGCGCTCACCGGCCGGCATGCGGCCCACCGATGCGGGGCGGGAGGTGCTGGCGGCGCATGCCCGCATCGAGGCGGCGCTGGCCGATTGCGGCGCCGCCATCGCCGCGCTGCGCGGCATGCAGGGCGGGCGGGTGGCGGTGGGGGTGATCAGCACCGCCAAGTATTTCGCCCCGCGCGCGCTGGCCGCCTTCATGCGCCGCGAACCGGGGGTGGAGATCCGGCTCAGCGTGGGCAACCGCAGCGAGATCCTCGCGGCGCTGCGCGAGTTGCAGATCGACGTCGCGGTGATGGGCCGTGCCCCCGAGGATTTCCCGGTCGATTTCGCGGTGATCGGGGCGCATCCGCACGCCGTCATCGCCGCCCCCGAGCACAGGCTGGCCGCCGCCCCGGGCATCGGGCTGGCGGCGCTGGCCGGCGAGACCTTCCTGCTGCGCGAGGCCGGGTCGGGCACGCGCGACCTGCTGCGCAGCCTGTTGCAGGCGGCCGGGCTGGAGCCGGGGCTCGGCATGGAGATGGGCAGCAACGAGACCATCAAGCAGGCGGTGATGGCCGGCATGGGCATCGCCCTGCTGTCCGCCCACACGGTGGCGGCGGAACTGGCCGAGGGCCGGCTGGTGGCGCTGGACGTGGTGGGGCTGCCGGTGGTGCGGCAATGGTTCGTGGTGCGCCACCGCGACAAGCGGCTGCTGCCGGCGGGGCAGGCGCTGTGGGATTACCTGGTGGCGCACGGGGCGGATTATCTGCCGGAGGTGCGGCTGCGGGGGACGTAGGGAACGCCAGGTCCCCGGCGACCTCGCCTGGGGCGGCACATTTGATCTCGCGGCCAGCCATGGTCTCACGATTTATGATGCCGCGTATCTGGAACTTTGCCTGCGGGCGGGCCTGCCTCTGGCAACGCTCGATCGGCCGTTGGCCAAGGCCGCTCGGGCGGCTGGAGTCGAGGTGCTGGGGCGCTGATCGTATCCGCAGCGGTTTCATTCCCCCGGCGCGATCCGCTACTGTTGCCCTCCCCGGACCTGAGAGTTTGAAAAAGAATGCCCGCAAGCCGCCGAACGATGACGGAAAACTCAATGATGTCAGCGGGCGTTCTTTTTCAAGTTCGATTGTTTTTCAAGCTCTGACAGGACCACCACGTGTCGGTATCCATTCATGCCTCGCCTCGCCCCGCCGCCGTTGCCGGCGTGCCCGTACCGATCGGCGAGGTATTCGCCGTCGCCCAGGAGTACATCGAGGCCAACCGGCTGGATGCCGCCGAGCGGATGCTTGGACATATCCTCGGGAGTCTGCCGCACCACCCGGACTCACTGCACGCCCGCGGGCTGATCGCCTTTCGCCGCGGCCGGATCGTCGAGGCGGTGGCGGCGATGGAGCAGGGTATCGCCGCCGGCGGCACCCATGCCGTGCACTGGCGCAATCTCGCCGAGGCCTACCGCATGCTCGGGCGGCTGGACGATGCGCAGGCAGCAGCGCGCCGGGCGGTGACCCTGGACCCGGCCGATCCGCTCGGACCGTTCAATCTGGCGATGGTGCTGTACGACCGGCTGGAGCTGCCGGCCTGCGTCGCCGCGGCCCGCCACTGCCTCGAGCTGCGCCCCAACCTGCCGCAGGGCCACATGAAGATGGCGCAGGCTTTGTTGCTCTCCGGTGAACTGGCGCGCGGCTGGGAACACTACGAGTGGCGCTACCAGATTCCAGGCGCCGCGCCGATGATGCCGGCCACCGACCGCAAGCAGTGGGACGGAAGCGAACTGCACGGCGAGCGCCTGCTGCTGATCGCCGACCAGGGCTATGGCGACGTGCTGATGTTCGGCCGCTACATCCCCTGGGTGCGCAGCCGTGCCGCGACGATCACGCTGGCCTGCAGCAAGGAGGTGGAACCGACCTTGCTGCGCATGTTCCCGGGCATGGAGACCACCAACCAGTGGGACCGCGTTCCGCCCTATGCCTGTTTCTGCCCGCTCTCCGGTCTGCCGCGGCTGCACGGCACGACGCTGGACAACATTCCGGACAGCATGTCCTACCAGGCCGATCCCGGGCTGGCCGCGACGTGGAAGCTGCGGCTGGACCGCGACATCCCGCCCGGGCTGCGGCGGGTGGGCATCGCCTGGGCGGGGCGGCCGACGCACAACAACGACCACAACCGATCCGTGCCGCTGGCGGCCTTCGCGCCGATCGGGGCGGTGGCGGGCATCGCCCTGGTGTCGCTGCAGAAGGGGCCGGCGGCGGCACAGGCCAGGCAGTGGCAGGGGGGGGCGAAGCTGATCGATCTCGATGCCGAGATCGGCAGCTTCGAGGACACCGCGGCGATCATCGACGGGCTCGACCTGCTGGTCTGCGTCGATACCTCGCTGGGGCACCTGGCCGGGGTGATGCGCAAGCCGGCCTGGATCATGCTGCCCTTCGCGCCGGACTGGCGCTGGCTGATCGGCCGCTCCGACACGCCCTGGTATCCGACCTTGCGGCTGTTCCGCGCGCCGGGGCCGAAACGGATGGATGCGGCGATCGCCGCGGTGGCGGCGGCGCTGGCAGGCGCTGCGTAGGACCATCATGCCGGCATCAGGCCGGGTGCGTGGCATCGACCCGGTCGGAACATTGCAAGGTGCCGATGAAATCGGCTAAGGATAAACGTCGACGTGTCAACAACAGGGACAAGCCGAATGAAGCGCGCAGGAGAAACAACAAGGCAGCGTCGTCGCAGCCAATATATCAGTGCCTTGCTCGCGATCGCGGGAACAGTCTTCTGGCTGACGCCGGTCAAGGCAGCCGTCACCGAAGACAACTTCCTTGCCCGGACGACCAACGATGTCGTTGCCGTCTGCGCCGCCGAACAGACCGACCCGCTGTATACCGCCGCCGTCAATTTCTGCGAGGGATTCGCCATCGGCAGCTATCAGGTAATGCAAGAAATCTTTGCCGCCGAGCCAAAGGCACGACTTTTCTGCGTGCCCGAGCCGGGCCCGTCGCGCAACGAAACGATCGCCGCTTTCGTGACCTGGTCCCGCGCCCATCCCGAACTTGGCGGCAAGCCGCCGACGGAAAGCGTCGCCGCCTTCCTCGCCGGGCGCTTCCCGTGCCCGGACGTCGCCGCAAGCCGATCCGCACCCGTCAAGCCGCCAGCAAAGGAGACGAAGCCATGAGGATGCGTCTCGCAGCCGCAACTGCCGGCATGTTGCTGCTCGCCGGCTGCACCGGCATGTCCGACACCCAGCAGCGCGGGCTCACCGGGGCGGTGGGCGGGGCAGCGGTGGGCGGCGTGATCGGGGCGATGGCCGGCAATGCCGGGCTGGGCATGGTGGTCGGCGCCGGCGCCGGGTTGGCCGGTGGGCTGATTTTCGATTCGGTGAAGAAGAACGAACAAGCCGCTTATCGGAGCGGCTATGCCGCCGGCCAACGCTCGCGTTGATATGCCAGGTCGCCCCCCCGGGCCGTGCGCCGCACAGCCCGGGCGAGGTCGGCTTGTACTACGAGCGTACCCTGGTGATCTTCGAGCCTTCGATGCCGAGGCCGGCCATCAGCCCCTTCTGGTTGAAGATGAAGGCGTAGACGTCCTGCGTCAGCGTCGTCGAGGTCATCTTCTTCGCCAGGCCCTGGTCCACGACCACCACGCTGGGGCCGACACCGATCTCCCAGCCGGCCGATTCGTCGAGGTATTTCAGTGCCCCGGAATTCATGAAGAACAGCGCGTAGCCGAACCATTGCGCCCCGGCCTGCAGGCCGTACGACGCCGCCGCCGAATTATAGTAGCCAAGCGTCCGGCCGCCCTGCCGCAGCGCGCCCTCGCCATAGGCGCCGCCAAGGAGAAAGCCGACCTTGACGATCTTGGGGAACACCAGCACGGCGACCGCCTTGTCGTTGAGCAGCCGGGCGGCCTGGTTGCTGGCGGTCAGCCGGCGCAGCGCTGCCGCGGCAGCGCGGTCGAGTTCCGGATCGCTGGCGGCAGCGGCGGGACAAACGGACGCCAACGGCGCCACCGCCGCCAGGCCGGCAACCAGGCCGCGTCGTGTGAGGTTCATGTGGATCCCCTGATCAAGATGGCCGAATGGTGGAAGAGCAACGCTGTGAGCGTTCGCCCGGGGCTGGCAGCTTCGGGCGGTGGTTGCCGCGATGGCGGGCGAAACGACTATAACCGGTTTCTGCCGGACCGGACATCCTGCAAGCGTGACATTGTCGGGAGCGATGCGAAGCCGGGTTCAGGCCGCCTCGCGCCAGAAGCGCCCGCCCACCGCGCCGATGCCGGCCTGCACCGCGACCAGCAGCGCCACCACCCCGGCCCAGCCGGCATGGCTCCACAGGCTGCCGGGCAGCAGCCCGCCCAGCGCGCCGCCTATGTAGTACGACGTCACGTACAGCCCCACCGCCGTCGATTTCGCCCGCCGCGTGGTGGTGGCGATGAAGCCGAGCGACAGCGCCTGCACCACGAACAGCCCGCCGCTCATGCAGGCAAGCCCGGCGATCACCAGTGAAAGCACCGGCGCGAGGGTGAGCAGCAGCCCGCCAGCGGCCAGTCCCGCCGCCAGAGCGAGCGTCCGCCGCCGGCCGATGCGCACCGCCACCCGGCTGGCGACCGCGGTGGTCACCGCCCCGAGCAGATAGACCGCGAACACCAGGCCAAGCTGGGCCGGGCTCAGCAGAAAAGGCGGGGCCGCGAGATAGAAGTTCACATAGGTAAAGGCAGCCACGTTGGTGAACAGCATGCCGAAGCCGATGGCGCAGGTGGCGATCAGCCGCGGCGTGCGCAGGTGCTCGACATAGGTGCCGAAGGCCGCGTGCAGCCCGCCGCGCAGCGGCACGAACCGGCGCTCGCGCGGCAGCACCAGCGCGACAAACACCGCCGCCGCCAGGCTGCATGCCGCGATCGCCACGAATCCCATGCGCCAACCGCCGTGTTCGGCGAACAGCCCGGCCAGCAGACGGCCGCTGAAGCCGCCGATGATGGTGCCGATGGCATAGGTGCCGGCGGCGCGGATGCCGGCCGCGCCCTGGCATTCGTCGCCGATATAGGCGACGCAGACGGTGAAGATGAAGGGCACCAGCAGCCCCTGCAGGAACCGCCACAGCACCATGGCGTGCAGCCCCGGGGCGGTGGCCACCAGCAGCGTCGGCACCACCAGCAGGAAGGCGGCGGTGACGATCAGGGTCTTGCGGCCCAGCCGGTCGGAGATGCCGCCGACGAACGGCGCCACGCAGGCCACCGCCAGCAGCGGCGCCGTCATGGTCAGCCCGGCCTGCATGACGCCGACGTCGAAGTCGCTGGCGATGTCGGGCAGAATGGCTTGCGGGGTGTAGAGGTTGATGAAGCTCAGCCCGCCCGCGACGCCGACGCCGGCGCGGCGCCGGTCCGGCGTCCACCTCATGGTGGCGCCGCCAGGATGGCGCGGCAGGCGGCGGGCAGCGGCGGCGGTTGCGGCGGCGGTCCGGCAGGCTTCGTCGCCGGCGGGGCGTCGAGCTGGGCGAACCACCAGTCCAGCGTGGCATCGCAGCCCGCCCCGTCGGGCGGCGGCGGCGCCTGCTGGCAGGCCGGCTGGTCGGCCGGGCAGCGGAAGCGGAGGTGCATGTGGCTGGCATGGCCCCACCACGGCCGGATCAGCCGCAGCCAGGAGCGGTCGCCGGTGGCCTGCAGGCAGAGCTGTTTCTTGATGGCGGGATTGACCAGGATGCGGTCGATGCGCGGCAGCGCCGCCGCCAGGCGCAGCAGGGTCAGGTGTTCGGGCCGCCAGCGCGCCGGCTCCACCGCCCGCCCGTCCGGTCGCACCAGGCTTGGGGGGTCGATCGCTTCACGCTCGCCGACCGGCAGCACCGGATGCGGCGGCGCCAGATCCAGCCAGACATCGGCATCGATGCCCATCTGGTGGCTGAAATGCCCGCCGCCCAGCGGACCGCCGCGCGGGCCGGAGATGTCACCGATATACAGGTCGGGCAGCCCCGCCGCCTGCACCTGGGTGCCCAGGCGGAGCAGGGCGGCGATGGTGTCGGGATGGCCCCAGAATTCGCTGTGCGCGAGCCGGATGGTTTGCAGCCCGGGCGCGGTATCGGGCAGGCGCACCGCCCCGGCGATGCAGCCGGCGCCCTGGCTGCCGATGACGCGCACCGGCCCGGGGGCGGGCGCCGCGGCCACCAGCAGGAGCGGCAGAACGAGAACAAGGCGCATGCCGGGCTGTGGACACCGGGACGGGGACGGCGTCAAGAAAAGCCAGAGCAGACCCCTGGCCGCCGTTCACTTCAGGTGCGCGCGAAACACCACCGACCGCGACATATGGAAATTCATGAACATCCCGGCAATCGCCCCGGCGGCAACCGCCAGCACCGGCTGCTCCGCGCAGCGGGCGCTGATGGTCACGAGCACAAAATAGGTGCCGCGGTTGAGCACGAAGCCCAGCAGGTTGACGGCCAGGAAGGCCAGCCATTGCTGGTGCACCGGCCCGCTGCCATGGCCCCGGAAGGTCCAGATGCGGTTGAGCAGCCAGGTGGTCGTGGCCGCGGTGAGGTAGGCGATCGTGCCGGCGCCATACAGCCCGAGCACGCCCCGGGTCCCATAAACTGTCGCGGTATCGACCATGAATCCCGCTACGCCAACGGTGCCGAAGCGGAGGAACTGCGCCAGCAGCGGCAGTTTCGCGTGCAGGGCGCGGGGCGTGCAACGGACGAGCATGGCTTCCATGACGGCCGCCCTTAACGATACCGGCGCCGGATGGGAAGTCCCGACAGGAGGGCGGCGGGCGCTGTTTGCTTGCGTGCCCCGGGGCAGCCGCTACAACGGGGGAAATGCGCCGCGCGGCCGGTGCCGCCGCCGGCGGTGGTGCACGCAGTTGGCGCCAGGGAACAGCCGGTCTCCTGTCCCTGCGGGCGGGGGCCAAATGCCGCCACCGCCGCGCAACGGGATGACAAAGGGATGCGTGCGCGATGAAGCGTCGTGGGTTCCTGCAGGCCGCGGCCGGCACGCTGGCCGCGCTTCCCCTTGCCATGCCCAGCCTGGCCGCTGCCCAGGGCAGCAGGGTGTTGCGCTTCGTGCCGCAGGCCAGCCTGCCCGGCATGGACGCGGTGGCAGGCACGCAATGCGTGGTGCGCAACGCCGCCCTGCTGGTGTGGGACACGCTGTACGGCGTGAACGCCCGGCTGGAGCCGCAGCCGCAGATGTGCGAGGGGCACGCGGCCGACGCCGAGTTCAGGACCTGGACCTTCCGCCTGCGACCCGGCCTGAAGTTCCACGACGGCGCGCCCGTGCTCAGCCGCGACGTGATCGCCAGCCTGAAACGCTGGATGGTGCGCGACAGCATGGGCCAGCAGATCGCGGCACGGCTGGTGGCGCTGGAGGCGCTGGACGACCGCAGCTTCCGCTTCCGGCTGAACCGCCCGTTCAGCAAGATGCTGTATGCGCTGGGCAAGAACAACGCGCCGATGGCGCTGATCATGCCGGAGCGTATTGCCCGCACCGACCCGTTTCAGCAGATCGGCGACTTCACCGGTTCCGGGCCGATGAAATTCAACCGCGCCGAGTGGGTGCCGGACGTCCGCGCGGTGTTCGAGAAATTCGCCGACTATCCGGTGCGGCCGGAAGCGGGAGAATGGCTCGCCGGCGGCAAGCGCATGATGTTCGACCGCATCGAGTGGATCATCATGGACCCCGCCACCGCCGGCACCGCGCTGCAGAACGGCGAGATCGACTGGTGGGAGGCGCCGCTGCCCGAACTGGTGCCGCTGCTCAAGCGCAACCGCAACATCGCGGTCGATATCGCCGACCCGCTCGGCAACATCGGCAGCCTGCGGATGAACCATCTGCAGCCGCCGTTCAACGATGTGCGGGTACGCCGCGCGCTGCTGATGGCGCTCTCGCAGCAGGACTACATGCAGGCCGTGGTGGGCGAGAACCCCGATCTGTGGCGTCCGCTGCCGAGTTTCTTCACCCCCGGCACGGCGGTGTATTCCGAGGAAGGCGGCGATATCCTGAAAGGGCCGCGCGACCATGCGGCGGCGAAACAACTGCTGGCGGAGGCCGGACAACTCGGCGCCAGGGTGACGCTGCTGGTCGCCGCCGACATGCCGATCATCAGGGCGGAAGCCCAGGTGACGCAGGCGCTGCTGACCAGGCTTGGCTTTTCCGTCGATACCGTGGCGACCGACGGCGGCACGGTGGCGGCGCGGCGCGCCCGGAAGGACCCGCCGGGCCAGGGCGGCTGGAACATTTTCCACACCTGGCACGCCGGCGCCGACTGCGTGAATCCGGCCCCCTACGCGGCGCTGGATGCCGGCGGCGACAAGGCGTGGGTCGGCTGGCCGAACTCGCCCGAGGTGCAGGCGCGCATCGCCGACTGGTATGCAGCCGCGGACCTGGCGGCGGAACGGAAAGCCATGGCAGCGCTGAACCGCGCCTCGTTCGACCACGTGACCTACGCGCCGACCGGCTTCTTCCAGACGTACCAGGCGTGGCGCACCAGCCTGTCCGGCGTGGCGCGGGCGCCGTTCCCGGTGTTCTGGGGGGTGCAGAAATCGTAACGACGCCCGAGGTTTCGCAGGCCCGCCGGCGCATCATCCGGCGCCGCTGCGATGCGGCGTGCGGAAGCCCAGGGGCCTTGCCCCCGGGCCGCAGTCATGAACGCAGCAGCCGGTCAGTTCCCAAGCGCCTGAATGCAATCAACCAGTTTCTCGGCAATTGCGGTCGTGCCCTCCAGGTCAACGACCCAATCGTCGATCTTGGGTTCATTGGGGAACCGGACAAACATCTTGTCGCCAGCCTTGAACTCGCCCAGGAATTGGCCGATGGCCCGCCTCGGAATGTCGAACTCCAGGAAGGCCGTGCCGTTGCTGATCGAGCCTGTTGCCGTTGCCGTCCAGGGGCTCTCCTCGTCGAACTGCATCGTCACCTTGGTGTGAAGCCCGTTCGGCACGCGCCAGGACGTCTTGCTCAACTGCACGGTCAATGCGCTGTCGCCCTGGTAGTATTTGATGCCGATCCAGCGTCCGCCGCCGCGGGTTGAAATGCCGCAGACCTGCTGCCCGTCATTCGCCGTTCCACCATAGGCTTCCCAGCCGCTTATTCGCGCAAAGGTGACGACATCCGCCCTGGCCGGCACCACCGACAACAGCCCCACAGCGACAACGCCCGCCACGACCATCGATCTGACCATAACTGTAGCTCCCGCAACCCTTTACGTTGTAGCGACGATCCATCACGCTGCCGGGGCCGGAGTGCGTTCGCACCGACCGAACGGCCGGCGCGCTCCGGTTCCCGGTTTTGGGGAATCACATTGTCGGCCGGCCCTCGCCGACCGGGCCAAGGTGAATTCAGGCTACCGAGGAATGACCGCCGCTTCCAGCCACTTGTTTGCAGCATTCGCAATGCGGCTGGCCAGCCTGCCGCTTGACCCGCCCGGGTGCCGATGACAACACTTCCGTCCGAACCGCCCCGCGCCGCGCGCGCAGCAGGGCGGACCGTCACGCCAAGGGAGAGAACAGTGCCGCAGGTGAGCCTCACGGTGAACGGCAAGCACGCAACGGTCGAGGTCGAGGCGCGCACCCTGCTGGTCGAATTGCTGCGCGGGAACCTCGGCCTGACCGGCACCCATGTCGGCTGCGATACCAGCCAGTGCGGCGCCTGCGTGGTGCATGTGGATGGCCAGTCGGTGAAATCCTGCACCATGCTCGCCGTGCAGGCCGATGGTGCCAGCGTCACCACCATCGAGGGTCTGGCGGCGGCCGACGGCACGCTGCATCCGATGCAGGCGATGTTCCGCGAATTTCACGCCCTGCAATGCGGCTTCTGCACCCCCGGCATGGTGATGAGCGCCATCGATCTGGTGCGGAGCCACCCCGAAGGGCTGACCGAGGCGCAGATACGCCACGGTCTGGAAGGCAATCTCTGCCGCTGCACGGGCTACCACAACATCGTGAAGGCGATCGCGGCGGCCTGGCCGCTGATGCAGGACCGGCAACCGGCGATCGCGGCCGAATAGGGGGGCCTCACCATGTACGATTTCGCCTACACGAAGCCCGCCAGCCTGGCGGATGCTGTGCGGGCCCTGGGGGGCGCGGACGCCAAGGCGCTGGCCGGCGGCCAGACGCTTATTCCGGTTCTGAAGCAGCGGCTCAACCGGCCCTCGCTGGTGGTCGATCTGGGCGGGCTGGGCCTGGCCGGCATCGCGGTGAGCACGGAGGCGGTGACGATCGGAGCCGCCACCACGCATGCCGCCGTGGCGGCGAGCGCCAGGGTGCAGCAGGCGTTTCCGGCGCTGGCCTGTCTGGCCGCGGGCATTGGCGACCGGCAGGTGCGCAACCGCGGCACGCTCGGCGGCAGCCTGGCCAACAACGATCCGGCCGCCGACTATCCGGCGGTGGCGCTGGCCACCGATGCGACCATCCGCACCAGCCGGCGCACGATCGCGGCGGACGGATTTTTCCAGGGCATGTTCACCACCGCGCTGGAGCCGGACGAGATCATCACCGCGGTTTCGTTCCTGATTCCGCAACGGGCCGCCTACATGAAGTTCCGCAACCCGGCCTCGCGCCATGCCATGGTGGGGGTGTTCGTGGCCAGGGGGCCGCAGGGCGTGCGGGTGGCGGTGACCGGCGCCGGGCAGGACGGCGTGTTCCGCCACACGGCGTTCGAGCAGGCGCTGGAGAAATCATGGTCGCCGGCGGCGCTGGACGGCGTGGCCACGCCGACGGCCGGGCTGAACGGCGACATCCACGCCAGCGCGGCGTATCGCGCCCATCTGATCGGGGTGATGGCGAAGCGCGCGGTGGCGCTCGCCGGGTAGGGAGCGGCGGCCGGGGAAACCCGGACCCCGTTCAATCCCGACCTGCAAACCGCCTGACAGCCAACCCGCTATATTGCGGGTCCAGCGCAGCGCCCTGGCCTCGCTTACTGCGCCACGCCCCAGCCTCCACCATCCGGATGATGGCAGGCGCAGCCGTGCCCGGCGGCCTCCGTCCAGCCCGGCCAGGTGGCGCGGCAGATGTCGGTCGCGCGCGGGCAGCGCGGATGGAAATGGCAGCCGGCCGGCGGCGCGGCGGCCGAGGGAATCTCGCCCACCACCCGCGGCAGCACGGCGCGACAGGCGGGGTCGGGCACCGGCGAGGCATCGCGCAGCATGCGCGTGTAGGGATGGCGCGGAGCGGCGAACACCTGCGCGGCCGGCCCCTGTTCGACGATGCGGCCAAGATACATCACCGCCACGCGGGCGCAGAACCAGCGGACCACGCCCAGATCGTGGCTGACCAGCACGAAGGCCAGATTGCGGCTTGCCTGCAACTGCCGGAGCAGCAGCAATATCTGCGCCTGCACCGACACATCGAGCGCCGAGACCGGCTCGTCCGCCACGATCAGGTCGGGGCGCAGCGCCAGCGCGCGGGCGATGCCGATGCGCTGGCGCTGGCCGCCGGAGAATTCATGCGGGAAGCGCGCCATCGCCGCCGCCGGCAGACCCACTTCCGCCAGCAGCGCCGCCGCCGCTTCACGCGCCGCGGCGCCACGCGCGCGGCCGTGCACGATCAGCGGCTCGGCCAGGGTGCGGCCGATGGCGCGGCGCGGATTGAGCGCGGAGTACGGGTCCTGGAACACGATCTGCATGCGCTGGCGCAACGTCCGCAGCGCCCCGGCGGAGGCCGCGCGCAGATCGGTGCCATCGAAACGAATGCTGCCGGCGTCCGGCTCGATCAGCCGCAGCAGCGCGCGCGCGGCGGTGGACTTGCCGCAGCCGGATTCGCCGACCAGACCGAACGCCTCACCGCGATGGACCCGGAAATCCACCCCGTCCACCGCGCGCACCACCGTCTTCACCGGCCAGGGAAACCCGCGCGTGGTGGAAAAATGCTTCTTCAGGCCGGCAACTTCGAGGATCGGGGTCATGTGCCCGCAAGCTTCGGATCGGTGGCGTCGCGCAGGCCGTCGCCCACCATGTTCAGCCCGAGCACAAGGACGAGAATCGCCAGGCCGGGCCAGATCGACAGCCAGGGCGCATCGAGAATGTTCTCGAACCCGTCGCGCATCATGCCGCCCCAGGTCGGCGTCGGCGGCTTCACGCCGAGGCCGATGAAGGACAGCGACGCCTCGGTGCGCACCGCGGTCGCCATCCACAGGCTGCCCATCACCAGCACCTCGCTGAGGATATTCGGCAGGATGTGCACGAACAGCACCCGCGCATGCGAAAAGCCGAGCGCCCTGCCCGCTTCGACGAAAGCGCGCTGCTTCAGCGACAGCACCGGGGCGCGGGCGATGCGCGCGAACGGCGCGATGGCGGTGAGCGCGATGGCGATCACCAGGTTGAGCAACGCCGGCCCGAGCAGCGCCACCACGATCAGGCCGAGGATAAGGCTGGGAAACGACAGCATCACATCCATGACCTGCATGACCAACAGGTCGAAGCGTCCGCCGGCATAGCCGCTGACCATGCCGATGCTGCCGCCGATCAGGATGGCGGCCGAGATCGAGGTGACGGCGATCACCAGCGAAATGCGCGCGCCCCACAGGATGCGCGCCAGCACGTCGCGCCCGAAGGTGTCGGTGCCGAGCAGGAACTCTCCGCCCGGCGGCTGCAACCGGTCGAGGATGCTCTGCTCGGCCGGGTCGTGCGGCGAGAGCCATGGCGCAAGCAGCGCGCCCAGCACCACGACGATGCACAGAACGACGCCCACGGAGGTGGTCGGGTTGCGCAGCATCGCCCGGATGAAACGCATCACGCCTGCTTCACCCGCGGGTCGATCACGCCATAGGCCAGATCGGTCAGCAGGTTCACCACGACAATGAGAAAGCAGTAGATCACCATCAGCCCCTGCAGCGTCGTGTAGTCGCGCTGGTTCAGGGCGCCGACGATGATCCTGCCCAGGCCCGGGCGGTTGAAGACGATCTCGGTCAGCACCGAATTGCCGATCAGGATGCCGACATACAGCCCGACCACCGTCACCACCGGCAGCCCCGCATTGCGCAAACCATGCCGCCACACCACGCCCCGCCAGGGCACGCCCTTGGCGCGGGCGGTGCGGATGTAATCCTCCGACAGCACCTGCAGCATGGCGCTGCGGGTGACGCGGGTGATGTAGGCCGCCATGACGAGGCCGAGCGTGGCCGCCGGCAGCACGAGTTTGGTCAGCCGGTCCAGCGGATCGGCGAGGTTGGCATTGCCGATCAC
Source organism: uncultured Acetobacteraceae bacterium (assembly GCA_903907955.1). Classification (GTDB taxonomy): domain Bacteria; phylum Pseudomonadota; class Alphaproteobacteria; order Acetobacterales; family Acetobacteraceae; genus Rhodovastum. Next base: position 252,510 of record CAIVPZ010000041.1, on the reverse strand, counting down.
CGGAAAAATCCGCCAGTGCAGCGCGAACGCCAGCAGCAGGAAAATGCCCGAGACGAACACCGGAAACGACAGGCCGATCAGCGACAGCAGCCGCGCCGCCACGTCGATGACGCCGTTGCGGTGCAGGGCCGCCGACACGCCGGCGGGAATGCCGATCAGCGTGCCGATCAGCATCGCCGCCAGCGTCAGGTCGATGGTGTGCGGCAGCACCGCGGCCACATCGGCCAGGATCGGCCGGTTGGTCACCATCGAGACGCCGAAATCACCGGACAGGTATTGCCGCAGGAAGCTGACGTACTGCGCCCAGACCGGCTGGTCCAGGCCGAGCTTCGCCTGCAGCGCCGCCACCGCCGCCGGGGTGGCGCGGTCGCCCAGGATGGCCGCCGCCGGATCGCCCGGAACGATGCGCACAATCACGAACACCAGCGTCAGCACCGCCAGCAGCGTCGGGATCGCCGCCAACAGCCGCCGGACGACCGTGGCGATCACTTGAAGTGGGTGGCTTCCGTGATCACCGGCCCGAGTGACAGCGAGCCTTTCAGTGGGAAGCCGTAATCAAGATCGGCACGCCGCACCCAGGCCTGCAGCGTCTCGATCAGCGGCACCGCGCACAGCCTGGCAATGATCTTGCCTTGCGCCACCTGCCACAATGCGAGTTGCTTCTGCTCGTCCGGCTCGGTGCGGGCGGCGTCGATCTCGGCGTCGGCGGCGTTGCAATGGCTGAAATTGGTCACCGCCGTCGGCGTCTTTACCGTGCTGCGCGAGTGGTAGAACTGGGTCAGGTAGATGTCGGCCACCGGAAAGCGCGCCGCGTTGTAGAACACGATGGGCGAGAGGTCCTGGCGGATCATCTGGTGGTAGGTGGCGTGCTCGACCACCTGCAGGTCCAGCGTGATGCCGGCGCGCTTCAGTTCGGCCTGCACCACCTGCATCTGCGCCAGCATGCTGGGCAACTGGGTGTGGATCACCTTGATGGTCAGCCCGTTGGCGTAGCCGGCCTCGGCCAGCAGCGCCCGCGCCTTGTCCAGGTTGTGCTGCGGCAGCCCGTTATCGGCGGTGTAGCCGAGATTGCCGATCGGGATCACGCTGCCCGGCTGGCGCGACACGTCGGCGCCCTGCCAGCGCAGCAGCTCCGGCCGGTTCACCGCATAGGCGATCGCCCGGCGCACGCGAATGTCGTCGAGCGGCTTCTGGGTGATGTTCAGGTGCAGCAGCGCTGCCTCGCCCGGCTCGAACACATCGACGATGGCGTTGGGATTCCTGCGGGTGCGGGTAACCCAGGTCTGGTCCTGCATGCCGAAAGCGAGGTCGAGCTCGCCGTTCTCGAAGGCCAGGTCACGCGAGGCGTTGGACGGCAGGAAGCGGTAGCTGATATGCGCAAGCTTCGGCGCGCCGCGGAAATACGCGGTGTGCGCGTCCAGTTCCAGCGACTGGTTGGGGGTGAGCGAAGCGTAGGCGAACGGCCCGGTGCCGATCGGCGCGCGGGCGAACGCATCGCCGAGCTTCTCCACCGCCTTGCGCGAAACGATGAAGCCGCCGCCGTAATTGGTCAGGATGCCGAGCAGGCTGGGCACGGTCTGCTTCAGCGTGATGCGCACGGTGTACGGGTCGATCGCCTCGATCTGGTCGAAGGCGGCAAAATCGCCCGAGACGGCGGAGCGGTTATGGTCGGCGGATTTCCTCAGGCTGAACACCACGTCGTCGGCGGTCAGCTCGCCATAATCGCCATGGAACCGGACCCCGTGGCGGAGATGGAACGTCCAGACCTTCCTGTCGCGGGAGCTTTCCCAGCTTTCGGCCAGGTCGGGTTCGATATCGCCGGGCGACATGCTGCCCGGCTTGAAGCGCACCAGGGCGTTGAACATCCACGCCACCACGGCGCGGTCCGGGGTGGAAACGGCGAAATGCGGGTCCAGCCGGCCAACGTCCTGCGCGGCCATGCCGACGACCAGCGTGGTCCTGGGCGCGGCGACAGCGGGCAGCGGCAGCACGAGCGCGGCGGCCAGCAGAGCGGCGCGGAGCGTCATGGGTGATCCCTGTCCAAGGCGTTCAGCAGGTTGTAGCCGCGAACGGAGCGTAACGGAACAGCCGGGCCGCCCGCCCGTTCGTGCGGAAAAGTAACGCGATCAGGCAAGCGCGAACCCTCCGGCGGCCAGATGGCAGCGCGCCGCGTGGTCCGGCCCGGCCGGCGCCAGCGCCTGCGGCTGCGCGCAGCCGGCGCAGGCCAGGGTGCAGCGCGGGGCGAAGCGGCAGCCCGCCGGCATGGCGTCCAGCGACGGCACCCGGCCGGGAATCGCGGCAAGCGCCTGGCCGTCGCGGTCCAGCCGCGGGATCGCCGCGAACAGCGCCGCGGTATAGGGGTGGCGGGGCCGGGCGAAGATGGCGTGCACCGACCCCTGCTCGACGATCTGGCCGGCATACATCACCGCCACCCGGTCGGCGATCTGCGCCACCACGCCGAGATTATGGGTGATGAACAGCATCGCCATGCCGTGCCGCGCCTTCAGATCGGCCAGCAGACCCAGCACCTGCGCCTGGATGGTGACGTCCAGCGCCGTGGTCGGCTCGTCGGCCAGCAGCAGCGCCGGCTCGCAGGCCAGCGCGATGGCGATCATCACCCGCTGGCGCATGCCGCCGGAGAACTGGTGCGGGTAATCGTGGAAGCGCTGCGCGGCGGCGGGAATCCTGACCTCCTCCAGCGCCGCCAGCGCCTGCCGGTTCGCGGCCTGGCGGGAGGCGCCGCGATGCAGGCGCAGCGCCTCGGCCACCTGCGCGCCGATGGTCATCACCGGGTTCAGGCTGGTCATCGGCTCCTGGAAAATCATCGCCATGCGGTCGCCGCGGAGCTGCTCCAGCGCCCGGTCGGGCAGACCGGCGATGTCGCGCCCGGCCAGCACGATCCGCCCGGCGGCGATCCGCCCGGCCGGCCGCGGCAGCAGCCCCATGATGGACAGCGCCGTCGCCGACTTGCCGCAGCCCGATTCGCCCACCAGCGCCAGCGTCTCGCCGCGGCGCAGGGCAAACGAGATGCCGTCCACCGCGGCGCGCCAGGTGCCGTCGATGCGGAATTCGGTGCGCAGGCCGTCGAGGTGCAGGACCGGGATGTCGGGATGCGGCATGGCCTGCCAGCCTGAACGGGCGCGGGCGTGGGTGCAAGCCGGGGGGGAGGCTGGTCGGGGCGAGAGGATTCGAACCTCCGGCCCCAGCGTCCCAAACGCTGTGCTCTACCAGGCTGAGCTACGCCCCGCGACCGGGTCGCAAGCTATGGAAACGGACGGCGTTAGGCAAGGCCGCTGCGCCGGCATCACGGCGCGTCGGCGAAAATCCGCTGCTGCACCTTGTCGCCGACCCGGATGTCCAGCCGCTCCGCGGTGCCGGCGGCCAGTTCCAGCGTCGCCCGCACCGGGCCGCGGCTGTCGATGACCGCCAGGCTCTGCGGCACCGTGTGCTCGGCGATGCTGCGAATCGTGCCGTCGGGGTTGATGAACAGCATGTCCAGGCTGGAGATCGTGTTGCGCATCCACATCTGGCTGGTGCGGGGGACGCCCCAGTCGAACAGCATGCCGCCATCGGCCGGCACGTCGGGGCGGAACATCAGGCCGGTGACCTGCTGGTCCATGCTCAGCGCCATCTCGACATGGAAGAAGTGGCGGACACCGTCATGGGTGACGATGACCAGCTCCTCCTTCGGCAATTCCGGCTGCGGGCCGGTGGGCGACGGCCCGGCGGCGGCCAGCAGCGGGACGGCAAGCAGCGAGGCAAACAGCGAGCGACGGTTCATGCGGGCGGTCTCTCTTCCAGCGCCATCGCGGAGAGTTACGGCCTGACGCGGGGATGGGGAAGGCGGAAAGCGCGGCGCTTTTCCGCCCACCGGCTTGCAGGCATGATCCGCCCCCGTCAGCCGCCTTCATGCGAGGAAACCCCGGTCATGAACCCGCAAGACGCTCCCTGGGAGGTGAACTGGGGCTGGGGCCTCCCGCTCATCGTGTTCACCGTGGTCGTGCATGTTTGCGGCATGGGGCTGATCACCGAACGGGCGAACCGGCTGCCGGGCGGCGGCACCACGGGCTGGCGTCCCATGCTGAAGTTCCTGGTCCGGCTGGCCATCGCCGCGCTGCTGGCGACCGCTCTGCACGCCTTCGAGGCCGCCACCTGGGCGGCGACGTATATGCATATCGGTGCTCTGTCCGGAGGGCGGGCCGCGATGCTGTATTCGCTCGGCGCGATGACGAGCTACGGTCATGTCGGGCTGTTCCTGCCGCCCGAATGGCAACTCCTGGGCGCGCTGGAGGCGCTCAACGGCATGATGCTGTTCGGCCTTACCACGGCGTTCCTGTTCGCCATCATCCAGCGGATCTGGCCGTTCGGCGGCCATCATGGCGGGCCGCCGGGCTGACTGCGGTTCAGCCGTCGCCCTGCGGGATCACCGTGGTCACGATCGAGGCATCCAGCGCCTCATAGTCGTGGTAGCCGATGGTGGCGTACAGCTCGGCGCGGGTCTGCATGCGGTCCACCAGCCGGTGGGTGCCGCCGTGGGCGCGGATGGAGGCGAACAGCTCCGCCTGTGCCTTGGCGGCGACGCGCAGCGCGGACACCGGCCAGATCACCATCCGGTAGCCCATCTGCTCGAACTCGGCGGCGGTGAAGAACGGGGTGCGGCCGAACTCGGTCATGTTGGCCAGCAGCTTCGCGCCGGGCATGCGGCGGGCGAATTCCGCGAACATCTCGCGGGTGGTCAGCGCCTCGGGGAAAATCGCGTCGGCGCCGGAATCGAGATAAAGCTGCGCGCGCGCCACCGCGCCGTCGATCCCTTCGCTGGCGGCGGCGTCGGTGCGGGCAATCACGCAGAGATGGCGCCGCGCCTTGCGGGCGGCGGCGACCTTGGCCGCCATGTCGCGCGGATCGGCCAGCTTCTTGTCGTTGAGGTGGCCGCATTTCTTCGGCAGCAACTGGTCCTCGATGTGCACGGCGGCGGCGCCGGCATCCTCGAAGCTGCGCACCATGTGCATCACGTTCAGCGCCTCGCCGTAGCCGGTGTCGCCGTCCACCAGCACCGGCAGGGCGGAAGCGCGGGCCACCTGGCGGACGAAGAAACACACCTCGTCCACCGTGATCACGCCCAGATCGGGCAGGCCCATCGAGGCGCTCATCGCCGCGCCCGAAAGATACAGCGCCTCGAAACCGGCCTGGCGGGCCTGCAGCGCGGCCAGGCCGTTATGGGCGCCCGGCATCTGCAGAATCGCCGGCCGATCGAGCAGTTTCCGCAACCGGATGCCCGCCGGTTCGGCGGGAAGGTCATCGGCGACCAGGTAGGTCATGGCGGCGCCTCCGTCAGGGGCGGGTGTGGAGCAGCGTCAGCAGGCCGAACAACGGCATCAGCAGCGCGCTGGCATACAGGATGTAGGCAAAGAACCCCGGCATGCGAACGCCGCGCTGCGCCGCGATGGTGCGCACCATCATGTTGGGCGCATTTCCGACATAGGTCAGCGCCCCGAAGAACACCGCCCCGGACGACAGCGCCCGCAGCACCGGCGCCAGTTGCCCGGTCAGCGCCGCCGGATCGCCGCCCGCCAGGTTGAAGAACACCAGATAGGTCGGGGCATTGTCGAGAAAGCCGGAGAGCAGGCCGGCCAGCCAGAAATAGGCGAACGGCAAAGGCTGACCGGCGGCGTCCGAGGTCAGCGCCAGCAGCGGCGCCAGCGGACCGGCCTGTCCGGCGTCCAGCATTTCCAGCACCGGCCCGATGGTGACGAAGATGGCGGCGAACAGCACCGCCACCTCCCGCATCGGCTCCCAGCTGAACAGGTTGCGCCGGCGCAGTGCGTGCGGGGTGATCACCACCGAGGCCAGGGTAATGGCGGCGAACACCGCCATGCCGAGCAGCCGCTCCAGGCCGATCGGCTGGCCGAGCAACACCACCTCGCCGGGGTGCCAGACGCCCTGGAGCAGCACGGTGGCCACCACCAGCACCACCAGCACGGCGTTGCGCCGGCCGCGCACCCGCAGCGGGCGCGGCGGCGGCGGTTTCGGCTCGCCGCGCGCCAGCGACCGGTCCAGCAGCCAGAAGCCGCCCAGCAGCGGCAGCGCCACCACCAGCAAAGGGATCGTCAGGTTGCGCAGCGGCCAGAAGAACGGCACCCCGTTGAGGAAACCGAGATAGAGCGGCGGATCGCCGAGCGGGGTGGTGGCGCCGCCGACATTGGCCACCAGCACGATGAAGAACACCACCAGATGAACCTTGCGGGTGCGGTGGGCATTGCCGCGCAGCAGCGGATGGATCAGCACCATGGCCACGCCGGTGGTGCCCATCACGCCGGCGAGCACGGTGCCGAGCGCCAGCAGCGCGGTGTTGCCGGCGGGGGTGCCGATCCGGCCACCCGCCACCAGGATACCGCCGCCGACGGTGAACAGCGCCAGCAGCAGGCTGATGAAGGGAAGGTATTCCGCCAGCGTGGCATGCCAGACACCGTGCCACGCCACCTCCGGCCCGCGCAGCGCCGCCAGCGGCAGCAGCAGCGCCAGGCTCACGACCGTGGCGATCAGGCCCATCCGCCGGTGCCAGAACCGCGGCGCCAGCATCGGGCCGAAGGCGATGGCGAGCAGCACCGCCGCAAACGGCAGCCCCCAGAGCAGCCCGGGCGCGGTCGCTCCCACGGGCGGCCCCGCCGCCCAGGCCGGCGCCGGCAGGACCGCGGCGCAACCGGCCGACAGCATCAACAGTACGGTCATCGGCCGAAAGTGATCATCTTCTGGCCGGGGGAGAGGTCGGTTGCATGCCCCTCCCCCTATAAGTAACGTCGGACCGGCGCAACGGAGAACGGCTCACACCATGGAGATGACCGGCGAGCGGCGCATCCCCGCCTCCCGCGACAGGGTGTGGCAGGCCCTGAACGACCCGCTGGTGCTGCGGGCCGCGATCCCCGGGTGCGAGAGCCTCGAGAAGCTGTCGGACACCGGGCTGAAGGCCACCGTCGCAGTGAAGATCGGGCCGATCGCGGCCCGCTTCACCGGCCGGGTGACCTTCACCGACATCGACCCGCCAAGCTCCTACCGGATCGCCGGCGAGGGCCAGGGCGGCGTGGCCGGCTTCGCCAAGGGCAGCGCCACCGTGCGGCTGGCCGCGGACGGCGCCGGCACGGTGCTGACCTACGCGGCCCAGGCACAGGTCGGCGGCAAGATGGCACAGCTCGGCGCCCGGCTGATCGACGCCACCGCCCGGCAATTCGCCGACGCGTTCTTCACCCGTTTCGCCGATCTGGTGGCGCCCCCCGCTGCCGAAGCGGCGGCGGCTCCGCAACTGCCCGGCCTGATCCCCCGCGCGCCGCTCGGCATTCCGCTCGCCGTCTGGGTCGCCGTGCTGCTCGGCCCGGTGCTGGTTGCGCTGGCGCTGCTGTTCGCCGGCCGGCTCTGATGCTGCCGGCAAGCGTCGCCGACACGGCTTCCCTGCTGGCCGCCGGCGGCTATGTCGCCGATCTGGCGCTGGCCACCACCGTGCACCTGGCGCTGGCCATGCGCCGGCCACTGTTCCTGGAAGGCGAGCCGGGCACCGGCAAGACCGAAATCGCCAAGGTACTGGCCAGCGGCCTGAACCGAAGGCTGGTCCGGCTGCAATGCTATGACGGAATGGACCTCGCTGCCGCCGCCTATGAATGGGACCATGCCCGCCAGCTCATGGCCATCCGCATCGCCGAGGCGAGCGGGGCGGCGGACCGGCACGCTTTGGCCAGCGACATCTACAGCCGCGCGTTCCTGCAGGCGCGTCCGCTGCTGTCGGCCATCGACCCCGACATGCCGCCCGCGGTGCTGCTGATCGACGAGCTGGACCGCGCCGATGAGCCGTTCGAGGCCTTCCTGCTGGAGGTGCTGGCCGACTTCCAGCTGAGCATTCCCGAATACGGCACCGTGCGCGCCGCCACCCCGCCGGTGGTGGTGATCACCTCCAACCGCACCCGCGAGGTGCATGACGCCATCCGGCGGCGCTGCCTGTACCACTGGGTGGACTACCCGGATGCCGGCCGCGAGCGGTTGATCCTGGCCCGCAAGGCCCCTGGCACGCCGGAACTGCTGTCGGCGCAGATCGTCGCCTTCGTGCAGCGGCTGCGCGGCGAGGACCTGTTCAAGCTGCCGGGCGTCGCCGAGACGATCGACTGGGCGGCGGCCCTGGTGCACCTGGACAGGCAGGAACTCGACCCCGCCGCGGTGGACGAGACGCTCGGCGTGCTGCTGAAATACCAGGATGACATCGCCCGGGTGAAGGGGGCGGAAGCCGCCCGGTTGCTGGGCGAGGCGGGCACCGCGGCGGCACCCGGGTGAGCGGACAGGCGCCCGCCGCGGCGGGCGGCGGGGGCAAATTCGCCGGCAATATTCTCACTTTCGCGCGCCTGCTCCGCCGCACCGGGCTGCCGGTGGGGCCGGCCGACGTGCTGGCGGCGTTGCAGGCGGTGCCATGGATCGACATCGGCAGCCGGGTGCAGCTGCGCACCGCGCTGGGCAGCACGCTGATCCACCGGCACGAGCACCAGGACCTGTTCGACCAGGCCTTTTTTCTGTTCTGGCGCGACCTGGAGGGCGGGGGGACGGCGGCGGACGGGCTGGCCGGAGCGGACCCAGCGGACAGCAAGCGCCCGCCGGCGGGCAGCCGCCGCCTCGCCGAGGCGCTGGCACCGCCCGACCCGCCGAAGCCGCGCGACGAGAGCCGGCCGGACACCGACGCGGCGATGACGGTGTCGGACCGCGAGCGCCTGCGGACCATGGATTTCGAGGCGATGAGCGCCGCCGAAATCGCCGCCGCCCGGCTGGAAATCCGCCGCCTGACCCTGCCGCTCCGGCACCGGCGCACCCGCCGCCGCCGGCCCGACCCGGCCGGCCGGCAGATCGATCTGCGCGCCACCCTGCGGGCCAGCCTGCGCCAGGGTGGCGAGATTCTCGACCTCGCCGCCAGCCGCCGCGTCATGCGCCCGCCGCCGCTGGTGGTGCTGTGCGACATCAGCGGCTCGATGAGCCGCTACGCCCGGGTATTGCTGCATTTCCTGCATGCCGTCGCGAACCACCGCGACCGCGTGCACAGCTTCCTGTTCGGCACCAGGCTGTCGAACGTGACGCGGGCACTGCGCCACCGCGACCCCGAGGTGGCTTTCCAGCTGGTCGCGCACGCCGTGCCGGACTGGTCGGGCGGCACCCGCATCGGCGCGGCGCTGGGCGCGTTCAACCAGCGCTGGGCGCGGCGCGTGCTGGCGCAGGGGGCGGTGGTGCTGCTGGTCACCGACGGGCTGGACCGCGACGGGACGGCGGGGCTGGCGGAGGCGATGGAGCGGCTGCACAAATCCTGTGCCCGGCTGGTCTGGCTGAACCCGCTGTTGCGCTGGGAGGGGTTCGCGCCAAAATCCCAGGGCATCCGCGCCATGCTGCCGCACGTGGACGCGTTCCGTCCGGTCCACAACCTGGCCAGCCTGCGCGCGCTGGTGCAGAGCCTGTCCCGCCCGGTCACGCCGCGCGAGATGGACCGCTGGAGGATCGCGTCATGAGTTTGGGTAACACCGAAGACGTGTTTGCCATCGCCGCCAGCTGGCTCGCCGCCGGGGAACAGGTGGCGCTGGCCACGGTGACGGAAACCTGGGGCAGTTCGCCCCGCCCGGCCGGCAGCCACATGGCGGTGACGGCGAGCGGGCGGATGGCCGGCTCGGTTTCCGGCGGCTGCATCGAGGCGGCGGTCGCCCAGGCGGCGCTGCGCAGCATTGCCGACGGCAACCCGCAATTGCTGGAATTCGGCGTCACCCACGAACGCGCCTGGGAGGTCGGGCTGGCCTGCGGCGGGCGGGTGAAGGTGTTCGTGGAAAAGCTCGCATGACGCCCGCGCTGTTCGCCGCCCTGATCGCGGCGCGCGCGGCCAAGCAGCCGGTGGTGCTGGCCACCCGGCTGCCCACCGGCGCGCAATTGCTGCTCCCCGACCCGGCGGCGCCGGCGGACCTGGCCGAGGCAGCCTGCGACGCATTGCGCGACGACCGCAGCGGCACGGTGACGCTGGCCGGCGGCGACTGGTTCCTGCGCGCCTACAATCCGCCGCTGCGGCTGGTGGTGGTGGGCGCCGTGCACATCGCCCAGGCGCTGGTGCCGATGGCGGCGCAGCTCGGGCTGGCGGTGGTGGTGGTCGATCCGCGCCGCGCCTTCGCTTCCGCCGAGCGGTTTCCCAACGTCACCATCAGCACCGACTGGCCGGACGAGGCGATCGACGCGCTGGCGCCGGACGCGCGCACCGCGGTGGTAACCCTGACCCACGACCCCAAGCTGGACGACCCGGCGCTCGACCGGGCGCTGCGCAGCGCGGCGTTCTACATCGGCGCTCTCGGCAGCCGGCGCAGCCATGCCGCCCGGCTCGGCCGGCTGCGCGCGCTCGGCCACGACGAAACAGCACTGGCCCGCATCCGCGGCCCGGTCGGGCTGGACATCGCGGCGGTGACGGCACCGGAAATCGCCCTGGCCGTGCTCGCCGAATTCGTGGCGGTGCGCCGGGGGGCACGGCTGGGGGTGAGGGCGGGGTGAAGGAACCCTGAAAAGCAGCGGGGTCCAGGGGTCCACCGACCCCTGGCGGGTCCAGGGCGGCGCCCTGGCCTTGCTTCCTTCCCCCGCCTGCGCTACCTCCGCCGGCTCACGGTCGCCGGGATGCGGGCGTGGTGGAATTGGCAGACACGCCAGATTTAGGTTCTGGTGGCGCAAGCCGTGGGGGTTCAAGTCCCTCCGCCCGCACCACCGGCCGACCGCTTGGCGCGGGTTTTCGAGGATTCTCCAGGTCATGCAGGTTACCGAGACGCTGTCCGACGGGCTGAAGCGCGGCTATTCCGTCGTCGTGCCGGCCGCCGACATCGAAAGCCGCCGCAGCAAACGGCTGGCCGAACTCGGCCGCACCCTGCGCCTGCCCGGTTTTCGCCCGGGCAAGGTGCCGGCCACCGTGCTGACGCAGCGCTACGGCGCCAGCGTCACCGCCGAGGTGCTGGAGCAGAGCATCAACGAAGCCACCCAGGAGATGCTGACCGACCGCGGCCTGCGCGCCGCCACCCAGCCCCGGGTCGCGCTGGTCAGCGCCGATCCCGCCCGGGACCTGGAGTTCACGGTCGAACTGGAGCTTTTTCCGGACATCGCGCTGCCGGATTTTTCCACTATCGAGATCACCCGGCTGAAGTCCGAGCCGAGCGAGGAGCAGATCGCCCGCTCGCTGAGTGACATCGCCCTTCGCCAGCGCGAATTCGTGGAGGAGGAGCCGCGCCCGGCCGTGAAGGGCGACTTCCTCACCGTCGACTTCGTCGGCAAGGTCGATGGCACCCCGTTTCCGGGCGGCACCGGCAGCGGCATGAATGTCGAGGTGGCCGGGCCGGGCTTCATCCCGGGCTTCACCGAACAGATGGAGGGGCTTTCGCCCGGCGAGAGCCGCACCATCGAGGTCGCCTTCCCGGAGGCCTACGGCGTGGCCGAGCTCGCCGGCAAGCCAGCCACCTTCGAGATCACCGCCAAGCTGCTGAAGCGCTCGGTGGTGCCGGCGGCGGATGACGACCTGGCCAGGAAGATCGGCTTCGAGGGGCTGGACGACCTGACGGCGGCGGTGAAGCGCCGCTACCAGAACGAGATCGACCAGCTCGCCCGGCTGCACACCAAGCGCCAGTTGCTCGATTCGCTGGCAGACCGGGCCGTCTTCCCGGTGCCGCAGGGGATGGTGGAAGCCGAGTTCGCCCAGATCTGGGAGCGCGTGGAAGCCGACCGCAAGGACGGCAAGGTCGATGCCGACGATGTCGGCAAGGACGACGAGACGCTGAAGACGGAATACCGCGCCATCTCCGAGCGGCGGGTGCGGCTCGGGCTGCTGCTGGGCGAGATCGCCCGCGCCAACGGCATCACCGTGGCACAGACCGAGTTGACCCGGGCCATGCAGGCCGAGGCGGCGCGCTATCCGGGCCAGGAGCAGAAGGTCATCGAGCTCTTCCGCAAGAACCCGGATGCCGTCGCCAGGCTGCGCGGGCCGATCGTGGAGGAGAAGGTGGTCGATTTCGTGCTGGAACTGGCCCGCGTGACCGACCGGATGGTGACCCCCGAGGAACTGGCCAGGCAGCCCGAAACGCCGCTCGTGGCGAATCAGGCGGCGGCGGCTGACGCCGCGGCAGCGCCGGAAGCCGCGGCCACGCCGGAAGCCACCGGGGAAGCCTGAACGGCGCCACGGCACTCTTTGCAGCGGCGGCACGGCCCCCTATTTGATCACTGGCTGAGACGGCTGGTTGGCGCAGCGATTGTGGATTGAGCAGACTGGCGGCCCCTCGCGGGGCCGACCGGCGCATGGAAGGTCGGACAAGATGAGGGATCGCGATCCCGTCGAGATCTACAACAACACGCTGGTCCCGATGGTGGTCGAGCAGACCGCGCGGGGCGAGCGTGCCTACGACATCTACTCGCTGTTGCTGAAGCAGCGGATCATCTTCCTCACCGGCGCCGTGTTCGACCAGGTCAGCAGCCTGATCTGCGCGCAGTTGCTGTATCTGGAAAGCGAGAATCCGACCAAGGACATCTCGTTCTACATCAACAGCCCGGGCGGCGTGGTCTCGGCCGGGTTGGCGATCTACGACACCATGCAGTACATCCGCAGCCCGGTCAGCACGGTGTGCATCGGCCAGGCTGCTTCCATGGGCAGCCTTCTGCTCACCGCCGGGGCAAAGGACAAGCGGTACGCCCTGCCCAATTCGCGCATCATGGTGCACCAGCCATCCGGCGGGGCGCAGGGTCAGGCCACCGACATCGAGATCCAGGCGCGCGAGATCCTCACCCTGCGCAAGCGCCTGAACGAAATCTATGTCCGCCACACCGGCCAGCCGATCGAGGCGATCGAGCGCAAGCTGGAGCGCGACAGCTATCTCTCCGCCGAGGAAGCCCGGGATTTCGGCCTGGTGGACGAAGTGGTGGAAAACCGGCCGCTGCCCTCCGAGACCGATAAGCCCTGACCCGTCCCCCCGGCCCTGTTCGCCGGCCGGCGCAACCCTGCCGTGCGGGTGGTTGCGCCGGAGCCGGGTTGATGACCATGTGTGCTGCGGTGCCGCCAGATTGTGGCCCGCGGTTTGCATAATTTTCTTGTTAAGGTAGATCCCATACCGTCAACGCCGACCCGCGTTGCCCGTCGCCGACGGCCGCGGACCTGCTGATCTGTCTGCGACTTGTCCCCGTCCCGCGGCGGGGGGTAGATTGGCAGGCGTGCTTCCCCGGCGGACCGGGGCAGGAGTGCTCATGAGCAAGTCGCCCGACTCGAAGAACACCCTCTACTGCTCGTTCTGCGGCAAATCGCAGCACGAGGTGCGCAAGCTGATCGCCGGGCCGACCGTCTTCATCTGCGATGAGTGCGTCGAACTCTGCATGGACATCATCCGTGAGGAGCACAAGACGCACCTGGTGAAATCGCGCGATGGGGTGCCGACGCCCAAGGAGATCTGCAAGGTTCTCGACGACTATGTGATCGGCCAGGCGCACGCCAAGAAGGTGCTGAGCGTGGCCGTGCACAACCACTACAAGCGGCTGGCCCACGGCGCCAAGAACAACGACGTCGAAATCGCCAAGTCGAACATCCTGCTGCTGGGGCCGACCGGCTCCGGCAAGACGCTGCTGGCGCAGACACTCGCCCGCATCCTGGATGTGCCGTTCACCATGGCGGATGCGACCACACTGACCGAGGCCGGCTATGTCGGCGAGGATGTCGAGAACATCATCCTCAAGCTGCTGCAATCGGCCGACTACAACGTCGAGCGGGCGCAGCGCGGCATCGTCTACATCGACGAGGTCGACAAGATCAGCCGCAAGTCCGACAACCCCTCGATCACCCGCGACGTCAGCGGCGAGGGTGTGCAGCAGGCGCTGCTGAAGATCATGGAAGGCACCGTGGCCTCGGTGCCGCCGCAGGGCGGGCGCAAGCACCCGCAGCAGGAGTTCCTGCAGGTCGACACCACCAACATCCTGTTCATCTGTGGGGGCGCCTTCGCCGGGCTGGAAAAGATCATCGCCGCCCGCGGCAAGGGCTCGGGCGTCGGCTTCGGCGCCGAGGTGCGCAGCCCCGATGAACGCCGCACCGGCGCCATCCTGCGCGAGGTGGAACCCGAGGACCTGCTGCGCTTCGGCCTGATCCCCGAGTTCATCGGCCGCCTGCCGGTGGTGGCGACGCTGGACGACCTCGACGAGGGGGCGCTCACCGAAATCCTCACCAAACCGAAGAACGCGCTGATCAAGCAGTATGCGCGGCTGTTCGAAATGGAGGGTGTCAAGCTCTCGTTCACCGACGACGCGCTCAGCTCGGTGGCCAGGCGGGCGATCGCCCGCAAGACCGGGGCGCGCGGCCTGCGCTCGATCATGGAGAGCATCCTGCTCGGCACCATGTTCGACCTGCCGAGCCTGGATGGCGTCGAGGAGGTGGTGATCAACCGCGAGGTGGCGGAAGCCCGCTCCAACCCGCTGTTCCTTTACGGCAAGGAGCGGGCGGAGGGCACCGCCTGAGGCGGCGGACCTGACGCGATTGCCGCTGGCCGGCAATCGCCGGGCCGGTGCTTGATAGAAGGGTAAAGGTCTTGCGGCATGCTCGGGGCGTGCCGATATCCGGGTTGTTCATCCGGGCGCGAATTCCAGCCGGGCGGGGTTTGCCGCCGAGTCGGTTGCATGCAGCGGTTTCTGGGGGATGCGGCCCGTGCCTGAGATCGGGGCGGGTCGCGTGCCGACTGTCCTGAAGGAGGTCACCGATGACAGAATCCGATCGTCCCCCCGCCGGCGGGGACAGCCCCGCAGACGGGCCGGCCAGGAAGCCCGCGGAGACAAAGCCACCGGCGCGGTCCGAGTTGCTGCCGGTGCTGCCGCTGCGCGACATTGTGGTTTTCCCGCACATGATCGTGCCGCTGTTCGTCGGCCGCGAGAAATCCGTGCGTGCGCTGGAAGCGGTGATGAAGGATGACAAGCAGATCCTGCTGGTCGCCCAGAAGAACGCTGCCCAGGACGACCCCTCGGTCGATGACATCTACCGGGTGGGCACGGTTTCCACCATCCTGCAACTGCTCAAGCTGCCCGACGGCACGGTGAAGGTGCTGGTCGAGGGTGGCCGCCGCGCCCGCATCTCCGGCTTCAAGGAAACCGAGAGCTTCTTCGAGGCGCATGTCGAGCCGCTGCCCGACCGCGAGGGAGAGGGCCGCGAACTGGAGGCGCTCGGCCGCACGGTGATCGGCCAGTTCGAGCAGTACATCAAGCTCAACAAGAAGATCGCCCCCGAGGTGCTGGTCTCGCTCAACCAGATCGAGGAGCCGTCCAAGCTCGCCGACACGGTGGCGGCGCATCTCAACCTCAAGATCGCCGAGAAGCAGGACCTGCTGGAGATCGCCCGGGTGGGTGAGCGGCTGGAGCGCGTGTTCGGGCACATGGAGTCCGAAATCGGCGTGCTGCAGGTGGAGAAGCGCATCCGCAACCGCGTCAAGCGGCAGATGGAGAAGACCCAGCGCGAGTACTACCTGAACGAGCAGCTCAAGGCGATCCAGAAGGAACTGGGCGAAGGCGAGGACGGCAAGGACGAGAGCGCCGAACTCGATTCCAAGATCAAGAAGACCAAGCTGTCGAAGGAAGCGCGCGAGAAGGCGCTGGGCGAGCTGAAGAAGCTGCGCACCATGTCGCCGATGAGCGCCGAAGCGACGGTGGTGCGCAACTACCTGGACTGGATCCTGTCGATCCCCTGGAAGAAGCGCACCAAGGTCAGGAACGACGTGGAGGAGGCCGAGAAGGTCCTGCACGCCGACCATTACGGCCTGGACAAGGTCAAGGAGCGCATCCTGGAATACCTCGCGGTGCAGTCGCGGGCGAACAAGGTGCGCGGCCCCATCCTGTGCCTGGTCGGCCCGCCGGGCGTCGGCAAAACCTCGCTCGGCAAGTCGATCGCGCGGGCCACCGGGCGCAATTTCGTCCGCATGTCGCTCGGCGGCGTGCGCGACGAGGCCGAGATCCGGGGCCACCGTCGGACCTATATCGGCTCGATGCCCGGCAAGATCCTGCAGGGGATGAAAAAGGCGAAGGCGTCGAATCCGCTGTTCCTGCTCGATGAGATCGACAAGCTCGGCTCCGACTGGCGCGGCGATCCGTCATCGGCGCTGCTCGAGGTGCTGGACCCGGAGCAGAACGCCACCTTCAACGACCACTACCTGGAGGTGGATTACGATCTGTCGGATGTGATGTTCGTCACCACCGCCAACAGCCTGCGCATGCCGCAGCCGCTGCTGGACCGGATGGAGATCATCCGCATCCCCGGCTACACCGAGGATGAGAAGGTCGAGATCGCCAAGCGCCACCTGCTCGCCAAGCAGACCGAAGCGCACAGCCTGAAGCCGGAAGAATGGTCGATCAACGACGACGCCTTGCGCGACCTGATCCGCTACTACACCCGCGAGGCCGGGGTGCGGAATCTTGAGCGCGAGATCGCCAGCCTCGCCCGCAAGGCGGTTAAGGAGATCGTGACCAAGAAGACCAGGAAGGTCGCGATCACCCGCAAGAACCTGGAGAAATACGCGGGCGTCCACCGCTTCCGCTACGGCGAGGCCGAGTCGGAGGACATGGTGGGCGTGGTGACCGGCCTGGCCTGGACCGAGGTGGGCGGCGAGATCCTGACCATCGAGAGCGTGCTGCTGCCCGGCAAGGGCAACGTGAAGCACACCGGCAAGCTCGGCGATGTCATGCAGGAAAGCGTGTCGGCCGCGCTGTCCTACGTGCGCAGCCGCTCGATCACCTTCGGCATCAAGCCGACGGTGTTCGAGAAGCGCGACATCCACGTGCACGTGCCGGAAGGCGCCACCCCCAAGGACGGGCCGTCCGCCGGCATTGCCATGGCCACCTCCATCGTCAGCATCCTCACCGGCATTCCGGTGCGCCGCGACGTGGCGATGACCGGGGAGATCACGCTGCGCGGGCGGGTGCTGCCGATCGGCGGGCTGAAGGAGAAACTGCTGGCGGCCCTGCGGGCCGGGATCACCACGGTGTTCATTCCGAAGGACAACGAGAAGGATCTCGCCGAGATCCCGGACAACGTGAAGAAGCACCTGAAGCTGGTGCCGGTGTCGCATGTGGACGAGGTGATCGCCCAGGCGCTGGTGCGCAAGCCGGACCCGATCGAGTGGGTGGAGCCGCCCGACCCGTCCGATCAACCTGCCGTGCCGGCGCAGCCTGCCGCCGCGGGCGCGCCCCTGCCGCACTGATCCGGGCGGCGCCGTCCGCCCCCCTGCCCCAACCCGCCCGGAGCAATCCGGGCGGGTTGTGCTTTTGTTGGGGACCGGGCGCGAAAACCGGCGGATTTCTGCCGTCCTCCGCACAGGTTTCGTTGACGGCGCGGAAAACCGGCCTCTAGTGTCCTGCGCATCGGCCGGCGACTCGCCTGGCCGTGGGTTGCCAGGGTGGCAACGCCAGTGCAGGGGACTTTGCAGTGAACAAGATGGACCTCATCGCCAAGGTTGCGGACACGGCGGAGCTTTCCCGCGGGAAGGCGGCCGAGGCGGTGGACGCCGTGCTGGATGCGATCCAGGCGGGGCTGAAGGACAGCGGCGAGGTGCGCCTGGTCGGGTTCGGCACCTTCGAGACGGTGAAGCGCAAGGCCTCGACCGGACGCAATCCGCGAACCGGCGAGCAGATCCAGATCGGCGAGTCCACCTCGGTGAAGTTCAAGGCCGGCAAGGCACTGAAGGACGCTGTCGGGGCCGACGACGCCGACGCATAGAGACGGCAGCGCACTTCCTCCGGCGGGCGGTTAGCTCAGCGGTAGAGCGTCTCGTTTACACCGAGAGGGTCGGCGGTTCGAACCCGTCACCGCCCATTCCCCCCCGGAGAGCGGCAGGCCAGGCGCGAAGCGGCGGTTTAATTGCCTGCCCCCGCTTGACGCCTCCTCCCGGCCGCTTTACATCCCGCCCCCTCGCTGCTGCGGGTGTAGCTCAGTTGGTTAGAGCGCCGGCCTGTCACGCCGGAGGTCGCGGGTTCGAGCCCCGTCACTCGCGCCAGCGTCACCCCCTTGTGGGTTGACCTGGCTGCGCGCCCCCCCGAATACAATCCGTATCCCCGCCGCCCCTATGCAGCGCGGACCCGTTCCGGTTAAAGTCCGCCTGCCCTGCGGGGAGGAACAAGACCTCGCTGCCTGTTCGGTCGTGAGCCGGGCGGACCAACAAGCAGGCGCACCATAAGGAATGGACAATGGCGCCTCTCCTGGCCGACTATTTCCCGGTACTGGTGTTCATCGGGATTGCCGCCCTGATCGCCGTCTCGATGGTTGGGTCGGCGCTCATCCTCGCCCGCCAGAATCCCTATCCCGAGAAGCTGTCGGCCTATGAATGCGGCTTCGAACCGTTCGAGGACGCGCGCCGCCGCTTCGATGTGCGATTCTACCTGGTCGCCATCCTGTTCATCATCTTCGACCTCGAGGTCGCCTTCCTGTTTCCCTGGGCGGTCAGCCTGTCGGACACCGGGCTGTTCGGCTTCCTGTCCATGCTGGGCTTCCTGGGCGTGCTGACGGTCGGCTTCATCTATGAATGGTGCAAGGGCGCCCTGGAATGGGAGTGACGACGTGAGCCCCGATACAATCCAAGGCATCCCCCCGCTCGCCGGGCTCAACCCCAACGAGGTGCTGCCGCCGGGCCCTGCCCAGGATGCGGTGATCAAGGGCATCACCGGCGAGATCGACAACAAGGGCTTCGTGGTGGCGAATCTCGACAAGGTGGTCAACTGGGCGCGCACCGGCAGCCTGTGGCCGATGACCTTCGGCCTTGCCTGTTGTGCCATCGAGATGATCCACGCCTACATGCCGCGCTACGACCTCGACCGCCTGGGCATCATTCCTCGCCCCTCCCCCCGGCAAAGCGATGTGATGATCGTGGCGGGCACGCTGACCAACAAGATGGCCCCTGCCCTGCGCAAGGTGTACGATCAGATGCCCGAGCCGCGCTGGGTCATCAGCATGGGCAGTTGCGCCAATGGCGGCGGCTATTACCACTACTCCTACGCCGTGGTGCGCGGCTGCGACCGGATTGTGCCGGTTGATATTTATGTTCCGGGTTGCCCGCCCACCGCCGAGGCGCTGGTGTACGGGATCATGCAGTTGCAGAAGAAAATTCGCCGCACCGGGACCATCCTCCGTGGCTGAGACACCGCGCCTGCAAACGCCGGACGCGTCCCCCCTCCTGCTGGAGCGGGTTGCGTCGCTGCCGGGTGTCATCCGCTCCGCCATGGAGAAGGACGAGGTCGTGGTGCTCGCCACGCGTGAGCATCTGATGGCACTGATGACCGTGCTGCACGATGATCCGCGCTTCGCCTTCGCGCAGTGCATGGACATCTGTGGCGTGGACTGGCCGGAGCGCGCCGAGCGCTTCGACGTGGTCTACAATCTGCTGTCGGTGGCGCTGAACCAACGCCTGCGGGTTATCGTGACCACCGACGAGCGGCACCCGGTGCCGTCGGTCTGGACCGTCTGGCCGGCGGCGACCTGGTGGGAACGCGAAACCTGGGACCTGTTCGGCATCGCCTTCGACGGCCAGCCCGACCTGCGCCGCATCCTCACCGACTATGGTTTTGACGGTCACCCGCTGCGCAAGGATTTTCCGCTCACCGGGTATGTCGAGGTCCGCTACGACGAGGAACGCCAACAGGTGGTCCACGAGCCGGTGCGGCTGACCCAGGATTTCCGCAATTTCGATTTCCTCTCGCCGTGGGAGGCGATGACGACGCTGCCAGGTGACGAGAAAGCGCGCACCAACCGCGCGGCGGAGGGCGCACCGTGACCGACACCGAGGCGGCGGCGACACGCGAGGTGGAATTCGACGGCCATAAGCTGAATTTCGGCCCGCAGCACCCGTCCGCGCATGGCGTGTTGCGGCTGATCCTGCAGTTGGATGGCGAGGTGGTCGAGCGTGCCGATCCGCATATCGGCCTGCTGCATCGCGGCACCGAGAAGCTGATCGAATACAAAAGCTACATCCAGGCGACGCCGTATTTCGACCGGCTGGACTACACCAGCCCGATGTCGCAGGAACACGCTTTCGCGCTCGCCGTCGAAAAGCTGCTGGGCATCGAGGCGCCCGAGCGTGCCAAGTGGATCCGCACGCTGTTCTCCGAGATCACCCGGGTGCTGAACCATCTGCTCAACGTCACGACCTACGCGCTCGACGTCGGTGCCATCACGCCGGCGCTGTGGGGGTTCGAGGAACGCGAGAAGCTGATGGAGTTCTATGAGGCCGCCTCCGGAGCGCGGTTCCATGCCAACTACTTCCGCCCGGGCGGGGTGGCAAAAGACCTGCCGGCCGGGCTGGAGGCGCGGATCGCCGAGTGGGCCGAGACGTTTCCCCAGTTCATCGACGATCTGGAACAATTGCTGACGGAAAACCGCATCTGGAAGCAGCGCACCGTGGATATCGGCGTGATCGACGCCGAGACGGCGCTGGCCTGGGGCTTCTCGGGGCCGCCGCTGCGCGCCTCCGGGGTGCCGTGGGACCTGCGGCGCGCCCAGCCCTACGAAATGTATGAGCGGCTGGACTTCAAGGTGCCGGTGGGACGCAACGGCGACAGCTACGACCGCTACCTGGTGCGGGTCTGGGAGATCCGCGAGAGCGTCAATATCATCCGCCAGTGCCTGGCGCAGATGAAGCCGGGGCCGGTGAAGGTGCAGGACCGCAAGTTCACGCCGCCACCGCGCGCCGAGATGAAGCAGTCGATGGAAGCCCTGATCCATCATTTCAAGCTCTACACCGAAGGCTTCCACGTGCCGGCCGGCGCCACCTACACAGTGGTGGAAACGCCGAAGGGCGAGTTCGGCGTCTACCTGGTGGCCGACGGCAGCAACCGCCCCTATCGCTGCAAGATACGCGCGACCGGGTTCGCGCACCTGCAGGCGCTGAACCTGCTGACGAAGCGACACATGCTGGCCGATTGCTGCGCGATCATTGGATCGCTGGACGTCGTGTTCGGCGAGATCGACAGGTAGGACATGGCAGCAGCAACCGATGGAGCCGCACCCGTGATGGCCAGGCAGGGGGCGGCACCGGACAGCTTCAGCTTTGACGCCGAGAGCGAAGCCCGGATCGCCGTGATTTTCGCCAAATACCCGGCGGGCCAGCCGGCCAGCGCGATGCTGCCGCTGCTCGACCTTGCGCAACGGCAGATGGGCCGCGTCACCGGCAGCGCCTGGGTGCCGATCGTGGCCATGGACGAAATCGCCCGCCGGGTCGGCGTCGCGCCGATCCGCGTCTACGAGGTCGCCACCTTCTACCTGATGTTCAACACCAGTCCGGTCGGCAAGTACCACCTGCAGGTCTGTACCACCACGCCGTGCTGGCTGCGCGGCTCGGAGGAGGTGGTGCACGCCTGCCGCCGCGCCACCGGCATCAAGGACTGGAAGGAGACCAGCGCGGACGGGATGTTCACGATGACCGAGGTTGAGTGCCTCGGCGCCTGCGTGAACGCGCCGGTCCTGCAGGTGAACGACGATTTCTACGAGGACATGGACGCCGAAAGCACCGAGCGCCTGCTGGCGGCGCTGAAGCGCGGCGAGACACCGCCTCCCGGCTCGGTCAAGGGGCGGCAGACATCGGCCCCGGAGGGTGGTCCGGCCACGCTGACCTCGCTTTCCTTCGAGCCGGCGGAGTAGGCGGATGCTGAGCGACCAGGATCGCATCTTCACCAACCTCTATGGGCTGCATGATCCGTTCCTGAAGGGCGCGCGGGCGCGCGGGGCCTGGGACGGCACCGCCGAAATCCTCGCCCGTGGCCACGACTCCATTGTGGACGTGATCAAGACGTCCGGCCTGCGCGGCCGCGGCGGTGCCGGCTTTCCGACCGGGTTGAAATGGTCGTTCATGCCGAAGGAAATCGGCACGCGGCCGCACTACCTGGTGGTGAACGCCGACGAATCCGAGCCCGGCACCTGCAAGGACCGCGACATCATCCGCCACGATCCGCACACGCTGATCGAGGGATGCCTGATCGCCGCCTTCGCCATGCGGGCGCATGTCAGCTACATCTACATCCGCGGCGAGTTCTATAACGAGGCTGCGGCGCTGCAGCGCGCCATCGACGAGGCCTATGCGGCCGGCCTGATCGGCCGCGATGCCTGCGGCTCCGGCTGGCAGTTCGACCTGCATGTCCATCGCGGCGCGGGGGCGTATATCTGCGGCGAGGAAACGGCGCTGCTGAACAGCCTCGAGGGCAAGAAGGGCATGCCGCGGCTGAAGCCGCCCTTCCCGGCCGGGGTGGGGCTGTACGGCTGCCCGACCACGGTGAACAACGTCGAGAGCATCGCCGTCGTGCCGACCATCCTGCGCCGCGGCGCCGCCTGGTTTTCCGCCCTCGGCCGGCCGAAGAACGCCGGAACCAAGCTGTTCTGCATTTCCGGGCACGTCAACAAGCCGTGCAACGTGGAGGAAGAACTCGGCATCCCGTTGCGCGAACTGATCGACACCTATGCCGGCGGCGTGCGCGGCGGCTGGGACAACCTGCTGGCGGTCATCCCCGGCGGCTCCAGCGTGCCGATGCTTCCCAGGAGCACCTGCGACACCGTGCTGATGGACTTCGACAGCCTGCGCGACGTGAAGTCGGGCCTGGGCACCGCCGCGGTGATCGTGATGGACAAATCCACCGACATCATCCGCGCGATCGCCCGCCTGTCGGCGTTCTACAAGCACGAAAGCTGCGGCCAGTGCACACCCTGCCGCGAAGGCACCGGCTGGATGATGCGGGTGATGAACCGCATGGTGGAGGGCCGCGCCGAACCGGCGGAAATCGACACGCTGGAGCAGGTGACGCGCCAGGTGGAAGGCCACACGATCTGCGCCCTCGGCGACGCCGCGGCCTGGCCGGTGCAGGGGCTGATCCGGCATTTCCGCCCGGTGCTGGAGCAGCGGATCGCCCAGTACAAGTCCAGCCGCGCCGCGGTGGGCCGCATGGCGGCGGAATAGGCACATGGCAAAGAACACCGCGAAGGTCACCGTCGACGGCATCGAAGTCGAGGTTCCGAACGGCTCCAACGTGCTGCAGGCCTGCGAGGCAGCGGGCAAGGAAGTCCCGCGCTTCTGCTACCACGAGCGCCTGACGGTCGCCGGCAACTGCCGCATGTGCCTGGTGGAAATCGAGAAGGCGCCGCCCAAGCCGTGGGCCTCCTGCGCCTATCCGGTGGCCGACGGCATGGTCGTGCACACCGATTCGCCGATGGTGCGCGCGGCGCGCCGTGGGGTGATGGAATTCCTGCTGATCAACCACCCGCTGGACTGCCCGATCTGCGACCAGGGCGGCGAGTGCGACCTGCAGGACCAGGCTGTTGGCTACGGCCTGGACCATTCGCGCTATGCCGAGAACAAGCGCGCCGTGCGCGACAAGAATCTCGGCCCGCTGGTGAAGACCACGATGACGCGCTGCATCCACTGCACGCGCTGCATCCGTTTCTCCACCGAGATCGCCGGCGTTGCCGAACTCGGCGCCACCGCCCGCGGCGAGAGCATGGAAGTGGGCACCTATGTCGAGCGCGCGCTGTCCTCGGAGCTTTCCGGCAACCTGATCGACATCTGTCCGGTCGGCGCGCTGACCTCCAGGCCGTACGCCTTCGTGGCGCGGCCATGGGAACTGAAGAAAACCGACAGCGTGGATGTGCTGGATGCCGTCGGCACCAACATCCGGGTGGACAGCCGCGGCTCCGAGGTGCTGCGCGTACTGCCGCGCCTCAACGAGGACGTCAACGAGGAATGGCTGGCCGACAAAGGCCGCTTTTCCATCGATGGGCTGAAGCGCCGGCGGCTGGACAGTTGCTGGGTGCGCCGTGCCGGCAAGCTGCAACGAAGCTCCTGGCCGGACGCCTTCGCCGCCATCGAGGCGAAGCTGATGGGGCTTGATGGCAGCCGCATCGGCGCCGTCGCCGGCAATCTGGCGGATGCCGAGAGCATGCTGGCGCTGAAGGACCTGATGACGGCGCTCGGCTCGACCAGTCTCGACTGCCGCCAGGACGGTGCGCATGCCGATGCCGCGCAGCGCGACTTCTATACGTTCAATACCTCGATCGCCGGCATTGAGACGGCGAGTGCCCTGCTGATCATCGGCAGCAACCCGCGTCATGAGGCGCCGCTGATCAACGCCCGCATCCGCAAGCGCTGGCTGCAGACCCATATGCCGATCGCGCTGATCGGGCCGGAAGCGAACCTGACCTATGATGCCGAAAGAATCGGCGATGGGCCCGAGGCGATCGCCGCCCTGTTGCGCGGCCGGCACCGCTTCGCCGACACGCTGACGAAGGCGACCAAGCCGATGCTCATCCTGGGCCAGGCCGCGCTGGCGCGGCCGGACGGCGCCGCGGTGCTGGCCGCCTGCTGGAAGCTCGCCGCCGCCACCGGCATGTTGTCGCCGGAATGGCACGGCTTCAACGTGCTGCAAACCGCAGCGGCACGGGTCGGCGCGCTCGATCTCGGCTTCCTGCCCGGCCAGGGCGGCAAAAAGCTGGCCGGAATGCTGCGCGGCGGGGTGGACGTGCTGTGGCTGCTGGGTGCCGACGAGTTCGACACCGCCGCCATCGGCCCCGACACCTTCGTCATCTATCAGGGCAGCCACGGCGACCGCGGCGCCGCCCGCGCCGACGTGATCCTGCCCGCTGCCGCCTATACCGAAAAGAACGGCACCTACGTGAACACCGAAGGCCGCGTGCAGCGCGGCATGCTGGCGGTGTATCCCCCCGGCGAGGCGCGCGAGGACTGGAAGATCCTGCGCGCCTTCAGTGCCTATGTCGGCTGCCCGCTGCCCTACGACGACATCGACGCGCTGCGGGCGCGGCTGGAGCAGGTGAATCCGGTGTTCGCGCGCATCGACGCCCTGCCGCGCTTCCCCGCCAGCGACCGACACGGCCCCGCCGGCGACCCCGACTGCATGCAGGCCGATGCCTTCACGCCGTGGATCGCCAACTACTATCAGACCGACCCGATCAGCCGTGCCAGCCCCACCATGGCCGAGTGCACGCGGGTCCATGCGCCGGCGACGGTGCAGGCGGCGGAGTAGCGACGTGATTCCAGCATCCCTCGTGACGTTCCTGGGCGCATTCTTCGCCACGCCGGCCGGCATCCTGGTGCTCACGGTGCTGAAGGCGCTGGCCATCCTGGCGCCGCTGCTGACGGCGGTTGCCTACCTCACCTATGCCGAGCGCAAGGTGCTGGCCGCGATCCAGCTCCGCCGCGGCCCCAACGTGGTCGGGCCGTTTGGCCTGCTCCAGCCGTTCGCCGACGCCATCAAGATGCTGCTGAAGGAAACCATCATCCCGGCCGGCGCCAACCGCGTGCTGTTCCTGCTGGCACCGATGCTGACCTTCGCGCTGGCCATGCTTGCGTGGGCGGTGGTGCCGGTGGCCGATGGCTGGGCAATCGCCGACATCAATGTGGGCGTGCTGTATCTGTTCGCGATCTCCTCGCTGGGCGTCTACGGCATTGTCATCGCGGGCTGGGCGAGCAACTCGAAATACGCCTTCCTCGGCGCGCTGCGCTCGGCGGCGCAGATGGTCAGCTACGAAGTTTCCATGGGTTTCGTGCTCGTCTCGGTGCTGCTCTGCGCCGGCAGCCTGAACCTGACCGAGATCGTGCGCGCGCAGCAGCATGTGTGGTTCTGCTTCCCGCTGTTCCCGATGTTCGTGGTGTTCTTCATCTCGACCCTCGCCGAAACGAACCGGGCACCGTTCGACATCCCCGAAGGCGAGAGCGAGATCGTCGCCGGCTTCTTCGTCGAATACAGCAGCATGGCGTTCGGCCTGTTCTTCCTCGGCGAATACGCCAACATGATCCTGATGAGCACCATGACCAGCATCATGTTCCTGGGGGGCTGGTACGGGCCGTTCGGACTGCTGCCGCAGCTCGGGCCGTTCTGGCTGATCGTGAAGATCTGCGCCCTGCTGTTCGTGTTTATCTGGGTGCGCGGCACCTTCCCGCGCTACCGTTATGACCAGCTGATGCGGCTGGGCTGGAAAGTGTTCCTGCCGGCTTCCCTGTTGTGGCTCGTGCTCACGGCGGGCACGCTGCTGGCGTTCGGGTGGCTCCCCCGTGCCTGAACCCGCGCCCCCCTGCCAGCCCCCGAACGGAGCCCGCTGATGGCGTTCCTCGACCGTACCGCGCGCGGCCTGCTGATGGGCGAATTGCTCAGCGGCATGGCACTGACCTTCGGCTACATCTTCCGGCGCAAGGTCACCATCAACTACCCCTACGAGAAAGGCCCGCTCAGCCCACGCTTCAAGGGCGAGCACGCACTGCGCCGCTATCCGAACGGCGAGGAGCGTTGCATCGCCTGCAAGCTGTGCGAGGCGGTGTGCCCGGCGCAGGCCATCACCATCGAGGCCGAGCCGCGGGAAGACGGATCGCGGCGGACCACCCGCTACGATATCGACATGACCAAGTGCATCTATTGCGGCCTGTGTGAGGAAGCCTGCCCGGTGGACGCCATCGTCGAGGGGCCGAACTTCGAGTTCGCCACCGAGACACGCGAGGAGTTGCTGTACAATAAGGACAAGCTGCTCGCGAACGGCGACCGCTGGGAACCGGAAATCGCCCGCCGCCTCGAACTGGACGCCCCCTATCGCTAAGGCCGCACCGCGCGGGCCGAGAGGAAGAGCATGAGCATCCGACACGACCGGTCAGACAGGAACGGCCGATGATCTCCGCCGTTCTGTTCTACGTGTTCGCCGCCATCCTGCTGGTCTCGGCCGCCATGGTGGTGTCGTCGCGCAATCCCGTGCACTCGGTGCTGTTCCTGATCCTGGCGTTCTTCAACGCGGCGGCCCTGTTCCTGCTGGCCGGCGCCGAGTTCCTGGCGATGATCCTGGTCATCGTCTATGTCGGCGCGGTGGCGGTGCTGTTCCTGTTCGTGGTGATGATGCTGGACATCAACTTCGCCGAACTGCGCAGCGGCTACCAGCGCTACCTGCCGGTCGGGCTGGCCGTCGGGGCGGTGCTGCTGACCGAACTGGCGATCGTGCTGGGCGGCTGGAAAGTGTCGCCGGAAGCCGTCACGCTGCGGCTGTCGCCGCGGGCCGCCGAACTGCACAACACCCTCCAGCTCGGCCGTCTGATCTACACCGACTACATCTTCCTGTTCCAGGCCGCGGGGCTGGTGCTGCTGGTGGCGATGATCGGCGCCATCGTGCTGACGCTGCGCGACCGCACCAAGTCGCGCCACCAGAACATCGCCCACCAGATCGCCCGCACGCCGGCCGACACTCTGGAACTGGTGGACGTGCCGAGCCGCGCAGGCGTGGCCAGCATCGGCATCCTCCGCCCCAAGCCCGCGCCGCAGCCGGAACAAGCTGAAGCATCAACCGGCCATGCGGAGGGACATCACTGATGGCCGTGGACCTGTTCCATTACCTGTTCGTCGCCGCGATGCTGCTGGTGATGGGCATTTTCGGCATTTTTCTCAACCGCAAGAACGTCATTGTCATTCTGATGTCGATCGAGCTGATCCTGCTCGCCGCCAACCTGAATCTGGTGGCCTTCTCGGCATCGCTCGACGATCTGGTGGGCCAGGTGTTCGTGATGTTCACCCTTACCGTCGCCGCCGCCGAGGCGGCGATCGGGCTCGCCATCGTGGTGATCTATTTCCGCAACCGCGGCTCGATCCAGGTCGAGGACGTGAACCTGATGAAGGGCTGAGCCGATGCTGTTTGCCGTCGCCGTTTTCGCGCCGCTGTTCGGCTCCGCCATCGCCGGATTGTTCGGCAAAGCCATCGGCGACCGCGCCGCCCAGGCGGTCAGCATCCTGTGCATGCTGCTGGCCTCGGCCTGCGGCGTAACCGCCTTCGTGCAACTCGTCTATCTGGGCGGTTCGCCGGGCGTGGTCTCGCTCGGCACCTGGGTGCAGGCCGGCAGCTTTCACGTGGACTGGGCGCTGCGCTACGACGCGCTGTCCGCCGTCATGGTGGCCATGGTCACCACCGTCGCCACCCTGATCCACATCTACAGCCTCGGCTACATGAGCCACGACGCGACGCGGTGGCGCTTCTTCAGCTATCTGAGCCTCTTCAGCTTCGCCATGCTCATGCTGGTGACCGGCGACAACCTGCTGCAGCTGTTCTTCGGCTGGGAGGGCGTCGGTCTCGCCAGCTACCTGCTGATCGGCTACTGGTACGATCGCCCCGCCGCCTGCGCGGCGGCGATCAAGGCGTTCCTGGTCAACCGCATCGGCGATCTCGGTTTTGCTCTTGGCATCGCGCTGGTTTTCTTCACCTTCGGCTCGATCGATCTGTCCACCATTTTCGCCGGCGTGCCCCAGCATCAGGCGGATACCTACACGCTGTTCGGCACCAGCTGGCGCGCCTACGAAGTGATCGGCACCCTGCTGTTCATCGGCGCGATGGGCAAATCGGCGCAGCTCGGCCTGCATGTCTGGCTGCCCGACGCGATGGAAGGCCCGACGCCGGTCTCCGCCCTCATCCACGCGGCCACCATGGTCACCGCGGGCGTGTTCCTGATGGCGCGGTTCTCGCCGGTGATGGAGTATGCCCCGTACGCGCTGGCCTTCGTCACCTTCATCGGCGCCTCGACCGCATTGTTCGCCGCCACCGTCGGCTGCGTGCAGAACGACATCAAGCGGGTGATCGCCTACTCCACCTGCTCGCAGCTTGGCTACATGTTCATCGCCGCCGGCGTGGGCGCCTATCAGGCCTCGATGTTCCACCTGCTGACGCACGCCTTCTTCAAGGCGCTGCTGTTCCTCGCCGCCGGCAGCGTCATCCACGCCATGTCGGACGAGCAGGACATCCGCCGCATGGGCGGCATCTGGAAGAAGATCCCGATCACCTACGGGGTGTTCTGGGTCGGCAGCCTGGCGCTGGCGGGCATCTATCCCTTCGCCGGCTTCTACTCGAAGGACGCCATTCTCGAAGCCGCCTATGCCGCCCATACCGGCATCGGTACCTATGGCTTCTGGTGCGGCCTGATCGCGGCCTTCCTCACCGCGTTCTATTCCTGGCGCCTGATCATCCTCACCTTCCATGGCAAGCCACGGGCCGACGCCCACACCATGGCGCACGTGCACGAAAGCCCGGCGGTGATGACCATACCGCTGATCCTGCTGGCAGTCGGCGCGACCGTGACCGGCTTCACCTTCTACGAGCCGCTGACCGGGCCGAACTGGACACAGTTCTGGGGCCATTCGATCCAGCTCGCCGCCGGCAACAATGTGCTGGAAACGCTGCACCACGTTCCCGACTGGGTCGAGCTGTCGCCCAGCCTGGTCGGCATCGCCGGCATCCTGCTCGCCTATCTGTATTATGTAGCGGCGCCGCGGCTGCCGGTGCTGGTCGCCGGCCATTTCCCGCCGGTATACCGGTTCCTGCTGAACAAGTGGTATTTCGACGAGCTGTATGACGCGGTGCTGGTGCGCCCGTCCTTCGCGCTCGCCCGGGTGCTGTGGAAGGTCGGCGATGCCACCATCATCGACGGCGTGCCGAACGGTCTGGCGGCGCTGACCGCCGGCGGCTCGGCACAGGTGGTCAAGCTGCAGACCGGCTCCATCGCCGTCTACGCCTTCGCCATGCTGATCGGCGTCGTGGTGCTCAGCCTGCTCGTGCTTCTTCTGCTGGTCGTGCGGTGAGCGCCATGAATGTCGTCGGCTTTCCCCTGCTCTCGCTGCTCACCTGGCTGCCGCTGGTCGGCGGCCTGATCATCATGTCGGTGCGCGGCGACGAGGCGGCCGTCGCCGCCAACGCGCGCTGGACGGCGCTGTGGACCAGCCTGGTGGTGTTCGCGCTGTCGCTGGTGCTGTGGGCCCGCTTCGACCACGCCGACCCGGGCTTTCAGTTCGTCGAAACGGCAGCCTGGCTGCCGCAATGGGGCATCACCTACAAGATGGGCGTGGACGGCATTTCCGTGCTGTTCGTGCTGCTGTCCACCGCGCTGACGCCGATCTGCATCCTGGCCAGCTGGGATTCCATCACCGTCCGGGTGCGCGAGTACATGCTCGCCTTCCTGATCCTGGAGACGATGATGGTGGGCATGTTCTGTGCCCTCGACTTCGTCGTCTTCTACATGTTCTTCGAGGGCGTGCTGATCCCGATGTACCTCATCATCGGGGTGTGGGGCGGGGTGCGGCGGGTCTATGCCGCCGTCAAGTTCTTCCTCTACACGCTGGCCGGGTCGGTGCTGATGCTGCTGGCCCTGCTGGCCATGTGGTACCTCGCCGGCACCACCGACATCCCGACGCTGCTGCACACGCAGTTTCCGCCCGCGATGCAGACCTGGCTGTTCCTGGCCTTTCTCGCCTCGTTCGCGGTCAAGGTGCCGATGTGGCCGGTGCATACCTGGCTGCCGGATGCGCATGTGGAAGCGCCCACCGCCGGCTCGGTCATCCTGGCCGGTGTGCTGCTGAAGATGGGGGCGTACGGGTTCCTGCGCTTCTCGGTGCCGATGCTGCCCGCCGCCTCGGCGAGCCTGGCGCCGCTGATGTTCGCGCTGTCGGTGATCGCGGTGATCTACACCTCCTACGTGGCGCTCGCGCAGGAGGACATGAAGAAGCTGATCGCCTATTCCTCGGTTGCCCATATGGGCGTGGTGACGATCGGCATCTTCACCTTCAACGTCCAGGGCATCTCCGGCGCGCTGTTTCAGATGCTCAGCCACGGCATCGTCTCGGCCGCGCTGTTCCTCTGCGTCGGCGTGATCTACGACCGCATCCATTCGCGCGAGATCGCCCGCTACGGCGGGCTTGCCGACCGGATGCCGGCCTATGCCTTCGTGTTCATGCTGTTCACCCTGGCCAGCGTCGGCCTGCCCGGCACCTCCGGCTTCGTCGGCGAGTTCCTGGTGCTGCTCGGGGCTTTCAAGGTGAATTTCTGGCTCGCCCTGCTGGGGTCGATGGGCATGATCCTGGGGGCGGCCTACATGCTCTACCTGTACCGCCGGATCATCTTCGGCACGCTGACCCGCGCCGAACTGCGCGACATCCTCGACCTCTCGCCGCGCGAGGTGGCGGTGTTCGCACCGCTGGTGATCCTCACGCTGTGGATGGGCGTCTATCCCTCCAGCTTCACCGGCTTCTGGGACGCCAGCGTCGGCGCCATGGTGGAGCATCACCAGGCGGCACTGGCTGCGGCCGTGACGCTCGCCGGAGGGCTGCACTGATGAACTGGACCCTCGCCCTTCCCGAAATCGTGCTGGCCTGCTGCGGCATGGCCATCCTGCTGATCGGCGTGCTGCAGAAGCGCGACACCTTCCACCTCTGCTCGATGCTGACGGTGGGCGCCTTCCTGATCACCGCCGAGCTGGTGGTCAGCGGCTCCCCCGGCCTGGGCTATAACGGGCTGTTCACCGTCGATACCTTCAGCACCTTCGTCAAGCTGCTGGTGCTGGTCGCCGCCACGCTCGGCGTCATCCTTTCGCTCGATTACAACGAGCATGCGAATTTGCGCCGGTTCGAGTTCCCGGTGCTCATGCTTTATTCCACCGTCGGCATGCTGGTGATGGCCTCGGCCAGCAACCTGATGTCGCTCTATCTGGGGCTGGAGCTGCAGTCGCTGTCGATCTACGTGCTCGCTGCCTTCGCCCGCGACGAGTTGCGCAGTTCCGAGGCGGGGCTGAAATATTTCGTCCTCGGCTCGCTCGCCTCCGGGCTGCTGCTGTACGGTGTGTCGCTGGTCTATGGGTTCTCCGGCACCATGGAGTTCGCCCGGCTGGCGCAGGCCCTGTCCAACCCCGCGCATGTTTCGCCCGGGCTGACCGTCGGGGTGGTGTTCGTCATCGCCGGCCTCGCCTTCAAGATCTCCGCCGTGCCGTTCCACATGTGGACGCCGGACGTCTATGAAGGCGCGCCCACGCCGGTCACCGCCTTCCTGTCCACGGCGCCGAAGGTGGCCGCCATCGCGCTGCTGATGCGCGTCATGGCCACCCCGTTCGGCCATCTGCTGGTGCAGTGGCAGCAGGTGATCATCCTGGTGTCGATCCTGTCCATGCTGCTCGGTGCACTCGGCGCCATCGGCCAGCGCAACATCAAGCGGCTGATGGCGTATTCCTCGATCGGCCACATGGGCTACGCGCTGATCGGCCTGGCCGCCGGCAGCGAGGCCGGGCTGCGCGGCGTGCTGATCTACATGCTCACCTACGTGTTCATGAGCGCCGGCACCTTCGCCTGCATTCTGGCCATGCGCCGGCGCGGGCGCATGCTGGAGCAGATTTCCGATCTGGCCGGCCTGTCGCGCACCGATCCGGGGCTGGCGCTGGCGTTTGCCATCTTCATGTTCAGCATGGCCGGCATCCCGCCGTTCACCGGCTTCTTCGGCAAGTATTTCATCTTTACCTCCGCCGTGCAGTCCGGGCTGTGGACGCTCGCGGTGATCGGCGTGCTGACCAGCGTGGTCGGCGCCTTCTACTACATCCGCATTATCAAGGTGATCTACTTCGACGCCGGCGGGGCGGAGTTCGACCATTGCCCGGCCTCGCTCTCGGTGGTCGCCGCCGCCGGCGCGCTGTTCACCACCTTCTTCTTCGTGCTGCCGGCGCCGTTCATCGCGGCGGCGGATGCGGCGGCGAAGGCGCTGTTGTTGTGATATCGGCGACCGCCTGGCGGCTCGCGGTCCACGACAGCCTCCCCTCCACCGCCGATCTCTGCCGCAGCCGCGCCGAAGCCGGCGAGCCGGAAGGGCTGGCCATCCTGGCACGGCAGCAGACGGCCGGGCGCGGCACCCGCGGCCGGGCCTGGGCGGGAGCGCCGGGCAATCTGTTCCTCTCCGCGCTGCTGCGGCCGGGCGGGGCGTCGCGCGAGGCGTCGCAATGGTCGCTGCTGGCGGGGGTGGCGCTGGCCGAGGCGCTGTCGGCTTGTCTCCCCGATGCCGCGATCGGAAAAGGCGCCGGGCTGGCGTTGAAATGGCCGAACGACGTGTTGCTGCACGGCCGCAAGGTTGCCGGCATCCTGGCCGAGAGCGCGGCCGACGGGCACGGTGGTCTGTCCTGGCTCTCGCTCGGATTCGGTGCCAATCTGGCGGTCGCCCCGGACGTGGCGGACCGACCCACCGCCTGCCTCGCCGAGCTCGGCACGCCGCCATCGCCCGAAGCGCTCGCCTGGCAGGTGCTGGAGTCGCTGGCACGCTGGTGCGGTGTGCGCGCCCGCGGCGGATTCGGCCCGGTGCGCGCGGCCTTTCTCGCCCGCGCGCCGGCGCATGGTACGCTGATCACGCTGCGGCTCGGCGACCGGAAGCTGGGCGGCGCCTTTGCCGGGCTGGGGGAGGACGGGTCGCTGCTGCTGCGCGCCGGCGGGCGGGTGCATGCCTTCGCCACCGGCGAAGTGACGATCGGGAATGGAGCCTGATGCTGGTGCCGCCATGCTGCTGGTGATCGATGCCGGCAACACCAACGTGGTGGTGGCGGTGCATGACCGCACCTCCTGGCGCGGCATCTGGCGCATCGCCACCGAACCGCAGCGCACGTCCGACGAATACGCGGTCTGGCTGCTGACCCTGCTGCAGCATGCCGGCCTGAAGCCCGCCGACATTTCCGCGGCGGTGATCGGCACGGTGGTACCGGCGGCGCTGTATCACCTGCGCCGGCTGGTGCGCGACTGGTTCGAGGTGGAGCCGCTGATCGCCCGCTCGACGCTCAAATGGGGCTTCGACATCAAGATCGACAATCCGACCGAGGTCGGCGCCGACCGCCTGCTGAACGCGCTTGCCAGCCACCGCAGATACGGCGGCCCGCTGGTGGTGATCGATTTCGGCACCGCCACCACCTTCGACGTGGTGGGCAGCGAGGGGGCCTACCTGGGCGGGGTGATCGCGCCGGGGATCAACCTGTCCATCGAGGCGCTGCACCGGGCCGCCGCCCGGCTGCCGCGCATCGGCATCGGCCGGCCGCAGGCAGTGATCGGGACCAACACCATCGCCGCCATGCAGTCCGGCATCTACTGGGGCTATGTGGCCATGATCGAGGGGCTGGTGGCGCGCATCCAGGCCGAATACACCGGCCGCCTGAAGGTCATCGCCACCGGCGGGCTGGCCCCGCTGCTGGCGGAGGGTACCATGGTAATCGGCCATGTCGACCCGGATCTGACCCTCGACGGCCTGCGCATGTTGGCGGAACAGAATCCGGTCCCCACATTAAGCCGGGATCGGGCGCGCCACGCGCCCGACCATGAGTGAACGCAGCCCGCGCTGGCGGGAAGCTGACGGAGCGGGCTGAGTGATGGTGCGTGCAGACGCGGATCTTGCCTTCCTGCCGCTGGGCGGGACCGGCGAGATCGGGATGAACCTGAACCTGTACCGGTGCGGCGGGTCCTGGCTGGCGGTGGATTGCGGCATCGGCTTCGGCGGGTCCGAGCACCCCGAGGTCGATGTCATGATGCCCGACCCCGGCTTCATCGCCGATCGGCGCGACCGGCTGGTCGGGCTGGTCATCACCCATGCCCATGAGGACCATGTGGGCGCGGTGGCCCATCTGTGGCGATCGCTGCGCTGCCCGGTCTACGTCACCCCGTTCACCGCCGCCGTGCTGCGCCGCAAGCTGGCCGAGGTGCAGTTGCTGAACGAAGTGCCGGTGCGGGTGGTTCCGCCCGGCGGCAGCTTCGAGCTCGCCCCCTTCTCGCTGCAATTCATCCGCATGACGCATTCCATCCCGGAAGCGCAGTCGCTGGTCATCCGCACCCCGGCCGGCACCGTGCTGCATACCGGCGACTGGAAGCTCGACCCCGACCCGCTGATCGGCCCGCGCTCGGATGAAGCGGCGCTGGCGAAGCTGGGCGAGGAAGGCGTGCTGGCCCTGATCTGCGACTCCACCAACGCCATGGTGGAGGGGCATTCCGGGTCGGAAGCCGATGTGCGGCGTTCGCTGTCCGCGCTGATCCGCTCGCTGAGCGGACGGGTGGCCGTCACTTCCTTCGCCAGCAACGTCGCCCGCCTGGAATCGATCGCGATGGCCGCCCGCGATGCCGGCCGCACCGTCGCCGTGGTCGGCCGCTCGCTGCGCAACATCGATGCCGCCGCGCGCGAATGCGGCTACCTGGCCGGCATCCCGCCCTTCGTCAGCGAGGATGACGCCAACGACATCCCCGACGACCGGCTGCTGATCCTGGTCACCGGCAGCCAGGGCGAGCCGCGCTCGGCGCTGGCCCGTATCGCCCTCGACCAGCATCCGCGCATCGAACTCGGCGAGGGCGACACGGTGGTGTTCTCCAGCCGCGTCATTCCCGGCAACGAACGCGCCATCGGCACCGTGCAGGACAACCTGGTGCGCCGCGGCGTGCGGCTGATGAGCGAACGCGACCATATGATCCACGTCTCCGGCCACCCCGCCCGCGACGAGCTGCGCCGGCTGTATCGCCTGGTGAAGCCGCCGATGGTGGTGCCGGTGCACGGCGAGTGGCGACACCTCTCCGCCCATGCCGAACTGGCGCAGGAGGCCGGCATCGCCTCGGTGCTGCTGGAGGACGGCGACATCTTGAACCTCGCCCCCGGCACCATCGAGGTGATCGACAGCGCCCCGGTCGGCCGCCTGGTGCTGGACGGCAACCGCCTGGTGCCGCTGACCGGCGGCGTGATGGGGGCGCGCCGGCGCATGCTGTTCAACGGGGTCGCGATCGCCAGCGTCGCGGTGGACGAGGGCGGGCGGCTGCGCGGGCGCCCGCGCGTCGCCGTCCCCGGCCTGTTCGACGCCGACGACCCCGAGACCAACCGCATCGCCGACGAGCTGGGCGATACCATCGCCGATCTGCCCGCGGCGGTGCGGCGCGACGATGCATTGTTGCTGGAAGCGTCCAAAACCGCGCTGCGCCGCGTGCTTGGGCGCCGGCTGCAGAAGCGGCCACTGGTGGATGTGCATCTGCTGCGGGTCTGATGGTCGGGCCGGTTTTCTGCCCGCGCTATAGGCAAATGCCCGCAACAAGAGCGCAGACAGTCCAAAACGGCAGCAAAGCCGGTTTGAACCGCCAAGAATCCCCGAAAAATAAACAAAATACTGTTGGACGCCCCACTCGGCGGTGGTCCATCATCACGACAGGAAGAGGATAGTGTCCTCCTTCCTGCCGTGTGACTGGCGTTTCCTCCCTAAACTTGGCCCGCGGTGCCCTGAGGCACGCGGGCCTTTTTTCGTTCTATACGATCTGTCCGTGCTCGTCACGCCTTTTCGTTCGTCAAGAGGCCGCACAAGGCGAATTTATTGCGCCCATTCCTTGTGCGGCGCACAAAAGTTACTTTATGCAATGACTGCAATTGTCAACCCGGCATGCCATCAGCGTTCCGAACCGACGCGCGCAAAATACGTGCAGACCCGCAATGAGCACACCCGGCGCCTGCGCGGCGGCGCAATGCCGTCTGGCGATATGCCCCATCCCCGGCTAGGGTCCGCCCCGCCGATCACCCACACGGATACCTGCCCATGCGCCTCTCCCGCAGTCTCGTGCCGACGCTCAAGGAAACCCCGGCCGAGGCACAGATCGCCTCGCATCGCCTGATGCTGCGCGCCGGCCTGGTGCGGCAGACCTCGGCGGGCATCTACGCCTGGCTGCCGGCCGGCTGGCGGGTGCTGCAGAACATCGCCCGCATCGTGCGCGAGGAGCAGGACGCCGCCGGCGCGCAGGAAATGCTGATGCCGACCATCCAGCCCGCCGATCTGTGGCGGCAGAGCGGCCGCTATGACGCCTATGGGCCGGAAATGCTGCGCATCCGCGACCGCCACGACCGCGAGATGCTGTACGGGCCGACCAACGAGGAAATGATCACCGACATCTTCCGCCAGTCGGTGAAGTCGTACCGCGAACTGCCGCAGAACCTGTATCACATCCAGTGGAAGTTCCGCGACGAGGTCCGGCCGCGCTTCGGCGTCATGCGCGGCCGTGAGTTCCTCATGAAGGACGCCTATTCCTTCGATCTCGACTATGAGGGCGCGGTCATTTCCTACCGCAAGATGATGCTGGCCTATATGCGCACCTTCCAGCGCCTCGGCCTGAAAGCCATCCCGATGGTCGCCGATACCGGGCCGATCGGCGGCAACCTCAGCCATGAATTCATCATCCTCGCCCCCACCGGCGAGAGCCAAGTGTATTACGACGCCGCCTTCGAACAGATCGACCCGGCTTCCGGCGAGTTCTCCTTCGACTCCAATGCCGATCTCGCCCGCTGCTACGAACGCCTGACCACCCCCTACGCCGCCACCGACGAGAAGCACGACCCCGTCGCCTGGGAAGGCGTGCCGGACCGGCGCGAAGGCCGCGGCATCGAAGTCGGCCATATCTTCTACTTCGGCACCAAATACAGCGAGCCGATGGGCCTCGCCATCGCCGGCCCGGACGGCAAGCCGCTGGTGCCGCACATGGGCAGCTACGGCATCGGCGTCTCCCGTCTCGTCGGCGCCATCATCGAAGCCTCGCACGACGATGCCGGCATCAAATGGCCGGACAGCGTGGCACCCTGGAAAGCCGCGCTGCTGAACCTCAAGCAAGGCGACGCCGCCTGCGACGCGATCTGCACCGATATCTACCGCCGCCTCGGCAACGACCTGCTCTACGACGACCGCGAAGACCGCGCCGGCGTGAAATTCGCCGACGCCGACCTGATGGGCCACCCCTGGCATATCGTGGTCGGGCCGCGCGGCGCCGCCAACGGGAAAGTGGAACTCAAACGCCGCGCCACCGGAGAACGCACCGAAGTCAGCGTCGCCGACGCACTGGCACGGATCGCGTGAACATGGATCTGGCGGCGCCAAGCCGGGGCTTCGCCCCGGACCCCACCAGGGCGCTGCCCTGGACCCGCCAGGGGCCAGAGGCCCCTGGACCCCACTCATTGGAGGGTTGTTGGGAGAGGGGGGTTAGGAGCGGTTGCAACATCTCCTCACCCCCCTCTCCCAACAACCCTCTAAACGAACGGGTTCCAAGGGCCTTCGGCCCTTGGTGGGGTCCAGGGGCAAAGCCCCTGGTGGGGTCCGGGGCGAAGCCCCGGCTTGGCGCCGCCTGAACCCATGTTCAACGCATTCGAGCGCGCCGTTGCCGGCCGCTACCTGCGTGCCCGTCGCGGCGAGCGTTTCGTTTCCGTCATTGCCGGGTTTTCCCTGGTTGGCATTGCCCTGGGGGTTGCGACGCTCATCATTGTGATGAGTGTCATGAACGGGTTCCGCATTGAGTTGATGGGCCGGATTCTCGGCCTGAACGGCCATCTTGGCGTGTATGCGGCGGGGGCGCCGCTGGTCAATTTCGATGCCGTGACGGCGCGCATCCGGGCGGTGCCGGGCGTGGTCGAGGCGATGCCGGTGGTGGAGGGGCAGGTCGGCCTCACCAATGAGCGGTCCGGCGCCTATCTCGGTGGGTTGGTGCGCGGCGTGCGGCAGGCCGATCTGCGGCAGTTGCATGTGGTATCCGACCACATCCTGGCCGGCTCGCTGGACGGGTTTGCCGGCGACGATGCGGTGGCGATCGGCACCGGTCTGGCGCAGCGGCTGGGCGTGGGCATCGGCAGCCGGGTGCAGCTGATTTCGCCGCAGGGTTCGGCCACGGTGGTGGGCAACATCCCGCGCATCCGCGCCTACAAGGTGGTGGCGATCTTCATGGTCGGCTTCAACGAGGCCGACACCAGCTTCGTGTTCCTGCCGATCGAGGCGGCGCAGGTGTTCTTCCGCCTGCCCGACGCCGCCACCCAGATCGAGGTGATCACCGCGGACCCGGACAATGTGCGCGATATCACCCGCGCCATTCGCAGCGAACTGGCCGGGCTGCCGGTGCGCGTGGTGGACTGGACGCAGAGCAACAACAGCTTCTTCGCCGCCGTCGAGGTCGAGCGCAACGTGATGTTCCTGATCCTCACGCTGATCATCCTGGTGGCGGCGTTCAACATCGTGTCGTCGCTTATCATGATGGTGAAGGACAAGACGCGCGACATCGCGGTGCTGCGCACGCTGGGGGCGGGGCAAGGGTCGGTGATGCGCATTTTCCTGCTGTGCGGCGCCAGCGTCGGCGTGGCCGGAACGCTGGCCGGGGCGCTGCTCGGCATCCTGTTCTGCCTGAATATCGAAACCATCCGGCATTGGCTGGAGGCACTGACAGGAACGAATTTGTTCAGTCCCGAGGTGTATTTCCTCTCCCGCCTGCCGGCGGTGGTGCAGTGGCACGAGGTGGCGCAGGTGATCGCGATGGCGCTGGTGCTGTCGCTGCTGGCGACGCTGTATCCCAGTTGGCGGGCCGCCCGCACCGACCCGGTCGAGGCATTGCGCAGTGAGTGACGCGGCACCTTTGGAACTGCGCGGCGTGGTGCGAACGTTCCGCAGCGGCGGCGGCGCGTTGCCGGTGCTGCGTGGTGCCGATCTGGCGTTGCAGGCCGGCGAGATCGTGGCGCTGGTGGCGCCCTCCGGCACCGGCAAATCGACGCTGCTGCACTTGGCCGGGCTGCTGGAAAAGCCGGATGCCGGCCGGGTTTTCGTCGGCGGCCGGGATGCCGGTGCGCTGGACGATGCCGAGCGCACGGCGATCCGCCGGGACGGCATCGGCTTCGTCTATCAGTTCCATCATCTGCTGCCCGAGTTCACCGCGCTGGAGAACGTCGTGTTGCCGCAGATGATCGCCGGCAAGACGCGCCGCGCCGCCGAACCGCGGGCGCGGGCCTTGCTGGAGGCGTTCGGGCTGGGAACGCGGATGGAGCATCCCCCGGGCAAGCTCTCCGGCGGCGAGCAGCAGCGGGTGGCGATCGCGCGGGCGCTGGCCAATGCGCCGCGGGTGCTGCTGGCCGACGAACCCACCGGCAATCTCGATGTCGGCACGGCGGCGGTTGTGTTCGAGGAATTGCTGCGCACGGTGCGCGCGCACGGTGTGGCGGCGCTGATCGCCACCCACAATCCGGAGCTGGCGGCGCGGATGGACCGCACCGTCACGCTGCGTGAGGGACGGGTGGTGCCGCTGTAGCGCCTCAGAGCCTGAAAAACGATCGAACTTGGGCTGGCTTCGATGGTGACTCCTCCGCTCAACCGGC
Source organism: uncultured Acetobacteraceae bacterium (assembly GCA_903907955.1). GTDB lineage: Bacteria > Pseudomonadota > Alphaproteobacteria > Acetobacterales > Acetobacteraceae > Rhodovastum. The sequence goes on along the minus strand of CAIVPZ010000041.1, from coordinate 212,561 downwards.
GTGCTTCCCGGAGGGCGCGGGGCGGCGTACAACGCCCCCCATGCCCCACGCCGATTTCGTCCATCTTCGCGTCCATTCCAGCTATTCGCTCAGCGAGGGCGCGATCAAGGCCGACAAGATCGCCGCCCTGGCGCGCGACGCCGCCATGCCCGCGGTCGCCATCGCCGATTCCGGCAATTTGTTCGGCGCGCTCGAATTCTCCCAGGCCTGCGCAAGCAAGGGCGTGCAGCCGATCATCGGCTGCCAGGTCGCCATCGCCCGCGAGGACAATTCTCGTCTTGCCCCCGACCCCATTGTGCTGCTCGCGCAGAATGCCGCGGGGTTTGCCAACCTCCAGCGCCTCTCCTCGGCAGGTTTCCTGGAGACCGAGCCGGGCCTGAAGCCGCAACTCCCCCTCGCCCGCATCTGCGAGCTTTCGGCCGGCCTGCTCCTGCTCACCGGCGGCACGCACGGCCCGCTGGCCCGCCTGCTGGCGGACGGACAGCAGCACGAAGCGGAACGCCTGCTGGCCCGCTTCGCCGAAGCCTTCCCGGACCGCACGGTGATGGAACTGCACCGCCATGGGCTGGCCATGGAACAGGCGATCGAACCAGGACTGATCACCCTGGCCGACGCGGCACAAATCCCCCTGGTCGCCACCAATGACTGCCTGTTCGCCAAGCGGGAAATGCACGAGGCGCACGATGCCCTGCTGTGCATCGCCGAGGGCCGGCTGCTGTCCGAACGCGACCGCCGCCGCGTCACGCCCGAGCACTGGTTCAAGTCCGCCCGGATGATGCGTGTGCTGTTCGCCGATCTTCCCGAAGCCTGCGACAATACGCTGGCGATCGCGCGGCGCTGCGCGGTGATGGCGGAAACCCGCAAGCCGCTGCTGCCGGTCTGCCGGAAAGTCCGCCCGGGCACGACGGAAGAACAAACCCTGCGCGCCATGGCCACCGAAGGCCTGGTGCGCCGCCTCGATGGCATGCACGCCGATGCGGCCACGCGCGCGGAATACGGCGAGCGTTTGGCCTACGAGCTTGATGTCATCGCCAGGATGGGGTTCCCTGGCTATTTCCTCATCGTCGCCGACTTCATCCAATGGGCCAAGGGGCAGGGCATTCCGGTGGGGCCTGGCCGCGGCTCCGGCGCCGGCTCGGTGGCCGCCTGGGCGCTGACGATCACCGACCTCGACCCGATTCGCTTTTCGCTGCTGTTCGAGCGCTTCCTCAACCCCGACCGCGTGTCGATGCCCGACTTCGACATCGATTTCTGCCAGGACCGCCGCGACGAGGTGATCGCCTATGTGCGCCGCGAATACGGCGCCGACCGGGTCGCCCAGATCATCACCTTCGGCAAGCTGCAGGCCCGCGCGGCGGTGCGCGACGTCGGCCGCGTGCTGGGGCTTCCCTTCGGCCAGGTCAACAAGGTTGCCGAGCTGATCCCCAACAACCCGGCCAAGCCGGTAACCCTGCAGCAGGCGGTGGACGGCGAACCCAAGCTGAAGCAGATGCGCGACGAGGACGAAACGGTGCGCCGCCTGCTGGAAATCGCGCTGCAGGTCGAGGGGCTGTATCGCCACGCCAGCACCCACGCCGCCGGCGTGGTCATCGGCGACCGCACGCTGACGGAACTGGTGCCGATCTACCGCGATCCGAAATCGGATTTCCTGGTCACGCAATACTCGATGAAATACGTCGAGCAGGCCGGGCTGGTGAAATTCGACTTCCTTGGCCTCACCACGCTGACCATCCTGCAACGCGCCGTCGGTTTTTTGCGGGGGCGCAACATCCGCGTCGATCTGGAGCTGCTGCCGCTCGACGACAAGCCCACCTACGAGATGCTTCAGCGCGGCGATGCCGGCGGGGTGTTCCAGTTCGAAAGCCAGGGCATGCGCGACGTGCTCCGGCAGATGCGGCCGGACCGCTTCGAGGACCTGATCGCCGCCGGCGCGCTGTACCGGCCGGGGCCGATGGCCAACATCCCCGCCTATTGCCAGCGCAAGCATGGCGAGAAATGGGAAGCGCCGCACCCCGATATCTTCGACATCCTGGAACCGACCTACGGCATCATGGTCTACCAGGAGCAGGTGATGCAGATCGCCCGCAAGATGGCGGGCTACAGCCTCGGCGCCGCCGACCTGCTGCGCCGCGCGATGGGCAAGAAAATCCGCGCGGAGATGGATGCCCAGCGGAAAATCTTCGTGGACGGCGCCACCGCGCGCGGCATCGTGGCGGCGAAGGCCGAAGAAGTGTTCGACCTCATGGCGAAGTTTGCCGATTACGGCTTCAACCGCTCGCACGCCGCCGCCTACGCGCTGGTCTCGTATCAGACCGCCTGGCTGAAGGCCAACCACCCGGAAGCTTTCCTCGCCGCCTGCATGTCGCTCGCCATCAGCAATATCGACAAGCTGGCGGCGCTGCGGCAGGAGGCGTTGCGCATGGGCATCCCGGTGCTGCCGCCCGACCTCAACCGTTCCGGCGCCGATTTCTCACTGGAAGACGGTCCCGACGGCCGGCTGTGCATCCGCTATGCGCTTGCCGCGGTGAAGAAAGTCGGCATGGCGGCGATGCAGGCGATCGCCGCCGTGCGCGGCGACCAGCCGTTCGCCGACCTGGCCGAGTTCGCCGCGCGGGTGGATGCGAAGCAACTGAACCGCATGCAGCTCGAAAATCTGGTCCGCGCCGGCGCCTTCGACAGTCTGGACAGCAACCGCGCCCGCGTGCTGGCCGGCGCGGAGACCATCCTGCGCCGCGCCCAGGCCAGCGCCGAGGAACGCGAAAGCGGCCAGACCGGCCTGTTCAGCGGCGGAGGCAAGCCGGAACGCCTGCGCCTGCCGGACGTGCCCGACTCCGATCCGATGGACCGCCTCGCCGCCGAGGCCGAGGCGATCGGCTTTCACCTCACCTCGCACCCGCTCGACGCCTATGGCGCCGCCCTGCGCCGGCTCGGCGTGGTGCCGAGCAACCAGCTTGAACAGCGCGCCCAGTCCGGCCCGGCCCGGGTGAAGCTCGCCGGCAGCGTCATCGGCAGCAAGGAGAGAATAACCCGCACCGGCAGCCGGATGGCCTGGATACGGCTCTCCGATGGCGGCGGCTCCTACGAGGTCACCTGCTTCTCCGAAGTGCTGGCACGCGGGCGCGAAATGCTGGTCGCCGGGGCATCCGTGCTGGTCACCGCCGATATCCGGCTGGAAGGTGAGGCGCTGCGCATCACCGCGCACGATGTCGCCCCGCTGGATGCCGCCGCCGCGCAGGCCGGCGCCGGGCTGCGGGTGTGGCTGCAACGGACCGAGACGGTGCCGCATATCCGCACCCTGCTCGAACGCGAGGGCAACGGCCGCGGCCGGGTGGTGCTGGTGCCGCGGCTGGACGCGGAACAGGATGTCGAGATCATCCTGCCCGGCAGCTTCAACGTCTCACCCCGGCTCGCCCAGGCGATGAAGATGCTGCCGGGGGTGGACCGGGTGGAGGATCTGTAGCGGCGCGGCGGATCAACGTGCCACCGGCGGCGATGTCAGCAGATCGGTCACCGTCTCCCACCCCAGCAACACCACCGGGGTCAGCGCCTGCCCGACATAACAGGCGCTGGAAACCAGGAAGGCGAGCGCCGCGCCGCCTTCCAGGATACGCACCGGCGGGATCGGCCCTTGCAGGGCCGCCGCCACCACCCCCGGCCCGCCGGCCAGGGCCACTACCGCCCCGCTCGTCACCACGGTCGCCACCAGGCAGCCGATCCCGGCCTGTTCGTTCTCGGATAACGGCGCCGTCAGCGCCTCGACCACCGGCGGCAAGCGATGGCTCGCCTGGGCCTGCGCCGGCAACGGGAGGCAGAGCAGAGCCAGCAGGAGCAGCCCGGCGCGCGGCTCGGCGTGGATCATGGTGTGGCTTTCAGGCGTTGGCGGCATAGACGGCCCGGTAGAGCGCGACGATCTCGGCCTTGTCCGGCACGCGCGGATTGTTGGCGGGGCTGCCGGAAGCAAGCGCCTGCGCGGCCATCAGGTCAAGCCTGTCATCCCATGCCTGCGGGTCGATGCCGAACGCGCGCGGAGCCGGCACGCCGAGTTCGGCATTCAGCGCCGCCAGCCCCTCGGCCAGCGCCTCGGCCGCCACCGCATCGTCGGGACTGCCGGAAAAACCGATGCGGCGCGCCGCCTCGGCATAGCGGGCCTGGCCGGCGGCAAGTCCGAACCGGGTGACGGCAGGCAGCAGCATGGCGTTGGACAGCCCGTGCGGCACATGGAAATGCGCCCCGACCGGCCGCGACATGCCATGCACCAGGGCGACCGAGGCGTTGGAAAAGGCGATGCCGGCAATGGTGGCGCCGAGCATCATGGCCTCGCGCGCCGGGGCGTTGTTCGGCTCATGGAAGGCGGTGCGCAGATTGGGGCCGATCAGCTCCATCGCCCGCAGCGCCTGGCCGTCGCTGTAGGGGTTGGCGCGACGGCTGACATAGGCTTCCAGCGCGTGGCTGAGGGCGTCGATGCCGGTGTCGGCGGTGGTGCGCGGCGGCACCGAAAAGGTCAGTTCGTAATCGACGATGGCGGCCAGCGGCAGCGCCCCCAGCCCGGCGATCAGCATCTTCTCGTCGTGCTCGGCATCGGTGATGACGGTGAAGCGGGTGGCCTCGCTGCCGGTGCCGGCGGTGGTGGGGATGGCGATCACCGGCATGGCGGCGTGGTCGGCGGCGAACGGAACCTTGAACGCGCGCATCTTCGCGGTGGCGTCGCCGGTCGCCAGGATGGCCATGGCCTTGGCGGTGTCGATCGGCGAGCCGCCGCCGAAGCCGATCAGGCAATCATGGTCACCCCGGCGGAGGAAGGCGATTCCGGCTTCCACCACCGTGTCGGTGGGTTCGGGGATGGTGTCGCTGAACACCGCCGGCTGCATGCCGGCCGCCAGCAGCGGGTCGAGGCAGCGGCGCAGCAGGCCGGAGGCGACCATGAACGGGTCGGTCACCACCAGCGGGCGCGCCAGTCCGAGCTTGCCGAGCAGGGCCGCGATCTCGGCGACGGCGCCGCCGCCGACGATCATGCAGCGCGGGGAGACGAGGGTGAAGGACATCGGGGGGGCGCTCCTCAGTGCGGCGGGAACAGGCGCAGGGCGGCAATGAGGATGCCGGCGAGAGCAACCTGTCCGCCGATGACGGCCGTTACCATCGCCCAGGTTGTCGGCAGGTTGGCGATGCGTCCCTTGGTTTCCGCGGCATCGATCTGCAGCTTGCGCACATGGTCATCGACGCTGCGCAACAGCGTCCCGATCCGGGCAAACTGATCCTCGAACTTGGCTACACGCGCTTCCATGCCTGGATCATGGGGACCGTCGCTGCCGCCTGCAACACCGTTGCCGTCACGGTATCCCATCGGAAATGGAACCACGGTGCTGCGCGGCGGCCTATCGTTCGGGGGCGTCAAACTCGACCTCGCCTCTTACCTGGTCATCCACGACATCACGAACATGTTGCCGCACGAAGCCGCAGTTCGTGCAGGCAAAGGTATAGGTGTGAACAGCCCGTTCTAAATTCCTCTCTACAATACTGGTTGTACGATTGGAGGTGTCGAATAGAAACCAGCGCTTGTTATCGCAGTAGACGCATGTCGCCCTTCTGGTCTTACTCACGACCTTTTTTCAACTTCCCTGATAAAGTCCGAGTCGCGGTCGTCGCTCAAACTTGAATCTCCGCTCGCGCAGTTCATAACATCAAGCCGCCGCGGCCATGTTTGCACATGCCGGCCGACATGCAAAGACAACGCGCCCGCGTGGTGACAGCCCGTCGCAATCCGCATAGACCGCCGCGATGGACCAGCAAGTGCACGTCATCGGCGCCAGCGGGCGCTCCGGAGTGTCGCTGTGTCGCGCCCTGCGCGCGAACGGCATCGCGGTGGTGCCGGTGGTGCGGAGTGCCGCGAAATGGCGCGCCGTCGGCACCGGCGAGCCGGCGCTGGTGGCGGACCTTGCCGATCCGGCGGCGCTGCGGGCGGCGCTGGGCGACGCGGTGCGCGTGGCCTCCTGCGCCCACGCACGTTATGCGCACGCCATCCTGGCGGCGGCGCCGCGCCCGGCCCGGTTGGTCCTGCTGGGCAGCACGCGGCGCTTCACCCGCTGGCCGGATGCGCACGGCACCGGCGTGCTGGAAGGCGAAGCGGCGCTGCTGGCCTCCGGGCGGTCCGGGGTGATGCTGCACCCCACCATGATCTACGGCGCCCAGGGCGAGGACAACGTGCAGCGGCTGGCCGCGGTGCTGCGCCGCCTGCCACTGGTGCCGCTGCCCGGCGGCGGGCGGGCGCTGGTGCAGCCGATCCACCAGGACGACGTGACGCGCTGCGTCTGCGCGGCGCTGCGGATTGCCTGGACGGGGCCGCACGCCATCGTGATCGCCGGGCCGACCCCCCTGCCCTATGCCGGCTTCGTGCGCGCGGTTGCCGCCGCCGCCGGGCTGCGCCCGCCGCGCGTGGTGCCGGTGCCGGCCTGGATGCTGCGCGCCGCAGCGCCGCTCACCGCCCTGCCCGGGCTGCCGCGCATCCGCGGCGACGAAATCCGCCGCCTGCTGGAAGACAAGGCCTTTCCTATCGGGGAGATGATCGCCACCCTTGGCGTGCAGCCGATCCCACTGAATGAGGGACTGGCCCGCACCTTCGCCCGTTGAGGAGGCCCCCCGCATGCCCGTGATCAACCGCATCGCCGAGTTCCACGCCGAGATGGCGGCCTGGCGCCAGGACCTGCACCGGCATCCCGAACTGGCGTTGCAGGAAGTGCGGACCTCGGGGGTGGTGCAGGAGAAACTGCGCGGCTTCGGGGTGGACGAAATCCTCACCGGCATGGCGCGCACCGGCGTGGTCGGCGTCATTCACGGCCGCGCTGCCGGCGGGGCGATCGGCCTGCGCGCCGACATGGACGCGCTGCCGATCCACGAGCAGACCGGCCGCGACTACGCCAGCCAGACCCCCGGCGTGATGCATGCCTGCGGCCATGACGGGCACACCGCCATGCTGCTGGGAGCGGCGAAATACCTGGCCGAAACCCGCAACTTCGACGGCACCGTCTATGTGATCTTCCAGCCCGCCGAGGAGAACCTGGCCGGCGGCGAGATCATGGTGAAGGAGGGCCTGTTCGAGCGCTGCCCGATGCGCCTGGTGTTCGGCCTGCACAACTGGCCAGGGGTGCCGGCAGGCACCTTCATGTGGCGCAAGGGGCCGGTGATGGCGGCGGTGGCGAACATCGAAATCGACATCACCGGCCGCGGCGGGCATGCCGCGCACCCGGATCGCGGCGTCGATCCGATCGTGGTGGCGGCACAGATCATCAACGCGCTGCAGACCATCGTGGCGCGCACGATCGAGCCGGTGGAGTGCGGCGTGGTGACGATCGGGCATATCAGCGGCGGGCACATCCACAACGTCATCCCCGAGACCGTGCGCATGCTGGGCACGGCACGCTGGTTTGCGCCGCATGTGGGCGACCGGTTGGAGGCAGGGGTGCGGCGGCTCGCCACCGGCATCGCCGAGAGTTTCGGCGCGCAGGCCGAAGTGGTGTTCGACCGCGCCTATCCGCCGGTGGTGAACGATGCCGCAGCAACCGACCTGACCATCCGCGCGGCGACGGCGGTGGCAGGGGATGCGCGGGTGGGCGAGATGGAAAAGCCGACCATGGGCGGCGAGGATTTTGCCTTCATGCTCGCTGCCAAGCAGGGCAGTTACATCATGCTGGGAACCGGCCGCGGCAACGACGCCATGCCGCATCATCCGAAATACGATTTCAATGACGAGGTGCTGACGGTGGGCGCGAGCTACTGGGCGACGCTGGCGGAGCAGGTGCTGGGCCGGACGGCGTAATACCAACCGGGGTGCAGGGCGGAGCCCTGAGGGGGCACGAGGCAAAGCCTCGCAATGAAAGGGTCTCCGACGGTTGGCATTAGAAGACCCTTAACCGTTGCCTGCTTTCATGCCGGCGATTGGCCCGACAATGCAGGGGACCCGGGATGTCAAGCATCACAAGCGTCGGACTGTCTGGTCTGAACGACGCCTCACTGCGGGCGTCCAACGCGGCAAGCAACATCGCCAATGCTTTTTCAACGTCCGCACTGCCAGCGTCCGGCGGGACCTATACCGGCTTTCAGCCGCAGGATGTCGTTTCGCTTTCCGCTGCCGGCGGCGTCGCTTCGACGTTGCAGCCGCGCATGCCGGCCTACCTGGCCACCGCCGGTGCCACCTCGCCAGACGCCAATGCAAACGGCCTTGTCGCCGCGCCGAATGTCGATCCCGGCAAGGAAATGGTCGCTTTGAGCTCGGCACAATTCGCCTACGGCGCCGATGCCGCTCTCATCAGGACCGCCGACAGAATGCAGAAAAGCCTGCTGGACGTTGTAGGTTAGGAAGCGGGCGGCAACGCCCCCTTCGCCGTCATTGCACCCGCGACGTCACCGCGCATCCAGCGGCACCGCCGTCACGCTGTTGAACGCCGACCCGCCAGTGCCGATGCTGATCGTCGACCACACCAGATACACGATCACCCGCTTCTCCTGGTCGTACAGCCGGGAGACCCGCACCTCCTTGAAGAACGCGCTCATCTTCTCGCCGAACACGATCTCGCTTTTCGGCAGGCCGCCGTCGCGCAGGGTGATCGGGCCGGTGGCGCGGCAGGCGATCGAGAAACGGTTCGGGTCGGTCGCGAGGCCGATGCTGCCCATCACCCCACCCGTCTCCGCCCGCGACACGTAGCAGCTCACCCCGTCCACCCGCGGGTCGTCGTAGCGGTCCACCACCACCCGGTCGTTGCGGCCGATCAGGCGGAAGGTGGTGTCCACCTCGCCGATGCGCGACTGGGCGAACGCGCCTGCAGGCGGGACCAGCGTTGCCAGGGCAACAACGAATGGCAGCAAACGGGCGAACATCATGCAGTCTCCTGTAGCAACGCTTCAGCCAACCGGCCGTGCGAACCGGGAAAACGAGGCGGCAATGATCTGGTAGATCGGCCGCTTGAAGTCCACCGCCAATGCCGGCAATTCGGCCAGATCGGCCCAGCGCCAGGCGTCGAACTCGGGATGCGGGTCGGCATCGAGCCTGATATCGGCATCGCTGCCGAGAAAGCGCAGCGCGAACCAGCGCTGCTTCTGCCCCCGGTAGCGCCCGCGCAGCGCCACGCCCAGCAGCGCATCCGGCAGGTCATAGGTCAGCCAGTCCGGGTGCTCGCCGATGATCTCGGCGCGGTCGGTGCCGATCTCCTCGGCCAGCTCGCGGAGCACCGCCGCCGCCGGGTCCTCCGCCGCGTCGATGCCGCCCTGCGGCAATTGCCAGCCGCCTGCCGCGGCATCGGCATCCGCCATGTCGGCGCGCCGGGCGATCAACACGCGCCCGGCCGGACTGAACAGCGCCGCGCCGACATTCGGCCGGTACGGCAGGCGTTCGCGCAGGGAGGGTTTCATCGCCGGCGCCCCGTTGCTGTTTCCAAAACAGGCGGCGGCACCAGAGCGCTCACCGGCACCAGGTATACGCCACGCGCCCCGAGGGTCGCCGTCCATGCCGCGAGCCGGTCGATCGTGACCGGTCCGGGCAGCCCGATCACGCCGAGCGCGCTGCCGCGGTCGCGCGCCAGCTGCTCCAGCCGCGCCAGCCTGGCCTCAATCTCCGAGCGCACCGGGGGATCGTCGATCACCACGTCGGCCACCCGCACGCCGGGCCGCGCCAGCGACGGGCCGCCGGGCCGTGACGGCACCGGACGCGGGTCCACATACAACAGGCCGCGCCTGGCCAGTTCCTCCAGCACCGGCTTCATCTGCGGGCTGGCAGCGAACCGTTCGCCACGCAGGCCGCTCATGGTCGCCGTCGCCCCCACATAGCCGCCGATACGTGACAACGCCCAGATCAACTGCTCATGGTTCTGTGCCGGCGACAGCCCGGTCAACAGCGCGCGCGGGCCGGGATCGTTCAGCGGGTAGCCGAGCGGCTCCATCGGGAGGGACACCAGCACCTCATGGCCGGCCGCGCGCGCCAGTTCCAGCAGATGCCCCGGCCTTGGCGCATAGGGCGAGATGGCCAGCGAAACCGCCGCCGGGGTGGCACGGATCGCCTCCTCGCTGTCGATCTCCGCCATGCCGATGCCGGCCAGCAGAACGGCCACGCGCGGCCGCGGATCGGCGGCATCGAACGGAGCGGCATAGGCCTGCATCGGCATCCGCCCTTCGGCGTCGATGCGCGGCAGCATCGCGCCGTCGAACCAGGGGGCGGGTTCCTGCATGGACGCCAGCGGCGCCGGAATGCCGAGGTTAGCGGCAGGCGCCTGTCGCGGTGGCAGGTGAGGCACGGCAGCGGCATCCGGCTCCGGCGGGCGCGCCGGCACCGCCGGCGGAGTCGCGACCAGGGACGGAGGCAACGGCCCGAGCACCTGCAGCACGGCCGCGCCCACCGCCAGCACGCCCAGCACGGTCGCCCAGAACCAGCCAAGCGCCACCCGGGCGCGCGACCGGCCGATTGCCCCCAGCCAGAGTCGCGCCGCCTGCCAGACGTCTTCCCGCCGCATCATCGGGCCGTCCCTCTGCGCTGCCGGACCGGTCCGGCAGCGCAGAGCCTAGCGGAGAGCCCGCCCTTCGAGCTAGCGCGCGGCGTGTTTGCCGGCCGGCATGGCGCGCAGAACTGCCAGCCCCTGCTGCAACTGGAAGTCGGTTTCCGGCTTGGTGGGGTCGTAGGCAGGCCAGTTCTCCGGCGGCAGCTTCGGGACATCGTGCACGATCGCCGGCAGGTCGGTGCGCGGCGGCGCCGTGTTCTGCGCCGTGCCGCCCGAGTTGCTCAACGCGCGGTTCAGGTCGGCCTCCCGGTCCGGCAGGAAATGCGGCTTGTCCTCGCGGGTCTCCGCCACCTCCACGTCCGGGGTGATGCCCAGCCCCTGGATCGACCGGCCGGAGGGCGTGTAGTAGCGCGCCGTGGTCAGCCGCATCGCCCCGTTGCCGGGCAGCGGGATCACCGTCTGCACCGACCCCTTGCCGAAGCTGCGGGTGCCCAGCACGATCGCCCGCTGATGGTCCTGCAATGCTCCGGCAACGATCTCGCTGGCCGAGGCCGAGCCGCCGTTGATCAGCACCACCACCGGCAGCCCGCCGGCGACTTCGCCGCCCTTGGAGTTCCAGCGCTGGCTGTCCTCGGCATGGCGCGCCCGGGTGGAGACGATCTCCCCCTGCTCGATGAAGTCGTCGGACACCGCCACCGCCTGGTCGAGCAGCCCGCCCGGGTTGTTGCGCAGATCCAGGATGATGCCGCGCAGCTTGTCGCCGGCCTGCTGCTTCAGCGCCGCCAGCGCCTTGCGCAGCCCGCTGTCGGTCTGCTCGTTGAAGCTGGTCACCCGGATATAGGCGATGTCGCCGCCTTCCAGCCGCGACTTGATCACCTGGATGTGAATCACCTCGCGGGTCAGCGCCACGTCCAGCGGAGCATCCTGGCCCTCGCGGCGGATGGTCAGCTTGATCTTGGAGTTGGGCGGCCCGCGCATCTTGTCGACCGCCTCGTTCAGGCTCAGCCCCTGCACGGTCTGCCCGTCCAGCGCCAGGATCAGGTCGCCCGACTTGATGCCGGCGCGGCTGGCCGGGGTGTCGTCGATCGGGCTGATCACCTTGATGAACCCGTTATCCTGGGTCACCTCGATGCCCAGGCCGCCGAACTCGCCGCGGGTCTGCACCTGCATGTCGCGGAACGACTTGGCGTTCATGTAGTTGCTGTGCGGGTCGAGCCCGGTGAGCATGCCGTTGATGGCATTCTCGATCAGGTCGCGGTCGTTCACCGGCTCGACGTATTCGGCGCGGACGCGCTCGAACACGTCGCCGAACAGGGTCAGCAGGCGATAGGTCTCGGCCCGTCCGCCGTCCTGCGCCAGCGCGTCGGGCAGAAACTGGAAGCCGAACTGTTGCGCCACGAAGTCGGAGGCGGGGCCGATCGCCACTCCAGCGCCGAAGGCGGCTCCCAGCAGCAGGCCGGTGCGAAGCTTCATCGAAGGTTTCCTCATGCGCCTGGGCGCAAAATCTGGTCACGGTCGGCGGGATTTCACCCCGGACTCCTGGTTCTATCTATCCTGCAACCGAAGCTGACAGGAAAGCATTAACGCGCCGGCCACCCGGCCGGCCTTTCGCCCGTCAGCCTCGCGCGCGCAGGTAAGGCCCTGGGTTCACCGGCTGCCCACCCTTGCGCAACTCCAGATACAGCCCCGGCCGCGGCCCGCCGGCGCGCGGGTCCCAGCCCGGCATCACGCCCACCGGCTCGCCCTCGCGCACCGCCTGACCGGCCTGTGCGTCGAAATGGTCGAGTCCTGCAAGAACCGCATGCCAGCCGCCGCCGCAATCCACAATCAGCAGCAGACCATAACTGCGAAACGGGCTGGCGAACACTACCCGGCCGCTGCACGGCGACACCACCCGCGCGCCCGGGGCCGCACTATAGGTTACGCCGTTCGCCTGGCCCGAATCGCCACCATCGCCCCAGCCGCGCCTGACGCTGCCGGCCACCGGCGCGGTCAACTGGCCGCGCGCTTCGCCCAGACCCGGCCCGGCCGGCCGCGCCAGCGCCTCCTGCCGGCGATGCGCCGCCGCGGCAGCGTCGGAGTCGAGCTTCTGCCGCGCCGTCGTTGCCTCCGCCCGGGCACGCGCCTCGGCCGCGTGCCGCTCGGCCTCCAGCCGTGCCAACGCTGCCCGCAGCGTTTCGGCCCGGGCCGCCTCGGCCTCCGCCCGCCGCGCCGCCTCGGTCGCCGCGTCCTCGGCCGCATGGCGCTTCTCGCGCGCCTGGCCAAGCTGCGCGTCGAGCGCCGCCGCCGCACGCGCCTGCTCGTTCTGGGCGGCAGCCAGATGCGGCAGTTCCGCCTCGGTCTGCCGGCGCAGCCGCGCCGCTTCGGCCTGGCTGGCCCGCACCGACGCCGCATCCGCTTCCAACTGGCGGCCGATCGCGCCCAGCACCAGCAGGCCGCGCACCGCGTCCTCGGGCGGCAACGGCACCGCAAGCAAGGTCTCGGCCGGATACAGCGCCAGACGCTCCATCACCGGCAGCATCGGCGCCAGTTCGGCGCTGCGCGCCTGCAGCCGCGCCTCCTCCTCGCGCTGGCGCCGCGCCAGCTCGGCCACTTGGTTCGCGGCGGCCCCGGTCGCGCTTTCCAGGCGTTGCAGCCGGGAAGCTGCCGCCACCCGGTCAGCCGCGAGGCGCTGCTCCTCCGCCTGCACCGCACGCAGCTGCGCTTCGGCCTCCTGGGGGGTCGGGGCGGCGGCGGCCAGGGCCAGGACGGCAAGAAGCAAGCAAGGCCAGGGCGCTGCCCTGGACCCCGCTGCTTGAGGGGTTTTTGGGAGAGGGGGGGCGAGGAGATGCATCGGCCGCTCCTCGCCCCCCCTCTCCCAAAAACCCCTGATAGCAATGGGTTCCAAGGGGCCACCGCCCCTTGGCGGGTCCAGGGCAGCGCCCTGGCCTTGCTTGCTTCCTGCCACCCTAACCCTCGACCAGCGGCCGTCCGGTCATCTCCGCCGGCAGCGGCAGGCCCATCAGGGCAAGCACGGTCGGCGCGACGTCGGCGAGGCGGCCGTCGTGCAGGCGGGTCGCGGAACTGCCCGCCAGCAGCACCGGCACTTTGTTGGTCGTGTGGGCGGTATGTGGCCCGCCGATCTCGGGATCGCGCATCAGTTCGCAATTGCCGTGGTCGGCGGTCACCAGCAGGGCACCGCCCTGGTGCTCGATCGCCTGGAGAATACGGCCAAGCCCGGTATCGACCGCCTCCACCGCCTTGATCGCGGCGGACAGGCAGCCGGTGTGGCCGACCATGTCGGCATTGGCGAAGTTCAGCACGATCAGATCGTATTTCCCCGACCCGATCGCCGCCACCGCCTGATCGGTCAGTTCGGGTGCCGACATCTCCGGCTGCAGATCGTAGGTGGCAACCTTGGGAGACGGCACCATCAGGCGATCCTCGCCCGGGCTGGGAGTCTCCGCGCCGCCGTTCAGGAAGTAGGTGACGTGCGGGTATTTTTCCGTCTCGGCCATGCGCAACTGGGTGCGCCCGGCCCGCGACACCACCTGTCCGAGCAGATTTTCCAGCGTCTCGGGCGGGAACAGCGTGCCGAGCCGGGTGGCAAGGTCGTCGCTGTACTGGCTCATGCCGGCGGCGGCGGCGAAGCGGATGAGGCGCGGCCGGGGGAAGCCGGAAAACCCGGGATCGGTCAGCGCGTCAAGCAACTCGCGCACCCGATCGGCACGGAAGTTGAAGCACAGGATGCCGTCGCCGTCGCGCATGCCGGTATAGCCGCCGATGACGGTCGGAATGACGAATTCGTCGGTCGCGCCGGCGGCATAGGACGCATCCATGGCCGCAACCGGGTCGGCGAATGCGGTGCCCTGCCCTTCCGCCACGGCCAGGTAGGCCTTGGCCACCCGGTCCCAGCGCTTGTCGCGGTCCATGGCGTAGTAGCGGCCGGAGACGGTGGCGATGCGGGCGCCCTCCGGCAGGGCGGCCTGGAATCGCCTGATGTCGGCACCGCCGGAACTGGGCGGGGTGTCGCGCCCGTCCATGAAGGCATGCACCGCCACCGGAACACCGGCGCGCGCCAGGATGCCGGCCAGCGCCGCGCCATGGTCCTGGTGCGAATGCACCCCGCCCGGCGAGACCAGGCCCATCAGATGGCAGGTGCCGCCGCTTTGCTGCAGGGCGGCGATCAGTTCGACCAGCGCCGGCGCCTGCGCGATCGACCCGTCGGCAACCGCCCGGCCGATGCGGGGCAGTTCCTGCATGACCACGCGGCCGGCGCCGATATTCATGTGCCCGACCTCGGAATTGCCCATCTGCCCCTCGGGCAACCCGACATCGAGGCCGGAGGTGCGCAGGAAGGCATGCGGGCAGGTCGCCCAGAGCCGGCTGAAGGTCGGGGTGCGGGCTTGCCGGACGGCGTTGTCCGCCGGGTCCTCGCGCCACCCGAATCCGTCGAGGATGACGAGCATCACCGGACGCGGCGGGGTCGGCATGAGGCGGCTCTCCTGGGGCGGAAAACGGCGCGACGGCAGGCGTGGCGGATCATTGGCCGCCGCGCCTGTCACCTGGCCGCGGGTTGAATCAGCCGAGCAACCGCCCGGCAACGGCGTCGAGTTTGGCCATCAGCGACGGGTCGCGGCGATCCGGCGCGGTGATGATGGCGTGCTGCAGCGCCCGGTCGCAGCCGGCATGGCACAGGCCGCGCTGGCCGCTGAGTTCAGGCACCACCGCCTTGACCAGGTGGCGGGCGTTGTCGGCGTTGTGCAGCAGAACCTTGACGATCATCTCGACCGTCACGTGGTCATGGTCGGGGTGCCAGCAATCGTAGTCCGTCACCATCGCCACCGTCGCGTAGCAAAGCTCCGCCTCGCGGGCGAGTTTGGCCTCCGGCATATTGGTCATGCCGATCACGCTGCAACCCCAGGCGCGATACAGTTCGCTCTCCGCCTTGGTGGAGAATTGCGGCCCCTCCATGACCAGATAGGTGCCGCCGCGGCTGACCGGCAGGCCGAGCGTCCGGCAGGCGCCTTCCAGCGCGTCGCCGAGGCGCGGGCAGACCGGGTGGCCCATCGAGACATGGGCGACGCAGCCCTCGCCGAAGAAGCTTTTCTCGCGGGCGAAGCTGCGGTCGATGAACTGGTCGACGATGACGAAATGACCGGGCGGCAGGTCCGCGCGCAGGCTGCCGACCGCCGACAGCGAGATCACCTCGGTGCAACCCAGCCGCTTCAGCGCGTCGATGTTGGCGCGGTAGTTCAGGTGGCTGGGCGAGAGCGGGTGGCCGCGCCCGTGACGGGGCAGAAAGACGCAACGCACGCCGCCAAGGCGGCCTTCCAGCAGCGCGTCGGAAGGATCGCCCCAGGGGGTGGGGACCCGGCGCCAGACCTTCTCCTCCAGCCCGTCCACGTCATAGAGGCCGGAGCCGCCGATGATACCGATGACAGGATTGGTGACGGCGTCGCTCATGCGAGACCTCGGAAATACAGGTGGTCCGGAAATGGAACCGCCGCGCCCCCGAGCAGGGAGACGCGGCGGCAGCAGGCGCCCCTCATTGTGCCCGGGGGGCGCGCAGACGGATCAGGGCTTGTGAAGCAATCGAACTTGCGAACGAACGCCCGCTGATATCATTGAGCGTTTCCGGCAAGGTCGGAGCGTTGCGGGCATTCATTCACAAACTCTCAGTGGTGCACGTTCGCCCACAGCTTGCGCTTCACCGCATAGGACAGGCCGGTGAGGAACAGCAGGAACAGCACCACCTTGATGCCCATCCGGTGCCGCTCCTCAAGCTCGGGGCTGGCGATGAAGCTCAGGAAGGTGACGACGTCGTGCGCCTCCTGGTCGATCGAGTTGTTGGTGCCGTCGATGTAGGTGACGGTGCCGTCGCGCAGCGGCTGCGGCATGGCGATCTGATGGCCGGCGAAATACGTGTTGTAGTTCAGCCCGGGCATCAGATGGAAACCGGCCGGCGGATCGACAAATCCGGTCAGGATTCCATAGATGTAGTCGGGGCCGCCCTCGCGGGCCTTGACGATCACCGACAGGTCGGGCGGCAGGCCGCCGCCATTGGCGGCGCGCGCCGCCAGATCATTGGGGAACGGTGCGCGGAAGTGGTCGGACGCCAGGGCCGGCCGCTCGGTGGGCTGGCCGTTCTCATCAAGGGCCGGCACGCGCTTGCTGGCAGCGATATCCTTCACCTGCTGCATGCTCAGGCCGATGCCGATGAGGTCGCGGTAGTAGGCCTCCTTCAGCGAATGGCAGTTCGAGCAGACTTCATTGTAGATCTGGAAGCCGCGCTGGGCGGCGGCACGGTCGTAGGTACCGAACGGGCCGGAGAAGCTCCAGTTCACGCTCGGCAGTTCCGGAGCTTCCTCGGCGCGGGCGGGGGCGGCGGTAACCGAGGCGCCCAGCAGGGCTGCCCCGACCAGGGCAGCGCCGATGAAAGTGGGGCGAAGCGTGCGCATCATGCCTTCTCCATCGGCTTGCTGGCGGCCCCGGTGGGCAGCGGTCCACCGCCGAGCACGGACTGGCTGATGCTCTCGGGCAGCGGCAAGGTTCGTTCCAGTTTGCCGAGCACCGGCAGCAGGATCAGGAAGTGGAAGAAGTAGTAGGCGGTGGCCACCTGGCCGAGCGGCACCCAGATGCCCTCCGGCGGCTGTTCACCAACGACGCCCAGCACCAGGCAGGTCACGACCAGCACCCAGAAGAAGATGCGATAGATGGGCCGGAACGTGGCGCTGCGCACCTTGCAGGTATCCAGCCAGGGCAGCGCATACAGGATCAGGATGGAGGCGAACATCAGCGCAATGCCGCCGAGCTTGTTCGGCACGGCGCGCAGGATGGCGTAGAACGGCAGGAAGTACCAGTCAGGAACGATGTGCGGCGGCGTCTGCAGCGGGTTCGCCTGGATGTAGTTGTCAGAGTGGCCAAGCAGGTCGGGGAAGAAGAACACCAGGACGGCGAACACCAGGAAAAACAGGCAGAGCGCCACGCTGTCCTTCACCGTGTAGTACGGGTGGAACGGCAGGGTGTCCTGCGGCCCCTTCGGCTCGATGCCCAGCGGGTTGTTGGAGCCGGTGATGTGCAGCGCGGCCACGTGCAGGAACACCAGGCCGAACAGCACGAACGGCAGCAGGTAATGCAGCGAGAAGAAGCGGTTCAGCGTCGGGTTGCCGACCGAGAACCCGCCCCACAGCCACTGCACGATCGGCTCGCCGATCACCGGAATGGCGGAGAACAGATTGGTGATGACGGTGGCGGCCCAGAACGACATCTGGCCCCAGGGCAGCACGTAGCCCATGAAGGCGGTGGCCATCATCACCAGGAAGATGGTGATGCCCAGAATCCACAGCAGTTCCCGCGGCGCCTTGTACGACCCGTAGTAGAGACCGCGGAACATGTGCACGTAGACCACGATGAAGAACATCGAGGCGCCGTTCTCGTGGGCGTAGCGCAGCAGCCAGCCATAGTTCACGTCGCGCATGATGCGCTCGACGCTGTCGAACGCCATGGTGATATGCGGCGTGTACGACATGGCCAGGAAAATGCCGGTGGCGATCATCAGCAGCAGGGTGACCATCGCCATGCCGCCGAAGGCCCAGAAATAGTTGAAGTTCTTCGGAGTGGGGAACGACCCGTACTCCTTCTGGATCATCGTAACGACAGGGAGGCGGGTATCGATCCAGTGCAGGACCGGATTTTTTACGTCACTGTGGTGGAGGCCGACCATGAAACTTTGCCCTCAGCCGATCTTGATCTTGGTGTCGTTCAGAAAGGCGTACGGCACGAGGGGAAGGTTGCGCGGCGCCGGCCCCTTCCGGATGCGGGCGGCGGTGTCATACTGGCTGCCGTGGCAGGGGCAGAACCAGCCGCCGAACTCGCCGCGCGGCTGGGTCGGCTTGATGCCGCCGGGAATGCAGCCGAGATGGGTGCAGATGGCGCTGGTGATGAGCCACTGCTCGTGGCCGGCCTTGACCCGCTCCGCGTCCGTCGCCGGGTCGCGCATTTCGCTGAGCGGCGCGGCCTGGGCTTCCTTGATCTCGGTTTCGGTGCGGTGGCGGATGAACACCGGCTGGCCGCGCCAGGAGGCGATGATGCCCGAACCGAGCGGGATCGGGGCTATATCGACCTCGATCTCGGAGAGCGCCAGCACGTCCTTGGACGGATTCATGCTGTCCACCAGCGGCCAGATGATGGCGCCGGCGCCGACTGCCGCCGAAGCGAGTGCAACCAGCTGCAGGAAATCCCGTTTGGTGCCGTCCGGCCCCGAACCATGGTCAGGCACATGCGCGGTCGCAGACATCGTGTCAGCCATCCTTTTTTTTCACCGCCAGGTATCCTGCGGGGCCACGTAGCGGCAATTGCACGGCACGCAATACCCGCCGCCCCGCGAACGTCGCGGCAGGCGCCTGCCCTGGGCGGCGCAATTAGCCCAAACCCCGGAGCCGGTCCATAGGTCACACTTCGTCTCTGCAACATAGGTGCACATACGGTTACGCTGGAACGCTCCGACAGGGTTGCCCGCCATGACAAACACCGCTCCGCCCCCGCATGCCGCCCTCCAGCAGGCCGCCCGCGCCTGGTTCGAAGCGCTGCGCGATGCACTCTGCACCGCCTTCGAGACGATCGAGGACGACCTGCCGGGTGAGCGGCAAGCGGGGCGGCCGGCGGGACGGTTCGTGCGCAGCCCGTGGCAGCGCCCCACCGAGGACGGCGCGCCGGGCGGCGGCGGGGTGATCAGCCTGCTGAAAGGCCGCGTGTTCGAGAAGGTGGGGGTGAACGTCTCCACCGTGTTCGGCAGCTTCAGCCCGGAATTCCGCCGCCAGATCCCCGGCGCCGCGGAGGACCCGCGCTTCTGGGCCAGCGGCATCAGCCTGGTGGCGCATATGTGCAACCCGCATGTGCCGGCAGCGCATTTCAACACCCGCATGCTGGTGACCAGCCGGGGCTGGTTCGGCGGCGGCGGCGACCTGACGCCGCTGCGGCCGGACTCGGAGGCCGCGATCGAAGATGCGGCCGATCTGCAGGCCGCCTTCCGCGCCGCCTGCGACCGCCACGACCCGGCCTGCCATCCGCGCTACCGGGAATGGTGCGACCGCTACTTCTACCTGCCGCATCGTGGCGAGGCGCGCGGCGCCGGCGGCATCTTCTTCGACGAGCATTTCAGCGGCGACGCGGCGGCCGACCTTGCCTTCGTTCAGGATGTCGGGCGCGCGTTCCTGGATGCCTTTCCGCGCATCGTGCGCCGGCGGATGGGCGAAGCGTGGACGCCGGAGGAACGCGAGGCACTGCTGATCAAGCGCGGACGCTATGTGGAGTTCAACCTGCTGTACGACCGCGGCACCCTGTTCGGCCTGAAGACCGGCGGCAATGTGGACGCGATTCTGATGAGCATGCCGCCTGAGGTGCGGTGGCCGTAGCAGACCCGGCAAGGGACACTGGCCCCTGCCGGGTCCGTTCCGCGCGTCAGAGCTTGTGAAGCAATCGAATTTGCGAATGAAAGCCCGCTGATATCATTGAGCGTTTCCGGCAGGAACCGAGCGCTGCGGGCATTCATTCACAAACTCTCAGCCCGGCTGCCGCTTGCCGTCAGCGGCCAGGGAAAGCGGCACCCAGCGCGGCCCGTCCTGGCCCTGGATCAGCACCAGCACCGATTTGCGGTTGGCCTTGCGCGCCCGCTCCACCCGCTCCACCACGTCGGCCGGGGTGTTCACCTCCTGTTGCAGCACTTCCACGATCACGTCGCCCGGCTTGAGGCCCCGCTCGGCCGCCGAGGAACCGGGGGCGACCTCGGTGATCAGCACGCCCTTCTGGTCGTCGCCGATCTGGTAGCGGTCACGCGCCTCCGGCGTGATCGGCGCCAGCGTCAGCCCGAGCGCGGACAGTTCGGTGGGCTGCGCCGGCACCGGCTTGTCGGGCGTGGCCACGGCGGCCTTCGGCTCGTCGGGCAGTTCGCCGACCTTGGCGACCAGGGTGATTTCGTGCCCGTCGCGCCACACCGTCAGTTGCACCTCCCGGCCGATCGCGGTTTCCGCGACGATGCGCGGCAGGTTGCGCATCTCCTTCACGTCCTGGCCGTTGAACTTCAGGATGACGTCGCCGCCGCGCAGTTTCGCCACCTGCGCCGGCCCCCCCTCCTCCACGCTGGCCACCAGCGCGCCGTTCGGCTCCTTCAGCCCCATGCTCTCAGCGATGTCCGGAGTGACCTGTTGAATCTTCACCCCAAGCCAGCCGCGCTTGGCACGGCCGAAATCGCGCAGCTGCGCCACCACGGTCTTGGCCAGGTTGGACGGGATGGAGAAGCCGATGCCGATCGAGCCGCCGGACGGCGAGTAGATCGCCGTGTTGATGCCGATCACCTCGCCGTCCAGGTTGAACAGCGGGCCACCGGAATTGCCGCGGTTGATTGCGGCGTCGGTCTGGATGAAATTGTCGTAGGGTCCCTGCTGGATGTCGCGGCCGCGGGCACTGACGATGCCGGCGGTGACGCTGCCGCCCAGGCCGAACGGGTTGCCGATGGCCAGCACCCAGTCGCCCACCCGCGAGCGGTCCGAGTCGCCGAACGGCACGGCCGGCAGCGGCTTGTCGGAGGCTACCTTCAGCACGGCGATGTCGGTGCGCTCGTCGCGGCCGATCAGGGTGGCCTTCAGGCTGGTGTTGTCCTGGAGGGTAACGGTGATCTCGTCGGCGCCGTCGATGACGTGGTTGTTGGTCACCACGATGCCGGACGCATCGACGATGAAGCCGGACCCGAGGCTCTGCATCTTGTGCGGCGGCGCCTGCGGCGTGCGGTCGCCGTGTGGGCCCGGGCGGTTGCGGTCGAGAAAGTCGCGGAAGAACTGCTCGAACGGCGAACCGGGCGGGAAGGTCGGAATCTCCGGCCCCGCCCGCTCGTTGTGCGACTGCACGGTCTGGCTGGTGGAGATGTTCACCACGCCGGGCAGCAGCTTCTCGGCCAGATCGGCAAAGCTCTCCGGCGCCGGGCGCGCCTGGGCGACCGTCGGAAGGGCGGCCGGCAGGATGAACGCCGCGGCCAGCAGCACAGCACCGGCGCGCATGGCCAGTCGGGTCGGATGTCGCATCGGCAGGGCTCCCCAATGGTCTCGGGCATGGTCGTCAGAGTGTCGCGGCAACAATGTGGCGGCCGCCCCCGCCGGCAGCAAGCGCAGCGGGGGCGGCCGGGCAGTCACTGTGCGGGCTTTGCCTCCGGCGCGGCATTGGCCGCGGCCGGCAGCGTTGGACCAGGCTGCGGCGCGTGGCGCAGCATCTGCAGGAAGTCGTCGCCGGGCGACAGCACCAGCCGCGAGGCGCCGTTGGCGAACGCCTCGCGATAGGCCTGCAGGGTCCGCCAGACGCCGAAGAAATGCGCGTCCCGCTGGAACGCATCGGCATAGATGGCGATCGCCTGCGCCTCGCCCTGGCCGCGCAGCTCGTCGGCACGAGCGCGCGCGTCGGCCAGCAGCACGGTGCGCTCGCGGTCGGCATCGGCGCGGATGCGGGCGGATGCCTCCGCCCCCTCGGCGCGGGCCTGACGGGCGACGCGCTCACGCTCGGAGTTCATCCGGCCAAGGATGGCCTGGGTGTTCTCCTCCGGCAGATCGGCGCGGCGGATACGCACGTCCTCGACCGCGATGCCGAAGCCGCGCATCTCGTCGTTCACCTGGGTGCGGATCAGCCCCATGATGCGGCCGCGCTGCGAGGACAGCACATTGAGCAGTTGCTCGTTGCCCAGCACCCGGCGCAGCGAGGACGACACCACCGAGTTCAGCCGGGCGCGGATGCCCTCCTCGGTCGGCCCCACGGCCTGGAAGTACCGCAGCGGATCGGTGATCCGGTAGCGGGTGAAACTGTCCACGATCAGCCGGCGCTGGTCGCCGAGGATGACTTCCTCGGGAGGCACCTCGTAGTCGAGCAGGCGGCGGTCGAAGCTGATGGCGGTCTGGATGAACGGCAGCTTGGCGTGCAGGCCCGGCTCGGTGATCAGGCGGATCGGCTGGCCAAGCTGGGTGATCAGCACCTGCTCGGTCTGCTCCACGATGAACAGCGAGTCGGCGGCGACCAGCGCCAGCACAAGCAGCAGCGCGACGGCAGCGGCGATCAGGCGGTTCATCGCGCGGCCCCCCGCGGCGGCGCTGGCGGGTTGGGCGCCGGCAGCGGCGCTGGCAGCGGCGGCGGCTGGCCGGCGCCGGTCAGATTGAGCAGCGGCAGCACGCCCTGCAGCCGGTCGTCGAGGATGACCGCCGGCGTCTTGGTGAGGATCTCCTGCATGGTCTCCAGATAGAGGCGCTGCATGGTGACGTCCTTGGCGGCGTTGTAGGCCTTCAGCACCGACAGGAAGCGCTGCGCCTGACCGGTGGACGCGGCGATCGAGGCCTGGCGGGCGCCATCCGCCTCGGCGACGATGGCGGCGGAGTCGCCGCGGGCGCGCGGCACGATGTCGTTGCGGTAGCTCTCGGCCTCGTTGCGCATGCGCTCGGCGTCGGTGTTGGCGCGCTGGACATCGCGGAAGCTGTCGATCACGGCGGCCGGCGGATCAACCTTCTGCAGCTGCACCTGGGTGATCTCGACCCCCGAGCCGTAGGCATCGAGGATGGCCTGCACACCGTTCTTCACCGCCACCTCGATCTGCGCGCGGGCATCGGTCAGGGCGGGCTGGATGGGGGTGCGGCCGATCACCTCGCGCATCACGCTCTCGGCGGCCGACTTCACCGTGTAGGCCGGGTTGCGGGTGTTGAACAGGAAGGCGCCGGCATCGCGGATGCGCCAGAACACCGCGAAGTCGATGTCGATGATGTTCTCGTCGCCAGTCAGCATCAGGCTTTCCGGGCCGATCTCGGCGTTGCCGTCGCCGCGCCCCTGGGTGCGGATCACCTCGGGGGAGGAACGGAAACCGATTTCGATGCGGTTGATCCGGGTGACGGCGGGGCGCAGCACGCTCTCGATCGGCCAGGGCAGATGGTAGTTCAGCCCGGGCAGGGTCGTGCGGTCGTAGGCGCCGAAGCGCATGACCACGCCCTGCTCGTCCGGCTGGACCCGGTAGAAGCCGCTGAACAGCCACAGGCCGAGCACCAGCACCGCCAGCACGGCCGCCGCGCTGCCGCCGTGGAACCGGCCGCGGCCCCCGGGCGCGCCGCCGATGCCAGGCGGCAGCAGACCGCGCAGGAACGCCTGAAGGCGCGCGATCAACTCATCGATATCGGGCGGCGTGGGTCCGCCACCGCCGCCACCGCCGCCACCGCCGCCACGCGGCCCGCCGCCCCAGGGGCCTTGCGGGCCGTTCGGCCGGCCGCCGGGCCGTCGCCCGTCACCGCCGCCCGATGTGCCCCAGGGGCTGGGGCCGCCCGACCCGCCGCCCGACCCGCCGCTGGAGCCGTCGCCGGGGCCGCTGTTGTTCCAAGGCATGGATAGGGGTCGCTCCTGTATAGCGGGTAACCGCGCTCCGCGCGGCGGTTGCCGAAAGGCCATTTGCACGATGCGGGGCGCGGACCATATCCCCTGGCCATGACGCGGCTGCATATTGACCGGCTACGAAAGGTTTTCAAGCGGATGCCCAAATCGACAGAGGCGGCCCTCAGCGAAACCGCGCTCAGGGAACTGCTCGGCACGATCGTCGATCCGGCCAGCGGCCGCGACATCGTCTCGGCCGGGCTGGTGGAGGCCGTGCTGGTCCAGGGGGGGCTGGTGCGGGTGTCGCTGCTGACCGATCGCGCCCACGCCGCGGCGATGGAGCCGGTGCGCCGCCAGGTGGCGGAACTGCTCGCCCGCCAGCCCGGGGTGCTGAACGTCGCCGCCGTGCTGACCGCGCACAGCACCGCACCGGCCGGCCCCGCCGGCGGGCACCCGCATCATGGCGGGCAGGCGGCGGGGGCGAACCGGCCCATGCTGCTGCCCGAGGTGGGCGCCATCGTGGCGGTGGCCTCCGGCAAGGGCGGGGTGGGAAAATCCACCACCGCGGTGAACCTGGCGGTGGCGCTGGCGCAGCTCGGGCTGAAGGTGGGGCTGCTGGACGCCGACATCTACGGCCCCAGCCTGCCGCGCCTGCTCGGCCTGTCGCGCAAACCGGAGGTGCGCGGCGACCGGATGCTGCCGATCCCGGCCTGGGGCGTGGCGGCCATGTCGATCGGCTTCCTGGTCGAGGAGGAAACGCCGATGATCTGGCGCGGCCCCATGGTGATGGGCGCGCTGGAGCAGATGCTGGGCCAGGTGGAATGGGGCAAGCTGGACATCCTGATCGTCGATATGCCACCGGGCACCGGCGACGCCCAACTCACCATGGCGCAGCGTGTCGCCCTGGCCGGCGCGGTGATCGTCTCGACGCCGCAGGACATCGCCCTGATCGACGCCCGGCGCGGCGTGCGCATGTTCGAACGCACCAACGTGCCGGTGCTCGGGCTGGTCGAGAACATGAGCTATTTCTGCTGCCCGGACTGCGGCCACCGGGCCGAGATTTTCGGCCACGGTGGGGCGCGGCAGGAAGCCGCCCGGCTGGGCTGCGAATTCCTCGGCGAAGTGCCGCTGCTGCTGGATGTCCGCACCAGCTCGGACGCCGGCACGCCAATTGTTGCCGCCGCGCCGGACAGTCCGGCCGCAGTGGCGTTTGCTTCGATCGCACGGCGGGTCTGGGAGAAGGTGCGGGCACCGGCGACTGCCGGGCCGCGTATCGTGGTGCGGTAGGCTATCGTTGCTGCGTCCGATTGGCGCCAGGATAAACTGAAGGCAGGGCCAGGGCGCTGCCCTGGACCTGCCCCGCGCGCAGCACGCCTTCGGCGCGACGGGGCAGTGGCCCCCTTGACCCCGTTCGTTAGGAAATCATTGGGTTACTTCACCGCCGGCTTGCGCCCGCGCTTGCCCGGAACCTTTGCCGTCACCGGCGCCGTCTTCTCCGGTTCCTGCCGGCGTCCCAGGCCGATCTTCTTGGCCAGCGAGGAGCGGTGCTCGGCGTAATTGGGCGCCACCATGGGATAGTCGCGATTCAATCCCCATTTCTCGCGGTACTGGTCAGGCGTCAGGTCGTAGGCGGTCTTGAGATGCCGCTTGAGCATCTTCAGCTTCTTGCCGTCTTCCAGGCAGACGATGTAGTCGGGGAATACCGACTTCCTGATCGGCACTGCCGGCTCCGGCCTGACCGGTTCGTCGGGTGTCTTGCCAAGACCCGCGAGTGTCCGGAACACGGACTCGATCAGCGGCGACACGTCGGCGACTTCATGCTTGTCGTGCCCCAAGTAAGCGGCCACGATCTGCGCCGTCAGCCGGCGGAAAAGTTCGGCCTCAGTCTGCCCTGACATTCTGTTCAACCATTACTGGGGGCAGCCAGCCCATCGCGGCCGCCATCGGACGCTAACCACGTCAAATATTCCGATTCGCGTCAAGTGCTCGATTGCAGCCAATGCTTCCGCAAGTCGGGCCGCACCCGGATTCCGGCCAGCGCAGGCCCGCTGCGGGCAATGTTGTCGCGCCGGATGTTGTTGCTACTGTAGCAGATCGCGCCCGGTCAGGTCGATGCAGGCGGTCGGTCCGGCAGTGCACCAAGCTGGTTCAACTCTGCCAGATGCAGGACCGTGAATAGCTGCGTGGCAAAGTTCGAAGCCTTCCCTGCCCTTGCCGCAGCCCTTGGGCGGAACCGCCGAGCGCTCCACCGCATCAGGGTGTCACGTCCTGCGGGGCGCCCGGCTTGTCGAGCGGCACGAATATCATGGCCGGCGCATCCAGTCTGGCGGCCTTCAGATCGACCACCTGCGTCCGATAGTCGCCATAGGTGCGGATGTAGAAACGCCGGTTCTTCAGGTCGCTGACCGCCATCCATTGGGTGGTCTCGATCGCCGCTACGCCACCGCCCGCCTTCGCGCCGGCCTCGGTGCGGATGGTGCCGGGCGAAATATCGAAGTTGTTGAGCAGATGAAAGGCCGTCATCACCGCCTCGTCGCTGGTGGAGGTCACCGGCGCGGTGTGCGCATAGACAAAGGCCCGCACGAAACGCGACGGCGAGGACATGTCGCCCGGAATACCCAGCATGCCGGTGCCGGTGCTCGGCGGGACAAGCTCGATGCCGCCGATCCGGCGCGGGGCCGGATCGGTCACCGAAAGCCCCAGGTAATTGCTCAGGTTGGTGATGTGCCAGGCGAACGACGGCGCGTTGGTCATCACCGCGGTCGGATTGTCGGTGATATGCAGCACCCCGTCGATATATTCCACGACGATGCTGGCGCCGGTGGCGTCATGCAGCGTCATGTGCACCGGCACCGGCATCCTGAAGGCAGCCTGCGGCGCCCGGTTCACTTTGATCCTTGCAATGCCCTCCCGCGCCTCGGCCACGGTGGCAAAACGGGTGAGCGTGTAGAGCAACAACTCGTAGGAGGCGATGGAGGTCCCGGCATCGGCCGGCGCGACGTCCTGGAACACTGCGATATTCGGCAGGTACAGCAAGCCGCCGGCCAACCCGGCCTCGTTCACGCCGTCCACGACGATGGGCAGGCCAAGTCCGTTGGTGCCGGCGACACCATATCTGGTCGTCCAGGCCAGCCCGGTGCCCGCCTTTCCGTCCGGCCCGGTGCCGGTGAGCGCCAGCTTGCGCGGCACGACAACCAGTTGTGAGTCGAGCGCCAGGCCAAACTCCATGGTCCGGCCGTAGACTTTGCCGCCATCCGCAGCCTCGAGGAGGAACGACGTGCAGGCTGCGGCATTCTGCAATGGAAGCACGCTGGCCAGCACCGCCGTGACAACCCGTTGCCATCCCGTTCGGTACGACCGCAACATCGCCGCACTCCTGGTTGCTCAGCAGGGCAATTCGGAAAACAAGTTCCGCTTCGCGCGTGATGAGCCCGATATGGCGGTCAGGAATGACGTGGGTGCAAATAAATTCTGCCTGAGGACCGAACCGCCAGCATTTCCCAGCCGAACCGCTGGCGGAGAGCGGTTAGCCCGTGGCCGCATGTCTTCAGCGGGCCCACGGAAATGCGGCGCGGGCTTGCCGCCTCCGCTCCGTCGCCGACCGAATTCCGGCAGGCTCTGCCCGCCTGTCAGGCCTTCCTGATCCAGTCACGCTGCCTGCCGGCGCACGCGCCTGATCGTTGCGTTCGCGCCGGCCCCGCCTAGCCCTGCGACTCCGGCGACAGCACGATGCAAGATCCGTGGCCATGCCCAAGCTTCTCGCACGCCTGCACCGCAGCGTCGCGCGACAGGCCGGTCAGACGGGCGCGATACAGCGTGGCGCTGGACGAATGCACCGTGCCGACCGCCGGCCGTGCATGCGCCAGCAGGTCGCGCGCCTGGCCGCGCGCGGCGTCGGCCGCCGCCCGGGCCTGCCCCTCCTTGCCGAAGGCACCGACCTGGATCGCCCAGTTGCCACCGGATGCGCCGGCACTGGCATGCTGCACCGGCAGCGTATCGGCCATCGCCGGGGAGATCAGGTGAAAACCGTGGCGCGACGGGGAGGCGGAAGCAAACTGCACCGGTTGCGGCGGCGGCACCGGGCGCGGCAGCACGGCCAGGGAAACGGTCTGCACCGAACGCTGCGGCACCTGGCGGCCATACCGGTTTTCGGCCAGGGCCACCGGCGCCTGCCGGTGATGCGGATAACGCGGCCCGGGCGGGATCTCGATCGGCAACTGGTTCATGGCGACGTTGCTGCCCGCCGACGGGCGGTTCGGCGTGCTGTCGGCAATGTACGGCGCGATCTTGCGCACGTAGTTGCGGGTCTCGTCCGGCAACGGACGGTTGCGGGTAAGATAATCGTCCAGCCGCCCCGGCCCGGCATTGTAGGCCGCCAGGAAGCCCGGCGATCCGTAGATGTCGTACATCTCGCGCAGGTAGGCAGTGCCCGCCATGACGTTGTCGTGCGGCTCGTAGGCGTCGTCGCCAAGATTGTAGCGGGCGCGCAGGCCGTCATAGGTTTCCGGCATCACCTGCATCAGCCCCATCGCGCCGACCTGCGAGGTATCCAGCGGGTTGAAGCTGGATTCCACCCGCATGACCTCCCGAATCCAGCGCTCGGGGATATCGAAGCGTGCCGACGCCTCGACGATATAGGGGCCCCACGGGTCGGAACGCGGACCGGGCGGGGTATAGTCGCGCCGGGCGTGGGCCTGGTAATGCGCCGCCTCCTGGCTCGCCGTCAGCTGCTGGCCGGTGTGGGAAGCGCAGGCGGAGAGCAGCGCCAGGGTGGACACACAGGCGAACATGCGCAGCCTGGGCGTGCACACGAAAACAAGGGCGGATGTGGGCCTGGTGATGGGCGGCATGTTGGCGCAAGCCTCCGTCGTGACGCGGCCGGCAGAACCGGACGGTTTGCACGACCGCCTGGGCGGCCGTCGCGTTGCATGGCTCCCAAGACCGCACCGGCAGCGGTATTCAAGCGGCACATTCTTGAGTCGATCGGTCAGAAATTCCAGTCCACAAGCAGATGAAGCTGAGCAAGTCGATCAGCAACCCGATGCAACCCATTAATGCAAGTCGCTATTGAAGGTCAAGATGTCTTGCGCGGCACCAGCGGTTCTCAATGCGATTGAATCGCCTTGATGCCCGGCGGCGGGTCCCACCCCATGGTCGAATGCGGCGGGTGTGAATTGCCACGGGATCGGCAGATCGGCGCATGGCCGGCAGATGGTCGTATCGAAACGGCGCCCGCTGCGATTCGTAAGGCCGATGCACCGCCTCGAATCCCTGCCGGCTCCTTGCGCCGACGTTGCGATACCTTCCCCGACCCAGGCCGCAAATCTGCGTGACGCGGAGGCCGGCGCCGTTAACCTGCCCGTATGATCGCCATTGCCGCCGTCACCGCCCGCTCTGACGCGCTTTCGCCGTTCCTGGACGAGCGGGAAAGCCGTCGGCTCGCCGCCAGCGAAGCGCGAGCCACAGGGCGCGGCGATCGCCGCGGTCGCGCGCGTGACGGGGATTGCGCGAGGAGCCCGATTTCTTCGATCCCCCTTGTTCAGTGGCCTTGCTTATTTCCCGGTACCGGCATCATGCGCATCGCGCAGCAGGGCGGCAAAGCGGTAAGCGCCATGTACCATGCGGCTGTATGGCAGCATGAGGAACAGGGCGAGCACGAAGCCCAGATGGACGGCGAGCACGATGCCCATGGCGCTGGTGGCGCGCAGGGCCAACAGCAGCAGCCCGGTCAGCGGGACCATGGCGAGCAAGGCCAGCATCGCCACGTCGGGTCCGACGAGGCGGCCCGCGGTGGGGGCCTGGTCGCCGCAAAGCTTCAGCCAGAACAGGCCGCCGGCGCCGATGAGCATAAGGAATCCGCCGATGGTGCCCAGCAGGACGGGCGCGCTCCAGAAGGCATAGGGCGCCGGGTGACCAAGGCGGTCGAAAATCGCGGCAACGCCGCTGGCGGAAAAACAGAGCGCAAATCCGCAGGAGATGGCGTGGTGCAGACGGCGGCGCGCGGTGGAAAAACCGTCGTCGCGGTCATTGCAGCCGTGCCCGCCGCCGCTGAGGTTCTGCAGCGTCATGGCATGCCGGATGGCAGCGCCCAAGGCGCCGGCGGTGCGTTGCGACGGACCGGCATCGCGCCAGAAGCCGCGCACGGCCATAATAACGGCCACGATTGAGAACATGAGGGAAATCGCCGCCGGCCAGAACATCACCGCATATGGGATGACGGCATAGAAAGCGCCCGGCCGCACCGGATGGGCGCCAAGCAGGATGGCGGGGTTCTGCAGCGCGGCGGCAAGGACAACGACGATGCCGACACCCAGGGCCATCGCCAGCGCCACGACGGCGCCATTGTTGCGGAACAACGCCGCGAATGGCTTCGGCCAGGCGTACTGCGCGTAACTGTCCAGGCGGAGTTCGGAAAATGTCCGCGGCACGTTGATGCCGAACGGGTGCGGCGGGGCATACTGGCAGGCATAGAAGCAGCCGCGGCAGCCATGGCAAAGATTGGCGAGGGTGGTCAGGTCGGCATCAGTAAAGCTGCGCCGGCGCTCCATGGCGGGGAAGACGGCGCAGAACCCCTCGCAGTAGCGACAGGCATTGCACACCTCCATGGCGCGGCGTGCATCGGCTATCGGGTCGGCCACCGGCATGTTTCGCCACCTCCTGTTCGTCGGGGCGGCGCGTCCGTCGCGGAACGGAAGCAAGGCAGAACGGAAGCGGGCCGGAACCGGCCCCGTTGGTGAGGGTCGGTCCCGGCCCACTGCCGGGAACCACCGGTTCCAGCACTCGGACGACAGAGCAGACGTCGTCCGGTGCTGAAGGCCGGGGCTGGTCCCTCCGGTGCTACTTCGTCAGCTCCGGATAAGTCTGGACCATGTTCGCACCAAACAGCGGCTTGTAGACGCCGTTGTGGCACGTCGCGCAGGCGATCTTCGGCGAGTCGCCGGTCGGACCCAACCGGTTGGGCGGGAAGGTCGATTGCAGCGGCACGAGGTAGTCGTTGTTCAGGTGACGAACCATCCTGATACCATACCAGGCGGTCGCACGCTGCGGGCTGCTCTGCGACCAATCGCTGAACTGCCGGGTGTTGTGGCAGTAGGTGCAGTTCACGCCCAGAGCCTCGGACATGTACATCATCACCCCGTAGGTCCAGTAGGTCGCCTTGAAGGAGGCGGTGCTGGTGCCTTCGGGCAGAGCAGTCGACGGCGTAATGCGGATGTCGTCGGCGCCCAGGAAGTACGGCGTAAACGGATCGGTCTCCAGCGAGGTCAGGCCGGCAGCACGCGAAGGCAGATTCCGCCCGCTGGTGTTACCCAGCGCGTGCGCCGGGCCCTTGGGTTCGGTGAACCAGATGTTCTTGGGCACCGGGTTGCCGCGGTGGCAGGTGTAGCAGGTAACGCCCGTGGCGCCGGTCGGACCGGAAGCAGCCACGTGGGTCTTGTAGTTCGTGTTGATGTCCAGAACCATCTGGATCATCCGCCGGGAGACCCTCTTGGTGTAGAGGTCATCGGAGGCCAGGTTGCTGGTATCAACGTGGCAGTAGGTGCAGCCCTGCTCCGGCGCCACCCACGTGGTGATGGAGGCCATCAACCGAGTGAACTCGGCCACCGGCACATCCTTCAGCACCTGCACGTTCTTGTAGACCTTGCCGGCCGGCCCACCGACCATCAAGGGCGACCCGATCGCGGCGATCGGCTGGTTCTCGGCTACCGTCTTCGCGAACGTGGCCGGGTGGTAGTTCTGGAACAGGCCCAGACCACGGAAGCCACGCTGCACAACGTCAACCGGCGGCGCCTCAAGGGTAAACAGGAGGCCGACGCCCACCACGGCAGCGAGAACGGCAGCGATGCGGACCGGGACGGGCAAGTAGAACAGCTTGAAGTTAAAGTTCGACATGGCTTGCTCTCCCCTCTCAAAGCGCTGCCGGATCCGGCACGGGCGGGAAGACATTCGGCCACACCGGGACGATGCCATGCTTGGCGCCCCAGAGGTACCAGTTGTCCACCACCGTTCCGGTGAGCAAGATGCCGATGCCGCCAGTCAGCGTGACGAGAACCGCGAACCACCAAGCCCAGCGATGGATCGATTCGGCCGTCGCGTTGAAGCCCATGCACCAGCGCCACAGCAGTGCGCCGCGCTCGTAAGCGGTGCCGCGGTCGAGGATCTGTTCGACCTCGCGCTCACCGCCGAAGCGGCTCACCGCGAGCACCGTGCCGCCATGCATCGCGAACAGCACGGCAGAGCCGTACAGGAAGGCGATCGAGAGCATGTGGAACGGGTTGTAGTAGAGGTTGCCGTAGCGGATCGAGAACGCCGAGGTCCAGTCAAGGTGCGGGAAGATGCCAAACGGGACCGACTCGCTCCAGTGCCCCATCAGGACCGGGCGAATGAACCCGATCGACAGGAAGAGAAAGATCGCCGAAGCAAAGGCCCAGGCTGCGTGGGTGCCGAGGCCAAGCTGGACAGCGCGGCGGTAGACACGCAACCACCAGGTCAGAACCGAAGCGGTCAGGAAGAAGCCGGCGATCAGCCACCAGCCGCCTTCGTTCAGCGGCGGGATATGCAGACCATAGGCCGGCGCCGGCGGCTCAAGCGCAAGCCAGGGCAGCGAGCGCCAGAACTGCAGCCAGTTCCAGTTCACCGATGCCAGCATGTTCAAGCCGACGATCTCGAAGGCGACGAAGAAGAAGGCAAACGAAAGCAGCCCGAGGCGCCCGACATAGAGCGGCCCAATCTGCGGTTCGCCGAGCCAGCCGGCCAGGTAGTTGAAGAAGGGTTTGATTACGCGAGGGTCGTCACCGGCCGGCAGTGGGATGCCCGGGTAGGCCGGGCCTCGCACCTGCACGCGGGTGAAGATATTCTGGTATTCGGCCATGATGGTGATCTCCCCTTAGCCCCAGATCGGCAGGTTGTACCACCAGCCCCACCACTCCGGCCAACCGCGGGTCCAGAAGGGGCCGCTCAACACGATGCAGACGGCGCTCCAGAAGGCCGCGGACACCGCCAGGAACACGCCAACCCGATGGATGCCAAGCGTGCCGACCGAGTAGCCGACGATGTCGCGGAAGAAGACACCCTCATGCTCGGCAAGCTTGACCGGTTCGCCCTTCCCGGGGTTGGCGGCGGACAGGATCAGCGAGCCATGCAAAGCGAGTGCGAGCGCGTTCGTGAAGAAGAACGTGACCCCCAGCATGTGCGCCGGGTTGTAGTGGAAGTGCAGGAACTGGTAGCCGGTGTTGGAAACCCAGTCGAGGTGGCTGAGAATACCATACGGGAAGCCGAAGCCCCACGCCCCCAGCAACACCGGCCGGATCACGACCAGGGCGACATACGCGAAGATGGCGAAGCTGAAGGCGAACGGCACGTGGTAGCCGATTCCGAGCTTGCGGCAGATTTCCACCTGCCGGAGCGCCCACGAGACGAAAGCCCCGATCGCGCAGATCGTGATCAGCTGCCAATAGCCGCCGAGCGCCAGCGGCGCGAATTTCAGACCATAGCTGATGTCTGGCGGAGCGATGTTGATCCGCCAGACGTTGTAGTCACCGTTCTGGACCGCGGCGTAGAAGATCAGCGCGGTGCCGAGGACTGCGAAGAGGGCAGCTGTGACCCCGAAGAAGCCGACAAAAAAGGGCCCCACCCAGAAGTCGAACAGATCTCCCCCGATCAGAGTCCCCCCGCGCACACGGTATTTTTTCTCAAAGCTGAGCAATGCCATTTATCGGCTCCTCCGCTCCGGTGCAGCCTAGCAAGCTGCGCCTGCAGCAACGTTGGCCACGGACGAGGCCCGGCACGCGCCCGACCTCGTCCGCCGCCGTGGATAGTGGCGCTACTACTTCGCCGGGGCAGCCGCGACCGCATGCACCGTCGGGCCATCCAGCCAGTTGAAGCGGCTGGTGCCCAGCAGGATGAAGTGGATCAGCAGCGCGAGGACGAGCAGGAACACGAACACTGCGACCAGAACGCGGCGCGGATCGAACAGAAGCCAGAAGCGCCAGACATCCGGTTCGCCGGGGAACTCGGCCATGTTACAGTCTCCTTATGCCAGGAACGAAAGCGCGGTGTTGACGCCGTCGAGCAGCGACGTCGAATAGCCATTGACCCCCGGGAACCACGGACGCCACGACCACACCAGGATGTGGGCGACAACCACAATACCTACGAAGGTCAGGAAGCTGGCCCGGTAGATCTTGTGGAACTCCTTGGCCTCTTCCTCAGTCAGCCCCGACAGGGACTTTTCATCAGCCATCTTTAGTGCCCTTCAGATGACAGCCTTTCGGCCGTTACCGCGCATCTCCCGCGCGGCAGGGATCGCCGTGTGAGCGGAGCCCGCCACGATCGACTCTTCGGTCCGGCAGTGCCGGACGCAATTGGTAGTCGGCGCGCGCCCGTAACGGACGCCGCCGGAGCAAGCTGCGACCATCCCGTTGGGTGCCGCAGCCATCATGCAACCTGTCCCTCACGCAGAGCGACCAGCGTTTGCTGGACTCGCGCCGCGGTCACGCGGTCCTCGCCGGCAGTGCGGGCGTCGCGCTCGGCGCGCTCGCGCGCCCGCTTCGCCGCCGAAATGCGCACCAGGAACGGCTCGGTTTCGACATAGGCATCCAACTGTGCGTGCGCCGCATCATCCCAGGGGATGGTGTCGCGCTCGCCCAGCCGCGCCGGTGTCGCCTCGACGCGGTCGAGTTCGGTGCCGAGCGGGAGGATGTGGAACAGCGCGTCGAACAGCGCGTTGCAGTATTCCTGCACGATGTAGGTGGCGCCTGCATAGCCCATAAATGGCGTACCGGTGGCGCGGCGAATGATCGCGCCGGGAAACGAGGCAGGGATGTACACCGCGCGGCTGCCGCACTCGGCGGCATACATGCGTTCGTTGTAGGAGCCGAACAGCACCAGCGCCGGCTTCGTCCGCACCGCCTCGCGCACCGCGGCGTTGTCCGGCTTGGTGCCGGGGGTGCGGGCGAAGGCAAAGGCGCAGGGCACGCCCATCTCCTCCTCGAGAAAACGTCGCATGCCGCGCACATAGGTTTCGGTGGCGACGATGGCGAAGGCAGCGCTGCCGAAGAAGTCCTGGGTCACGCTGCGCCACAGATCCCAGATCGGCTTGATCGTGGTGTGCTTCTCGCGTTCGATGAACGGCTCGGGATCGACCCCCGTCAGCTCGCCGAGCTTGCGCAGGAAATTGGTGGTGGCGAACATGCCGATCGGCGCCTGCAGATAGGGTCGGCCGAGTTCCTCGCAGAGCAGGCGGCCGAACTCACGATACATGCAGATGTTCACGTCGGCGTCCGGCAGCCGCGCGATGTCCTCGACATGCGCGCCCAGCGGGAACACCAGGTTGATCTCGCAGCCAATGCCCTCGACCAGGCGGCGGATTTCGGCCAGGTCGGACGGCATGTTGAAGGTGCCGTAGATCGGCCCGATGATGTTCACCCGTGGGCGGGCGCCCTCGGCGCGCTTGGCCGGCTTGCGCGCCTTACGGGCGCCAAACTCGCTCCACAGCCAGTTGATCGCACGGTCGGCGGCCTGCCACTGGTCCTCGTCGATGGTGCGCGGAATGAAGCGCAACAGGTTCGAGCCTTCCGGCGTGACGCCGCCGCCGATCATTTCGGCAATGCTGCCGGTCACCACCACCGCCGGCAGGTCGGGGTCCTGCGTGGCGGCGGCGCGCTTCATGGACCCTTCGGTGCCGTGCATCGACAGGCTGTCTTCCGACAGGCCGGTCACCACCACCGGCAATTCGTGCGGCGGCAGCGCATCGGTGTAGTGCAGCACGGCCGTCACCGGCAGGTTCTCGCAGCCCACCGGGCCGTCGATCACCACGCGCAGGCCACGCACCGCGGCGAAGGCGTAGACCGCCCCCCAGTAGCCGCCAGCGCGATCATGGTCGAGCACGAGCATGGCTCTAGCTCCCCATTGCCTGGTTGGCGGCAGCCTTGGCGCGCGCCTCGCGTTGCTTGCGGGTGCGCTCGCGCCAGCCGGCCGGCTCCTTCGGCACGTCGGTCCAGCCGTAGCCGGCGCCCTCGCCGCTGCCCACCGGCCCGAAGAACGCGACCATGCGGGCGAAACGCTCGGCGCCGCGGGTCTGCGCCGCCACGATCCCGGCCAGTGCGCCGGCACCGGCGGGGCCAAACAGCGGCCGCGCGGAAACCATGTTGGTGAAGTAGAGCGCCGGAATGCCCATCGACTTGGCTTTCTGCACCAGCGGCGTGGTGCCCAGCGCCAGGTCGGGACGCACTTCCTGCATGGCCGCGATGTCCTGCTCCAGCGAGGCGCGGTACTGCACATGCACGCCGCGCGCGGCCAGCCATTCGCGGTCGGGCTGGCTCCACTCGGTCTGCGGGGTGGCGGTGCCGACATAGGGCACCTCAGCGCCGGCCTCGATCAGCAGGCGGGCCACCAGCAGCTCGGAGCCTTCGTAGCCCGACACGGTGATGCGGGCCTTGATCGGGTTCGCTTCCAGCGCCGTGCGGATGGCCGGCAGGGCGCGCGCCTTGGCGGCGTCGAGTTTGTCGGCCGGAATGTTGGCGGCGGCGGCGATCGCCTCCAGCCAGGCGGCCGTGCCGTCCACGCCCACCGGCCCGGAGCCGACCACCGGCCGGCCGGCCGCGCGGAACTCGCGCACCGAGGCGGTGTAGAACGGGTGCACCGCTGCGACGGCGACGCAGTCGAGGGCGGCATACAGATCCCGCCATTCGCGCGACGGCAGTTGCGGCGCCACCGACAGGCCCATCGGCGCCAGCAGCGCACCGACACCCACCGGATCGGCCGGGAACAACTCGCCGATCAAGGTGACCATCGGCTCGCCGAGCACCACACCGCGCGGGCGCGCCACGGGCCCCGCTTCCGCTTCCAGCCGCGCATAGCGCAGCATGGCGCCGGCGAGCACGTCCTTGGCCTCGGCATGCGTCGGCACACCAAAACCAGGGACGTCGATGCCGATGATCCGCACGCCGTCGATCTGCTTCGGCAGCAGCTCGAGCGGCACGCCGGAAGCCGTCGGCACGCAGAGATTGATGATTACCACTGCGTCTAGCTGATCCGGCTTCGCAACGTCGTAGACAGCCTTTCGGATGTCCTCGAACAGCTGGCCGGTCACCAGGGTTTCGGAGTTGAACGGCACGTAGCCGACCGTGCGGCGGGCGCCGTAGAAATGCGAGGTGAAGGTCAGGCCGTAGACGCAACAGGCCGAGCCGGAAAGGATCGTGGCCGTGCGCCGCATCCGCAGCCCGACGCGCAGCGCCCCGAAGGCCGGGCACATGGTTTGCGGCTGATCATGCGGCCCGCGCGGATAATTGGCCAGCAACTTCTCGAGCGACTCCGCTTTGCCGGCGGCGCGCGCCGCCTCCAGCATCGTCTCGCGGCCGCCATGACAGCCCTCCGCCGCCGCTTCCACAGGCTGGGCGGGCGCTGTCGTGTGATCAAGGGTGGCGTCGTGCGTGGTCATTGCCGCTACGAACCCTCGTAGATCACTTCGAGCGACGGCTTCACCACCGCCGCATCGCCACACATATCCTCGGCCGTTGCCGGATCGAGCACCACGCTGCGGCCCACCGCATCGCCCTTGAACAGGTTGAGCAATGCCTCCTGGCTCAGCGGATTCGGCCGCTTCGGCGGCGCCTCGGCCACCTGCACGGCCAGCGCCTCGAACACCGGCGCCCAGCGGCCGCCCGGGCGGCCGACGATCTCGTAGTTGGCGCTCTTGCGGCGGATATCCTCGTCGGCCGGAATGGCTGCCAGCACCGGGATGCCGACCGCCGCGGCGAAAGCCTGCGCCTCGCCGGTGCCGTCATCCTTGTTGATCACCATGCCGGCCACGCCGACATTGCCGCCGAGCTTGCGGAAATAATCGACCGCCGAGCACACGTTGTTGGCGACATACAGCGACTGCAGGTCGTTCGAACCGACCACGATCACCTTCTGGCACATGTCGCGCGCGATCGGCAGGCCGAAGCCGCCGCACACCACGTCGCCGAGGAAATCGAGCAGCACGTAGTCGAAATCCCACTGGTGGAAGCCCAGCTTCTCCAGCAACTCGAAGCCGTGGATGATGCCGCGCCCGCCGCAGCCGCGGCCCACTTCAGGCCCGCCGAGTTCCATGGCGAACACGCCGTCACGCTTGAAGCAGACGTCGCCGATGGTGACCTTCTCGCCGGCGGCCTTCTTCTTCGACGATGTTTCGATGATGGTGGGGGTGCTGCGCCCGCCGAACAGCAACGACGTGGTGTCGCTCTTCGGGTCGCAGCCGATCAGCAGAACCCGCTTGCCCTGCTGCGCCATCATGTAGGAGAGGTTGGCGAGCGTGAAGCTCTTGCCGATGCCGCCCTTGCCGTAGATTGCAATGATCTGCGTCTTCCGGGTCGGCGCGGTCGAAACAGGCTCATCCGGCTCGATTGCGGCCTCCGCCTGCAACTGCTGCTGCATGGTGTCGAGCGGTTTGGCCGCTCCGGGAATGCCAAACGGTGCGTTCATTTGTTGTTATATCCCCCGCCAATCCAGGACCATTTTGAGGCAGCCGGGGTCGCCAAAGGCCGTCCGGTAGGCGGCCTCCGCCTGGGATGCGTCCCGGCGATGGGTGATCAGGCCGTCGAGCGACAGACGCCCGGCCTCCACCAATTCGGTCGTCGCCAGCAGGTCGGGCGCGCGCCATTCGGCGGCAACGCGGACCCGCGCCTCACGCATGAAGGCCGGCGGGAAGGCAAACGACAGCCGGTCGGAATAGAACCCCGCCAGCACGATCTCCCCGCCCGGGGCGAGCCGCGCGATCAGCGCATCGAGAATGCCCGAATCGCCGCTGACGTCGCAGATGCAGCGGTAGTCGCGGCGGTCATCGGCCGCGGGATCGATCACCGCGTAGCCGGCGGCACCGGCGGCCCGCTCGGCGTTGTGCTCCCACACCACGGGGGCGCCACCCAGCGCCACCACCAGGCGGGCCAGCAGCCGGCCGAGCACGCCATGGCCGATGATGAGTTCCGGCAGCGTCGCACCGGGTGCCCCGACCGCATGGTAGGCGGTGGCGGCAAGGGCCAGCAGCACGCCCTGCTCACCGAGCGCATCGCCAATCGGCGTCACCCGCGCGCCGGGCACGACCACCCGCGAGGAGGCGCCGCCGAACAGCCCGCGAATCTCACCGTAACAACGCGCCCCCGGCACGAACACCCGCGTGCCCACCACGGTGCCCGCTGCAGGTCCCGCGGCCGTCACCAGACCCACCGACTCATAGCCTGGCACCAGCGGATAGCCGAGCCCCGGGAAGGGCGGCATCCGGCCAGTATAGAGCAACCTCTCGGTACCGGTACTGATACCGCTCCATTCGATGTCCACGACGACATCGGCCTCGCCCGGGAGCGAGAGCTGGATCCGGCTCAGCGAGAGGCGCTCGGGCGCCTGCAGCACCACGGCGATGGTGTCCATAGAGGACTTCGAACTCCCGTTTGCCAACAGTATTTGGCGTGGTGTCAGCCTACATTGACGATCGGTAATGTCAAGGCAGATTTACAGCAAGTGTGACGACCCCGGCGCGGTTGCCAGCAGCAGGCCGGTCAGCATCGGGCTGCGGGTGCGGACGGTGCGGATGCGGTCGAATCCGGCCTCCGCCAGCATCCCAGCGAGTTCCTGCGCGCGACGCGGGCGGCCACGCCCCATCGCCATCAGGTAGAAGCCGAAATACGCATCCCCCACCGGCTCGGCCCCCGGCGTCGCCGCCAGCGGCTCGGCGATCAGCAGCGTGCCGCCGGGCGCCAGGGCGGCGCGCACGGCACGCAGCAGCGCGCGCACGGTGGCGTCGTCGTGGTCGTGCAGGATGCGCACCAGCGAAACCAGATCGGCCCCCTGGGGCAGCGCGTCGGTGCGGAAATCGCCGCCAATGGCGGTGGCGCGGGCCGACAGGCCGCCGGCCTCGAAGCGCGCGGTGGCACGCGCCGCCACGGCTGGCAGGTCGAACAGCAGCACGCGCAAAGCGGGTGCGCGGGCCGCCGCTTCGGCCAGGAAGCGGCCGTCGCCGCCGCCCACATCGAGCAGGCAGCGATGCCGGCCGACATCGTAGGCGTCGAGCACCTCCGCGGCGATGAAGGGCTGCGAGGCCGACATCAGGTCGGTGTAGCCGGCGACCTGCGCCGGCGTGAGCGCGGCGGGTCCCTCGGTCCCCGGTCCACCGGCAGCCGCGTAGGGCCAATAGCCGCCCAGCGCGGTCGGGCCGCGGGCGCCGCGCAGCAGCGCCACCGGGTCGGCCAGATCGGCGTAAAGCAGGCTGTGGTGCTCGATCATGGCAACGATACCGGGATTGCCGACCATGGCGTGGCCGAGTTGACCCAGCCCGTAGCGGCCACGGCGGCGGTGCTCAACCAGCCGCAGCGCCACTGCGGCGTCCAGCAGGCGGGCCGCCCCCTGCTCCGGCAGGCCAAGGCGCGGCGCCAGTTCGGCGAGCGTCTGCGGACCCTCGTACAGGATGTCGAACAGGCGCAGCCGCACGGCGGCGAACAGCACCTGCGCGTAAACGAAGCCGGCGACCAGGTCGAACAGGCCGCGCGCACGCCGTCGCGCGATCGGGCGGGTGAGTGGGAAGCCGGTTGCCCAGCGCTGGAAACGCGGGCTGGCAAACAGGCGGTCGACCAGGCCGACACAGCGGTCCCACCACGAGAGTTGCGGTTTCATCTTGTCGGCATCCCGCCCGGCCGGGGTCAGGCGGGCGCCCTTCAGGCGGCGCGCTGCGCCAACTGCTTCGGCAGCAGACGTTGCGATTCAGACAGAATATGGGCGCGCAGTTCGACCGCGCCCGGGCAGTCCGGAATCGAGGCCACCGCGCCCTCGGCGAGCTCCTTGAGCAGCCGCATCGCGCCGTCCAGCCCGTGCCGGGCCACCGCGCTCGGCCGCGCATGCGCCTGGTCCTGGCCGACCGGCTTGCCGATCTCCTCGACGGCGCAGGCGACGTCGCGAATGTCGTCGGCCACCTGGTAGGCGGCACCGAGACGCTCGCCGAGCAGGCGCCACGGTTCCGCGACAGCCCCCGCGGCGGCGGCGCCGGCCACGGCCGCGGCGGCGAACAGCGCGCCGGTCTTTTCCTGCTGGTATTCGGCAAGATCGATTTCGGTCTCGCATTCCCAGGCCTGGCCGGCGGTGATGCCACGCGGCATACCGACCGAGCGCCCAACGGTATCCACCAGGATTCCAAGGCGCTGCGGCGCACCCGCGGCGGCCCAGGCCAGCGTCTGGAATGCCAGCACGATCAGCGCGTCGCCGGCCAATACCGCAATCTGTTCACCGAAGGCCTTGTGAACAGACGGTTTGCCACGACGTATGTCAGCGTCGTCGAAACAAGGCAGGTCGTCATGCACCAGGGAGGCACAATGCAGCAGTTCGATCGAGGCAGCCGCCGCATCGGTCAGCCCCGGATCGTCCTCGCCACAGGCCATGGCGACCGCCAGGCACAGCCGCGGGCGGATACGCGCGCCGCGCGGGAACACCGCGTAGTGCAGCGCCTCCGCCAGCCTGGGCGGACCGCCGCGGCCAGAATCGGTTCCCTGGGCCCGGGCCACCGCAGCGGCCAGTGCCCGTTCGATGCGCGACGTGGCATCCATGGGATTGCGCCTCCTGCGTGCGCCTGAAAAGT
Organism: uncultured Acetobacteraceae bacterium; assembly: GCA_903907955.1. Taxonomy (GTDB): domain Bacteria; phylum Pseudomonadota; class Alphaproteobacteria; order Acetobacterales; family Acetobacteraceae; genus Rhodovastum. The sequence goes on along the minus strand of CAIVPZ010000041.1, from coordinate 171,122 downwards.
GTCAAGTCAAGTTGTCACTCGGCACTGTCGTGCCGTATGGACGGTGGAGTCAATGGCATTCTTCCCAGGAGCAATCTGATCGTGCGTAGCCGCCCCGTCGTCGTCATCGGCGCCGGCATCGGCGGGCTGGTGGCTGCGCTGGAGCTTGCCGCGCGCGGCCTCGACGTGCTGGTCGTTGAGCGCGCCGGCGCACCGGGCGGCAAGCTGCGCACGGTGCAGGCCGGCGGCGCCGGCGTCGATTCCGGCCCCACCGTCTTCACCCTGCGGCCGGTGTTCGAGGAGATTTTTGCCGCCTGCGGCGAACGTCTGGACGCCCACCTGACGCTGCAGCCGCTGGAGCGGCTGGCGCGGCACGCCTGGGGGGCACGGGACCGGCTGGACCTGTTCGCCGATGCCGAGCGCTCGGCCGATGCCATCGGGGCGCTCGCCGGCCCGGCGGAAGCCGCCGGCTACCTGGCGTTGTGCGCCCGCGCGCGGCGCATCTATGGCACGCTCGAACACCGCTTCATCCGCGCCCAGCGCCCCAGCCTGCTGTCGCTGTCGTTCGGCCACGGGCCGGGGGGCCTGCTCGATGTGATGCGCCTCTCCCCCTACACCCGGCTGTGGCGGGCGCTCGGCCAGCATTTCCGCGATCCCAGGCTGCGCCAGCTGTTCGGCCGGTATGCCACCTATTCGGGCTGCTCGCCGTTCCGCGCGCCGGCCACGCTGATGCTGATCGCGCATGTCGAGCAGCAGGGCGTCTGGGCGGTCGAGGGCGGCATGCAGCGCATCGCCGCGGTGCTGGCGGAACTGGCGGCGGTGCGCGGCGCACGGTTCCGCTATGGCACGACGGTCGAGGAGGTGCTGGTCGAGGGCGGGCGCGCCACCGGCGTGCGATTGGCGGACGGCGAGCGGATCGCCGCCGACGCGGTGGTGGTGAATGCCGACGTCGCCGCGCTCGGCGGTGGATTGCTCGGGGCGCAGGCCGCGCGGGCGGCACCGCGGGCGCAACTGGCGACGCGCACGATGTCGGCGCTGACCTGGTCCATGCAGGCGGCAACCGAGGGCTTCCCGCTGCTGCGCCACAACGTGTTCTTTTCGGACGACTACCCCGCCGAATTCGACGCCGTGTTCCGCCGCCGCGTGCTGCCGGCCGCGCCGACCGTCTATGTGTGCGCCCAGGACCGCGACGCCGGCGAGGGCGCCGCCCCCGGCGGGCCGGAGCGGCTGTTCTGTCTCGTCAACGCGCCGTCCAACGGCGATTCCCACCCCTTCAGTGCCGCGGAGATCAGGCAATGCGAGGAGCGGACTTTCAGCCAGCTGGACCGGTGCGGCCTGCAGGTGCGGCCGTGCCCGGACAGCACGGTGATAACGACACCGGCGGATTTCGATCGGATGTTCCCGGGGAGGGGGGGAGCACTGTACGGCCCGGCGCTGCACGACCCGTTCGCGTCGTTCCGGCGATCGGGGGCACGGAGCCGGATTCCGGGCCTGTACCTGGCGGGCGGCAGCACGCATCCGGGGCCGGGGGTGCCGATGGCGGCGCTGTCGGGCCGGCTGGCGGCGTCCAGCCTGCTGGCGGACCTGCCTTCGACCGGCCTGTCCCGCCTGGCGGCTACGCCTGGTGGTATGTCGACGCACTCAGCGACGATGGGCAGCACGGGCTGACGCTGATCGCCTTCATCGGTAGCGTGTTCTCGCCCTACTACAGCGCGGCACGGCAGCGCGGCGCCGGTGACCCGCTCGCGCACTGCGCGCTGAACGTCGCGCTGTACGGCGCCGGCGGCAAGCGTTGGGCGATGACCGAGCGCAGCGGCCGGTCGTTGCAACGCAGCCCCGCCCGCCTCGGCATCGGGCCGAGCGCGCTGAGCTGGGACGGCAGCGTGCTGACGGTAGAGATCGATGAGGTCACCGCGCCCTTCCGTTCGCCGCTGCGCGGCACGGTGCGGGTGCACCCGGCCGCGTTGCCGGGGCGCAGCTTCGCGCTGGATGCCGCCGGGCGGCATGTGTGGACACCGATTGCGCCCTGCGCGCGGGTGGAGGTGGCGCTGGACCGGCCGGCGCTGCGCTGGGACGGGCCGGCGTATTTTGACGCCAATGCCGGCAGCGAGCCGCTGGAAGCGGGGTTCCGCAACTGGGACTGGTCGCGCGCCGGGCTGCGCCGCGGCACGGCGGTGCTCTACGACGCGGTGCGACGCGACGGCAGCACGCGGCTGCTGGCATTGCGTTTCGACCCGGACGGCCGGGTGGAGAGCTTCGAGCCGCCGCCGCCAGTCCGCCTGCCCGGCACGGCTTGGCGGGTCGCCCGCGGCACCCGCGCCGACGCGGGGCAAGGCGCCAGCGTGGTGGAAACGCTGGAGGACACGCCGTTCTATGCCCGCTCGCTGCTGCGCACGCACCTGCTGGGCGAGCGCGCGACGGCGATGCATGAGAGCCTGTCGCTGGACCGGTTCCGCACCCGGTGGGTGCAGGCCATGTTGCCCTTCCGCATACCCAGGGCGAAGGACGAATAGAATGGGGTGCAGGGGGTCACCGCCCCCTGCCGGGCAGCGCCCTGGCCTTGCCTGCTCAAGCCCCGCCAGGTTCCCCGGTGAAGTGGATCACCACCTCCTCATCGCGCGCCACGAACTGGCAGGCCAGCCGGAACGGCGGCGGAATATCCCGTACCTCGGCGTCCTCGAGCTGCGCGTCGGTGATCTTGCCCAGCGACTTGAGCGTGGCCTTTTCCTTTTCGGTCAGCGCCACGCCCATCTTGGGCTTGCCTTCCACGTATTCGACGCGGATCAGGCAGGAGCCGCACTCGCCGTTGCGGCAGTCATGCGGGATTTTCACCCCGTTCTTTTCGGCCACAACCAGCAGGGTGTGGGTGTCGCCGGCGGTGGCGTAGGCCCGCAGGTCGCGGTGCAGGGTCGGCGAAGAAAACGTAACGATCGGCATGCCTGCTCTCTCTGTTGGTGGTTGAGTGTGCCGGCGTTCCCAGGCAAGACGCGCGCCATCGGGCGGCGGCTCATTTTGTCCTTATGGGTACTATTTCGTGGGGATGACGATCGCGCGCGTTGATCCAGATCAACGCAGCACCACCGCCGCGACACCGGCCGTGTCAGGGCTTCCAGCTGATCTCGAACACGCAGGCAGGGGCGCCCATGGCCTCGCATGCCGTTTCGACCACGGTCGCCCGGGGGCTGACCAAAGCACGGTAGAGGTGCTCAAAGGTGGCGGCGTAGTAGTCGCAAACCGGTTCATCCGCCGTCGCGCCGCGGCAGAGCGGGCAGTCGGCAATGCTGAGCCGCACCGGGTATCCCGGCTCGGCATGGAAGTGGCCACTGCCGGCAAAAGTCCAGGAATGGCCGCCGATGGAGCGCAGCAGCACGCGGCTGGCAAGTGACGGCGGCAGCAGGCGCAGCACGAACTGGGCGGGGCGCGGGATGCGTTTGCCCAGCAGATAGTCGGCGGTGCGCACCCCGGCCTCACGCGAAACCGCCCGCGCCCGCGCCGCCCCCAGCGACGGGCGCAGGAACTGGTGCAGGGCAATCACCTCACGCTCGTCCACCATGTGGCCGGGCATGGTCTGGAGGTAGTGGCCCAGCCCGACATTGCCGAACAGTTCCGCGGTGACTTGTTCGCCGAGCTGTGCGCGCAACGCCTCGGCAACGCGGATGATGGCGTTGGGGCCGATCCGCGCCGGCCCCGCATCGGGGGCCGGCGCTTCGGTTGTGGTGGTCACGTCGTTGCCGTCCCGACCTAGCGCGGTGGTGCGGCAACGGCCTTGTCGGGCACTTTCGGATGGCTGGGCTCCGCCGCCGCCGGCGCCGCCTCATCCTCGTCGTAGTGCAGGTGGTTGGGCGCACCGCAGGCCGTCACCACCGCGTCCTCGTCGTACTGCAGGTCGTTCGGCGCGCCACAGGCCGAGATGATTTCGGCCTTGCCGCGTCCGGCCGGCACTTGCAAGTACTGGCTGTCGTTGGTCGGCGCGCATTTGCCGATGATCGACGGCGTGCCCTTGAAGTTGACGTCGGCGGCAAGGTCGGGCCGCAGGCGCTTGGCATCCTGGATCTGCTCGGAGGTCAGCACCTTGCTCTGGTCGAAGCCGAGTTCCCACTCCGACGACATGCCGTTGAACTTCAACCGCTCAAGATCGTAGAATTTCTTTTCCCACGTGGTCTTGGCGAACGCCTTCAGGCAGCCCAGCATGTACTTGCGCTTCCACTTGTCGCGAATCCACGGATACCCGAAGAAGGTCTTCCGCAGGTAGAAGCGTGCGTAGTTCTTCATCACGCCCTTGAGCACCTGCTCGCGGGTCATGGCGTCCGGCTTCATGATCGGCGTGACGAAGTTGTATTTCGAGTAGTCGCGGACCTCGACCTTGTCGCCCAGATCCTCGAACAGCTCGGCGAATGGCCACGGCGTGTAGCAGTTCCAGTTGACCATGTCGGCCTTCCAGTCCAGCCCCAGCCGGTAGGTCTCCTCGATGGTCTCCGGGGTCTCGTTCTCCAGCCCCATGATGAACTGCACCTCGGCGACCATGCCGGCGTCGCGCAGCAGCTTCACCGCCAGCTTGTTCTGCTCGATGGTGGTTTCCTTGCGGAACAGATCGAGCTTGAGCTGGGCCGCCGCCTCGGTGCCGAGCGAAACGTGCACCAGGCCCGCCTTGCGGAACATCGGCAGCAATTCGCGGTCGCGCAGGATGTCGGTGACGCGGGTGTTGATGCCCCAGTGCACCGGCAGGTTGCGCGCAATCAGCTCCTCGCAGAGGCGGATGAACTTCTTGCGGTTGATGGTCGGTTCCTCGTCGGCGAGGATGAAGAATCCGACATTGTGGTCGCGCACCAGCGACTCGACCTCGTCCACGAACTTCTTCGGGTCGCGGGTGCGGTACTGGCGCCAGAACTTCCACTGCGAACAGAACCGGCAGGTGAACGGGCAGCCGCGCGCGAAGTTGGGCACCGCCACCCGGCAGTTCAGCGGGGTGTAGATGTATTTGTCCCACTCCAGGATCGACCAGTCCGGAGTCAGGCTGTCGAGGTCCTTGATCACCGGGTGGGCCGGCGTCGCCACCAGCTGGCCGTCTTCCAGGAAGGCCAGCCCCTTGATCTCGCGCCGCTGCGCCAGATGCGTGCCGTCCTGGATGGCGCGCATCAGGTTGACGGTGATCTCCTCGCCCTCGCCGCGCACGATGTAGTCGATCCACGGCGCCTCGCTGAGCACCTGCGCGTACATGAAGGTGGGGTGGATGCCGCCAAGGATGGTGATGGCGTTCGGTGCCGCTTCCCGCGCGATCTTCAGGGTGGTCTGCGCCTGATAGATCATCGGGGTGATGGCGGTCGCCATCACCACGTCGGGATTCAGCGCGCGGATCATCTCGGCGAGCTTGTCGTCCGGGATGTAGTTGGTCATCGCATCGACGAAGCGGATATTGGTGATACCCGCCGTCTTCAGCGCGCCGCCGATATAAGCCACCCAGCCTGGTGGCCAATTGCCGGCGATTTCAGCACCGCCGGAATGGTAGTTTGGCTGGATCATCATCACGCGCATGGGCGATCTCCCACCGGATCCTGCTGGTTTTGCGAAAAATATCGAGTGCGCAACTCAGACGCCTTGATGTAGGTCAAGAATCCGTCGCAGTTGCAGCACGCTTCGGAAGATTGCAGCCAGGCTGCGCAATGTTGGCAACGCCGACGGTCGCACACGGGTTGCTCAGCCCGGCCCGTCCGCCACCGGAACGGGGGCGAGAGCCGCCTTGTCAATGTCGCGGTAGCGCGTGCCGACGCTGAACCAGACGGCGTAGCCGAGCAACATGGACAGGAACCCGAACAGATCGATGGACGACATGCCCGGGCCGCCGATCGCCTGGGAAGACGTGATCACCGCCGCCGCCACCAGCAGCAGCGCGATGTAGAGGATCGGGCGCAACACCAACGTCGCGACGGCGACCTGTTGGCTGGGGCGCACGTTGATCGCCCGTCCCGCGGCCTGCGCCGCGTGCCATGCCGCCTGCGCGCGGCTGCGCCGTTGCAGCGCGGACGCGAACAGCCATACCCCAACGGCGAACAGAAGCACGCCCAGCCAGTTACTGATCAGCATTGTCACGCCTCCCGCAATCGGCGATCCGCAGCGCTGGTGGAACGCTCCGGCGGAGGGTCCGCCGGGTTGTTGCACGCGCGTTCGATGAAATGGCCCGATTCACCCTGCCGCGCGGACGCGCGTGCCGGGATCGGACCAGTCGGCAAGCCAGCCAGCCCACCGGGTTTGCCCCGGCGGCCAGCTATGACGCCGTCGCGGCGGCTTCGTCGGCCCGGCGGCGACGCTCCAGGTCTTCCTCCCGCTCAATCCGCTCCAGTCTGGCGAACAGGTCCACCATCCAGCCAACCTGTCCACTGAAATTCCCCGGGGCCGGCGCTACCGGCGGCGAGGCCAGCTTCACGCGGCCACGGGGCGGCTGCGCGATCACCGCATCGATCAGAAAGGACGCCTCCGCCACCGGCGGCGAACTGTCCTGGCGCACCGGCAGCACGGGGGATGCAAGCGCCCGCGCGAGCAGGCGCGCCTTGCGTTGCGCCGACACCACCGCGCGCCGCGACACCGAATCGCAGCCGGCACGTTCGACCTCGCGGCCGATCTCGGCATAGAGGTAGCGCGCCGCCCAGATGCCGGGCTGGCAGGACAGCGGCAGCCGGGCGATGCCGGCACCGGCGCGGTCATACAGTCTGTCGGCCTCGCGCAGCAGGCGCTTGACCACCTCGCCCAGCGCCGGGTTGAACACCGGTTGCGCCAGCCAGGCATCGGGATCGAGGCCGGCCTCGCGCATCCAGGCACGCGGCAGAAACAGCCGGCCTTCCCGCGCATCCTCGCCGACATCGCGGGCGATGTTGGAAAGCTGCATGGCAATGCCGAGATCGCAGGCGCGCGACACCACCGCGGGATTTCGCTCCCCCATCAGCAGCGTCATCATCACCCCGACGGTGCCAGCCACGCGCGCCGAGTAGGCGTGCACGCCCGACAGATCCTCGTAGGTGCGCCCCTCGGCGTCCCAGGCGAAGCCTTCCAGCAGCGCCTCCGGAATGGCGCGCGGCACGGCAAAGCGTGTGACCACGTCGGTCAGCGCCCGGTCGGCGGGAATGGCGGCCGGCTTGCCCTCGTAGACCCGCTCCAGCCGCTCGCGCAGCCGCGCCAGCGCGTCCCCCTTGGCGACGTCGAGGTCGATGGCGTCGTCGGCCACCCGGCAAAACGCATAGAGCGAAATCGCCGGGTCGCGCACCGCCTGCGGCAGCAGGAACGAGGCGACGAAGAACGACCGCGATCCGCCGCGCAGCAGTTCGCGACATGCCTCGAGGTCGGCCGGCGATGCCTTCGGTCGTTCAGACGAGAGCAGAAACATCCGGCACCACCGTGTCGAGAACGCGGGCAGAGGAAAGAACCCCGGGCACGCCGGCCCCCGGATGCGTGCCGGCGCCGACCAGGTACAACCGCTCGATATCCTCGCTGCGGTTGTGCGGCCGGAACCAGGCGCTCTGCAGCAGCACCGGCTCCAGCCCGAACCCGGCCCCCTTGATGGAGAGCAGACGGTCCTGGAAGTCGCGCGGCGTGGTGACGCGCGACGCCGCCACCTGCTGGTCCAGGTCGGGCAGCAGGGTGCGCTGGAGGAATTCGGCGATCGCCTGCCGGTACGGCTCGGCCTGCACCGCCCAGTCGATGCCGGCGTCCATGTGCGGCACCGGCGACAGGGCGTAGAAGGTGTCGCAGCCGGCCGGCGCGAGCGACGGATCGGTGGCGGTCGGCCGGTGCAGGTACAGGCTGAAATCCTTGGCCAGCACCTTGCGCTGGAAGATGTCCTTCAGCAGTTCCTGGTAGCGCGGGCCGAACAGGATGGTGTGGTGCCCGACCTCCGGGTATTGCCGGCGGGTGCCGAAATACCAGACGAACAGACCGCTCGAGTAGCTGGAACGGTCGATCTTGCGGTCGGTCCAGCGGCGCCGCACCGAAGCCGGCAGCAGCCGCCGGTAGGTGTAGGCGGAATCGGCATTCGATACCACGACATCGGCGCGGATATGCTCGCCGGAAGCCAGCTTTACGCCGGTGGCGCGGCGGCCCACCAGGGTGATCTCGGCGACCTCGGCATTGCAGCGCACGACGTTGCCCTGTCCCTCGATCAGGCTCACCAGCCCGGTCACCAGCGCGCCGGTGCCGCCCATGGCGAAATGCACGCCCCAATTCCGCTCCACCGACGAGATCATGCCGTAGATGGAACTCACCTTCAGCGGATTGCCGCCGATCAGCAACGGATGGAAGCTCAACGCCATGCGCAGCCGCGGATCGCGCACATGGCTGCTGACGATCGCGTAGACACTGCGCCACGCCTGCACCTTCAACAGATCAGGCGCCACCCGCACCATGTCCATGAAGGAGAGGAACGGCACATGGCCGAGTTCCTCGAAGCCGATGCGGCAGAGCCGGCGGCTGAGTTCCATGAAGCGCTCGTAACCGGCCACATCGTCGGGCGAGATCCGCGCCACCTCGGCGCGCATCGCCACCGGGTCGGCCGAGCAGTCCATCCAGGTGCCGTCGTCGAAGCGCAGCCGGTAGAACGGGTTCATCTCCCGCAGGTCGATATCGTCGGCGAACCGGCGGCCGGCAAGTTGCCAGAGATCTTCCAGCAGGGAGGGAACGGTGATGATGGTCGGGCCGGCATCGAAGGTGAAGCCGTCGATGCGGTGCACAAAGGCGCGCCCGCCCGGCGCATCGAGCTTCTCCAGCACGGTCACGCGATAGCCGCGCGCCCCCAGCCGAACCGCTGCGGCAAGGCCGCCAAGCCCGCTGCCGATGACCACGGCATGGGCGGATCGCTGCACGGGAGACCCGTCGCTTGCGGAGTACACGGCCTGTGTCACGTCGAGCATTGTAGGTGGACTGTAAGCACAACTTGACACTTTTCGCCAGGGGTGAAAGCAGAGGGCATGCGGTTTCGTCCGGGCCTAACTGGCCTTGCGCGCAACCATGCGGCGGATGCTGCGCACCCCGAGGGCCGCCAGCAGAGCGACGACCGGCACACTCAGGCCCATCGTCAGTTCGGGATCGATCAACAGCCCGCCGGCCTTGGCCCCCTTTGCGGCATCGCCGACCAGCGCCACCACGTAATAGGTCAGCGCGGCCACGGACAGGCCCTCGACGGTGGTCTGCAGGCGAAGCTGGATCTTCACCCGGCGGTTCATCGATTCCAGCACCGCCTGGTTCTGCCGTTCCAGCGTGACATCCACCCGGGTCGCCAGCAACTGGGTGGCGCGGGCGACGCGCAATGACAGCGATTCCTGGCGGGTCGCGGCAGCCGCGCAGGTGGCCATCGCCGGCGCCAGCCGGCGCTCGGTGAACTCCTCGAACGTCTGCAGCCCCTCGATGCGCCGCTCGCGCAGTTCGGCGATGCGCCGGCGCACCAGGTCGTAATAGGCGGCGGCAGCGCTGAACCGGTAGAGGTTTTCGGACTCGCGGCTTTCGATCTCGGCGGCCAGATTGGTCAGACGGTCCAGCAGAACCGGCTCGTCCGACTCCCCCGCCGCCACCAGATCCGCGGCGACCGCGGCCAGTTCGCGCTCCTGCGTGGCCAGGAAGGGGGCCAGGGTGCGCGCCACCGGGAAGGCCAGCAGCGCCAGCATCCGGTAGGTCTCGATTTCCAGCAGCCGCTGCACGATGCGGCCGGCCTGGCGCGGGGTGGTACTGCGGTCGAGCACCAGTATGCGGCCGAACCCGTCGGCATGGATGCGGAAATCGGTCAGTGCCGTGGCCGCGGCGCCAAGGGTGGTGGACCCGACCAGCATGTTGCCGCCGAACAGCCGATCGCTCAGCGCATCGGCGTCCAGCGTCTCCGCGCCGGCCGGCAGCAGCGCGACATGGGTGGCCGCGATCACCTGCCCGGGCAACGCGGTCAGCCAGTCCGGCGGCACCGCGGCGACGGCCGGCTCGGCGAACGGGTCCTCGCCCAGACCGGGCACGTTGAACTGGTAGCGGGTGAACTCGGTATGCCGTTCCCATTTGACCCGGAACGGTCCCAGGTCGGCGCTGTAGTGGTAGGCGCTGAGCGGCGGCGGCGGCGCACCGTAGCGCTCGGCCAGGGCGCTGATCGCTTCCCAGGTGCGCTCCCGCGGCGCGCCGTCCTTCAGCAGCGCCAGGTAGGAAACGCGCATCGGCGCGACCAACGTTTCCGCCGTGCGGCTGTGCACTTCATCGTTCAGCTCGACACGCTGCGGATGGTCGCGCGGCATTGCCGGGGCCGGGGCCGGGGCCGGTGCAGGCGCGGTCGGATCAGCCATGCCGGACTTCCTTCGCGGTCACGCGGCCGCGGACGTGCCGGCCAGCCGGTGCAGCAGAGCGGCGATCCGGGCGGGTTGCTCCTCGTGCGCCAGATGGCCGAGGCCGGGCAGCGACACCAGCTCGGACCCCGGCACCAGCGCCTGGACGCGGGCGGAATCCGAGGGCGGGATGGTGCGGTCGTTGCTGCCGGTGATCAGCAGCAGATGCGGGCGCAGCCGGGGCAGGTCGTGCTCCAGCGGGCGCAGGTCCCAGTTGGCCATCATGGCCAGCGCGGCCCCGGCATGGACCGGGGAGCGGGCGATGCGCACATACTGCTCCACCCCGGCCGGCTCGATGGTGGAGCCGGTGCTGCGCAGCATCCGTTCGACCACCCGCCGGTCGGCCGCCTGCCAGGCGAACATCCGCCGGGTGAGCGGGATGGACACCACCAGCCGGGCGATCGGCGCAAACAGATGGCCGGGCAGACCGCGCAGCGGCAGCATCGCCCCGTTCAGGCTGACCAGGGCGCGCGGCGCGATGCTGCCGTCCAGGCACATGCGCGCCAGGATGGCGGCCCCGGCGGAATGGCCCACCGCCAGTTCGGGGGTGACGCCAAGCGTGTGCAGCAACGCATCCAGCGCCGCGGCGATGCCGGGCAATGACAGCCGCGACGGCACCGGCATGTCGGTGAAACCATGGCCCGGCAGGTCGGGCGCCACCACGGTGAAGTCGCGCGCCAGCAGCGGCAGCAGGGCGCGCCAGGAATGAGTCGCCGCACCGGTGCCGTGCACCAGCAGCAGCACCGGGCCGCTGCCGGCCTGCTGCACATGCCAACGTATGCCGGCCGCCTTGACGAAGCGGCTGCACGCCCGGTTGGGCCAGTCCCGCCCCTCGCGCTCCCAGACCGGTCTTTCGCTCATGTCGCTGCCGCCGACCCCGCACCCGTTGAACGCCACACGGTCGCCGGACCGCGCCCGGGATCGGGCACGGTTGCAGCGTGGCATTGGCGTGCAGGTTGGTGTTCATCGGGTTGGCGCAAGGCCCCGCTCCTCGGTGGCGGCCGACTTCACCGCCCGCGACAGGGTGGCGGCATCGGCGAAGGGCAGCGGCAGGTAGCGTGCGCCCATCTCCGCGGCCAGCCGCTGCGCCTGCGCCTGCGGCCGCGGCGAGGTATCCACCAGCAGCGCCGTGATGCGCGCCGCCCGCATCAGCCGGGCGGCGGCGAGCGCGTCCTCCTCGGCACGCGGCCGGTCGGGCTTGCCGTCGCGGGTGATGTTGGCCCGCCCGTCGGTGAGCATGATGACGATCGGCGTCTGGCCCTTGCGCTTCACCGCGTCGGCCAGCGCCATGGCGGCGTCGATCGCGGCGGCCACCGGCGTGCCGCCGCCGCCGGGCAGGCCGGCGAGGCTGCGCTTGGCCCGGACCAGCGAGTTGGTGGGCGGCAGCATCAGGTCGGCCACGGTGCCGCGGAAGGCCAGCAGCGCCACCCGGTCGCGGCGCACGTAGCAATCCGCCAGCAGCAGGTTCACCGCGCCCTTCGCCTCGCCCAGCCGGTGCAGCGCCGCCGAGCCGGAGGCATCGACGACGAAGATGGTGGTTGTCTCGGTGCGCTGCTTGTAGCGGTTGACGCGGAAATCATCGCGGCGGACTTCCACCCGCTTGCCGTTCGCCCCGGGCTTGCGCGCCGCCAGCACTTCCTGCCGGCGCAGACGCTGCCACGGCGCGGCGACGCGCAGCGTCTCCACCAGGTTCAGCCGCGCGCCGGTGCGCGGGTCGCCGGCACGGGTGCCGATCGGCCGGCCGCGCAGCACCGACTGCTTGAGCATGCCGGCACGGCCGGAGGATTGGGTGCGCGACCGCCCGCCGGCGAGTTGCAACTGCGCCAGCAGCCCGGGGGGAATGGCGGCCGCCGCGGCCTCCAGCAGGATTTCCTGCAGTTCCTGCTCGTTCGGCTCCTGCGGCTTTTCCTCCTCCTTCTCCTCCTCCTCCTCGGGCGGCGGCGGCTCGGGCGGCGGCGGCGCCGGCAACTGGGTCGCCCGCGGGCCGAGCACGAGGCGGGCGGCGATCCGGGCATCGCCGTCGGCGACGGTGTCGCGCGCCGCCAGCGCCGCCGCCGCGCGGGCCACCCGCAATGCCAGGATGGGCGCGCGCAGCGAATCAACCCCGAGCATCAGGGCGGCGCCACACAGCGCCTTGATGATGTTGTCGTCGACAGTGACGGCCGCCAGCCGCGCCCGCGCGCCGGCGACGATGGTCGCGGTGATGGCGGGGCGGGTCGCCTGCTCCATGCGGATGGTGGAGAGATCCAGGTGGAAAGCCAGGCGGTCGAGCAACGCCGCGGGCGGCGCCTCGTCGTCGGCCATCGCCTCGTCGAGCGCCACCACGCCGATGCGGGTTTGCATGCGCAGGGCGATGCCGTCGCGCTCGACGAACACCTCGCCGGCATCGAGGGCGGCGCCGATGCGCGCGGCCATGCCCACGCCGGTGCGTTCGGCGGTGGCGATTACCACCACGCCGCCATCCGCCTCGGCGAGGATGCCGCGCTCCGCCACCGGCCGCCCGGTGCGCAGGGTGGCGGCAAGGTCGAGGCCACCAAGCAGGCGTCCGTCGGTGACATGGATGGGAAGCTTGCGGAAAGGCGCGCCGGACGGAAGGTATTCGCGCAGCAACTGCAGCCAGCGGTCGCGCACCGGACCGCTGAGCGACCGCAGGGCAACACCGCCGGTGCCAAACGGATCGACAGCAAACAAAGCGGCGGCAAGCGCCGCATCATCCCACCGGGTCGGTTCGTCAGTCGAGGTCATTGAGGCTCTTCAAAAAAGGGGTCCAGGGGCCGTTCGGCCCCTGGTGGGGTGCAGGGGCAACGCCCCTGCCGGGGTCCGGGGCAGCGCCCCGGCTGCCACCCCCGTGCTCAAGCCGCAAACTGCTCCTGCACAGCCCGCTCCACCCGCGTCGTCGCCACCGCCTCATCCAGCGGATTGCGCCGCAGCCGGTGCCGCAGCGACGGTGCCGCAACCCGCCGCAGATGCGCGTCGCCCACCGACTTGTCGCCTTCCAGCGCCGCCACCGCGCGGGCGGCACGCACCAGGGTGAGTTCGCCGCGCAGCCCGTCCGTGCCCAGCGCCATGCACAGCTTGGCCGCCCGTTCCAGCGCCGCGTCCGACACCTCGACCGCGGCGATACGACCGCGCGCGGCGACGATGCGGCGGCGGATGCGCTCGTCCTCCTTTTTCCAGTGGGCGGTGAAGCCTTCCGGGTCGCGTTCGAACGCATCGCGGCGCTTGACCACTTCGATGCGGGTCTTCAGCTCGCCGGGCGTGCGCACTTCCACCGACAGGCCGAAGCGGTCGAGCAGCTGCGGGCGCAATTCGCCCTCCTCGGGATTGCCGCTGCCGATCAGCACGAAGCGCGCCGGATGGCGCACGCTCAGCCCTTCGCGCTCGACCACGTTCTCGCCGGAGGCGGCGACGTCGAGCAGCAGATCGACCAAGTGATCCTCCAGCAGGTTCACCTCATCGATGTAGAGGAACCCGCGATTGGCGCGGGCAAGCAGCCCGGGCTCGAACGCCTTCACGCCGTCGGCCAGCGCGCGCTCGAGGTCGAGCGCGCCGACCACGCGGTCTTCGGTGGCGCCGAGCGGCAGATCAACCACCGGCACCGGCACGACATGGCCCTTGAGCGGACCATGCGACTGCTTTGCCTGGCAATCGTCGCACAGGCCACGCTCGGCGGCCGGGTCGCAGCCGTAGCGGCAGCCGATGACCGCCTTCATCTTCGGCAACAGGGCGGCCAGCGCGCGCACCGTGGTGGATTTGCCGGTGCCGCGGTCGCCGAAGGCGAGCACGCCGCCCACACTGGCATCGACCGCCGCAACCAGGAGCGCGAGCTTCATCTCCTCCTGGCCGACGATCGCGGAGAACGGAAAGCATAGTGACACGATCAGGCCATTTCGCGAAGCCCGGTCATCCCGGCGAGCAGTCGCTTCGACTTCGGAGAACGTTCCGGGGCACAGGTGGCGCCAAGATGGTCAGCGATCCCGCACGCCGCGCAGGTCGCAGGGCGAGGATCCATCGCGCCATCATCCGCGTCAGCCGCGATTCCGGCCCCGGCTTCGGCTGTGCAGCGCTCGTCCTGCACGACCTAGGCCACTTGGAGGCGGGCGACGTGGATGTCATCAGGCCCTGACTTGATCGCGACTGCACGGCACGACGCAGTCGCGACGGCACCCCCGGCGCAGCCTGATTCGGCTGCGCGCAGGGGCCCGGGCCGGCAGGGTTGCCGTTACGGCTTGGGTGCGAAGGCGCCGCACCAGCCGGTCGGGCTGATCACCCCGGCCACGATGGTACAGGAGTTGGGCGCCACGAACTGCAGGCACTTGTCGCACTGCTGACCCTCGTGCGGCTTGTCCTGGTACATGACGATCGACTTGTCGATCTTTTCCTGCGCGACCGCACGGCCGGCAATGCCGACGGCGGCGACGGCGGCGGCGCCTGCACACAGGACGGTGCGGCGCGACGTCTTGATTTCGTTGTTGCTCACGGAAGGTGGCCCCTCTCTGACTGCGCGGACGTATTAGGGTTTAACCAAAGCTATTGCAACGTGGCGCATGCGCCGCGCCGAACGGGACATTGCAGGTTGCACCTGCGTCGTCCCGTCCGGCGCGGCCTGATGGTCAGGCAGCGCGCTGCAGGCTGAACTGCGACCAGATGGCCGACAGCGACGATACCAGGTGTTCGATGTCGGCATCGGTGTGGAGCGGCCCCGGCGTGAACCGCAGGCGCTCGGTGCCGCGCGGCACGGTCGGGTAGTTGATCGGCTGCACATAGATGCCGTGGTGATCAAGCAGCTGGTCGCCGATCTGCTTGCAGATAACCGCATCGTTGACCATCACCGGCACAATGTGGCTTGGATTTTCGAGATGCGGCACGCCGACCTCCTCGAGCCGGCGGCGCACCCGGGCAACGCGGTCCCGCTGGGCAAGGCGCTCGGCATCGCTGGCCTTGAGATGGCGGATGCTGGCGATTGCGCCCGCCGCCACCGACGGCGGAATGGAGGTGGTGAAGATGAAGCCGGAGGCGAAGCTGCGCACGAAATCGCACATCGCGGCCGAGCCGGCGATATAGCCGCCGGCCACGCCGAACGCCTTGCCGAGCGTGCCCTCGATCACCGTCAGCCGGTGCGACAGCCCCTCGCGTTCGGCGACGCCGCCGCCGCGCGGGCCATACATGCCCACCGCGTGCACCTCGTCGATGTAGGTCATCGCGTTGTGCTTGTCGCAGATGTCGAGGATTTCAGCGATCGGGGCGATGTCGCCGTCCATCGAGTAGACCGATTCGAAAGCCACCAGCTTCGGCCGGTCCGGCCCGATCTCGACAAGCTGCCGTTCGAGGTCGGCGGGATCATTATGGGCGAAGATGCGCTTCTCGGCACGGCTGTGCCGCACGCCCTCGATCATCGAGGCGTGGATCAGCTCGTCCGACACCACCACGCAGCCCGGGATGCGCGCCGCCAGGGTGGTCAGCGTTGCCCAGTTCGACATGTAGCCCGAGTTGAACAGCAGCGCCGCCTCAGTGCCGTGCAGGTCGGCGAGCTCGCGCTCGAGCAGCACATGGTAGTGGTTGGTGCCCGAGATGTTGCGCGTGCCACCCGCACCCGCACCGCACCGGTCCAGCGCCTCATGCATGGCTGCCAGCACCTCAGGATGCTGCCCCATGCCGAGGTAATCGTTGGAGCACCACACTGTCACCTTGTTTGGTCCGCGCTCACGATGGTGCGTGGCGCGCGGGAACTCGCCCACATGGCGTTCGAGGTCGGCGAACACCCGGTAGCGACCCTCACGACGGAGGCCATCGAGTTGTTTGCTGAAGAAGGCTTCGTAGTTCATGCATGGCCTCCGAATTGGCACCGTCTTGAGCGCGGTAGTGCCGTTTTACACGATACTTTCGCGCGCAGAGTATTCGCCGAAGTTAAGTTCTGTTCATGCGCGCCGGCGGCATGGTGCAGGCCGCGAACGCCGCCTGCAACCGGCCGCGGTCAATCTCGCGTCCCACCGCGACCAGACGGGGCGTCTCGTCCTCGCCAGCCGCAAAGGCCAGCAGGTTTGGTCGGCCGCCGGAACAATCGAACCGCACCCATCCCATGCCGGACCGCACCACGCCCTTCACCCGCTCGATCTGGCCGAACGCTCCGTCGGCCACGGCTTCGAGCAGTTCCTGCAGCAGTTGCGGATCGCAGCTTCCGGGCAACGTGGTGCTCCAGGTCGCGAAGCCAAGCGGGTCCGACTGCGGATCGAAATGTCGGGCTTCAACCAGGCCGGTTGCCTCGTCGATGGTCATGTCCCAGGCCGCGACGCCGTCCGGCCGCGCCGTGAGGCCGTTCCCGGCGATATCGCCCTGCCGGATCGTGGCACGCGGCATCACGGCGCGCAACGCGCCGTGCGTGGCCGGAACGATTTGCGCCAGCGGGTTCAGCTCGCGCAGCGTCGCCTCGACCATGCGCAACTCCGCCGGCGCGACCAGATCGGTCTTGTTCACCACCAGGGTATGCGCGAGCGTCGCCTGTTGCTCGAAATGGCGCTCCAGCCTGGCGTAGTCGCGCAGGAATGCGCCGGCGTCGATGATCGCCGTCACCTGCACGCTGCTCACCAGCGGCTTCAGATCAGGACGCGCCAGCAGGCCGAGCAGCGCACCGAGATCGGCGCTGCCGGACGGCTCGATGATGATGCGGTGCGGCGACCAGCGGATCGCCGACTCGCGTATCTGCACCGACAGGTTTCGCGCCAGCGGCAGGAACACGGCACCGCCCGCCTTGGTCCCCTGGCCGCGGCCGCGCAGCAGCGCGGTGTCCAGATGCATCGCTTCGGGATCGGCCACCAGCACCAGCGTGCACACCGCCGGATCGATCCGTTCCAGCCGCCGGCGCAGGAAGCTGGTCTTGCCGGCGCCGAAAAAACCCGAGACCACCTCGACATCAAAGCCGTGCGGCGGGCGATGCGACTGCAGACTCCATTGCCACAGCGCCGCCGCCGGCAGCGGCAATACCAGGAACCAGTGCTCCAGGATCGCCAGCGTCATCAGCGTGGCGACGAAGGTGTATCCGGCGGCCGTGGCGGCATCGGCCGTCAGGGCGTGCCGGAACAGCATCGCCGCCACCACGGTGGACACCGACACCGAAACCGGAAACAGCAGGTTCATCGGCGCCTTGCGGAAAAAGCTCTTGAGGAACGCAAGGTGGTCGGGGATGAATTCCTCGTTGAGGTTGCGCACGCCGAGGAACACGTTCAGCCGTGCGCTTTGGTGCATCCACCACAGCACCATGAACGTCCAGGTGCCGATCTGGTTCGGCCGGCCCCAGGTGACACCGATCACCGCCGCCGCCAGCGCCAGGATTGCGAGTTCGTGCCAGAGGCAGGCCTGCACGGCGTGCCCGAAATGCCGCCAGCCGCGGCAGCCTTCCGGGCAGGCCTGCTTGCGCACGCCGGTGACGTAGCCGAGATAGAAACTCACCTCCAGCCATGCCCAGGCCAGCAGACCATAGGTGAATGCCTGGTAGGCGCCGCCGACACTGCGGTCATCGCCGCTGAAAGCGAGCCCCGCCAGCGACAGCGCCAGCAGCACCGTCGCGCCCAGCATCGTCCATTTGAAGGTCCGGCGCGGCAGACCGTCCAGATAGATCACCAGGCCGGTGCTGAACCACCAGATGAACAGGGCGTGCAGCGCGGGATAGACGTAGTGGGACATCGGGAATGTTTCGCTCTACCAGGCAGCGGCGAGCCGTACCCGGGCGGGCAGCTCGTTCGGCTTTGCCGGCACCAGGTAAAGCCGCAGGATGGTCGCCGCGGCGGCAGCGGTCAGCCCGACCTGCTTCAGCCGGGCGAGCACGCCGCCCTGCGCGCGCGCCGCCGCCAGCGCCCGCGAAACCTGCCACAGCCGTTCCATGCCGGCGCGGAAGGCTGGCGCATCGATGTCGAGGGTCAGCGGGAACACCTGTTTGGTGATCTCGTTGGTGATGCCGAACACCTGGTAGCCGTACTCGGTGGGATCGACGCCGAGCGCCGCGTGGAAGGCCGGCCGCGCATGGTCGCGCACATACATCGTGGCATAGACCGAGAGCAGGAAGAACTTGATCCACAGCTTGTTGCCGCCGCTCAGCAGCCGTGGGTTGGCGCGCATCGCCATGGCGAACGCCTCGCCGTGGCGGAACTCGTCCTGGCACCAGTTCTCGAACCATTTGAAGATGGGATGGAAACGCAGTTCCGGGTGGCGTTCAAACTGGCGGAAGATGGTGATGTAGCGGGCGTAGCCGATCTTCTCCGACAGGTAGACGGCGTAGAAGATGAATTTCGGCTGGAAGTAGGTGTACTTCTTCGCTTTGGTGAGGAAGCCGAGGTCCACGCCGACGCCGAAATCCTTCAGCGTGTCGTTGATGAACCCGGCATGCCGCGCCTCGTCGCGGGCCATGTAGCCGAACCAGTCGCGGATTTTCGGGTTGCTGATGCGCTTCTTGATTTCCGCGTACAGCACGCAACCGGAGAATTCCGCCGTCACCGAGCTGACCAGGAAGTCGATGAACTCGCGCTTCAGCTCCGGCGGCAGGGTGGACAGGTCGAGGTCAAAATCCTCGTTGCGAATGAAATGGCCGCGGTTGGTGTCGCGGGCGAACTCGGCCATCAGTTCGTCCCACTCCGCACCCACCGCCGAGACGCCGAACCTGTCCATGGCGGCGAAGTCGGTGGTGTAGAAGCGGGGCGCCAGCACCGTGTTCGCCTGCGCCAGCCGTGTCGTCTCGTTTATGAACTGGTCCGGCCGCGGATCCGTCAGAGCGTCCATTCAGGTCCCCCGTTGGAAGCCCACTTCGTAGAGCTCAGAGAGCGCGAAGAGGCTGGTTTTTCTTGTCCAGAGCCGTTTCAGCCAGCCCGCGCGGATCACCGTCGCGCGGCACTGCAGCGTCACATGGTCGCCGAAACGAACTTCGGTGGGGGCGCCATGCACGATCACCCTATCGCCCGGGCGGATGTCGATGCCGTCGGGGATCGCGTGGGCGTGCAGGCTCTCGGGCGTCTGTTCGATGTCCACCATGCAGGTGACATCAACGGTGCGGGGACCGAAAATCATGGCCTGGCGCCGGGTCTGGCGCTCGGGGGTGGCAGGAAGCGCGAGAAGACTTCCACATTGCTGTGACCGAACGCCTCCAGGTCGGTGCGGCGGCCGGTTTCCGTGTCCTCCAGGACCAGGCGTCCATCGGCGTAGGCGGTCAGGCGGAACGGCGTGGCGGGGCCGATCGCCTCAAGCCGGCGCTCGCGGGCGAAACCCCGCAGCGTGCCACGCAGGAAGCCATTGGTGCCGGGCGCCAGCACCTGAAGCACCGAGCCATCGGCCCCGTTGATCACTCTGACCGACCCGTCGGCTTGGTCCTCGAAGCGCAGATCGCGCGACGCCAGAACCGCAGCAGTCGGCGGGAAAGTATCGACACCGAGATATTGCACGACCGCGGCGACGGTGATTGTCGCCACGATCAGCACCCCGGCGCCGATCAGGGCGAAGCGCGGGAACGGCCGCGTATACATGGGGGTGGTCATGGATTTGGTCCGGTCACGCCGCCGCGGCCTTCGCTGAAGGGCCGGATGCCGACGCATCTCCGGCAGCGACCGGGGTGCGCGTCTGCATGTCCTCGGCCAGGGCACGGGCGAGAATTTCGGCGACCTGTCGGGCGTCGGACAATCCGCGCAGCATCGGCTCCGGATTCGAGAAGCGCCATGGCCGCGCGTGCGGCCAGAGCACCGCATAGGCGAGGTGATCGCCCGCGCCCAGCACCAGCGGGATGTCACCGCTGCCATCGGCATAGCGGCGCAGCCCGGCCGAGCGGATGCGGCGGAATGGGAAATTGAACGCCATCGGAAACGCCATGCCGAACCGCATGACCACGCGCCGGGTAGTGATGGTGTAGACGGTGGTCCGCTCGATCAGCAGCGCGATGCCCGACAGCAGCGCGATCCCGGCCACGGCGGCACCGCCGGCCCAGAGCGACGACCGAACGATGGCCTCCGCCGCGCGGCCGTCCGAGATATCGGCATAGACGAGCCAGGCCAGCAGAAAAGCGTAGCTGAAAGCGATCTTGCGGACATGGAAAACCCGCCTGGCCAGGGCGCCCCAGCGGGGCGCCCCTTGCCAGAGGATCGATTCGCCGGCCGGGAGACGCTCTGGCAACCCCCGGACCGGTTCGGTTTCGTGTTCGTTCAAACGATCGGGTCCTGGCGCGACGGCTCCGCATACAGGTGCCCGCCGGCGAAGTAGCCAGAGATCTTGTCTTCCTCGAGCAGCGTGATCTGGTTCGGGTTCTTCAGGCGGGGCACGTCGGCGAACTGGGCCGCAGTGATCGATTCCACCAGAAGCTTGTTGGCGCTGTCATCGACAACGGCGAGGCGCGCCGGCAGAATCACGACCTGGCCGCCAGCGATCGCGACCTCGTAGTAATAGACCTGCGGCTCGACACGGTCGATCCAGGCTTCCTTGACGGTGCCGGCCACCTTGCCGTCGGCCGCCACCACTTCCCAACCACGGGCGTCGGGATCGCGCGGGTCGATCCAGAAGTCCTTGGCCACGCGCAGCGGCACGATGCGCGCCTCACCTTCCCAGCTCTCATCGGGATGGTCCTGGCGCAAGGCGTAGGCAGCCGGGCCGACTGCATCGCGCAGCGGGTTGCCGGTGGGCACGTTGGGAGTGCCGCCAAGCTGCCCGGGCGCCTGCTTCAGGGCCAGGGTGCGCTCAGGAATGTCGCGCGGCACGGTCACCGTGCTGCCGTCGTGCAGCAGGAAGGTTTTCTTGGCGGGGGTAGCGGGGAATATCCCGTGGGCCGTCTCGCCAGGGCGCTCGCCCACGAGCGGATAGCCCTCGCGCTTGTCTTCGCGCCGGAGATAGACGATCAGGCCGGCGAAGAAGAGGAAGAACACTTGGAGCGTCATGAACGCGACGTCAAAGTGTTCAGTGATCTGCCCAGTGTGCATTGGCATACCTCGGCTGAGTGTGAGGGAGCTGGATAAGGGGAAACGAAGTCTCAGGCTGGTCGCAGGCTGGAAGCTGACGAACTCCCGCTGCGGCGCAGCAGCGGGATGATGGCGATCAGGGTAACAAGCAGAAGCACGATCTCAAGCAAGTAGACGGCCGCATAGCCGGTCACCGGCTTGGCCAGCGCGGGGCCGAACACACCGTGCTGCGCCAGCACCGAGATGGCGTCGCGCAGCACGCCGCCGATGGCTATCGCCGCACCCGCGGCGAAGGCCTGCACCGCGCCCCAGCTGCCAAAGGCAAGTCCCGTCATGCCGCCCTCGGCATTGCGCATCGCCGCCGACAGCGTGCCCGCGACGAACAGAGCGCTGCCAAAGCCGATCAACGCGGTGCCGCCGGCGAACAGCGCGCTGGACTCCGCCGGCGCGGCGCTCAGCACGCAGCTGAACGCCACCAACCCCGCCACCACGCCCCATGCGGCGACACGATAAGGCGCCACGCCGCGGCCCAGCAGCCGTGCCGCCAACACCAGGCCGCCGATGAGGCCGCTGAGCAGCAGCGCCGTGAGCAGCGTGGTGGTGCCAACCGGGAGGTGCAGGATCTGCCCCCCGTAGGGCTCCAGCAGGATGTCCTGCATGGAGAACCCGACCGTGCCGATGCCCAGAACGAACAGGGCCCGGACGGACTGCGCCTGGTGCACGAACTCGTTCCAGGCGTCGCGGAAGCTCGGCGGCTTGACGGTGGACTTCGCCCGGGCCGGGTTGCGCGGCTCCTGCTTCCACAACGCGAAGCTGTTGAGGAACAGGGTAACCACGGCGGCGCCCTGGACCACCTGGATCAGCCGGCCCGGGCTGAAATCGGACAGCAGCAAACCGAACACCAGGGCGCTGATCACCCCGCCCACGGCCAGCATGCCGTACATCAGCGTCAGCACCTGCGGGTGCTTCTCGACGGGGGCGAGGTCGGTCGCCAGGGCCACGCCGACCGTCTGGACGGTGTGCAGCCCGGCACCAATCATCAGGAAGGAAATCGCCGCCGCAACGTCGCCAAGGATGATCGGCGCATGGTTGTCGCCGGACATCACCAGCAGCGCGAAGGCGTTGAAGGCCAGGCCACCGAACTGCAGCAGCGTGCCGTACCAGAGGAATGGCACGCGCCGCCAGCCAAGTGCGGAGTGGTGCGTATCGGACTTGAAGCCGATCACCGCACGGAACGGCGCGAAGATCAGCGGCAGCGAGATCATCACCGACACCAGCCAGGCCGGCACGCCGAGTTCGACGATCATCACCCGGTTCAGGGTGCCGATCACCAGCGCCACCGCCATACCGGCCGAAACCTGGAACAGCGACAGTCGCAGCAACCTTGGCAGCGGCAATTCCGGCGTCGCCGCATCGGCGAACGGCAGGAACGCCGTGTCGATCTGCATCATTCCTTGGCGTGCAAGGTCGCCCAGCCGTTTCATGCGCGTACCAACTCCAGAGCCTGCGAAGTGTAGAAACCGCTGACCACCCGACGGGTCCGCCCGGGCGTCCAGGACCGCAGCCCCGGCTCCGCCGCGATCAGCCCGCGCAGCGTGTCCTCGCCGACCGGCTCGATGGCCGGCGCGCGGTCGCGGCGGGGAAACAGCCGGCCGACCGCGTGCATCACCGCCAGCGGCAGGGTTTTCGGCGCGAAGGTGAAGACGATCGACGATCCGGTGCGCGAGGCAAGGCCGGTCAGCACCGCCACCGTGTCCGGCGCGCGGTAGTGGATGAGCGAGTCCATGCCCACCACGTGATCGAAATGGCCGAGCGCGGGGTCCAGCATATCGCCGACCAGGAACGCGATGCTGCCGTCGCCGCAGGCCCCGGCCGCACGTTCGCGGGCAAGGTCCACCAGCGTGGCGGCAACATCGATCGCCACCACGGTGGCGCCGCGAAGTGCGGCCTGCACCGCCAGCGCGCCGGTGCCGCAGCCGGCATCCAGCACCCGCTTGCCGTGCAGGTCCGCGGGCAGCCAGTCGAGCAGCGTGCGGCGCATTTCGTCGCGGCCGGCACGCACCGTGGCGCGGATGCCGCTGACCGGCGCATCGGAGGTCAGCCGCTTCCATGCCTCCGACGCCGTGCGGTCGAAATAGGTCTGAATCTGCCCGCGGCGCTGCTGATAAGTGGTGCCGGCCATCAATCGAAGCCCAGCAGGTCGAAAATATGGCGGTCCTTCAGCGGGGTCGCGACCACCGGCTTGGTGCCGGCCCACAGCGTCGCCGCCAGCCGCAGGTATTCCTGCTGCACCGCCGCCACTTCCGGGGTGTCCTCCATTTCGAACAACGTCGCCTTCTTCAGCCGCGAACGGCGCACCACGTCGAGATAAGGAATCTGCGCCACCGTGCGCAGGCCGACCGCCTCGTTGTACTTGTCGATCTGATCGGTGGCATCGCTGCGGTTGGCGATCACGCCGCCCAGCCGCACCTCATAGTTCTTCGACTTGGCCAGGATCGCCGCGACGATGCGGTTCATGGCGAAGATCGAGTCGAAATCATTGGCGGTGACGATCAGCGCCCGCTGCGCATGCTGCAGCGGCGAGGCGAAGCCGCCGCACACCACGTCGCCCAGCACGTCGAAGATCACCACGTCGGTGTCTTCCAGCAGATGATGCTCCTTGAGCAGCTTCACCGTCTGGCCGACCACGTAGCCGCCGCAGCCGGTGCCCGCCGGCGGACCACCCGCCTCGACGCACATCACGCCGTTGTAGCCCTCGTAGACGAAGTCCTCGATGCGGAGTTCCTCGGTGTGGAAGTTCACCGCCTCCAGCACGTCGATCACCGTCGGCACCAGGCACTTGGTGAGGGTGAAGGTGCTGTCGTGCTTCGGGTCACAGCCGATCTGCAGCACCCGCTTGCCGAGCTTGCTGAACGCCACGGAAAGGTTGGAGGAGGTGGTGCTCTTGCCGATGCCGCCCTTGCCATAGACGGCGAACACCTTGGCGGTGCCGAGATTGACGGTCGGGTCCAGCTGCACCTGCACGCTGCCCTCGCCGTCCCCGCGGGAGGGCAAGGCGGTGTTCAGCCCCGGCGTCAGCGCCCCCCCGGCGCGCGTCATTGTCGTCATGCGGCTATCCCCACGTTTATGCCTTCGAGCCGGTCTTCCAGCTCTTCACCTGCACGACGCAGACTTTCCAGCGTCGCCTCGTCCGGCGCCCAGTAGCTGCGTTCGTGCGCCTCGATCAGACGGTTGGCAATCTTCGCCGAGGCGGTGGGGTTCAGTGCCGCCAGCCGCTCGCGCATTTCCTCGTCGAGCATGTAGGTCTGGGCGATCTGCTGATAGACCCAGGGCGCCACCTGGCCCGTGGTGGCCGACCAGCCGAGCGTGTTGGTCACATGCGCCTCGATCTCGCGCACGCCCTCGTGGCCGTGCTTGAGCAGCGCTTCATACCATTTCGGGTTCAGCGCCCGGGTGCGGGTCTCCAGCGCGACCTGCTCGGCGATGGTGCGCACCGTGCCGTCGCCGCGCGTCTGGTCGCCGATATAGACGGTGGCACCGCCGCCGTCGCCGCGCGCCTTGCGCACCGCCCGGCTGATGCCGCCCAGCGTGTCGAAGTAATGGTCCACCGTGGTCACGCCGACCTCGACCGAATCGAGGTTCTGGTAGGCGATGTCCACCCGCGACAGCACGTCATTGAGCACCGCGTCGTGCCGCTCCGGCCGGCCGGTCACGCCATAGGCGAAGCCCTTGCGGCGGGTGAACGCATCGGCCAGCTCGTCCTCGTCGTTCCAGACGCCGTCGCCGACCATCTGGTTGACGTTGGAACCATAGGCACCGTCGGCATTGCCGAACACCCGCAGCGCCGCCTGTTCGATATCGCCGCCGTGCTTGGCCATGTAGTCGAGCACGTGCTTGCGGACGAAATTCTGCCCGACCGGCTCGTCGGCCTGCGCCGCCAGCAGCGCCGCCTCGGCCAGCAGCTTGGTCTGCAGCGGCAGCAGGTCGCGGAAGATGCCCGACAGGGTGATCACCACGTCCACCCGCGGCCGTCCCAGCGTCTCCAGCGGCACCAGCTGCGCGCCGGCCAGACGGCCGTAGCTGTCGCGCCGTGGCTCGGCGCCCATCAGCCACAGCGCCTGGGCGATCGGGCCGCCCTCGGTCTTGAGGTTGTCGGTGCCCCAGAGCACCATCGCCACCGTCTCCGGCACCGCCGTCGCATCCTCGGCGTGGCGGGCCAGCAGGCGTTCGGCCTGGTGCTTGGCGTCCTGCACCGCGAAGGCGCTGGGAATACGGAACGGGTCGAAGCCGTGCAGGTTGCGCCCGGTCGGCAGCACGTCGGTGGTGCGCAGCAGGTCGCCGCCCGGCGCCGGCCGCAGATAGCGGCCGTCCAGCGCATGCAGCACGGCCGGAATCTCGTAGTCCGTGGCCATCAGCGCATCCACCGCCGCCCGCTTGTGCGGCTCGGTGACACCGGCGGCGTCCAGCATCTCGGCGCGCTGCGAGGGCGTCGGCGGCTCGCCGATGACATGCAGGCCGTGCGGAATGAGCGTGTATTCCAGCTCCAGCATGTCCCGGCCGATGCGGTCGGCCTCGGCCACCGGGTCGTCCCACACCGGCTCCGCCTTGGCCAGATCGACCGCCGCCGCCTGCGCCTGCACCAGGCCGGCGAGCGCGGCGCGCTGCCCCGGATCGGTGTCCGGCTCCAGGGCGCGCCAGCGGTCCAGCGAGGCTTTCAGATCGAGCAGGCCGCGATACAGTCCGGCATGCGCGATCGGCGGCGTCAGGTAGCTGATCAGCGCCGCCCCGGCCCGCCGCTTGGCCAGCATGCCCTCGGAGGGGTTGTTCGAGGCGTAGAGGTAGAAATTCGGCAGATCGCCGATCAGCCGGTCCGGCCAGCAGGCGCCGGACAGCCCGGCCTGCTTGCCCGGCATGAACTCCAGCGCCCCGTGGGTGCCGAAATGCAGCACCGCATGGGCGCCGAAATCCTCGCGCAGCCAGCGGTAGAAGGCGTTGAAGGCATGCGTCGGCGCAAATCCGCGCTCGAACAGCAGGCGCATTGGATCGCCCTCATAGCCGAAGCCGGGCTGCACGCCGATGAACACGTTGCCGAACTGGGCACCGAGCACGAAGATCGAGCTGCCGTCGGTGTTCTGTCGCCCGGGCGCCGGCCCCCAGGTCCGCTCGATTTCCGCCAGATGCGGCTCGCGGCTGACATGGTCGTCGGCGGCGATGCGCACCGCCACATTGGCGGTGGTGCCGTAATGCTGCGCGTTGCCGTGCAGGATTGCGTTGCGCAGATCGTCCACCGTCTCCGGCAGCTCGACCTGATAGCCGGCATCCTTCATCGCATGCAGCGTGTTGTGCAGCGAGGCGAACACCGACAGATAGGCCGCCGTGCCGGTGGTGCCGGCATTGGGCGGGAAGTTGAAGATCACCATCGCGACCTTGCGCTCGTCGCGGGCGGCGCGGCGCAGCGCCACCATCTTGGCCACGCGCGCGGCCAGCATGGTGGCACGCTCGGGATGCGCCACCATCTCGTGCCGCTTCTCCGACGCCGCCGAGGAGCGGCCGCCGAAGGTCATCGGCAGGATCGCGCCGTCGAGTTCGGGGATCGCCACCATCATGGTGGCCTCCACCGGCAGCAGGCCGCGCGGGTCGTCCTGCCACTGCTCCAGCGTCTGGAACTCGACCGGATGCGCCGCGATGTAGGGCACGTCCAGCATGGCCAGCAGCGCCTCGGCGGCGTGCGCATCGTTGTAGGCGGGGCCGCCGACCAGCGAGAAGCCGGTGAGCGAAACCATCACATCAACCGTCGGCACGCCGTTGCGCACGAAGAAGCGCTCCACCGCCGGCCGCGCGTCGAGCCCGCTGGCGAAGGCGGGGATCACCCGCAGCCCCTTCGCCTCCAGCGCGGTGATGACGCCGTCATAGTGGTCGGCATTGCCGGCCAGCACGTAGGACCGCAGCAGCAGCACGCCGACCGTGCCGCGCTTCCCGTCGCCGGGCACCAGCGCGACGTCATCGACGATGCGGCCCGGCACCCGCGGATGGTAGATGCCGACATCCGGATACTCGACCGGTGCCGCCGCCCGCACCTTGCCGCGCAGCGCCTGGCGCGGGCCGGCGGCGTAGCGGTCCACCAGCAGCCGCACCATGTTGGCGATGTTCTCTTCCGAGCCGGCCAGCCAGTACTGCAGCGCCAGGAAATAGGCCCGCACGTCCTGCGCGGTGCCGGGGATGAAGCGCAGCAGCTTCGGCAACTGCCGCAGCAGCCGCATCTGCCCCTGCCCGCTCGACCCGTCGCCGGACTTGCCGCCGCCCGCCTTGCCACGCAGCCGCTTGAGGAAGCCGAGCGCCCCGCCGGCCTCGGTGGCCATGCTGAACCGGCCGAGCCGGGTCAGCTTCACCACCTCGCCGGCCGACAGGCAGGCCAGCATGGCGTCGCAATGCTCGCGCCGTGCCTCCAGCGCCGGCAGCACGGCGCGGATATGGTCGTCGAGGAACAGCATGCAGGCGATCACGATGTCGCCGCGGGCGATGTCGGCGCGGCACGTCTCCAGCGCCGCCGGGTCGCCGGCCCATTCGTCGGCGGCATGCACCACCAGTTCCAGCCCGGGCAGATCGCGGCGCAGGGCGAGGCGGGCACGTTCGGCCGCGCTGGACAGATGACTGTCCATCGTCACGATGACGATGCGGATCGGCGTCGGGTTAGCGGGCGAAGTGCGCTTTGGCATCGTACAAGGTCTCAACGGTGATGACCGCGACGCCGCGCTCAAGCGCGAAACGCTCGGTGTTGCGACGGGCTTTGCCGCGGACAAAGAACGGGATTTTTCCGAGTTCCTTCTCGGCCTCAGGTGCCCAGGTCGCCGCCCCTCCTGCGGCGGCGACGGTGGGCGCAGCCACGGCCGGCCCGATCGGGGCAGGCCCGATCGGAGCAGACGCCGGGGCCACGGGCTCCTCACGGCGTTCCAGGCCACCGCCGAGATGAGACGGCGCGGCGGCATCGTGGAACTCGAAATCCTCGCGGAACATCGTCAGCAGATGCTCCTCGAGTCCCATCATCAGCGGGTGCACCCAGGTGTCGTAGAGTACGTTCGCACCCTCGAACCCCATCTGCGGGGCGTAGCGGGCCGGGAAGTCCTGCACGTGCACCGGCGCCGAGATCACCGCGCAGGGCACGCCGAGCTTCTTGGCGATGTGCCGTTCCATCTGGGTGCCCAGCACCAGCTCGGGATGCGCCGCGGCGATGGTCTGCTCGACCTCCAGATAGTCATCGGAGATCAGCGGCTCGACCTCATACAGCTTCGCCGCCGCACGCACGTCGCGGGCGAATTCGCGGCTGTAGGTGCCCAGGCCGACCACCTGGAAACCGAGTTCCTCGCTCGCCACCCGCGCCGCCGCGATGGCGTGCAGGGCGTCACCGAAGATGAACACGCGCTTGCCGGTCAGGTAGGTGCTGTCCACCGAGCGCGAGTACCAGGGCAGCCGCGACGGCAGGTCGGCCAGGATCGGCGCCGGGTCGATGCCGGCCAGCGCCGCCACTTCGGTGACGAAATCGCAGGTGCCGCCGATGCCGATCGGCACCGCCTTCACGCTCGGCTGGCCGAAGATGCGGCCGAGCCAGGCCGCGGCGGTACCGGCGACCTCCGGATACAGCACCACGTTGAAATCGGCCGCGCCCAGCCGCGCCAGGTCGGACGGCCTGGCCCCCAGCGGGGCGGCCACGTTGATGTCGACCCCCAGCCGGCCAAGCAGGTGAGAAATCTCCTGCACGTCGTCGCGGTGGCGGAAGCCGAGCGCGGTGGCGCCCAGCAGGTTGCAGCTTGCCCGCACCCCGGCCGCGCGTGGCGGTCGCGGCGTGCCCGGCGGCGGCGCGTGCGGCCCGGCGAAGGCGCGGACCAGCTGATAGAACGTCTCCGCCGCGGCCCAGTTTTCCTTGCGCTGGTAGGCCGGCAGGTCGAGCGGCACCACCGGCACCGGCAGGCCGAGCGTCCTGGCCAGCCCGCCCGGATCGTCCTGGATCAGTTCGGCGGTGCAGGAGGAGCCGACGATCATCGCCTGCGGCCGGAACCGCTCATAGGCATCCCGCGCCGCGATCTTGAACAGCTCGGCGGTGTCGCCGCCGAGGTCGCGCGCCTGGAAGGTGGTGTAGGTCACCGGCGGGCGCTTGTTGCGCCGCTCGATCATGGTGAACAGCAGGTCGGCGTAGGTGTCGCCCTGCGGCGCGTGCAGCACGTAGTGCAGCCCCTCCATGGCGGTCGCGATCCGCATCGCGCCGACATGGGTGGGTCCCTCATAGGTCCAGAGCGTCAGCTGCATGGCGCTACACCCGCAGCCTGGCGCGCCGCACCAGCGGACGCGCGAACAACTCCGCCAGATCGGCCGCCTGCTCGTAGCCCTGGATCGGGGTGAACAGCAGTTCGATCGACCACTTGGTGGTAATGCCCTCGGCCTCCAGCGGGTTGGCCAGCCCCAGTCCGCACACCACCAGATCGGGCCGCGCCGCCCGGGCGCGATCGAGCTGGTTGTCCACATGCTGGCCCTCGCTCAGCGCCGTGCCGGCGGGCAGCAGGGCGAGTTCCTCGGCCAGCAACTGGCGATGCAGATACGGCGTGCCGACCTCGACCAGCTCCATGCCGAGTTCGCGGCTGAGGAAGCGGGCCAGCGGGATTTCCAGCTGCGAGTCCGGGAAGAAGAATATCCGCTTGCCGGCCAGCAGCTCGCGCGCCCGGGTCATGGCCTGACGCGCCCGCTGCTCGCCCACCGCGGTCACGCCGCGTGTGGTGGCGGCATCGATGCCCCAGGCATCGGCCACCGCCCGCAGCCAGAGCGTGGTGCCCTCCGCCCCGAGCGGGAACGGTGCCGCGATCCGCCGTGCGCCGCGCTTCTCCAGCAGGCGCGCCGTCTCGGCCAGAAAGGGCTGGGCCAGGATGAAGCGCGTGTTCCTGCCCACCGGCGGCAGCTCGGTGGCCCGCCGCGGCGGCAGGAAGCGCACCGTGCCGATACCCAGCGCGGCCAGCAGCCGGCCGAGCTGATCCTCCACCACCTCGGCCAGCGCGCCCACCACCAGCAGGGCGGACGGCGCCTCCGCCGGCTCCGCCGGCAGGGTCGGCACCAGGGCGGCGAGGCAGGCATCCTCGCCTTCGGTGAAGGTGGTCTCGATGCCGCTGCCGGAATAGCTCAGCACCCGCACCGCCGGCGCGAAGCGCTGCGACAGCCGGGCGGCGGCACGCGACAGGTCGAGCTTGATGACCTCGGAGGGGCAGGAGCCGACCAGGAACAGCAGCCGGATGTCCGGCCGGCGCTCGATCAGCCGGGTCACCACCCGGTCGAGTTCGTCATTGGCGTCGGCCAGCCCGGCGAGGTCGCGGTCGTCCATGATGGCGGTGGCGAATCGCGGCTCGGCGAAGATCATCACCCCGGCGGCGGACTGGATCAGGTGCGCGCAGGTGCGGGAGCCGACCACCAGGAAGAACGCGTCCTGGATCTTGCGGTGCAGCCAGACGATGCCGGTCAGGCCGCAGAACACCTCGCGCTGGCCCCGTTCCCGCAACACGGGAGCGTCGCCGCACCCGGTGGACGCGCTGGTGGATGGAATCGCAGCCAGGCCACTCACTGTGCAGTTCCCAGGGCCGCGCTTCCTGTCCCCGGCGCCGGCCGCTCGCGTCGGGCGGCGCGCAGCTTGAGCACGAACTGGGTGGCGTTGACGACATAGGTGGTATACGCGGCAAGCGCGATGAGGATCTGCTGATGCACCGGCGCACCGGAAAACAGCGCCACGAGGTAGGCGGTGTGGAGCGCCAGCACCAGCATGCTGAACACGTCCTCCCAGAAGAACGCCGGGGCGAACAGGTAGCGGCCGAAGACGACCTTCTCCCAGATCGCGCCGGTGATCATGATGGTGTAGAGGACGAGGGTCTTGACAACAATTGACACGGTTGCCGCAGCCAGTCCGGTGCGGGTGCTCATGTAGTGCAGCACCAGGCCAAGGCTCACCAGGAACACCAGGAACTGCACCGGTGCCAGCACGCCCTGGACGATTGTCCAGGCGGTGGCGTCGCGCCGCTTGCGTTCCTCCTCAGTGTACAGAGGCTCGCCCTTGGGTTTCCACAGTGGCTCCTGGCCATGGCCGCACCGTCCGGCCACCGACGCGAAGGGGCAGAAGTCGACCGTACCGATCAGCCGGTCAAAAACATTGGGAGTCAGCATGGCTTGACAACGTCCCGGCCTGGGGGTCCGCTACGTCCGCGTTCGGGCGCCGCATTGTACGCCTGCCCGCGGATCGACAATACGCTTCTCTCCAGCAAGCCGAGTGCGACGGTGATCCATTCCGCCCTGTTCCTCGTGCGTGGTGGCCACATCGGCAAGGCTAGATCGCCACCCTCCCCAGTGTCAAGGACATGGAACGTCAACCCAGCTTGACATCCGATCCCGTGCCGGAGTGAACTGCGGAGACCAAGAGATGGTTGGCTTGACACATCGGGAACTCGCCAGTGATGGCCGGGACGGTAAAGGCTGGACCAAAGGCTGGACGCCCGCGCCATGCGGCGGTCCGACCATGAAGTGCCGCAACGTCGCCCGATGCGACTGGCCGCGGCAGAGGCTGAGCATGCTCACCCAGACCATCGAGCAGGAGATCGTGCCGCGGCTGGTGCTGGCGCGCAGCGCCGCATCGGGCCGCCCGCTGCTGCCGCCGCCCGGCACCGCACCGGTGCTGGCCGGCGAGGTCGATGAGCTTGCCCGTCTGGCAACCGGGCGCGACCCCGGCGCGGCCCGCAGTTTCGTGGCGGCGGTGCTGGCCCGCGGCACCACGATGGAAGCGCTTTTCCTCGATCTGCTGGCCCCCGCCGCACGCCGGCTGGGCGATCTGTGGTCCGAAGATCTGTGCGACTTCACCCAGGTCACCATGGCGGTGTGGTGCCTGAGCGAATTGCTGCGGGAGACCGGCAACGACCTGCCCGACCCGCTGCTGCGGCGCGAAAACGACCGCCACGTCCTGCTGGTGCCGGTGCCGGGCGAGCAGCACACCTTCGGCCTCGCCATGGTCGCCAGCTTCTTCCGCCGGTCCGGCTGGACGGTGTGGAGCGAACCGCTGGCATGCAGCAATGACCTGGTCGGCATCGTCCGCAGCGAGTGGTTCTCGGTGATCGGCTTCTCACTCAGCAGCACCAGCCGGCTGGAGGCGCTCGCCACCCACATCCGGCGGGTCCGTCGCGCCTCCCGCAATCCCGCGGTCGGCATCCTTGTGGGCGGCCCGATCTTCGTGGAGCGGCCCGAACTCGTGGTCATGGTAGGGGCGGACGCAACCGCCATCGACGGCCGTCAGGCCACTTTTCAGGCCGAAAGCCTGGTCGCCCTGCGCGCGACCAGCGATTGAAAAAAGAGACCGGCACTGGGAGGTTTTTTCAGGGGGACGGACGCAACCAACAGCCAGGGGCCGGGTTCGCCGTGATGGTGTTCAAGGCGCCGAAGCGGACGCTTGGAGATCTCGACGCGGAAGCGGCCGGGGCGCTGATCACCGCGGCCTCGGATGTGGCCCTGATCCTGGACTCCGATGGCGTGATCCGCGACATCTCCTTCCAGAGCGATGAGCTCGCCAAGGAGCTGGAAGGCGACCGAAGCTGGTCCGGCAAGCGCTGGGCCGACACCGTAACTCCGGAGAGCCGCACCAAGGTGGACAGCCTTCTGCACGATGCCGCCGCCGGCGCCGCCCCCCGCTGGCGCCACATCAACCAGGGCGCGCCCGGCCGTGAGGCCGTGCCCGTGCTGTACTCCGCCATCCGGGTCGGCAACGGCCAGCGGGTGGTGGCGTTCGGCCGCGACCTGCGCGCCATTTCCGCCCTGCAGCAGCGGCTGGTGGATGCCCAGCAATCGGTGGAACGCGACTACGCCCGGCTGCGCCACGTCGAGATGCGCTACCGGCTGCTGTTCGAGATGTCGGCCGAGCCGGTGCTGGTGCTCGACGCCTTCACCCACCGGATCACCGAGGCCAACCCGGCCGCCCGCCACCTGTTCGGCGAGTTGGGCCGGCGCCTGGTCGGCCACCTGTTCCCCGAGGCGTTCGACCCCGCCGGCGCCCAGGCCGTGCGCGAGCTGCTGTCCGGCGTGCGCGCCTCCGGACGGGCCGACGACGTGCGCGCCCGCGTCGCCGGCCAGGACAACGAGGTGCAGGTGTTCGCCTCGCTGTTCCGCCAGGAGAGCGCGGCGCTGCTGCTGGTTCGCCTCGCCGGCGCGGCACCGGCCGGAATCGCGTCCGCCACCCTGCCGCGCGGCCGCGCGAAGCTGCTGAAGGTAACCGAGCACGCCCCCGACGGGATGGTGGTCACCGGCCCCGACGGGCGCATCCTGGCCGCCAACGCCGCCTTCCTCGACATGGTCCAGCTTACCTCCGAGGAGCAGGTGCACGGCGAGGCGCTGGAGCGATGGCTCGGCCGGCCCGGGGTCGAGATGGCGGTGCTGATCGCCAATCTGCGCCAGCGCGGCTCGGTGCGGCTGTTTGCCACCACGCTGCGCGGCGAGTTCGGGGCCACCGCCGAGGTCGAAATCTCGGCAGTCGCGGTGATGAACGGCGGCACCCAGTGTTTCGGCTTCGCCATCCGCAATGTCGGCCAGCGCCTGTCCGAGGCCCGTTCCGGCCGCGAACTGCCGCGTTCGGTCGAACAGCTCACCGAGCTGGTCGGCCGCGTCGCGCTCAAGGATCTGGTGCGCGAGACCACCGACGTCATCGAGCGGCTGTGCATCGAAGCCGCGCTTGAACTCACCAACGACAACCGCGCCTCGGCCGCCGAGATGCTCGGGCTCAGCCGCCAGAGCCTGTACTCGAAGCTGCGCCGCTATGGCCTGGGCGAACTCGATGCCGATCACTGAAGCGCCGATCACTACAGCGAAGGTCAACGTGGAATCCGCCGCCGCACGCCCGGCCATGCCGGCCGCTCTTGAAGTCCTCCACCCGATCACCTGGTTCGCGCCGATGTGGGCGTTCGGCTGCGGCATCGCCTCGTCGGGCCAGTCCGCCGCCGGCAAATGGGCGATGATCGCCGCCGGCGTGGTGCTGGCGGGGCCGTTGCTCACCGCCACCAGCCAGGTGGTGAACGACTGGTACGATCGCCACGTTGATGCCATCAACGAGCCGAACCGGCCGATCCCCTCGGGGCGCCTGCCGGGCCGCACCGGATTTTATCTGGCGCTCGGCTGGTCGGCGGCATCGCTGGCGCTGGCCGCCGCGATCGGCACCTTTGTGTTCTTCGCCGCCGCGGCCGGGCTGGTGCTGGCCTGGCTGTACAGCGCGCCGCCGGTGCGGCTGAAGCAGAACGGCTGGTGGGGCAACGCCGCCGTCGGCGGCTGCTACGAGGGCCTGCCCTGGATCACCGGGGCGGCGGTGATGGCGGGCGGGGTGCCGGACTGGCGGGTATTCGTGCTCGCCTTCCTCTACAGCGCCGGCGCGCATGGCATCATGACGCTGAACGATTTCAAGTCGGTCGAGGGCGATCGTGAAATGGGCGTCGCCTCGCTGCCGGTGCAGCTGGGCGTGGAGCGGGCGGCGAAGCTCGCCTGCGTGGTCATGGCGGTGCCGCAGGGCATCGTCATCGCCCTGCTGCTGGGCTGGGGCCGTCCGGTGCATGCCTGCGTCGTCGTGGCGCTGCTGCTGGCGCAGTTCGTCCTGATGGCCCGCTGGCTGCAGGAGCCGCGCGCGCGGGCGCCCTGGTACAACGCCACCGGCACCACACTGTATGTCATCGGCATGCTGGTCAGCGCCTTCGCGGTCGGGCCGCTGGTGGGGGCAACTCAGTGAACGGGCCGTCGATCGGCTGGCCGGGCATCGTCCGCCTCGGGCTGGTGCAGGCCTCGCTCGGCGCCATCGTGGTGCTGTGCACCTCCACCATGAACCGGGTGATGCAGATCGAGCTGATGCTGCCGGCCACCCTGCCGGGTGCGCTGGTGGCGCTGCATTACGTGCTGCAGGTGCTGCGGCCGCGGCTGGGCTACGGCTCGGATGTCGGCGGGCGGCGGGTGCCCTGGATCATCGGCGGCATGGCGCTGCTGGCCGGCGGCGGCGTGCTGGCGGCGCTCGCCACCGCCTGGATGGCCAGCAACCTGCTTGCCGGCGTGGCACTGGCGGTGCTCGCCTACACGCTGATCGGCATCGGCGTGGGGGCCTCCGGCACCTCGCTGCTGGTGCTGCTGGCCAAGCGGGTGGACGCAGCGCGGCGCCCGGCCGCGGCTTCGGTGGTCTGGCTGATGATGATTTTCGGCATCGCGCTCACCGCCGGCATTGGCGGCAAACTGCTGATGCCGTTCTCCGGGACGCGGCTGGTGGAGGTTACCGCTGCGGTCGGCGCGCTGGCGCTGGCGATGACCGTGCTGGCGGTCTGGGGCATGGAGGGGACAGCCGCCCCCATCGCACCGGCCGAGCCGCCGGCGCCGTTCGGGCTGGCGTTCCGGCAGGTCTGGGGCGAGCGGCAGGTGCGCCATTTCGCCCTGCTGGTGTTCGTCTCCATGCTCGCCTACAGCGCGCAGGAACTGATCATCGAGCCGTTCGCCGGCGCGGTGTTCGGGCTGCCGCCCGGCCAGTCCACCCAGTTGATCGGCGTGCAGCACGGCGGCGTGCTGGCGGGCATGATCCTGCTGGCGCTGGCCGGCGCCGCCACGGCGCGCTGGCGGGTCGGCTCGCTGCGCCTCTGGATGGCGCTGGGCTGCTTCGCCTCCACCATCGGCCTGCTGGCGATGGCGAGCGCCGGCTCGGTCGGGCCGGCCTGGCCGCTGGCCACCTCGTTCTTTCTGCTCGGCATGGCGAACGGATTTTTCTGCGCCGCCGCCATCGGCTCGATGATGCAACTGGCGGGCAGCGGGCGCCAGTCGCGCGAAGGCGTGCGCATGGGCCTGTGGGGCGCCTCGCAGGCGCTGGCATTCGGCCTGGGCAGCCTGGCGGGCAGCAGCGCGGTTGATCTGGCAAGGCTCTTGCTTGGCTCGCCGGTGGCAGCCTATGCGGTCGTCTTCGCCGGGCAGGCAATGCTGTTTCTGGTCGCCGGCGTGCTGTCGCTGCGGGTCGGCACATCCGCGGGCGGCCAGCCGGTAGCGGAACTCGTGGTCGCCGGGCAGACCGGCTTGAGGAAATGGTAAGGGCAATGTCCGATCTTGAGACTTTCGACGTAGTGATCGTCGGCGGCGGCCCCGCCGGTGCAACGGCGGCGACCGACCTGGCACGGCGCGGGCGCTCGGTGCTGCTGCTCGACAAGGCTGGCCGGATCAAGCCATGCGGTGGCGCAATTCCGCCACGCTGCATCCAGGAATTCGACATTCCCGACCACATGCTGGTCGCCAAGGTCACCTCGGCCCGCATGATCTCGCCCTCGGCCCGCTACGTCGATATGCCGATCGAAGGCGGCTACGTCGGCATGGTGGACCGCGAGTTTTTCGATGAGTGGCTGCGCGAACGTGCCGCCAGCGCCGGCGCGGTGCGCCGCGCCGGCAGCTTCGAGCGGATCGAGCGCGGCGCCGACGGCGTGTCGCAGGTGGTCTACCAGCCCAAGGGCGCGCCGCACAACGCCACCGCCGAGCGGGTGCGCGCCCGCAGCGTGATCGGCGCTGACGGTGCGCTGTCGCAGGTGGCGCGGCAGAACGTGCCGGGGGCTGAGCACGTGCCCTACGTGTTCGCCTACCACGAGATCATCCGCTCGCCGCGCGCCGCCGATTTCGACCCAACCCGTTGCGACGTCTACTACAACGGTTCGATGTCGCCGGATTTCTACAGCTGGGTCTTCCCGCACGGCGACCTGACCAGCGTCGGCACGGGCAGCGCCCACAAGGGGTTCGCGCTGCGCGAGGCGGTCGGGGCGCTGCGCGGGGTGGCCGGGCTGGAGGGGCAGGAAACCATCCGCCGCGAGGGCGCGCCCATCCCGCTCAAGCCGCTGAAGAAATGGGACAACGGCCGCGACCTGGTGCTGGCCGGCGACGCCGCCGGGGTGGTCGCGCCAGCCTCCGGCGAAGGCATCTTCTACGCCATGACCGGCGGCCGGCTGGCCGCCGACGCGGCGGACGAGTTCCTTACCACCGGCGACCCCCGCGCCCTTGCCTCCGCCCGCAAGCGGTTCATGCGCACGCATGGCTCGGTGTTCTGGATTCTCGGCGTCATGCAGGACTACTGGTACACCACCGACAAGCGCCGCGAGCGCTTCGTCAGCATCTGCCGCGACCCGGACGTGCAGCAGTTGACGTGGGATGCCTACATGAACAAGGAACTGGTGAAGGCCAAGCCGCTGGCACATGCACGGATCTTCTGGAAGAATATCCTGCATCTGACCGGGTTGGTGCCCGTCTGAAGGAAGCAAAGCCAGGGGGCTTTGCCCCCTTGGACCCCGCTACTTAAAGGGCCTTGTTACGAGAGAGGGGAGGGAATGCTGATGCATTCCCTCCCCTCTCTCGTAACAAGGCCCTCTTTAGTAATGGGTTCCAAGGGGCCACTGCCCCTTGGCGGGGTCCAGGGGCAGAGCCCCTGGCCTTCTTCCTTACGGCAGCGGCTGCGGCTCAGCCGACAGGCTGCGCAACCAGGCGATCACGTTCGCCCGCAATTGCGCGTCGGGAATCCCCGGGAACGCCATCTTGGTACCCGGTGCATACTCCGCCGGCTTGTAGAGCCAGCGGTTCAGGTCCTCGTAGGTCCAGGGGCCGGTCTTGGCCTTCATCGCCTCCGAGTACAGGAAGCCCTGCATATGGGCATGCGGCCCACCGACCACGTTGTAGAGATTGGGACCGATAATGGATCGGCCGCCCTCGTTCACCGTGTGGCAGATCATGCAGATCGTCTTGGCGAACGCTTCGCCGGCCTTCGGGTCTGCCTTGGCCAGCAGCGGCGCCAGCGCCGGCAGTTCACCCGTCCTGGCCGGAGCGGCTTCCTGGGTCACCGGGGGCAGCGGCACCGGCTCAGCCGACAGCGAACGCAGGAAAGCGATCACGTTGGCGCGCATCTGCGCATCCGGAAGACCCGGGAAGGTCATGCGGGTGCCCGGCACATAGGCGGACGGCTTGGTCAGCCAGGCATCCAGGTCCTCGAAGGTCCAGTTTCCTGCCTTGCTCTTCATCCCGTCCGAGTAGTTGAAGCCCGCCATATGCGCGTGCGGGCCACCGACCACGTTGTAGAGGTTGGGACCGACGACCGCTTTCCCGCCGTCGGTGAAGGTGTGGCAGATGCCGCAGATCTTCTTGGCGAACGCCTCGCCGGCGGCAGGGTCCGCCTTGGCGAGCCGCGCCGCGATCGAGGGAACCTGCTCGGCAGGCCCGGCCGATGGCGGCGGGGGCGGGGGCGGCGGTTCGATCTTGATGGCAAGCTGCTTCTGCGGCGGCACACGCACCACCAAGTCGCCGACCAGCCCGGCGATGAAGAATACTATGCCCGAGACCAGGACTGCGGCGGCGAACTTGTTGATTTCACGAATGTCCATGCTGTGCTCTATCGGCCGGAGGACGAACGCACGATGCCGCCGCCGGTTAACGCCGGGAAACGCGGTGACGCTTCGTTGCATGCCGGATCGGCGGTTGCAACCCCCGAACCCGCGCATCTGCTGCAAGGCGCATCGATTCGGCGTGGCGCCGGCCAGTCCCGCGAAGACGGTTCCGCTCCACCGGCCGGGCTGCCATTATCAGCGCTCCGTGATCGGGCGGCCGGACGGGGCGCCACCGAGAACGCCGTCCCAGCCCCGCAGGTCAATCCGTCCCATGCCCCTGATGCGGACCGCGCGCGTGGCCGGCTGGCTGATGGGCCTTGTCGTCGCCATGCTGGCACTGGTTCCGGCCGGCGCGTCAGCGGCCGATGCCACCGACGCCGCGGTGACCGCCCTGCTGGGCCAGGCGCGCACCGAGACGCAGGATTGCCGCCGCCCCGCCGACCGGCTGGCCGCCATTCTGTGCGCCGGGCGCATCGTGGTCGGCGTGCGCGGCGACTATCCGTTGTTCGGGACCGGCCAGACCGACGCACCGGTCGGCTTCGAGCCCGACATCGCCCGCGCCATCGCCGCGCGGCTCGGGGTCACGGCGGTGTTCCGGCGGGTCAGTTCGGCCAACCGCATCGCCGCCCTCGGCAGCGACGAGGTGGACCTGGTGATCGCCACCATGGGCCACAGCAGCCTGCGCGATGCCGAGGTCCGCTTCATCCGCCCGCATTATTTCCAGTCCCGCACCGTGCTGGTCGGCCCGCCCGAGGTGCACGTCGCCGACTGGAACGACCTGGCCGGCGACACGGTCTGCGTCACCGTGGGCAACATCACCAATGCGGCGCTCACCGGGCGCGGCGCGCGGCTGATGCTGTTCGATTCGCCGGGCGGACTGGTGGATGCGCTGCAACTCGGCACCTGCAACCTGGCGGCACAGGACGACAGCTTCTTTGCCGCCGCTCTGGGCAAGCCCGCCTTCGCCGCCCGTTTCGCGGTCAAGTTCAGCTTCGCGCCAACGCCCTGGGGCATGGCGGTGCCGCGCACCGATGCCGACCGGCTGGCCGGGCTGCTGGACCTGCTGAGCCTGGAATTCCACCGCAACGGCGTGTTCCTTGACCTCGCCGCCCGTAACGGGGTGCCGCTGACCTTCCTGCGCGCGCAGCAGGCGCTGTGGCGCACCGCAGGCTGCGTCGGCGCCGGCGGTGCCCCGGCGCCGTCCTGCCTGGCCGGGGCCGTGGACAGTTCGCTGCCGCCGACGCGCTTCGCCCCCGCCGTCGAGGCCGCTGAGCGCTGGCTCGGGGATACGCTCGGCCTGGAGGTGTCGCTGCCGATGCTCAAGACCCAGGCGGCGCTGACATTGTTCCTCGCCGGGCTGGTCAACTCGCTGGTGCTGGTGGCCGGCGCGCTGGTCGTCACCTTCGGGCTGACGCTGGCGATCGCGGCGGCGCTGACCGCGCGCAGCCCGCTGCTGCGCCTGCCGGTGCGGCTGCTGACCCTGCTCGGACAGTCCTCGCCGATCGTGCTGACGATGTTCCTGGGCTATGTCGCCGCCAGCGCGGTGGTGGCCTATTCGGTCCAGGTCGCCATGCTGGTCGCGGTGCTGGTGATCGGGCTGTACAATGCGTGCTATGCCGGCCCGGCGGTGGCGGAGGCGTCGCGAACACTGCGGGCCCGCCATGGCCATGCGGTGCCGCTGCTGCTGGCGGTGCGGCAGGCCGACACCCAGGTGCTGGCCTTCCTGATCAACGCCGCCAAGGGCTGCTCCATCGCCAGCGTGATCGGGGTGCCGGAACTGCTGGATTCGCTGACCGACATCGCCTCGTTCTCCAGCGAGCGGGTGACCACCTTCACCGTGCTGCTGCTGTTCTATTCCGCCGTGGTGGGCGTGGTCGTCTGGGCCGGCGAGGCGGTGCGCCGCCGGCTCGACGCCTCGCAGGCGCCAGCGACATGAGCGCGATCACCGCCGGCTTCGTGCCGGCCTTCCTCGGCGGGCTGCTGCTGAACATCTCCATCGCCGGCGCATCGCTGGCGCTCGGGCTCGCCCTCGGCGGTCCGCTGGCGCTGCTGCGGCTGGGCGGGGGCGCGCCGGGCCGGCTGGCGGGCACGCTGACCGCAGCGCTGCGGGTCGCCCCCACCTTCGTGGTGATGTTCTTCCTGCTGAACCTGCTGCCGGCCTCCGCCATGCTCGGCCCGTGGCCGGTGCCGCTGCACGGGCCGGTGGTCGTGGTGCTGTCCCTGGTCGTCTATTCCACCGCCTATGTGTCCGATACCGGGCTGGACGCGATCCGCCACTGGCGCGCCGGGGCGCACGAGTTGAGCCTGCTGTTCCTGCCGGCGCTGGCGCGCGCCCTGTTCGTGCTGGTGATGGCGTCCTCGACCGGGGCGGCGATCGGCGTCAACGAGGCGGTGACGGTGACGCTGCGGCAGGCGCAGGCGCTGGGCAGCGTGGGCGACCGGCTGCTGCTGTTCGGCGCGGTCATCCTGTTCTTCACCTGCCTGCTGCAGGGTGCGTTCCTGTTGGTTGAGCGTCTCCGCCTGCGCCTGGTGGCGCACGCCACTTCCGGCCGATGACCCTTCGGGTTGCCGGCTGGCCATCAATTCCCAATTACTGATGTCAATGCCACCGAACACGCCGAGGGGAAAACCATGAGCGTGCGTAATCAGGCGAACGGCGCCGAACCCTT
Source organism: uncultured Acetobacteraceae bacterium (assembly GCA_903907955.1). Lineage (GTDB taxonomy): Bacteria > Pseudomonadota > Alphaproteobacteria > Acetobacterales > Acetobacteraceae > Rhodovastum. Next base: position 129,792 of record CAIVPZ010000041.1, on the reverse strand, counting down.
GCGCGTTAGCGATGTGTTTCGTCGCACCGCGTCAAAATGGCGCGTCACCGCCGATAGGGCAAAGTCGATGCCGGTTCCCCGCCGCGCTGAGCCGGAACCACCGACCGACGGGCTTGCCGCGGCAACCGCCGCCGCGCCAGGAGCCGATCCGTTCCTGCCGAGCGAATACACCGGCCTGCTGCTGCAATCCCTCCAGCACCTGCCCGACCTGCCGGTCGACGCAAGAGCTGCGGAAATCGGCATCGGCAGCGGCGTGGTGCTGGCCAGCCTGGCCTTGCGCGGGATTGCCCGGTTGCGCGGCGTGGACAGCCACCCCGGCGCCATCCGCGCGACCACGGCGCTGCTGGAACGGATGGGTCTGGCCGACCGTGCCGCGCTGAGCCTGGGCAGCGTCTGGGAAAAGCTGGACGGCGAGCGCTTCGACTTGGTGGTGGCGAACCTGCCGCAATACCCCAGCGAGCAGCCGGCCGACCCAGGCCGCGTCACCTCCTGGTCCACCGGCGGGCCGGACGGGCGGCGGATCATGGACCCGTTCCTCACCGGACTCGGCGCCCATCTGCGGCCCGGCGGCGTGGCGCTGATCACCCATTCCACCATCATCGGACTGGCCCGCACCCGGGCCATCCTGGCCGCCCAGGGACTGGGCTGCACGGCCGTGCTGGCCAGCCAGGTGCTGCTGTCGCCGGGCAAGGCGGCGTTGCTGCCGGCGGCAAGCTGGGCGCGGACCGACCAGCCGGGCCTGCGCGAAGTGGGACCCTACCGCTTTATCGAGGCGCAGGTGCTGCGCATCGCCGCGCTGTGAACCGGTCGCCGCACCTGCTCAGGTGCGGCGACTGCGGAGCCAGGCAAGCACACTGATCGCCAGACTGGTCATGTCAGCCAGGAAGGCAACGCTGATTGCCATCCCGGCGAACAGCAGCGCGGCCAGCAACAGCAGCGAATAGCGGTCGATGAAGCCGGCCAGGGCGGGCGGCAATTCGTTCCAGATCCAGGGCACGCCGGTCCGGTACCATTGCGCGGCAGCCGGGTTAACCTCCAGCTGGCTGCCGACGATGGTGGGGTAGTCGCCGGCGTTGCTGATCAGCGTGGCGCCGCGATGCGTCCTCGCGATCGCGTCCAGCAGGGAATAGACCAGCCAGGGATGCAGGCCCTTGCGCGCCACCACGGCCACCCGGGCTGCCAGCAAAGGCGTGTCGCCGGGCGGAATGGCATCGGCGATGCTGTAGATGCCGCGCGGCAGCTCCACCGGCTGCAGGAACGGCAGATGGTGGGTGATGGCGTGCGCCTCGGTCATCGGCACCAGGTGCAGCCCGGAATCCGCCGCCAGTTCGCGGATCACCTTGTTCTCCGGCGCGAGCATGAACACGCCGGCGTCGAACCGCCCGGCGCGCAGTTCCTGCACGGCCTCCGCGAGCGGAAGATAGCTGAAGGATGTGTTCTCCGGCGTGATGTCGTACAGCTCGAAGACGCGCAGCGCCGCGGCGGTGGTGGCGCTGTTGGGCGGCAGCAGCACGATCCGGCGCCCGCGCATGTCGTCGAGCACGCTGTGGCGGCCGAGATCGGCGCTGGCGAAGATGAACAGCGGCTGCAACTGCACGAGGCCGATGACGGACACGTCAGCGTCGTCGAACGTCCTGACGTCCTGGGCCATGAACCCGACATCGATGCCCGACCCGGGTGTGGCGACATCCTTCAGGATGTCCAGCGAGTTCTGCGTCGGCACGATATGCAGGTCGATGCCATGGGTGGCGAGGATGTCGCGGTACCGCTGGGCGTTTTCATAGTAGCTGCCGCCCACCGGCCCGACCTCGATGGTCAGGTCGTGCGGCGGGCGGGCATGCCGGATGCCGGCCAGGATGGCAATGACGGCCAGCACGAACACGCACAGCCGCAGGGTGGGGTGCAGCCACGGCCGGGTCGATGCCTTCATGAGCGGAACCTTGACCGGGCGGACATCCGCCGACGACTCCTCATGCTGCCGATCCCTCCAACACCAAGCTCCTGGAAATACGCACGCATCGCATCATGCCCGGGACAAGCCCGGCGGGCTTGCGCTGGCACGAGGCAGCGGCCCTGCTCCGGGCGACACCCTGCGGAAGCCTGTCTAGCGCCCATTCTCGGTCAGGCGCTCCTGCACCCGCTCGATGGCCTGCAGTATCGTGGTCGCCTCCGCGGTCAGCGGCGGGGCAACCGCCGGGGTCATCGACAGGGTGACCGACGGCAAGGGAAACAGGTTGATGTCCACTTTGCTGACCCGGTAATCCTTCGTCGCACTCACATCGACGATGGTGTGGATGATCCGGCGCTGAATGGCGGAGAGCAGGCCGCGCCGTTGGCGCGAGTCATGGTACAGGGTCCGTTCGAGATAGTACTGATCGCCTTGCGACATCAGGCGGACAATGCCGAACGTCATGCCGGCGCTGGGGATGATGCCGACCGAGGTATCGATCTGCTTGATCTTGAACCCGGCGATCCCCATCAGCGTGGTCAGGTCGATCGACTCGGCGCTGCTGGGGGGATTGATGTCGCCGTAGCTGAGGCCGGTCAGGGTCCACGCGCTGTCGGCAGCGGATACCACCCAGCCCAACGCCGTCCCGAAGCCATAATAGGCGTCGGGCAGGCCGGTCAATGCCGTGCGCTGGGCCTCGCGCTCGTCGGCCGGGAGCGGCAGCATCCCGAGCCTGGTCAGCGCGCCGTCCGGCCCGATCATCGCCTCGCTGGCCGCCCGGGCAATGATGCGCGTCACCGCCTCGTTCACCGCCGGCGTCGCGCCCGGCTGGCCACGCCTGACATACATCCAGTAGGAACCGGACACCGGGTAGCTGTCCTCCAGGATCGTCTGGTCGGTCGGCACCACGCCGTCCAGCGCGAGCGGCACCAGCGCGCCGCCGGTCTGCACGACATCGACATAGGACAGCACGCCCACCGTGCCCTCCGGTGCCTCCAGCAACTCCCGCACGACCTGCTCGCGCGGGATATCGCGGACCCGGTCGACGCGCGTCGTCAGGCAGCGGGCGGTCCGGGGCTGTGGCAGGAAGATCTGCATCACCAGCGGCTCCTGCCGGCAGCCGACCTCCAGCACCAGGGCGTCGAACAGCGACCGCCCGCCGGCCTCACGCGAGGGCAACTGGAAGCGGATGTCCTCCGCCGGCAGCGACCGGTCGATATCGGACCAGCGGATGGCGGTGTTGCGCCGGAACTCGCCGCGGTAGGGAACGTCGCGGGCCAGCGCGAGGTAGACCTGCTGGCTGGTCAGGTGCGTCAGCTCGGCGCCGCGGCGCACGGCCAGGACGAGGGCACCGCGGCCGAGTTCGATCTCCGCCATGGACTGGGCGTCGTTGCCGGCACATTGGGAGGCGACGTCGGTCAGGATGCGCCGCGTGGTGAGCAGGATGTCGGGACCCGGCCCATAGGGCTTTTGGCAGAACGCCTGGAACCCGGCGTAGTTGGTGTGGTCGGCATCGGCATGCACGTCGGGGCCGGCGGTGGCGATGATGTCGTCGGTCAGGGCGTCGAAGACGGCCCTGCCCCCCCCGTATTCGACGATGCGCAGCGTGGCGGGCGCCGGCGCGGCGGGCGGTGCCGCTTCCGCCGCCGCCGCGGCGGGAACATGGCCGCATGGCGCCCCGGCCAGGGCCACCAGCCCGGCCAGGACCACCGCTCCACGGCGCAGCACCCTCGCGGCCGCTGCCCCGCGTGCCGTCACGCCGAGCGCTGCCGTCCGCACGACCAGATCTCTCACCCCGTCCCCGCTCCATCGTTGGCATGCCGCATGTGCCGAACGTCGGTCCGGTGCACCGTAGCGCAATGATCGGCTGCGTCCGCAGTCTGCATTGTCCGACGCCGCGCGAACAAGCGAAATTCCCGCATCGGTCGGGCACTGCCGCGCCAGCCGGCGGGCTTTGCTTTCCGCGACCGGCTTTCGACGCGTAGACGCGCGGCGGAGCCGCAGCTACACCGCGGCGTCCAGCCAGAAGGAATCAGTGCAACCATGATGCTCCCCAACTGGCGGACGCTGCCCATCCTCGCCTTCCTCTGCTGCACCCCGGCCGCCGTCCAGGCGCATGCCATCCTGCTGGAAAGCCAACCGGCAGCGGGAAACAGCGTGGCTGCCGGCCATGTCGATATCCGCCTGCGCTTCAACAGCCGCATCGACGCCGCCCGCTCGCGGCTGACGCTCAGCCGCCCGGACCACCGCCAGGCGGTGCTGCCCGCCCAGGGGGACAGCGCCGGCAACGTGCTGACCGCCGCCGCCGACCTTGCCCCGGGCGCCTGGTCGCTGCGCTGGCAGGTGCTGGCCATCGACGGCCATATCACCCGCGGCGATGTGCCCTTCACCGTGACGGGGAACTGAGCCGTGAGCCTGCTGGTCGATCTGTTCGGCTATCTCAGCGTCGTGCTGCACGGCTGCACCATCGTGGCGCAGTCGATGGCGCTGGGCAGCGTGCTGTTCCTGCTGCTTCTGGTCCGCCCGCTGGCCGGCCGCCTGGAGGCGGCCCCCGCCATCGCGCGCAGCACCGCGCGCATTGCCGGCTGGGCGGCGCTGGCGCTGCTGCTGTGCGAGGCGGCGACGGTGGCCATGCAGGCGAGCATCCTCACCGACACGGTGGACCTGTCGCTGCCGCAGGCGCTGGGCGCCGCATCCGCCCTTGCCGGGCTGGCCAAGATCGGCGCGGCTGCGGTGCTGGCGGCGGCGCTGCTGGGGCGCGGCGCAGGCGCCCCCGCCTTCCTGCTGCTCGCCGCCGGCACGGTGGAACTGGCGGCGGCCACCATGACCACCCATGCGGCGGCACGGCTGGACGACCGCGCCGTGCTGCTGGCGGTGTCCGCCCTGCACCAGTTCGGCGCGGCGATATGGATCGGCGGCATTCCCGCCTTCATCGCCGCGCTGCGGCGGGCGGCGGACGGGGCGTCGCTGCGGCTGATCGGCGCGCGGTTCTCGGGCCTGTCGATGGCCGGCGTCGGCTGCATCATCGTCTCGGCAGCGGTGCTGGCATGGTTCTACATCGGCGACTGGGAAGCAGTGTACGGCACCGCCTATGGCGTGATGGCCAGCGCCAAGGCGGTGATGTTCGCCGCCCTGCTGGCGCTGGGTTTCGGCAATTTCCTGGTGGTCCGGCGGCTGCGGCGCGACCCGGCCACGCCGGTGCTGCGGCTGCGCCGCTTCGCCGAGGTGGAGCTCGGCATAGGCATCGCCGTGTTCTTCGCCGCCGCCGGCCTGACCTCGGCGCCGCCGGCGGTCGATCTGCCGCAGGACCGGGCGAGCTGGCAGCTCTTGGTGGCACGCAACGCCCCGGTCTGGCCGCGGCTGGTCGCGCCCGATCACGATACGCTGGCGCTGCCGGCCTTGCAGGCGAAACTGGATGCCGAGGCAGCGGCCGAGGCCGCCCCGGCGGCGCGTGCCTTCGTGCCCGGCTCGGGCCTGTTTCCCGAGCGCAATGCGGCTGACATCGCCTGGTCGGAGTTCAATCATCACTGGGCCGGCATTTTTGTGCTGTTGATCGGCCTGCTGGCGCTGGCGGATCGGGCCGGGGTCCGGTTCGCCCGGCACTGGCCGCTGCTGTTCGTGGCGATGGGCGCGCTGCTGTTCGCCCGCACCGACGCCGAGGTCTGGCCGATGGGCCGGAACGGCCTCTGGGAGAGCCTGCGCGACGTCGAGGTGCTGCAGCACAAGGTGCTGGTGCTGTTCGTCGCCCTGTTCGGCCTGTTCGAGTGGCAGGTGCGGCTGCGCGAAGTGCGGCGGGGCTGGACGCCTTACGTGTTTCCGCTGTTCTGCGCGGTCGGTGGGGCGGCGCTGCTGACGCACAGCCACAACATCTCCAACATCAAGGAAGCGTTGCTGATCGAGATCGCCCACACCCCGCTGGCACTGTTCGGCATCGCCGCCGGCTGGGCGCGCTGGCTGGAACTGCGGCTGGACGGGCGCGGGGCGAGGATTGCCGGCTGGGTGTGGCCGCTGTGTTTTGTAATGGTTGGCCTGATACTGCTGGACTACCGAGAAGCTTAGGCAAATGCTTCCAAGGGGCCACTGCCCCTTGGTGGAATCCAGGGGCAAGGCCCCCTGGCCTTGCCTCGCTTCTCAGAGCTTGTAAAGCAAACGAACTTGCGAATGAAAGCCCGCTGATATCATTGAGCGTTTCCGGCAAGAACCGAGCGCCGCGGGCATTCATTCCCAAACCCTCAGCCGGCCGGTATTCGTGGCCGGACGCGCAATCCCCTCGCCACCCTGAAGCGCTTGCCGCGGCCTGGAGCGCCGGCCACCCGCACCTGCTCGCGGATCGCCGCGACCAGCCCACTGGCCTGGATCAGATCCTGATGCCGCGGCAGCCGCCCAAGCGAGGTCAGGCTGGCAGCCGAGAGATCGGACTCGTAATGGAAACCCAGAACGCCCTGTGGCAGCATTCTTTACCCCGTTGGTGATGGTCCATGATTGGCAAATCCAGACTATTTCCTTGATTCTTTGAGGCCAACGGGGCACCGACGATTTTTTGGTGCGGGATTTCGGAAGTACGATTCCTGTATCTGACGCCGGCGACGCTGCTGAGATACCGGCGTTGCAGGCGATCAACGCCACGCTGGAAGGTCGGACAGCGAAGCTGAAGAACCCGTTCGATCCGTCATCGCTGGCCTGGTACGCCTGGATCGCCGCCCGGCTGGGCGGCTGGTCCGGCTACGCTTCCAAAGGATACCGGCCGGCTGGACCCAAGATCATGGCCCGCGGCCTCAAGAAACTCGACGCGATGGTTCTGCGCTGGCTGCTGGCAACTCGTTCCGCAGTTACCGGACTCCCGCAGCACCGCTCACCCGGTCCCCGCAATCCCTTCCAGCGCCGAACGGACAGAATCACGGGATCGGGACCGGGCGCATGCGTGCGCGGCCCACATGCACAAAATGCCCCTCGGCCGAGGCAACCTCCGCCGCTTCGCCGGTTCGGATTCCGGCGGCGAGCGGGCCGCCGCGAGATGCACCATCGTGCAGACATGCCAGCTGAACGGCCTGAACCCCGAAGCCTGCCGCGAGGACAGCCTGACCAGGATCGCCAAGCCGATGCCGTGGCGGATGACCGCTGCCTCGTCGGCGCCATCGCGGTAGCTGGACGCCCGGGGTCGGCTCGCGCGCTTGCGGCGCCCGCTGGCAAACGCGGCAACCAAATCAGCCCCGGCACTCGCGCCCCCCACATCGCCTCCGCCCGCGCTGCACGCGGATGGCCGGGCGCTTGCGCCGATAGCCCCACGATGACGGGAACCCCGCTGCGGCTACCGAGGGAAGCCGGGCGCATCGCCCGGCCGCCGCCGCAGTTTGCCAAGCACGAACCGCGCCCCGAGCCAGAGCCGGCCAAGGGCGCGGACGACCAGCATGGCACCGGCCCAGGCGATGCCGATGTTGGCCAGCGCGAGCAGCCAGGCGGCAAACGCCACCCCGATCTCGCCCGTCCAGATCATCGCCACCGGCACGACAGCCGAGAGCCCGAGGGCGATCCAGGCGGCGAGCCGCCGGCGCCCGAGCCAGCGCCGGCACCAGCGCAGCCGGGCCGGGTCGAACGCCGCCCCGGCATGCGGCGTGCGCTCGATCCGGTCGAGCCAGCCGATCATCCTGGCGCGCTCGCCGCCGAATATGAGGTACCAGCAGGCGAACAGATGATCGGCCCATCCCGGTGCTCCCTTGATCAGCAGCAGGGCGGCAACGCTGGTCCGGCTGGTGCGTTGCAGTTCGGCGCGCCATTCCTCCAGCCACAGGCGCTGGTCCAGTTGCTGGAACACGCCCGCGTGGGCGTGGCGCAGCGGATGGGTGGCATGATGCCAGTCGAAACGGCGCACCAGAGCCAGCAACCGCGCCCGCGGCAGCTCCGGTGCCACGACCAGCAGGCGTTCCTCGATCGCCGCCAGGTCGTCGAAACCGAGCGCGCCGGCCGCGGCCCCGGCGAGAAGCTCAACCGCCCCCTGCGGATCGCCGGCGGCAATCAGCGCGCTGATTTCAGCGGCCAGTTCGTTGCGCTCCACCAGCACCGGCGCCGCGGCCGGCGCCGGCGCTCCGAATCCCAACGCCATTTCGTAGGCGCGGCGCAGATGCTGGAACGCCGCCGGGTCGGCGCGGATGTCCATCCGCTTCAGCCGGGCGGCATAGGCGGCGCGGATCAGCCGGGGATCGCGCGTCGGCGCGATGCCGAGCGCGTTCCACGGAAAGCCGGCCGGGTCGTTCAATCGAAGGGACTCGTGGGCTCAACCCGGTCCAGTCTCTGCAGCAGCAAGGCACGGCTGATGCCGATCTGGCGCGGATCGCCGCGTTCGAGGGCGGCGAGGAATTCGCCGATCCAATCGCCGACCGCGCTGCGCTGCTCGCCGAGCAGTTCCTCGAAAAGCCGCTCGGCGCGAGCCAGGGCGGCGACGTTCTCCGCCTGGTCGCGCGGGCTGATCTTCAGATGCGCCAGCGCGGCAAGGCGCTGCCTGATCTCGGCCGGCGAGAGCCGGCCGGGATTGCCCTCGATGAGCAGATGGTATTGCGCCCCGGTGCCGAGCGCGGTGGCGTCCACCTCCAGCAGGCCGCTGGTATCGTAGGTGAAGCGCACCTCCACCGATTGCTGCCCGCGCGCCGCCCGCGGGACGTGAACAGTCAACTCGCCAAGCAGGATGTTGTCCCTGGCACGGCGGGATTCGCCCTGAAAGACGCGCAGGCCGATCGTGGTCTGGCCGTCCTCCAGCGTGCTGAGGGTGGTGGCACGGCTCGCCGGGATCACCGTGTTGCGCTCGATGACCGGCACAAACAGGTTGTGCACGGTATGGCCGTCGGACTGCCGGTCGGCGACCTCCACCCCGAGGGTGAACGGCGCCACGTCGGTCAGCACGCGCTCATTCAGCGCCGCGTCGCGCATCATCAGCCCGGCCTGCACCGTCGCCCCCATCGCCACCACCTGGTCCGGGTCGAGATGCTGGGTCGGCAGGTGGCGGAACAGCAGCGAGATCATCCGCCGCAGCGCCGGCATGCGGGTGGCCCCGCCGGCCAGCACCACCGCCGCGAGTTCGCCGGGATGGATGCGCGCGTCCCGCAGGGCGCGCTCGATCGGCTGGCGGATCCGCTGGTACAGCGGCTCGCAGAGGGTGTTGAACTGCGCGCGGCTGACCGTCCAGCAGAGCGTGCCGGTGCGCCAGGGCAGGCTGAGCGTCGCCGTGTCCTCCTGCGAGAGCCGCTGTTTGAGCTGCTCGATCTGGCGGCGCAGCAGGCCGTGGAACGGCGGCTCGTCGGCCGGCGGCGGCAGGCCGGCCGGCGTGCCCACCTCCCGCATGAAGGCCGCCAGCAGCGCCTGGTTGAAGTCCTCGCCGCCGAGGAAATTGTCGCCGGCGGTGGCGCGCACCTCCATCACGCCGTCGAACATCTCCAGCACCGAGACGTCGAAGGTGCCGCCACCGAGATCGACCACCAGAATGCGGCTTTCGCCGTTTTCCTGCAGACCGTAGGCCAGGGCGGCGGCGGTCGGTTCGTTGAGCAGACGCTCGCAGCGCAGCCCGGCCAGTTCGGCGGCGGCCTGGGTCGCCTTGCGCTGCGCGTCGGCGAAGTAGGCGGGCACGGTGATCACCGCCTCGCGCACCGGTTCGCCCAGCCACGCTTCGGCGTCGGCCTTCAGCGCGCGCAGCACCAGGGCCGACAACTCCTCGGGGCGGAAGTCCCGATCGCCCAGGGTGAGGGAACGATTGCTGCCCATGACCCGCTTGAAGGCGGCGGCGGAGCGGCGCGGATGGCTGACCAGCCGGTCGCGCGCCGCCCGCCCGACCACGATCTCCCCGGAGTCGAGCATGCTCACCGCCGAGGGGGTGAGCAGGTCGCCGGTCGCGTTCGGGATCAGGCGCGGCGCGCCGTTGCGCCAGACGCCGATCAGGCTGTTGGTGGTGCCGAGATCGATGGCGACGATCATGGGGGTCCCCTCACCGGCACAACATGAGCGGACCGGCTGAAAGCCGGCCGCTGTGGCGATGCGCGCCGCCGATCAGTGCGGCTAATGACCCGGCTCCATCGGAATCCAGGCGTTGCCCTGACGCTGATAATAGGTGCCGTTCGGCGCCAGCACATACACCTCGCCACCGGAGTTGAAGGGCTGTCCAGGCGGGGCCGCATACGGGAGCCAGCGGGTCTCGCCCGAATTGGGATCGACATAAGGCGCGTTCCCGCGGATCGCCCCTTCGTCATAGCGTTGCAACGCCTGATCCGTCCTGGCGCTGTTGGCACGGCCGCCCTGGTTGTAATCCGCATTGCCCTGCTGGACCGTCCCATAGGCGCCTTGCTGTCCCCGGAACCAGTTCTCCTGGGCCTGCCGGGCGCCGTCGGGATTGGTTCCGTTGGCGGTCATCATCCCCCAATAGGCGAATTGCTCGAACGACATCGGGCCAACCGCCGCCCGGTGCGCGGCGTAGTTGCGCTCCAGCCAGTCGCGATTTTGCGCGATGTAGCCCTGAAAAAGCTGCTGCTGCGCCAGCGCGACCTGATTCTGCTGCTGCGCGACGAAACCCTGCATGCACATATCGAAATCCGGTCGCCCGAGGCAGTCCTGCGCCCCTGCAGGCCCACCCGCCAGCAGTAAAAAGGCAATCGCAAACGTCCGAATCATGGTGCCTCATCCCCTTGCCGGTTCCAAATGATTGCAGCCGGAACATCCTGGGCGGGAACCAGAATGCCTTGCCGAAAGCCCGAATGGGTAGAAAAAAGACACCGGCCGTCGCGGCGATCTCGCCTTTCGCATGGCCGCCCGTCAGGTTTCCCGGGCCACCTCACTGCCTTCACCCGATTGCCCTGCAATCTCGCCGCGATCGGCTTGTGCCGCGAGCGGGTTGAAGACTATCCTGCCAGCGCCGGACCTTCGCGCCGGGACGTTCTGCAATCGACAAAGGCAAGCTGATAATCCCGGATCGGATTGGCGGACCTGGCAACGGTCCACGTCAGAGGTGGTCATGCAAACTGGCAATCACGAGGCAATACTCGACGTGATGATCCAGGTATTATTTTCCCTTTGTCTGGCATGGGTTGTATTCGCCACGATTGGCCTGGTCCGACGCCGTGCTTACAATCTGACCTCCGCTGAATCGGCAGGCGCGCGTCGCATATCACCCGACTTCCTCCGGATCGACCGTGGCAAGCGTGGAGCAGCGATTGCCGCCGGTGCCGATTTCGATGCTGCACCGTCGCCAGCAGCCGGCCCGGATGTCGATACGCATGCATGGCCAATAGCCCGGATTTCGCGGCTGCTCGCGCTCGTATCCGCGATCCTCACTTTCGTGGCCGCTGCTTTCACCGCGGTCGACAAAGTGGAAACGGTGCAGGGCGTGTACGATCGCATGTCCGCCTCGCTGGGCGAATTCGTTGATGTGATCGCGCGGCACCAGGTCGGCTTCGCATTCGCGACCACCGTGATCGCGGTCAATTTCGCCATTCTCGTCATCCGGCTGGTGCGTGGGCCCACCAGCTGAGCGCAGGCACCACGCTGCTTCCGTCCAGGCGTTTGCCGGGCGGCGTTCCTTGACGGGGGAGACACTGATGGCCGCATCCACGCTTACGCTCAGCGACGACCAGTTGCTCGGCGAGTATGTTGCCCTTGACCGGTTCAGGGGCTTTATCGAGCAGCGGCTCGCGATCGGGCCGGACCTGCTGGCGCTGCTGATCCGCGACGGGCAGATCGTCACCGCTGCGCATGGCGCCAATGTCGGCGTTGGCGGTTTCTGGCGGGGGATCAAGGACGCGCTGTTCGGCAGGCACGCGCTGCGCCTGCTGATCGCCGATCTCAAGCCCTTCCAGCTGCGGAGCGCGGTCGAAGCGGTCACGCAGGATCACGTGCAGGTGGCCGGCGAACTGACCATCGACCTGCAGGTCAATCCCGAGCGGCCGGCCAACGTGCTCGGGCTGATGAAGGACCGGAGCAACGTTACCAAGGCCAATGTGCTCGAGCGCATTTCGCCGCATCTCGGCGACCGCGTGCTGGAGGCCACGGTCCGGCGGGTCAACGCCCTCGATCTGCGCGGCAATGTCGCGATGCAGGACAAGGTGCAGTCCGAGGTCATGCGCGAGGTCGAGCGCATTGCCGGCGATCTCGGCCTGCTGGTGCGGTCGGTGGCACTGCGCTGGGCCTTCAACGAGGACGAAATCGCCGCCATCCGCAAGCGGGCCAGGGAGCGCGAGCAGGAGATGGCGGAACTCGACTTCCGCATCCTGGAGCGTTCGATCGCCCGCGAGGGCGAAAGCACCATCCTGCAGCTGCGCACCGATCTCGACGTCGAGAAGGTGAAGGCCGCCTCCGAGGCCGAACTGCGGCGCATGATCCTCGACCAGGAACTCGGCTTCGTCGATGCCCGCGAGACCGGCATCCGCATCGAACAGATGAAGGTGCTCCGCCACGAACTCGACCTCGCCGGCGCCGAGCGGCGCGATCGTCTGGTCGCCGAGATCGAGGCGGCCGATCACGCGATCGCGCTGGCGCGCGAGCGCGGCGCGCTGCAGGGCGTGGACCTTGCCAATGACGAGGTTCTGCGCCGCTACCAGATCACCGCCGCGCGGCTGCGGATGGAGTTGCGCGAGGTCGAGCGTTCGGTCGAGGATGCCGACACGCGCCAGGCGCTGGCGCTGAAGCGGCTGGAGGAACTGCAGAATCTCGAAATCGCCGAAAAGGCGCGCGAGCAGCAGATCCGCGGCATGCGCGACCTGCAGGGGCTGGAAATCAGCGGCGAGCGTGACCGGCTCGACCTGGAGATCAAGGGCGGCGACGCCGAGCACCAGCGGCGCATGGAGGCGAAGCGCCTGGAAACCGCGGCCGAAGCCGAGAAACTGCGGCTGATGCGCGAGATGTCGCCGGACCTGGTGCTGGCCATCAACGCCGGCGTCTCGCCGGCCGTCGCCAACGTGCTGGTCGAGCAGGCGCGGGCGCGCGCCGGCGACACTGCCGAGAAGATGCAGCTGATGCGCGACATGATCGAGCAGTCGCGCGAGGCGCGCATCGCCACCGAGGCGCAGGCCCGGCATTTCTTCGAGCAGGGGATGCAGGGCGCCGCCGGCGTGGCGCAGGGGGTCGGCAATGCGGCCGCGGTGGCGCGCGGCGACATGCCGCAGGCGGCCGGCGGCGGATCGGTGGAATGCGCCGCCTGCCACCGCAACGTGCCGGCAACCGATCGCTTCTGTCGGTACTGCGGTCGGCCGATGAGGGCCTGAGCCATGGAATGGCGCCCCTACGCCAGTTGCTGCCATCGCCAGGCGCTGGCGGTGGACAGCGCCTTCTGTGGCGAGTGCGGCCGCCTGCTGCTGCGCTGCATGGCGTTCCAGGAATGCATGAGCCTGGTGACGCCGGGCGGTGCGTGCCCGATGTGCGTCGCGCCGGCCCTGTCGCTGGAGAAGGGGGCGACGATGCGCTCGCAGGTCGGGCGGCGGCTGGCGATTCCGTTCGTGCTGCGCAATGCCTCGGGCGCCGGCCGGCCACTCCGGGTCGATGCCATCGTGGCGCGGGACGGTTCGGGCGAAGTGCCGGTGCCGCTGCCCTGGGAGGAGATCGACGCGCAATCCGAGCGCGGCTTCACGGTGGAAACCGCGCCGCTGGAACAGGCGGGGACCCGCGCGCTCGACATCGTGGCGACGCTTGCCTCGCGCTACAAAGGCCGCGAGGAGCGCTACGCCTTCGGTGCGAGCGTCACCATCGGGATCGACACGGCCGAGCCGACCCAGATCGTGCAGAACATCAATCTGTCCGGGGCGCAGTTCGCCACCGGCGGGATGGTGCATGCCCCGGTGGCGAACCGGCAGACGGCCGACCGCGAGCCGGTGGCGTCGCGCGAGCGCACCGCGCTGGCCTTTGAGCGGGCGGAGCGGTTCGAGATACCGCTTGGCATTCGCGGCTACCGCAATGGCAATCTGCGCGTGCCGCGCTCGGTGGAGTTCGCCTTCCCCGGCTTCCCGGACTCCGAGCGCCCGGCCAAAGGCGCGACGATCGGGCAGCGCGGCGTGCTGGCCTGCGGACGCGCCGGCCGCCAGTACGATGCCGAGCATAACCCGCTGCCCAGCGACCTTGCGCTGCGGGTGCACGATCCGCGGACGGGCGAGGTTGACGAGCGGGCCGCGGTGTTCATCTCGCGCCACCATTTCGACCTGCTGGTGATGAACGACCGGCTGCATGTGGTGCCGCGCGGCAGCAATGGGCTGGAGGTCAACGGGCAACGCCTGACCATCGGCGGCGTGCACCAACTGGACGACGGGGCCGAGATCGTGCCGATTCCGGGCCATCGCGAGCGGCTGGCGCTGAAGATCCGGTTTCGCGCCGCCCTGGGCATTGTCGAAACGATCGAGATTGCCCGCGAACCGGCCGCCGGCCCATGAGCCGGGCGCGCGACGGGCACGCGGCAATGGAGGCTTGAGCCGATGGAATGCGCGAACTGCAAGACATCCCTGCCGGCGGATGCGGTGTTCTGCGGCAACTGCGGAACCCGGGTGCAGCCGGCGGCCGCGGCACCCGAGCTGCCGGGCATGCGGACGGTCAGCGATCTCGCCACCATGGTGCCGACCGGGCTGCTCGATAATCCTGCCGCGGCAACGCTCGATCCCGGCTCGGTGTTCGCCGAGCGCTACGTCATCACCCGCCGGATCGGCGCCGGCGGCATGGGGGTGGTGTATGTCGCCAACGATCGCAATACCGGCGAAGATGTCGCGCTGAAGCTGCTGCACCCGCATCCGATCTCCGGCCCCGAGGCGATGAAGCGCCTGGTGGCGGAGGGGGCGACCGCGCGGCAGATCCGCCATCCGAACATCGTCGCCGTGTATGACATCGCCCAGGCCGGCGGCCAGCCGTTCCTGGCAATGGAATACGTGCAGGGGCGCACCTTGCGCAGCGTCATCGCCGGCGCCTTGCGCGCCAGCCGCGAGGTGCCGGTCAGGACCGCCGTCGGCATCGTCGATGAAATCCTTGCCGGGCTGGCGGAGGCGCATCGCATGGGCGTGGTCCATCGCGATCTGAAGCCTGAAAACATCATCATGCTGGGCGACCCGCTGGAGGGCGACTGCCGGCTGAAGATCCTCGATTTCGGCATCGCCAAGGCGGTCCAGAGCGACACGCCGCGGACCGGCTCGGGCGGTTCAGGCATTCTTGGCACGCTCCTTTACATGCCCCCCGAGCAACGCACCGCGCCCGATACGGTTGGACCGCCGGCGGACCTCTATTCCGTCGCGGCGATGCTGTTCGAACTGCTGATGGAAACCCCGCCGCAAGGGGTCTGGGAAGCGCCCAGCAAGTCCCGCACGGATGTGCCGGCGGCGCTTGATGCGGTGATCGAGCGCGGGCTGCGCGTGCGGGCGCGCGACCGCTTCGCCTCCGCCGCGGAGTTCCGCGCCGCACTCGCCGCGGCAATGGCGGTTCCGGCCGCGCCGGCGGCGGCCGGGCCGAAGGCGGGCGATGCGGCGGTGCATTCGGGGTCGTTCGTCGGCGACCTGAAGGACTATCATGGCGCCCTGGTCGCGCACGACCCGTTCCTGAAGGCGTGGCGACGCTGGCGCACCGGGCCGGCGGAATCGCCATCGGCGCCGCCCGTGCCCACCGGCCGGAAACGCAGGAAATGGGTCATGGTCGCGCTGGGCGTGCTGGCGCTCGGCGTCATCGGCAAGCTGATGGATGCGGAAAACGCCGATCAGCCCGGTTTTCCCGCCCCATTCCTGCAACCCGCCATCCAGCCGGCGGCGCCCCCGGCCCCGGTTCTGCCGCCCGCCGAACCACCGGCGTCGCATCCGGCAACAAAGCTGCCGGAGGCGGCCGTGCCCCCGCGGCGGCCGGCGAGCCAGGAAGATGCGCCGTTGCCGTCGAACATCGACCGCTCGGCGCTGCTGGCCGCCGGGCCGTTGGAGCACGAGGATTTCGGGGTGCCGCCGACATCGCTGCTGCGCCTGGACAACCCGGAAGGACCGACGCCCACCACGATCCCCGGCGGGCGGGTGGTCGATACCCTGCACCTGGTTTCCGTGCTGAACAGCCCGTCCTCGGTGAAGCCGCTTATCCTCGACTCCTGGGGCGGCAATGAACGGCTGCCGGGGGCGCTGCCGCTGTCCTGGGCCGCGTTCGGCATGTCGTTCGACGACCCGGTCCAGTTCCAGCTCAGTCAGACGATGGCCATGGCGACCGGCAACAATCACCGCATGCCGCTGGTAACCTATTGCGCCGGGCCGACCTGCTGGATGTCCTACAACGTGGCGCTGCGGCTGATCCGGCTTGGGTACACCAACGTGTATTGGTACCGTGGCGGTATGGCCGCGTGGCATATCGGACGGATGATGACGCAAGGCTGGTGAGGACTGCCGTTGTCACGCCAGAGCGATTTCGGGCTGACCGTAAACGGTCAGCGTGCTCTAGCTCTTTGTGTTGGCGAGCAACTTTATCGGCCGGCTGTCGCCGGTCTGGCCGATGTTGCTCTAGGCAAATGCGCAGGTGGTCGCTGAAAGGAAGCTCGTGATGCGATGCTATCGCTGCGGCATGTCGGTTCCGGCTGGTGCGGCCCATTGCCCGGGCTGCGGGGAAGCGGTGTATGCGATCCATACCGGCGGCGCACCCGTGGGGGGCCGGCGGCTGAACGGCTGCCTGTTCGGCGATCCCTCGCCCAGGAGCTACCGCGCGACACCGCGCGCCTCGGGGTTGCCGCGCAAGGTTGACCTTCGCGCCGACTGCTCGCCGATCGAGGACCAGGGACAGATCGGCAGCTGCACGGCGAATGCGGCGTGCGGCGCGCTCGAATATCACGAGAAGACAGCGCACCGGCCGCAGGTGCCCCTCAGCCGCATGTTCGTCTATTTCAACGCGCGGCGCATGGCCGGCCGCGTTCCGCAGGATTCGGGGGCGCAGATCGCCGAGGCAATGGCCGCGCTGCTGGCCTATGGCGCGCCGGAGGAGCAGCGCTGGCCGTACGATGTGAACCTCTTCGCCGCCGAGCCGCCACCCGACATTTTTGCCGAGGCGCTGCGCCGGCAGGCGCCTGAATATGCCCGGGTGGAACGCGGCACCGGCACGCTCGGCGCGCTCGCCCATGGTTATCCCGTGGTGTTCGGCATCTCGTTGCCCATGCGCTGTTTCCAGGAAGCCGGCGACACCGGCCTGATCCCGGTCCCCACCTCCGAGGAACGCGCCCAGGCCGCAACGCAGGGTGGCCATGCCATGCTGATGGTGGGGTACGACCAGGACGAGGAGACCTATCTCCTTCGCAACAGCTGGGGGACGGGCTGGGGTAACCAGGGCTACTGCCGCATCCCGTTCCGGGCTGTCGAGGAGAATACGCGACCGGACGACTTCTGGATACTCGGCAAGCTCGACGCCGACGGCGCATTCCAGGTCGTCCGGCCCGGGCGGCCGGCGGTCGAAGGCACGGTGGCGGGAATGGCGGCGCGTATGCGGGAGGAAATCCGCGGCAGTTTGGTAAAGGACATCGCCGATGCCGGAAAAGACATCCGCGATCGTCTGAGGGGCCGGCCACGCGACGTGCCCTGAGAGTTTGAAAAAACGAATGCCCGCAAGCCGCCCCCACCGGTTCCGCTGGCTGACCGAGGTGCCGCTGCGCGACGACCGCGCCGCACTCAAGGTCAACTGCCACGTTCGCGCATGAACGCACCCGCCTTGTGGTTTTGCGACTGCTGCCGGGTCGCTGTCCTTGCCGCCCTGTTGGTCGCCCTGCCGCCCGAATTGCGCGGCGTGGCGAACGACAATGCGACCGGCCTGCTGATGCCAACGCTGCTGACACCCGGCACTTTCATCGCGGGGATCCATGGCTGATCGCCGTGCGGCCCCAACACCTGCCAACAACGTCAAAGCTTGCGATGCCGTCAGGGAACAGACAAGGTTGGCGGGCAACGCGAGAAAGCCCGCCCCCGTCATGCCCGCCCCCTACGACCTGATCATCCGCAACGGCACCTGTGTCCTGCCCTGGGGCATCGAGCAGACCAGCGTGGGTGTCCGCCAGGGCCGCATCGCCACCCTCGGCGTCGGCAGCGCGGCGGAAGCGACGGAAAGCATCGACGCCACCGGCCTGCACGTCCTGCCCGGCCTGATCGACCCGCATGTCCACCTGCGCGACGCCGGCGACGCGGCCAGTGCCGCGGTCGAAAGCATGCCCACCGGCACCAGGGCGGCGGTGCTCGGCGGCATCACCGCCGTGTTCGACATGCCGAACACCCGACCGCCGCTGGTCGATGCCGCCACCCTCGCCACCAAACAGAGCTATGCCGAGCGCGTCGCCTGGTGCGACGTCGGCTTTTATGTCGGCGCCACCAAGGCCAACATCCCCGACCTCGCCAGCCTGGAAACCGGGCGCGGCGTGTGCGCCATCAAGGTGTTCGCCGGCTCCTCCACCGGCGACCTGCTGGTGGAGGACGATGCCAGCATCGAGCAGGTGATGCGCAACGGCCATCGCCGCATCGCCTTCCACAGCGAGGACGAATACCGCCTGCAGGAACGCAGAAGCCGGTTCCACTGCGGCGATCCCTATGCCAGCCACATGGAATGGCGCGACGAGGAATGCGCCTTCCTGGGCACAAGCCGGCTGATGGCGCTGGCGCGGCGGACCGGGCGGGCGGCGCATATCCTGCACGTCTCAACCGCGCAGGAACTCGAATATCTCAAGGATTGCCGCGAAATCGCCACCTGCGAGGTGCTGGTGAACCACCTCACCCAGGTGGCGCCGGACTGCTACGACCGGCTCGGCGGCTACGGGGTGATGAATCCGCCGATCCGCGGCGAAGCCCACCGGCAGGCCGCCTGGGCGGCGGTGCGCGACGGCACGGTGGATACCATCGGCTCCGACCACGCGCCGCACGCGCGGGCGGCGAAGGAAAAGCCCTGGCCGGACTGCCATTCGGGGCTGACCGGCGTGCAGACGCTGGTTCCGGTGATGCTGGACCATGTGAATGCTGGCCGGCTGTCGCTGGCGCGCATGGTCGATCTGATGTGTGCCGGCCCGGCGCGGGTCTACGGCGTGGCCGGCAAGGGGCGGCTGGCGGCCGGCTACGATGCCGATTTCACCCTGGTGGACATGCGGCGGCGGCGACGAATCGAGGAAAAATGGATCGTCAGCCCGTGCGGCTGGACCCCGTTCGCCGGGATGGCGGTGACCGGCTGGCCGGTGGCGACCATCATCCGCGGCCAGCCGGTGATGCGCGAGGACGAGGTGCTGGGGGCGCCGCGTGGCCGGCTGGTGCGATTCCTGGGGTGACAAGGGCGGGCCGATCAGCGCCCGGTGCGGTCGTACTCCTGCGCCGGGGTAAGCGTGCGCGGCCCGTCGGCGACGCCGCGCGCGGGCGGGCCGTTCAGGGCATCGGGGTTCGACCAGCAATCCACCGTGCCGAGGCTGCGGGTGCAGAACTGTGGCGGGGGCGGCGGCGGTTCCTCCAGCGTGCAGGCGTGCAAGCCCTGCGCCAGCCGCACCACCGAGCAGGTGGTGCCGGCGGCGCAGCCTGACAGGAGAAGCGTTGGCAGGAGGAGCGCTGGCAGGAGCGGCAGGCGGGGCATCCGCCCAGGCTGCCGGGGACAGGTGAAGAATCGGTTGGCGGCGGCGTTTGCTCCCGGCCGGTACCACCGCTATGGTTCGGCGCCCGTTGCTTGAGGAATTTTCGTGCCCGATATCTTCGACGAGGTCGATGAAGACCTGCGCGCCGACCGCGCCCGCAAGGCGCTGCAGCGCTATGGCGGTCTGATTGTGCTCGCCGCGCTGCTGGTGGTGGCCGGCGCGGGCGGCTGGCAGGCCTGGAAGTCGCATGCGGCGAAGGAAACCGCCCGCGTGGCGCAGTTGTTCCTGGCCGGGCTCGACGGTGCCGCCGGCCCGCCCGGTGACGGGCGCACCGCCGCCATCCTCGAGCTGGAGCAGGTGACGCATGACGGCGGTCCCGGCTACCGCACGCTGGCGCGGCTGCGTGCGGCGGCGTTGAAGGCCGATGCCGGCGATACCGCCGGCGCCGAGGCACTCTGGACCCAGGTGGCGGGCGACTCGTCGGCCGACCGCACGCTGCGCGACGCCGCGGTGCTGCAATCCGTGCTGCACCAGATCGACAGCGGCGAACCCAATGCCCTCCGCAGCCGGCTCGCGCCGCTGGCCGCGCCCGACAATCCCTGGCACGCGCTGGCCGAGGAGGCACAGGCTCTGCTCGACCTGCGACAAGGCCGCACCGATGCGGCACGCGAAACGCTGAAACGCCTGAGCCAGGATGTGACCGCGCCGGACGGTGTGCGCGCACGCGCCAACGGCCTGCTGTCACGGCTGGGCGCATGAGCGGCGATCCGGTTCAGCCGCGGCGCCTGTCGCGCCGGGGGCTGGTGCTGCTGCCGGTCGCGCTCGGCGGCTGCAGCATGTTCGATTCGTGGTTCAGCGACACCAAGGAGAAGCTGCCCGGCAAGCGGGTGGCGGTGTTGACCCCGCGCCGCGGCCTGACGGTGGACGGCAACGCCGGGGCGGTGGTGCTGCCAGAGCCGGTGGCCAACGCCGATTGGCCGCAGGCCGGCGGCAATCCGTCGCACGCCATGGGGCACCTGCAGGCGGGGACGCCGCTGAGCACCGCCTGGCGCACCGATATCGGCGAAGGCGGCGGCTACCGCCGCAAGATCACCGGCCAGCCGGTGGTGGCCGGCGGGCGGGTGTTCACCATGGACAGCGACGCCGTGGTGACCGCCTACGACGCCGCCGGTGGCGGCCGCATCTGGCGGCTGGATACCCAGGCCGAGGACGACCGCAGCTCCAACGTGGGCGGCGGCATCGCGGTGGAAGGGGATACGCTGTACGCCGGCACCGGGCGTGCCGAAGTGCTGGCGCTGGAAGCGGCCACCGGCTCGATCCGCTGGCGCAAGCCGGTGGGCACGCCGGTGCGCGCCGCCCCGACGATTGCCGAGGGACGCATTTTCGTGCTCACCCTGGACAACCAGATGCAGGCGCTCGCCGTCGATGACGGGCACCGGCTGTGGAGCTACCAGGCGACGCCGCCGGACACCAGCGTGCTCGGCCTGCCCGCGCCGGCCTATTCCGCCGGGCTGGTGGTGGCCGGATTCGGCTCGGGTGATCTGGTGGCGCTGCGTGCCGCCACCGGCTCCGTGGTCTGGAGCGACAGCCTGGCAGCGGCCGGCGGGCGCACCAGCCTGCTCGAACTGTCCGCGGTGCGCGGCATGCCGGTGGTGGCGGATGGCCGGGTCTACGCCGGCAGCCTGGGCCGGCAGACCGTCGCGATGGACGTACGCACCGGGCGGCGGCTGTGGGAGCGCGAAATCGCCACCGGCGACACCCCCTGGCTGGCCGGCGACTGGCTGTTCCTGCTCGCCACCGACGGTCAGGTGGCGGCGCTCTCGCGCATTGACGGCCGGATTGCCTGGGTGACCCAGCTGCCGCAATACGAGGACGAGGAAAAGAAGAAGGACCCGATCCACTGGATCGGCCCGGTGCTCGCCGGCAACCGGCTGATCCTGGGGTCCAACACCGGGGTGGCCATGTTCGTGAACCCCACGACCGGCGAGATCATCGGCCAGCAATCTCTGTCCGGCGCGCTCTCGGTGGCGCCCAGCGTGGCGGGCGGGACGGTTTTCGTTATCACCGACGATGCAACCATGGTGGCACTCCGCTGAACACCCTCACGCTTCCTGTCGTCGTCATCGCGGGGCGCCCGAATGTGGGCAAGTCCACGCTGTTCAACCGCCTGGCCGGGCGGCGTTCGGCGCTGGTGTCCGATACCCCGGGGGTGACGCGCGACCGCAAGGAGGCCGAGGCGATGCTGCGCGGCCGGCGGGTGACACTGGTGGATACCGCCGGCCTGGAAGAAGCCGCGCCGGAAACGCTGGCCGGGCGCATGCGGGCCTCATCGGAGGGCGCGGTCACGACGGCCGACCTGGTGCTGTTCGTGGTCGATGCGCGCGACGGCATCGTGCCGGCGGATGCGCATTTCGCCGCCTGGCTGCGGCGCCAGGGCCGGCCGGTGCTGGTGGTGGTGAACAAGGCCGAGGGCCGCAGCGGCTCCAATGCGGCGCTTGAGGCTTATTCGCTGGGCCTGGGCGAGCCGCTGGCGGTGTCGGCCGAGCACGGCGAGGGTCTCGCCGACCTGATGCGCGAGATCGCCGACCGGCTGCCTGAGACCGCAGAGGAAGAGGCTTCAGAGCCGGACCGGCCGCTGAAGCTGGCCATCATCGGCCGGCCGAACGCGGGCAAGTCCACCCTGCTCAACCGCCTGCTGGGCGAGGAACGGATGATCACCGGCCCCGAGCCCGGCCTGACCCGCGATGCGGTGGCCGCGCTGCTGACCGATACCGACGGCACCGTGATCGAACTGGTGGACACCGCCGGGATGCGGCGCCGGTCGCGCATCGAGCAGGCGCTGGAAAAGATGTCGGTCAGTGCCTCGATCGAGGCGCTGAAGATGGCCGAGGTGGTGGTGCTGGCGGTGGACGCCACCGAAGGGCTGCACGAGCAGGACCTGCAGCTCGCCCGGCTGGTGGAGCGCGAGGGCCGCGCCTGCGTGCTGGCGCTGACCAAATGGGACGCGGTGGCCGACCGCAACGCCGCCCGGCGCGGGATATCGGACCGGCTGGAAACCAGCCTCGCCCAGATGAAGGGCATTCCGGTGGTGACGCTGTCGGCGATCACCGGCCAGGGGCTGGACAAGCTGCTGCCGGCGGTGCGGGCGGCGCATGTGGTGTGGAACACGCGCATCTCCACCGGGGCGCTGAACCGCTGGTTCGAGGGGGCGCTGGAGCGCCACCAGCCGCCGCTGGTCAGCGGCCGGCGGCTGAAGCTGCGCTACATCACCCAGGCGAAGGCGCGGCCACCCACCTTCATCGCCTTCGGCACCCGCGCCGAGCAGACGCCGGAGGATTATCACCGCTATCTGGTGAACGGTTTGCGCGACAATTTCAAACTGCCCGGCACGCCGATCCGGTTGCAGTTCCGCGGAACGGCGAATCCGTTCGCACCCGAGTGAGCGGGGCGTGATCGCCGGCCGCGCGCGGCGCGGTCCGGTCTCAGAGCTTGTGAAGCAATCGAACCTGCGCATGAACGCCCGCTGATATCGTTGAGCCTTTCCGGCCAGACCGGAGCGCCGCGGGCATTCATTCACAAACTCTCAGGGCAGCGGCCAGTCGGCGACAAACCTGATGAAGGCCCGGCTGCCGCGCCAATCAACCTCCTGGACCATCTGCACCATCCCGACATCGGCCTGGCCCAACCGGCGACCATCGCGGTCGACCAGCCGAACAATGCCCGGCGCATCGCCGGCCTGCCCGGGCATCGATGCAATCATGGGCTGGCGCAGCACGATGACCCGGTAGGCGCCGTCCGGCCGCTCGAACACCCGATAGGTCTCCGGGCTGAATACGGCCTGCCAGAGGGCGCCAACGCCAACCAGGGCCGCGATCGCCAGTCCCGCGAGAACGCGCCGTTTGCGTGACATCGCCGACACTACGTCCTGGGCAGGCACGCTCACAACCGCGCGCCGCCGAAGCGCAGGGTGCAGTCCGCCGCTGCAGTCGCGCGGCCCGGCGCCGGGCTGCCGGCAAAGGTGGAATGCGCTACGCTTGCCACGTTCGCTGACCGCACAGGACTCCGCCCTTATGCCCCCCGCCGCTCCCCGCCACGCCACCGCGCTGGAAACCGTCTCCGTCACCGTTCCGCCGGAGGCGCTGGAGGCATACGAAGCGGCGCTGGCCGAAGCCTGCGGCACGATCGGCTTCTTTCACGACGAAGATGCCGAGCTCTGGACGGTCGAGGGCGTCAAGGACCAGGGCGCGCACGAACCCGAACTCGCCGCCGCGCTGGCGCTGGCGGCGCTGGTCACCGGCATCGAGGCCCCCCTCGCCCGCCGCCCCACCGCCGCCGAGGGCTGGCTGGAACGCACCCTGGAAGCCTTCCCGGAGCAACTGGTCGGCACCCGGTTCGCCATCCGCGGCACCCATGTCCACGGACGGGAAACCCCCGGACGGCTGACCATCCGGCTCGACGCCTCGGTGGCCTTCGGCTCCGGCGAGCACGGCTCCACCCGCGGCTGCCTGCGCGCCCTGGAGCGGGTCGCGCATCGCCGGCCGCGGCGCATTCTCGACCTTGGCACCGGCTCGGGCATTCTGGCGATGGCAGCGGCCGGTCTGCTGCACCGGCGCGTGCGCGGCACCGACATCGATCCCTGGAGCGTGCGCACCGCCACCGCCAACGCGAAGCTGAACCGGCTCGGCGGGCTGGTGCGGTTTGTCCGCGCCGATGGCTGGGACTCGCCGCTGGTCACCGGCGGCGGACCGTTCGATCTGGTGTTCGCCAATATCCTGGCGCGCCCGCTCTGCCGGATGGCGCGCCACCTGGCCGCCAATCTGGCGCCGGGCGGCACCGTCATCCTGGCCGGGCTGCTGGACAGTCAGGCGCGCTGGGTGCTGGCCGCGCACCGTCCCCACGGGCTGGTGCTGGAGCGCCGGCTGACCGAGGGCAAATGGTGCACCCTGGTGCTGCGCCGGCGGTGACGGAACGTGGCCGCCAAAACGAAAACCGGGTATGGACCGCCTCGGCGGTCCATACCCGGTTTTCAGCGGCGTTCGGGCGAAAGCGTCAGACCACGCAGGCCCAGTTCAGGCAGTCAGGGGCGCCGGCGCGTTGCTGGCGACGCTCGGAGGCCGGATCGAACGAATGCGGCATTTGCGCGCGGGTCAAGCCGATATCGGCCAGTTCCTGTTCCGACAGCGTGCCCACCGCCTCCACCACCGGACGTCGCATCGACAGATCGACGATCCAGCCGATCAGCGCCCCCAGGCGCTCGAACAGGCTTCGCGGCGCAGTTCCAGGCTCGGGCAGAATGTGGCGACCGTTACGCAAGGCGTGCGACATCGTATTGGGCAGAAGGATTGCCAGCTCCTCTTTGGCTCCCCTGGTATGCATTGCATCAAGTCCCCCAGCTTATGGGCCGTGGCGGGCGTCGTGCCTGGGTGCAATTCGTCGCGCGGCTCTGCTGCTGGATCGCAACGTAGGCATGCCGTGTAACGGGATCATTGCGACCCGCCTGAATCAGATATGCAACTTTTGCGACGCTTGATGACATGGCATGGGATGAGCGCAGGTCTGCCCTCGAACCGTCACAGTGAAAGTGCCGCCGATGTTTGATGCCCGTCTCGCCGCCCTCCGCGCCGAACTTGGCCGGCGGGCGCTGCACGGTTTCATCGTTCCCCGCGCCGACGAGCATCTCGGCGAATACGTCCCCGCCGCCGCCGAGCGCCTGGCCTGGCTGACCGGGTTTTCCGGCAGCGCCGGCCTCGCCGCCGTGCTGCCCGACCGCGCCGCCATCTTCACCGACGGCCGCTATGTGCTGCAGTTGCAGGCGGAAACCGATCCGGCGCTGTGGGAACGGCGCCATATCACCGAGCCGCCGCCGCCGGCCTGGCTCGCCGCACACGCCCCGGCCGGCGCGCGAATCGGCTACGATCCGCTGCTGATCAGCGAGGACGCGCTGCAACGCTACCTCGAGTCCGGCCTCGCCATGACCCCGGTCGAGGCAAACCCGGTCGATGCCGTCTGGACCGACCGCCCGGCGCCACCGGGCGGCCCCGCCGTGCCGCACCCGCTCGCCCAGGCCGGCCGCGATAGCGCCGACAAGCGCGCCGAACTCGCCGCCGGGTTGCGGGAAGCGAAACAGCACGCCGCCATCCTCACCGACCCGGCCTCGATCGCCTGGCTGCTGAACATCCGCGGCGCCGACGTGCCCTACACGCCGTTCGCCCTCGGCTTCGCCATCCTGCACGCCGACGGCGGCACCGAGCTGTTCATGGCGGCGGAAAAACTGCCCGACGCCACCCGCGCCTGGCTGGGCCGCGCTGTTACGGTGCGGGAACGCGCCGCCCTGCCCGCCGCGCTCGCCCGCCTCGCCGGCAGCCGCGTGCGGGTCGATGCCGCCACCGCGCCGGTCTGGTTCGCCCAGACCCTGCGCGCGGCCGGCGCCACCGTTGTGGCCGGCATGGACCCCTGCCTGCTGCCCAAGGCCAGCAAGAACGCGGTGGAGCAGCAGGGCGCGCGCGCCGCCCATGCGCGCGACGGCATCGCCGTCTGCCGTTTCCTGCACTGGCTCGACCGCGCCGCCGGCCACACCAGCGAACTGGAGGCCGCCGCCCGCCTGCTCGGCTTGCGCGCCGAGGCGCCCGAATTCCGCGGCGAAAGCTTCCCGGCAATCTCCGGTGCCGGCGCGCACGGCGCCATCATCCATTACCGCGTCACCGCGGCGACCAACCGCCCGATCAACCCGGGCGAGCTTTACCTGATCGACTCCGGCGCCCAGTACCCGGACGGCACCACCGACATCACCCGCACCGTCTGGACCGGCCCCGGCGACCCGCCGGCGGAATTGCGCGACCGGGTGACGCGGGTGCTCAAGGGCCACATCGCCATCGCCGCGCTGGTGTTTCCGCAGGGCGTCGCCGGCCCGCATCTGGATGCCTTTGCCCGCACGGCGCTCTGGCGGGCCGGGCTGGACTACGACCACGGCACCGGCCACGGCGTCGGCAGTTACCTGTCGGTGCACGAAGGCCCGGTCAGCCTGTCGCGGGCGGCGAAACCAGTGCCGATCGCGGCCGGCCTTATTCTCTCCAATGAACCCGGCTTCTATGCCCCGGGCGCGTACGGCATCCGGCTGGAGAATCTGCTGCTCGTTCAACCTGCCGAACTGCCGGCGGCGACGAAACCCTTCCTGCGGTTCGAAACGCTGACGCTCGCCCCGTTCGATCGCCGGCTGATCGAGCGCACCCTGCTGACCGCCGCGGAAACCGCCTGGGTCGATGCCTACCACGCCCGGGTCGACGCCGAGATCGGCCCCCGGCTCGACCCTGCCGCCCGCGCCTGGCTCGCGGCTGCCTGCGCGAATCTGGCGTAGGAAGGCCCGCCGGGCGCGGCGCCCGGGATGCACCCGACATACCCCGGCGCCGGCAAGCGATCCGGTGGGGTATACTGAGCGTATCCCGGGCGGAATGGCCCGGATACGAAACGGAGAGCAGTACGATGGCAGCAGCGGTTGGCTATATTCTGGTGGATAGCAGCAGGATTTGGGGTGTCGGCGAGACATTTGACCAGGCGCAGTATGATGCGCGCCGTGAGGGTGAATATCTCGACCATGACGGCGAGGAGCTTGACGACTGGATCTACAGCCTGCGTGCGCTGCCCGCCACCGCCGCGTTGATCGCCGCGGCCAGGTCGGACCGGTGGACCAGCTACAAGAAACTTTCCGGCGGTTTCTGGAGCGCGGGGGTGTGGGGCACGCCTGCCGAATACGAAGCGCAGAAATAGCGCCCTGGCCCTACCTTCCTCACTCCAGCCGCCAGACGGTAAGCCGCGCCGCCCCATGCGCCCGCTCCGCCAGCATCAGCCCGGGCAGTTCGATCGCCTCGTCACGCGCGGTTTCCGCCACCACGACCGCCCCCGGCGCGATCCACCCGGCGCGCTCCAGGCTCGCCAAAGCCAGCGGGACAAGTCCCTGGCCATAGGGCGGATCGAGAAACACCAGCGCGCAGGGGCGGCCCGGCGGCGGCCGGGTGGCATCGACGGCGAGCACGGCGGCCCGGTCGGCGGCGCGGCAGGCATCGATATTGGCCCGTAGAGCCGCCAGCGCCGCGCGGTCGCGTTCCAGGAAGGTGGCGTGGGCGGCGCCGCGCGACAGCGCCTCCAGCCCCAGCGCGCCGGTGCCGGCAAAGGCATCCAGCACCAGGGCGCCGTCCAGCAGGTCGCGCCCGCCCCAGGGGGCGTGCAGCAGCATGTCGAACAGCGCCTGGCGCACCCGGTCGGCGGTGGGCCGGGTGGCGGCGCCGGGCGGGGCGACCAGGGCGCGGCCCCGCCAGACGCCGGCGACGATGCGCAAAGCTAGGGCTTCTCCGCCGGCAACTGCTCACGCAGCACTTTTCCGGGCACTTCCTCGACCGCCCCGCGCGCCATCTGGCCGAGTTGGAACGGCCCGTAGCTCACCCGGATCAGCCGCGACACCTGCAGGCCGAGATGCGCCAGCACGCGCCGGACCTCGCGGTTGCGGCCCTCGCGCAGGCCGACGGTGATCCAGCAATTGTCGCCCTTGCGGCTGTCCAGTCCGGCCTCGATCGGGCCGTAGCGCACCCCCTCCACCGTCACCCCGCGGGCGAGTTCAGCCAGCGCCTTCGGCTCCACCGCGCCGAACACCCGCACCCGGTAGCGCCGTATCCAGCCGGTCGAGGGCAGTTCCAGCCGGCGCGCCAGGGCACCGTCATTGGTCAGCAGCAGCAGCCCCTCGCTGTTGAGGTCGAGCCGGCCAACGCTGACCACCCGCGGCAGATGCGGCGGCAGCTTCTGGAACACGGTCGGCCGCCCCTCGGGGTCGCGGTGGGTGGTCATCAGCCCGGCCGGCTTGTGGTAGCGCCACAGCCGGGTGCGCTCCGGCGGCTCCACCAGCGCGCCGTCCGCCACCACCAGGTCGCCTTTGGTGACGAAGGTGGCCGGATGGGTCACCACCTCGTTGTTGATCCTGACGCGGCCCTCGGCGACCATCCGCTCGGCGTCGCGCCGGCTGGCGACCCCGGCGCGGGCCAGGAACTTGGCGATGCGGTCCCCAGCGGGAGGAGCGCCAGCAGGGGGGGCGTCGTCGGGAGAATCGCTCATCCGCCGGCCGCCGCGACCAGGGCGGCGAAGATGCGGGCATCGCCGGGGTCGATGAGGAATTCGGGGTGCCACTGCACGCCCAGGCAGAAGCGGAAGCCGGGGTCCTCGATGCCCTCGATCACCCCGTCCTCGGCCACCGCATCGACCACGGCGCGCAGGCCGGGGCTGCGCACCGCCTGATGGTGCGACGAGTTCACCTGCATCTCGGACACACCGACGATGCGGTGCAGCAGCGTGCCGGGGATGATGTCCACCGCATGGCCGGCTTCGTCGCGCGGGTTGGGCTGCTCATGGGCGAGCGCGTCGGGCACGGTGTCGGGGATGTGCTGGATCAATGAGCCGCCGAGCACCACCGCCAGCAATTGCTGGCCGCCGCAGATGCCCAGCACCGGCAGGTTGCGTGCCAGCGCGCCCCGCACCAGCGCCAGTTCGGTCTCGGTGCGGCCTTGCTTCAGGACCACGCTGTCGTGCCGGGTGCGGTCGCCATACAGCGCCGGATCGACATCGAAGGCGCCGCCGGTGACCACCAGCGCGTCGATGCGGTCGAGGTAGTCGGCGGCCAGGGCGGGCAGG
The DNA here is from genome assembly GCA_903907955.1 of uncultured Acetobacteraceae bacterium. GTDB lineage: Bacteria > Pseudomonadota > Alphaproteobacteria > Acetobacterales > Acetobacteraceae > Rhodovastum. The sequence continues at coordinate 100,630 of CAIVPZ010000041.1, read as the reverse complement.
TGCGGCAGCGCCAGCGGCAGCCCCCCGGCGCCGGCAATGGCGTCGGCGTAGTTGGCGCGCAGCGCATACCAGGGGAACTCCGAATATCCCCCCGGCGGCTCGGCATCCAGAGTCACGCCGATCACGGGTTTTCTCTTGTTCATGCGCCCTTGCTAGCGCCGCCGGGCAGATGCGGGCAAGAAGTGCCGCATGACGCCGATGGAGATCGCCCTGGAGGAGGCCCGCGCCGCCGCCGCGCGCGGCGAAGTGCCGGTGGGGGCGGTGGTGCTCGGGCCGGACGGCGCGGTGCTGGCGCGCGCCGGCAACCGCACCGAGGAACGGACCGACCCGACGGCGCATGCCGAGATGCTCGCCCTGCGCGCGGCGGCGGCGCGGCGCGGCGCGCCGCGGCTGCCCGATTGCGACCTGGTGGTGACGCTGGAACCCTGCCCGATGTGCGCCGCCGCCGCGTCCCTGTTCCGGGTCCGGCGACTGGTATTCGGCGCCTACGACCCGAAAGGCGGCGGGGTGGAGCACGGGCCGCGCATCTTCGACGCGCCGGGCTGCCTGCACCGGCCGGAAGTGATCGGCGGCGTGCGGGAGTGCGAGGCGGCGGACCTGCTGCGGGATTTCTTCAGGGCGCTGCGGCCCGCACGGGGAGACCCGTCAGGTGCCCGCATCGATGGAAAGGAAGGCCAGGGCGCTGCCCTGGACCCGCAAGGGGGCAGTGGCCCCCTTGACCCCATAACATAGATCGTGCGGATGCCCTTATCCGGCTGGCGGGGTGCAGTGTAGCGTGACGCTGCCTCACCGCAAATTTCACATGCCCGCGATGACCAGAAAATTTTCCGCCAGCCGCAGGCGCGTTGTGCTATCTTTTGTAAAGAAATTGATACCATGGATAATGGAGTTCCACGCATTTTCTGATGGTCGTGGTGTTCCCGGCCCAGATTTACTGACGAATCCGCCGGGAGGGAACGTTAATTCTCCAACACAGGAACCGTACCGCCGTTGCGAAGGCAGCGGAGTGAAGTTTTCCATGTCCTGTCGTGACAGGAGCATGCAGGGAGAGGGAATCCGCGCACAGGAGGACCAGCATTCGATTTTCAGCAAGCGGACACCGGACCGTGCGAATGCGTGGATGGTCTTTCGTTTTGTCTACCGGCGGTCGCATAACACCGGTTCCATTACGAACATCGCTGGAACATTTCAACTTGCGCCGATACTTTTTTGCCTGACGCCGGGTCAATCTGGTCTGCAATCAAGGGAGTATCAAAGTTGTTCACCAACACCGCGCGTTTGGTTGCCATGGCTGCCGTCGGAAGCCTGCTGGCGGCACCGTCCACCGCGTTGGCCGCTGATAAGCTTGCCGGCCACCAGGTGGATGCAGGCGCGATATCCGTTTCGGGCATATCCTCCGGCGGGTACATGGCACAGCAGTTCCACGTCGCCTTTTCGAAGGAAATCATGGGTGCCGGCATCGTTGCGGGCGGACCTTACAATTGTTCGGAGAGCAAGGCTTTCTTTCCACCTGTAATGACAGCAATGGATGTCTGCTCCTACACCATCAAAGACGTGATGCCTACCATGCCTTTCCTTGGCCCGCCCGATGTCGCCAATACAATCGCCGCGACCAAAGCGGCAGCGACAGCGGGGACGATTGACCCGGTAGATGGGTTGAAGGCGGACAAGGTCTTCTTGTTCTCGGGGGAAAATGACACGCTCGTGCCGCAGTCGGTCATGGACACGCTGAATACATATTATCAGTCATTCTTGCCCGCGGCAAACATAAAATACGTGAATAACATACCGGCACAACATGCATTTGTTACTGATGGCTATGGCAGCGCATGCGGCTATCTTGGCTCGCCCTATATCAATAACTGCGGCTACGACACCGCAGGCGAAATCCTGAAATTCATTTACGGCAACCTGAACCCACCTGGCGATCCTGCAAAGGGCACCTTGCTGCCGTTTGACCAGACCGAGTTCCTGCCGTCCGATTCGATCAGTATGGCGCCTACCGGACACATCTTTGTCCCGGCCGACTGCCAGACGGGGGCCGGCTGTCGCCTGCATGTCGCTTTCCATGGCTGTCTTCAGGACGAACAACATATCGGCGACGCGTTCTACACCAACGCCGGCTATAACAGGTGGGCGGCAACCAACAAGATCATCGTGTTGTACCCGCAAACGACGGCCAGTTTCGTGCCCCAGAATCCGAATGCGTGCTGGGACTGGTGGGGCTACACCGATAGCAAGTACGATACCAAACTTGGCAAGCAAATGGGCGTCATCGCGCAGATGCTCGACCGCCTTATCGGCAGCAAGTAACGGCTCACACGCCCCCAACGGCACGAAACGGGAGCAACCTTGAGGGCTGCAGGCAACCTTGCAACTGTTGAAACCACTTCGCCGGTTCAAGGCCGCCTGCAGCGCTACCCCGCCGCAAGCCCCCGCCACCCGATATCCCGCCGGCAGAACCCCTCCGGCCAGTCGATCGCCGCCACCGCCCGATAGGCGGCGTCGCGGGCCGCATGCAGATCGGCGCCGGTGGCGCACACCGTCAGCACCCGCCCGCCGGAAGCCACCAGCCGCCCGTCCAGCAGCTGGGTGGCGGCATGGAACACCGTCACCCCCGGCACCGCGGCGGCACGGTCCAGCCCGCGTATTTCGGTGCCTTTCAGCGGGTCGCCAGGATAGCCGCGCGCCGCCAGCACCACGGCAATCGACACCTCGTCGCGCCAGCGCAGGGAAAACTGCGCCAGTTCGCCGTCGCAGGCCGCCAGCAGCGCCGGCAACAGGTCGGAGCGCAGCCGCAGCAGCAGCGCCTGGCATTCCGGGTCACCGAACCGGGCGTTGAACTCGATCAGCTTCGGCCCCTCGTCGGTCATCATCAGGCCGGCGAACAGGATGCCGCGGAACGGCGTGCCCTGGCGCGCCAGTTCGGCCAGCGCCGGGCGGATGATGCGCTCCATCGCCGCCTCGGCCAAAGCGGGCGACAGCGCCGGCGGCGGCGAGCAGGCGCCCATGCCGCCGGTGTTCGGGCCGGTATCGCCGTCGCCCACCCGCTTGTGGTCCTGCGCGGCGCCGAGCGGCAGGGCGGTGGTGCCGTCGCAGAGCGCAAACAGGCTGACCTCCTCGCCAACCAGGCATTCCTCGATCACCACCGCGCGCCCGGCCTCGCCCAGCAGGTCGGTCTCCATGAAGGCGGTGATCGCGGCCTCGGCCTCGGCGACGCTCGCCGCCACCACCACGCCCTTGCCGGCGGCCAGGCCGTCGGCCTTCACCACGATCGGCGCGCCGCGGCGGCGGACGAATTCGCGGGCGGAGTCGGGGTCATCGAACCGCTCCCACAGGGCGGTGGGGATGCCGGCGGCGTCGCAGATTTCCTTGGTGAAGGCCTTGCTGCCCTCGATTCGCGCCGCCGCCGCCGAGGGGCCGCAACAGGCGATGCCGGCCGCCGCCATGGCATCGGCGATGCCGGCCACCAGCGGCGCCTCCGGCCCGGGCAGCACCAGATCAACCGCATTCCGGCGGGCGAACTGCACCAGATCGGCAATGTCGAGCACGCCGATCGGCAGGTTTTCCGCAACCGATGCAGTGCCGGCATTGCCCGGCGCGCACCACAATTTGCTCAGCAGCGGGCTGGCCGCCAGCGCCCGGCACAGCGCGTGCTCGCGCCCACCCGATCCGATCACCAGCACCCGCATGCGCGCAACCCTCCTTCAAGCGGCGCCGGCTTTACCATAGGCTGGCGGCATGAGCGACGCGCCCCCACGCCCGGCCGGCAACATCCCCGAATACACCGTCTCGGAAATCTCCGGCGCGGTGAAGCGCACCCTGGAAGGCGCGTTCGGCCGCGTGCGGGTGCGCGGCGAGATCACCGAGCTGAAACGCTACCCGTCCGGCCATATCTACCTCTCGCTCAAGGACGAGGGCGGCAAGATCGCCGGGGTGGTGTGGAAGAACGCGGTGCCCCGGCTCGGCCTGGAGCCGGAGAACGGCGTGGAAGTGATCGCCCAGGGGCGGATCACCGCCTATGGAGAGCGCTCAAGCTACCAGCTTGTCATCGAGCGGCTGGAATATGCCGGCGCCGGCGCGCTGCTGGCACGCATCGAAATGCTGCGGCTGCGCCTGGCCGGGGAAGGGCTGTTCGACCCCGCCCGCAAGCAACCGCTGCCGCTGCTGCCGCGCGTGGTGGGGGTGGTGACCAGCGAGCGCGGGGCGGTGATCCAGGACATCCGCACCACCATTCTCCGCCGGTTCCCGCGCCCCATCCTGCTCTGGCCGGTGCCGGTGCAGGGCGAAGGCGCCGCGCAGCAGATCGCCGCCGCCATCGCCGGCTTCGACCGGCTGGCGGCGGGCGGCGCGGTGCCGCGGCCGGACGTGCTGATCGTGGCGCGCGGCGGCGGCAGCCTGGAAGACCTGATGGCCTTCAACGAGGAAGTGGTGGTGCGCGCCGTTGCCGCCTGCCGCATCCCCCTGATCTCGGCGGTCGGACACGAGACCGACACCACGCTGATCGACTTCGCCTCCGACCGGCGCGCCCCCACGCCCACCGCCGCGGCAGAAATGGCGGTGCCGTCGCGGGTCGAACTGGCGGCCGACATCGCCCAGAAAGCGGCGCGGCTGATCGGCGCGCTGAACCGGCTGAGCCAGGAATGCCGGCTGCGGCTGCAACGCGCCGAGCGCGGTCTGCCCGACCTGCCCGCCCTGGTCGGCACCGCGCGGCAACGGCTGGACGACCGCGCCGCCAGGCTGCTGCTGGCGCTGCCCAATCTGGTGAAGGCCCGCCGCGCCGCGCTGGTGGATGTGGAGCGACACCTGCCGGCGCCCTGGCAGATCATCGAACAGCGGCGCGGCGCGGTGGCGCTGCTGGCGCAGCGGCTGCGCTCCGGCCTGCAGCACGCGGGCACCCAGCGCCGCGCCGCGGCAGCGCGGATCGTCCATCGGCTGAGCGATGCGCCGTTGCGCGCCTCCCTGCGCGAGGCGCGCTCACGGCTGGAGGGGATGGCGGGACGGCTGGAGGCGGTATCGCCCGAAGCGGTGCTGAAACGCGGTTTTGTTCTTGTCTTCGACCGCACCGGGGCGCCGGTCACCCTGGCCGCCGGGGTGAAGCCGGGGGCGGACCTCAGGCTGCATTTCGCCGATGGCGACGTGCGCGCGGTGGCCGGCGGCCGGGGCGCGCAGCGTCAGGGGAGTTTGCCGCTGTGACCGCAGCGTTGCGGCGGAGAGAGACGAAAAGTTAACGGCGCCCCCTTCGCCGGCAGCGCGAAATGATGCTATAGGAAACCGTTATGAACACCCTTGTTTCCCCCGGATTCCTGCTCGCCCTCGCCACCGCGCTGTTCCTGCTGGGCTGCCTCATCATCGCCTTCTGGCCGAACCGGTGGCGGCTGGCCCTGCTGGCGATCCTGCCGGCGTCGGCGCTGACCATCTGGCTGGTGTTCGGGCCGGAATTGAGCGACCTGCTGGCTACTCTACGGTAACGCTCTTCGCCAGGTTGCGCGGCTGATCCACGTCGGTGCCTTTCAGCACCGCCACGTGTCAGGGCGCCGGCACGCGGCAGGCCGGCAACCGCCGCTTCGCCTGTTGATCCGGGGTCAGCGTGGCCGATCGCGTGACTGCTCGCCGAAATAGAAGCCCAGCACCGCGCCGAGCAGACCGACGATCGGCGAAATCGTCACCGCGGCCAGTTGTCCAAGCTCGGGGATGGTCAAACGCCCTGCAAGAAGCGCCACGAACAAGCCAAGGACGACGATCGAAAGCAGCCCAATCAGCGCCGCGGCCAGCAGCCCACGCACACGCTCGCGGTCACGGGTCGGCTCGTAGGGAGCCTTGCCTATGGACGTCTCGTAAGGAATGGCGGCGGCATCGGCTTCGTCGTCGGGCGCAGACGGCTCGATGCGGGACATCGGGAAACGATCCTAACGCCGGACGATCCGCTCCATCCGACCGTCCGGGTGCTCGATCAGCACCTTCGCGTCAGCGGCCTCCTCATCGAGGAGCAAGGTGTTGAGTTCAAGAGATTCACGAACAATGCTGGCGATCGAAACGCCGCGCCGCCGCGCTGCCGTTTCCAGCTTCCGATAGAGCGGATTCGGCACCAGCGTCGTAACCCGCGTCTGGTTCACAGCAGACTCAGACATCGTTCATGTCCTCATGGCCAGCGATACGTTGGCACTTCACCCCGCGGGCGCAACCCCTACTCTACGGTAACGCTCTTCGCCAGGTTGCGCGGCTGATCCACGTCGGTGCCTTTCAGCACCGCCACGTGGTAGGCCAGCAACTGCACCGGAATGGCATACAGGATCGGCGCCACGAACGGATCGACCGCGGGCAGCACCACCGTCTCGTCGGCGATGCCCTGCAGCTTCTCGGCCCCTGCCGCGTCGCTGAACACGATCACCTGACCGCCGCGCGCCGCCGCTTCCTGCAGGTTGCTCGCCGTCTTTTCGAACAGCGGCCCCGAGGGGACGATGGCGATCACCGGCACGGCCTGGTCGATCAGCGCGATCGGGCCGTGCTTCATCTCGCCGGCGGCATAGCCCTCGGCGTGGATGTAGCTGATTTCCTTCAGCTTCAGCGCCCCTTCCATGGCGATCGGGAAGCAGCTGCCACGCCCGAGATACAGCACGTCGCGGGAAGCCGCGACGCGCGCGGCGATGCGGCGGATCTGGGCGTCGTGCTCCAGAATTTCGGCGGCGCGGCCCGGCACCTCCAGCAGCGCATGCGTCATCGCCGCTTCCTGAGCGGCGCTCAGCGTGCCGCGCGCCCGTCCGGCGGCCAGCGCCAGGCAGGCCAGCACGGCAAGCTGGGCGGTGAACGCCTTGGTGCTCGCCACCCCGATCTCGGGTCCGGCGACGGTCTGCAGCACCGCGTCGCTCTCGCGCGCCATGCTGCTTTCCGGCACGTTGACGATCGACAGCACGTGCTGGCCCTGCGCGCGCATGTAGCGCAGCGCCGCCAGCGTGTCGGCGGTTTCGCCGGACTGGCTGACCAGGATGCCCAGCCCCCCTTTCGCCATCGGCGGCGCGCGGTAGCGGAATTCGCTGGCAACATCGCCGTCGGTGGGCAGCCGGGCCAGTTGCTCGAACCAGTAGCGGCCGACCTGGGCGGCGTAGAAGGCCGAGCCGCAGGCGCTGACCGTGACCGCCGGCAGGGTGGCGAGATCGAAGGGCAACTCCGGCAGCACCACCGCGCAACTGCCCGGGTCGATCATCTGGTGCAGCGTGTCACCCAGCACGGCCGGGTGCTCGTGCAGTTCCTTCTCCATGAAATGGCGGTAGTTGCCGCGGCCGACGGCGGCGCCGGTGATCGCGGTGCGGCGGATCTCGCGCTGCACCTCCTGCCCGCGCGCATCGAAGAATGCGGCGCCGTCGCGCGAGAGCACCGTCCAGTCGCCGTCCTCCAGATAGGCGATCCGCTGGGTGAGCGGCGCCAGCGCCAGCGCGTCGCTGCCCAGGTACATGGCATCGTCGCCGAAACCCACCGCCAGCGGTGCACCGCGCCGGGCGCCGATCATCAGTTCGGGATGGCCGGCGAACACCATGGCAAGCGCATAGGCCCCTTCCAGCTGCCGCAGCGCGTCACCGGCGGCTTCCACCGGGCTGGCGCCGCGGCGCAGCAGCAGGTCGACCAGCTGGGCGACCGTCTCGGTATCGGTCTCGGTGAAGAACTCCTGCCCTTGCCGCTCCAGCATCGTGCGCAACTCGGCGTGGTTTTCGATGATGCCGTTGTGCACGATGGAGACGCGCGCGGTGCCGTGCGGGTGGGCGTTGCCCTCGGTGGGCGCGCCGTGGGTGGCCCAGCGGGTGTGGCCGATGCCGGTGGTGCCGCACAGCGGGTCGCGTTCCAGCACGGCGGCGAGGCTGCTCAGCTTGCCCGGAGCACGCCGGCGCTCGATATGGCCGTTCACCAGGGTGGCGATGCCGGCGCTGTCATAGCCCCGGTATTCCAGCCGCCGCAGCGCCTCCAGCAGCAAAGGCGCCGCCGGATTGGGGCCGATCACGCCAACAATGCCGCACATGGCGGAGTCCTCTTAAGAAATGGGTTCCAAGGGGCCACTGCCCCCTGGCGGGTCCAGGGCAGCGCCCTGGCCTTAACTTACTTCTTCCGCCGGGCCGCCCGAAACGAAGCCGCCATCCCGGCCTTGTTCTCCTGCCGCGCCCGCCCGAACGCCATGTCACCGGGCGGCACATCGAAGGTGACGACGCTGCCGGCGGAGACCATCGCGCCGTCCCCCACCGTGACCGGCGCCACCAGGACGGAATCGGACCCGATGAACACGTTGGGCCCGATCACGGTGCGATGCTTGGCGAAGCCGTCGTAATTGCAGGTGATGGTTCCCGCCCCGACATTGCTGCCCGCGCCGATTTCGGCATCGCCAAGATAGCTGAGATGATTGGCCTTGGCCCCTTCGCCGAGCAGCGTCGCCTTCAGCTCGACGAAATTGCCGACATGGGAATGCGCGCCCAGCACGGTACCGGGCCGCAGCCGGGCGAACGGGCCGACCAACGCACCGTGGCCGACATGGCAGCCTTCCAGGTGGCTGAAGGCGCGGATATCCGCGCCGCTCTCCACCGTAACGCCAGGGCCGAACACCACGTTGGGGCCGAGGCTCACATCGGTGCCGAAGCGGGTGTCGGCGCACAGGAACACGCTGGCGGGGTCGGTCATGGTCACCCCCGCCTCCATCCAGGCCAGGCGCAGCCGGGCCTGCACCACCGCCTCGGCCTCGGCCAGTTCCGCCCGGGAATTGATGCCGCGCAGTTCCGCCTCCGGCGCCTCGACGACGGCCACCAGCGCGCCATCGGCACGGGCCAGCGCCACCACGTCGGTGAGGTAGTACTCGCCCTTGGCATTGGTGTTGCGCACCGCCTGCAGCCAGGCGCGCATGCGGCCGGCATCGGCGCACAGCACGCCGGCATTGCACAACCCCTCGGCGCGCTCCTCCGGCGAGGCATCGGCCCATTCGACGATGCGGTCGACGAAGCCGTCGCGGGCGATGACGCGGCCATAGCGGGCGGGGTCGGCCGGGCGCAGCGCCAGCAGAGCCAGCCCCACATCGCCGGCGGCGCGGCGCTGCCGCAGGCGCTGGAGGGTCGCGGGGGTAATCAGCGGGTTGTCGGCATACAGCACCGCCACGTCGCCGTCGCCGAACAGGTCGGCTGCCTGCAAAGCGGCGTGCGCAGTGCCCTGGCGCTGTTCCTGCACCACCACCTTGTGTGGCGCCGCCACCTTCGCCAGCGCTTCCATGTCAGGGCCGAGCACCACCACCACCTGGTCGAAGGCGGCAGTGCAACTGGCGATCAGGTGGGCCAGCATCGGCCGGCCGGCGATCGGGTGCAGCGCCTTGGGCAGCGCCGACTTCATCCGGGTGCCCAGGCCAGCAGCGAGCAGGATGGCGGTGGCGGACATCATGACTCCATTATGGCTCCGAGGTAGCGGCGCACGCCGCAGCGTGTCAAAGACGAGCATGACTCCGCCGGCGGCGCCGCGGCGTCAATCTTGAATTCCTTCGCCAGCAGCGAACCCAGCCCCCACCGGAGGCGGCATGCAGCGCACCCTCGTTCTCGATCTCGACGGCACGCTGGTGGATTCGGTGCCCGACCTCACCGCCGCGCTGAACCGGCTGATGGCGGCGCGTGGCCTGCCCGGGTTCGCCGGGCCGGAGGTGACGCGCATGGTGGGCGACGGGGCGCCGGCGCTGGTGGAGCGTGCCTTCGCGGCGCGCGGACGGGCGCCCGATGCGGCGGCCCTCGCCGGCTTCCTGGCCGATTACGGCGCCAACGCCGCGGTGCAGACGCGCGCCTTCCCGGACGTGCCGGAAACGCTGCGCCACCTGGCGGAGGCGGGCTGGAAGCTGGCCGTGTGCACCAACAAGCCAGAGGCGCCGGCGCGCAGCCTGCTGGCCGCGCTGGGGCTGGAGGGGTTTTTCGCCGCGATCGGCGGCGGCGACAGCTTTCCGGTGCGCAAGCCCGACCCGCGCCACCTGCTGGCCACCCTGCAGGCGGCCGGCGGCACGCCCGGGTGCGCGGTGATGGCGGGCGACCATCACAACGACGTGCTGGCCGGCGCGGGGCTGGGCATGCCGGTGATCTTCGCGGCCTGGGGCTATGGCGCCCCGGAGGTGGGGGCGGAAGCCGCGGCGGTGGCGCAACGTTTCTCCGACCTGCCGGTGATTGCCGGGCGGCTGCTTCGGCGGGGCTGCGGGGGAAGGGAGCAAGGCCAGGGCGCTGCCCTGGACCCGCAAGGGGGCCGTGGCCCCCTTGACCCCGTCCGGTAGGAAAGTCGACGCTGGCCGGCGGCTTGACGGGGACGGCCGCGCCGCCAGGACGGGACCAACCGGCACCCGCAAAACCGGCTCGATTGCCGCCGGCAGGGACACGGCGTTGCCCCAACCCGGACCCGCGGCGCGGTTGTGGCAGACGTCGCAGTTCGGTATCATTTCCACGCATCGGTCCGCGCGCTCATCCTCCTACCGGGAAAATGCCATGACAACGGCGTTGCTTCTGCTGCTGGTCGTTGTGGGCGTGCCCGTCTGGATGGGGATAACCGGCTCGCCCGGGTTGCTCGGCCGCCTGCGCGACCGCCTGCTGCAGCGGGTCGGCCCCGACCAGGTGCGCGCCGGCCTGGAGGAAAACGACGAGCTCTATCGCTTCGCCCGCAAGAGCTTCGAGAAGGCGAGCCAGACCACCAGGGCCGGCGCCCAGGTCGATCCCACCGCCAGCGCCGAGATCGCGGCACTGAACGTGTTCGTCGAGAAAACCCAGATCCAGCTGCGCCAGCGCGCCCTGTGGTGCGGCGCCGGCGCCGCCGTTTGCGTGCTGATGGACGCGGTGGTGGCCGCGGTGGCGCTGATCTGGCTGACCGGCGGCACCGCCGACCCGGCCGCAGGCTGGCCGGCGGTGGTGCTGTGGGCGCTGCGTTCGGCGATTCTGGCGGGGCTGAGTTTCGGGCTGATCTACCTGTTCACCGCGCTGGCGCGGCTGCTGTTCATCGAGGCCAACGCGGCGCTGGAGAAGCGCCATTCGCTCGGCTTCGGCCGGCTGTATGTGCAGATGAAGGTGCTGGCCGCCCCCGATCCGCGCCGGGCGACCCGCGCCCTGACCGAGACGGAACTGCTGCGCGCCTTCGGCTGGAACCCACCCGTCCCGCCGCAATCCGCCGAGGAGGCGCCGATCCGCACCCTGGCCTTGCCGCCCCGCGGCATTTCCCCCGTGCGCACGCTCGGGTCGGCGCGCAACGGCGAGGCGACGGAGCCGCCGCCGGCGGCATGACGCTGGCCCCCGGCCGGGTGCCAGCTTTCTCTGATCGGTTGCGATTCGACTTCAAGCTTGCCGCGCAAGCCCCTGTTGCGGCAAACTGTCGCTTGATCATTTTCCCCTGATCCAGCGCAGGAGATGCAGCCCATGCCTCGCCGCCTCCTTGCCGTGCTAGCTTTTCTCGCCATCCTGCTGCCGCTGGGCGCCCGCGCGCAGTCCGAGCAGCAGACGCTGGTGGACCGGGCCACGCTGGCCGTGCAGGAAATGCTGGGCGACGGTTCCCCCGATGACCTCCACCGGCTGGTCCGCAAGGCGCGCGGGGCGCTGATCTGCCCGCAGGTGTTCAAGGCCGGGTTCTTTTTCGGCGGTGAGGGCGGCAGTTGCGTCATGGTCGGGCGCTTGCAGTCCGGCTGGACCTCGCCGGCTTTCTACGGCATGGGCAGCGGCAGCTTCGGCCTGCAGTTCGGCATCCAGGATGCCCAGGTGCTGCTGATCGTGCTGACGGAGAAGGGCCTGCACGCCCTGCTCGACAGCCAGTTCAAGTTCGGCGCCAATGCCGGACTCGCCATTGCCACCTTCGGAGGCGGCCTTCAGGGATCGACCACCGCCGCCTTTCACGCCGATATCGTCGCCTTCTCGAGCGCCCGCGGCCTGTTCGCCGGCATCGCCCTCGACGGCAGCCTGATCGGCGTGCGCAGCAGCTGGAACCAGGCTTATTACGGCCACCCGATCGGTGCCCACGCGATCGTTCTGCAGGGCGAAGGCAGCAATCCCGGCGCCGAACCGCTGCGCGAAGTGCTGGGTCGCTTCTCCGGCGGGTAGCGGGTTCCGCCGCGCTGGCCTAACCTGCGCGGTGATGCCCCGCCGCGCCCCGTTCTGGAAGACCAAACGCCTCGATGAGATGACCCGCGAGGAGTGGGAGAGTCTGTGCGACGGCTGCGGGCGCTGCTGCCTGCACAAGCTGCGCCATGACGACACCGGCGCGCTCAGCTTCACCAACGTGGCCTGCCGCCTGCTTGATCTCACCTCCTGCCGCTGCGGCAATTACCCCCAGCGCCGCCGCCGGGTGCCGGATTGCGTCAACCTGACGCCGCAGGTGGTGGCCGAGATCGACTGGCTGCCGCCCTCCTGCGCCTATCGCCGCCTTGCCGAGGGCCACGACCTGGCCTGGTGGCACCGGCTGGTTTCGGGCGACCCGGACACCGTGCACACCGCCGGCATTTCGGTGCAGGGTCGCGCGGTCGGCGAGCGGCAGGCCGGCCCGCTGGAGCACCATATCGTCGCGTGGCCCGGCCGCCTGCCCCGTGCACGGCGGGAGGCGGCGTCCCCCGCCGCAGAACGGCCCGACACAGGAGAGAATCCGCCATGATGCAGGACGCGCTGTACGGCGGCGTGAACGCGGCCGTGCTGACCGCCATGAACGCCGACCTGTCGGTTGATCTCGACCGCATGGCGCGGCACTGCCAGTGGCTGCTGGCCAACGGCTGCAACGGGCTTGGCGTGCTCGGCACCACCGGCGAGGGCAACAGCCTGGGCATTGCCGAGCGCCTTTCGCTGCTGGAAGGGCTGGTCGAGCGCGGCGTTCCCGCCACGGTGATGATGCCCGGCACCGGCACCACGGCGCTGACCGACACCGTGCTGCTGACCCGCCGGGCCGACGAACTGGGCTGTCGCGGCGCCCTGCTGCTGCCGCCCTTTTTCTACAAGGGGCCGTCCGATGACGGGCTGTTCGCCTATTTCAGCGAGGTGATCCAGCGCGTCGGCGGCGATATCCGTTTCTATCTCTACCATTTCCCGGCCCAGTCGGCGGTGCCGTTCGGCCTCGAGCTGGTCGGCCGGCTGCTGCGCGCCTATCCGGGCAAGGTGAAGGGCATCAAGGATTCCAGTGGCGACCTCGCCGCCACCCGGGCCTATGTCGCGGCCTACGCACGCGACGGGTTCGAAGTGTATTGCGGCGACGACGGCGCGCTGCACGCGCTGCTGCAGGAAGGCGGCGCGGGCTCCATCACCGCCGCCGCCAACGTTGGCAGCGCGATTTCGGCGCTGGTCTGCCGGAACTGGGACCGCCAGGCCGGCGCGGAAGCGCAGGTAACGCTGGCGGCAATCCGCAGGGTGGTGCGCTCGGCGGGGCAGATTCCCGCGCTCAAGGCGCTGGTGGCGCGGCACACCGGCGCACCGTCATGGCGCAACATCCGCCCGCCGCTGCTCAGGCTGTCAGCCGGCCAGGAGGCGGACCTGTTTGCTGCGTTTGACGCCTGCGGGCTGCAGTTGGCGGCCGCCGAGTAGGGCAGGCCGGTTGCGATCGTGCCGGCTGGGCGGCTATCGTTGTTCAGACTGATGCGGGAGAATAAAATGACCCTTGTTTCGCGCCTGCTCGCCGTTGCCTTGATCCTGCTGGCCAATCTGGCCTTGTCAGCCTGCAATACCACCGCCGGAGTCGGTCAGGACGTCTCCGCCGCCGGCCGGGCAGTGACGAACTCCGCCGAGAAGGTGAAAAGCGGGATGTAGGTCGGCAGGCACGCAAGGCCGCCTCGCCGCCGCTTGGAATTGGTTGCCCCTGCGGGCAGGACTCGCCAAGCTGTCCCGATGGAATCTGCAAGTTCCGAGATTGTCCCGCTTCCGGGCGGGCCGGCGCGGGTGGAGTGGCGGCGCAGCCGGCGGGCGCGCCGCGTCAGCCTGCGCATCGACCCGCGCGGCGGCGCCGTGGTGGTGACCCTGCCGCCGCGTGCCGGGCGGACGGCCGGGGTAGCGCTGCTCATGGACCACGCCTCCTGGGTCGCCGAGCGGCTCGCCGCGCTGCCCGGCGCCATCTCTCTTGCCGACGGTGCCCTGGTGCCACTGCATGGCAGCGACCATCGCATCCGCCATGTGCCGGATGCGCGCGGCGGGGTTTGGGTGGAGCGCGACGAAATCCTCGTTACCGGCGAGGCGGCGTTCCTGGCCCGCCGGGTGGGCGACTTTTTCCGTGCCGAGGCACGCCGGCGGATGTCCGAACTGGTGGCCGCCAAGGCGGAAATCGCGCGGGTGCAGCCGAGCCGCGTCACGGTCAAGGACACCAGCAGCCGCTGGGGCAGTTGCGCCGCCAGCCGCAACCTGGCCTTCTCCTGGCGCCTGGTGATGGCACCGCGATTCGTGCAGGATTATGTGGTGGCGCACGAGGTGGCGCATCTGCGCCACATGAATCACGGTCCGCGCTTCTGGACCCTGGTGGCCGAACTGACTCCGCACACGACAACGGCGGTGGAATGGCTGCGCGCGCAAGGGCCGCGCCTGCTGCGGGTGGGCTGATGTCCCGCCCGGGCGCGCGGCCATGGAGAGGCGTCATGGACTCCCTGACCATCGTTCTGAAGGCCGCGGAACGCGCGGCGCACTGGCATTCCGCGCAGCGCCGCAAGGGCGCCGCGCAGGAGCCTTACATCAACCACCTGCTGGAGGTGGCGCGCCTCGTCGCCGAAGCCACCGACGGGCGCGACCCGGATCTGGTGATCGCCGCCCTGTTGCACGACGCCGTCGAAGACCAGGAGGTCAGCCGCGCCGCCATCGCCCTGGAGTTCGGCGAGGATGTCGCCGCCCTGGTCATGGAGGTCACCGACGACAAGACGCTGCCCAAAGCGCGGCGCAAACGCCTGCAGATCGAGCACGCGGCGGCGAAGTCACCGCGCGCGGCGATCCTCAAGCTGGCCGACAAGACCAGCAATCTGACGACCCTGGCGGTCAGCCCGCCGGCCAACTGGGATGCCTCGCGCCGGCTGGACTACGTGCAGTGGGCGCGGGACGTGGTGGCGGGGCTGCGGGTGGACAGCCCCTTCCTGCTGGAGCGCTTTTCCGACGCGGCTGATGCGGCGGAGCGGGCGGCGCGGGGGTAGGGGAGAGCAAGGCCAGGGCGCTGGACCCGCCGTCACGCCCAGCGCGCCTTCGGCGCGACGGGCAGTGGCCCCTTGGAACCCATTCGTTCAGGAAGTCCTGGAGGTGGAAACTCCGACCTTCCGGGCTATGCACACTGGAACGGCCTTGAATTCCGTCAGCAGGGAGCACCAATGTGGTCCTATGTGACCACATTGCGGCGGAGATTCCATGCCGACCGTCAATCTGAAGGATGCCAGGACAGGCTTCTCCAAGCTTGTCGATCAGGCCATCAAAGGCGAGTTCGTGACGATCACGCGACATGGCAAGGCGGTCGCCGCTCTGGTATCGGTCGAGGCGGCGGAAATCGCCCGCAACCAGTCCGCGGAAAGAACCACCCACGCCGTCATGGCCGGCGCAGGCCGGCCATCCACGACTTTGGGGCGGCACGAAAGACGTGGATGCCCGGGACAAGCCCGGGCATGACGGAATGCAGCAGGTGAACCATTTTGTGGACTGGTATAACCCGCGTTCCTGCCGCAATTTAACCGCGGCTTGCTGCATCTAGGTGTGGCTGCTTTCCAGCCGGGTTCCCGCCCGCTTTGTCTTCAACCTGCGGCGGCACCGAACCAATAATGTCACATTTGATAACATTTTGATGTGTTGCGCCCGGGCCGTTATGAAAGCACAATATTACCCACGCGGCGTTTAACGAACGGTGCAGGACACGCACACGATGAGCGCGCGTCAAGGAATCGGCGCGATAAATACAATCTATGGTTGTAAAAGTGAGAGGGGGGTTCGCGGATGAGGAAATTGATCCTCGCCAGCGTTTCGGTGCTGGCGATTCTTACCGCAACATCTGAATCAGGAGCCACAACCTACAATTACTCGGGCTCGCTCGCCACCTACATCGTCCCGGAAACCGGCACCTACGACCTCACGGCCGCCGGGGCCCAGGGCGGCGGCGGCGTCTTCAGCAAACACGCCGGCGGGCTGGGGGCGTTGATGGAAGGGCTGTTCAGCTTCAACGCCGGCGACATCATCCAAATCCTGGTTGGCGGCGCCGGCCAGCTTGGCCTCGACGCCGGGGGCGGGGGCGGCGGCAGCTTCGTTGCCACGATGGCGAACACGCCGCTGCTGGTCGCCGGCGGCGGCGGCGGCGCCGGACTGAACGAAGCCGGCGGGTACGGCTGGACCCAGACCAAGGGTATGAACGGGAGCAGCGGCGGCGACGGCGGCACCGGCGGCGGCGGCGGCGGCGCTGCCTTCTGCTTGGTCACCCCCCGCAGCTATTGCGGCGCGAACTTCAGCGGCGGCGGTGGCGGCGGCTTCTCCGGCAGCGGCTCCGGTGCCTACCTGCCCGCCAAGGGGTCCAACTACCGCTCCGGTAACCCCGGCGCCTCGTTCATCGCCGGCGGCGCCGGCGGCACCGGGAACGGGCTTGAATAAAGCCCGGAAAAGGTCCACGGCGGCGGCGGCTTCGGCGGCGGCGGCGGCGCCTACAGCTACGGCGGCGGCGGCGGCGGCGGCTTTTCAGGCGGCGGCGGCGGCGGCGGCTCCATCGGCACGCATTTTACCGGCCGCGGCGGCCGCGGCGGCGGCGGCGGATCGTACATCGCCGCCACAGCGACCTCGCTGCGGGCCTTCGCGAACACCAACAGCGGCGACGGCTACGTCAGCATCAACGAGGTCGTGCCCACGCCGGAGCCGGCCTCGGCGATGCTGCTCGGCACGGTGCTTGCCGGCCTCGGCCTGGTCCGCCGCCGGCGCGGCTGAGAGTTTGTGAATGAATGCCCGCGGCGCTCGGTTCCTGCCGGAAACGCTCAATGATATCAGCGGGCTTTCATGCGCAAGTTCGATTGCTTCACAAGCTCTGAGCCCTGTTCCGTCCCGGCCCGCGGGGCGGCGCCGGCGATGGTGCCGCTCCCGCTCCGGTGCGAGGTTGTTCCATGCAGAACGGCATCCATTTCATCTCCGGCCTGCCGCGCGCCGGCTCCACCCTGCTGGCCGCGCTGCTGCGCCAGAACCCGCGGTTCTGGGCCGGCATGACCAGCCCGGTCGGCAGCCTGTTCAACGCCATGCTGCGCGAAACCAGCCAGCACAACGAAACCGCGGTGTTCATCGACGACGACCTGCGCGAGCGACTGCTGCGCGGGGTGTTCGAGGCGTTCTATCACGACATCCATCCCGGGCAGGTGGTGTTCGACACCAACCGGCAATGGAACGCCAGGCTGCCGGCGCTGTCACGGCTGTTCCCGCAGGCAAAGGTCATCTGCTGCGTGCGCAACCCGGCCTGGGTGGTGGACAGCATCGAGAGCCTGATCCGCCGCAACGCCTTTGAACTGTCGGGCATCTTCGGCTACGAGCCAGGCGGCACGGTCTATTCCCGCGCCGAGGGCCTGAGCAGCGGCACCGGCATGGTCGGCTTCGCCTTCAGCGCCCTGCGCGAAGCCGTTTACGGCGCGCACGCCGACCGCCTGCTGCTGGTGCGCTACGAAAGCCTGACCGCCAACCCGCTCGGCACCCTCGCCGCGATCTACGCCTTCATCGGCGAGGAGCTGTACTCACACGATCCCGGTCACATCGAGCCCTGTTACGACATGGTCGAATTCGACATGCGGCTGGGCACGCCGGGGCTGCACCATGTCGGCGGTTGCGTCCGCGCCCGCGAGCGCCCGACGGTGCTGCCGCCGGACCTGTTCGCCCGCTTCCAGCGCGACGCCTTCTGGGAGGACCCGTCGCTGCTGCCGGTGACGGTGCGGCTGATCTAGGAGGGACAGCTTCGGGTCGGGTCCTGCCGAGGCGCCATTGTCCGCTGTGCCACGTCGCGCGCGCGAAAGCGCCGGCGCCTCAACCAACGCCCCCACCGCCGCACCTCCTTAACGAACGGGGTGCAGGGGCCTCCCGGCCCCTGCCGGGTCCAGGGCAGCGCCCTGGCCTTTCCTGCTTTCTGCAGTCAGCCCCCGCCTACCCCCTGATCTCCGCCCCGATGTCGTGAAACAGCCGGGCCGGCAGGCTGCCTCCGGTGATACCGTGCATCGGCTTGTCGTCGTCGTTGCCCAGCCACACGCCGATGATCATGCCGCCGGTCCAGCCGATGAACCAGGCGTCGCGGTAATCCTGGGTGGTGCCGGTCTTGCCCGCCACCGTGCGCCCGGGCAGCGCCGCCGCCCGGCCGCTGCCGCGCGACACCACCGCCACCATCATGCGCGCCATCATCGCCGCGATATCCGGGTCCAGCACGTGCTGCGCCGGCATCCGCGACAGGGTCACGCCGCGCCCGTCGGCGGTGATGGCCTCGATGCCGGTGGGCGCGATCCGGGTGCCGCCGTTGAAGAACGTGGCATAGGCGCTGGCCAGTTCCAGCAGCCCGACCTCGGCGGTGCCGAGCGCCAGCGTGTCGTTGTTGCGCAGCGGCCCGGCAATGCCCAGCCGGTGCGCCAGCTCGGCCACCACCGCGGGACCGCCGCTGCGCAGCAGCAGGCGCACCGACACGGTGTTGATCGATTCCGCCAGCGCATCCTCCAGCGAAATATCGCCGCGGAACCGCCCGTCGAAATTCGCCGGCGCCCAGTTGCCGAGCCGGATCGGCGCGTCGGTCACGATGTCGTCCGGGCGCATGCCGTGCTCCAGCGCGGCGGCCCAGACGAACGGCTTGAACGACGAGCCGGGCTGCCGGCGGGCGAGCACGGCGCGGTTGTACGGGCTGGCATGGTAGTCCTGGCCGCCCGCCATGGCGCGCACCGCGCCGCTGCGCGCGTCCAGCACCACCACCGCCCCCTGGCCCACCGCGTCGGCGGCGCCCGGTCCGCCCAGCAGCGCCGCCAGCCGGGCCTCGACCACCGATTGCAGCCGCGCATCCAGGGTGGTGCGCAGCACCGCGTCGGCCCCGGCGGCGAGTTGCGGCTGCGCCTGCTCGGCCACCCAGTCGGCGAAATAGCCGGCGCCCGAGGGTTTCGGCGGGAAGGCGATCTGCGCCGCGGCGGCCTGCGCCTGCTCGGGCTTGAGCACGCCGGTATCCACCATGGCGGCCAGCACCTCGCGGCCGCGGGTGGCGGCGGCGGCGGGATCGACATGCGGGTTGAACCGCGAAGGCGCCCGCGGCAGCCCGGCGAGCACCGCCGCCTGCCACAGCGTGACCTTGCGGGCGGAGATGCCGAAATACATCCGCGCCGCGGCGTCCATCCCCCAGGCGCCGGAACCCAGGTAGACGCGGTTGAGCCAGATCTCGAGGATTTCCTGCTTGCTGAAGCTGCGCTCCAGCCACAGCGTCAGCAGCACTTCCTGCACCTTGCGGCGCAGCGTGCGGGCATTGGTGAGGAACAGGTTCTTGGCCACCTGCTGGGTAATGGTGGAGCCGCCCTGCACCAGCCGGCCGGAACTCACATTCACCCAGACCGCCCGGGCGATGCCGATCATGTCCAGCCCGCCATGCTGGTAGAACCGGCGATCCTCCACCGCCACCGCCGCCGCGGGCAGCCAGGCCGGCAGGTCGGACAGCCGCAGCGGGTCGCCCACCACGTCGCCGAAGCTGGCGTAGACGTGCCCGCTGCGGTCCTGCAGCGTCAGGCTCGGCCGCCGCGCCGCATCCAGCGCCGCCTCCGGCCGCGGCAGGTCGGAGGCAAACCACAGCAACCCGAGCCCGAGGACAATGCCGCCCCATACCGCCAGGATGACGGTCCATTTGAGCAGCCGCCAGCCGAGCCGCCGGCGTGGCCGCGTGAGGGGAGGAGCGTAGTACATGGCTGTCCCCTAAGCCAAGACGGGTGCGGGCGGAACGGTGCCGCGCGCGGAAAAGCGCGCGATGGACAACGTTTTCCCCGCCGCGGGCACGGTTGCTTCCGGCCGGCGCACCGGCATGGCAGCATCGGCGCCATTGCGAGGAGCAACAGCATGTCCGAGGGTCGGCTGGTGATCGGCACGCGCCGGTATTCGTCGTGGTCGCTGCGGGGGTGGCTGCCGGTGCGGCTGGCCGGGCTGGATGTCGAGGAGGTGGTGATCCCGCTCGCCGGCGGCGCCACCCCGGCGATCAAGGCGGCCACCCCGTCCGGCATGGTGCCCTTCCTGCTGCATCGGGGTGCCCGCGTGTGGGAAAGCCTTGCCATTGCCGAGTACTGCGCGGAGTTTCTGCCCGCTTTGTGGCCGGCCGACGCCCCCGCCCGGGCGCAGGCACGTGCCATCGCCGCCGAGATGCATGCCGGCTTCCGCGAAATGCGCCTGGCCATGCCGATGAGTCTGTTCCGCACCGGCGCGGGGACCGGCCGCACGCCGGGGGCGCTGGCCGACATCGCCCGCATCGACGCGCTCTGGCGCGCGGCGCTTGCCGCTTCCGGCGGCCCGTTCCTGTTCGGGGCGGCGTTCGGCAACGCGGATGCGATGTATGCGCCGGTGGTGTGCCGGTTCCTGACCTACCAGCCTGATCTTTCCGCCCCGGCCCGCGCCTATTGCGATGCGGTGCGGGCGCATCCGCTGGTCAGCGAATGGTATTCCCTGGCCGCGCAGGAGCCGGCGGCATGGCATCTGGCGAAATACGAAGCGCCGGGCTGAACCGGAAACGCCGTTTTTCCCCGGCCGGCATGATATCCGTGCGAACGATATCGCCGCCACGGCGTATCCGCGCTACAGACGTCGCCATGCGCAATGACATGATCGCCGTCGTGCTTCCCCCGGGCGAGATTTTCTCTCCCGCCGCCGCCGGTCCCATCGGGCTGGAGGCTTACCGGCTCGCCGTGCTGCCCTCGGCCTTCCGCGCCCTGGTGCTGGGCGCGCCGGTCGAGGCGCCGTTCCCGACGGTGCCGTTCCGCCCGGTGCAGCCGCCCTGGATGCTGGCCAGCGGCTTGACGCGCTATGCCGCCGGGGTGGTGCGGGCGCTCGGCGGCCGGGTGCCGGCGCTGGTCGAGGTGCACGACCTGCCCGAACTGGCGATCGCGCTTGCCGAACGCCTGCCTGCGCCGGTGATGCTGGTGCTGCACACCGATCCGCAGGACAAGCCCTGCGCCCGCAGCCCGTCCGAGCGTCTGTTCCTGCTCGGCATCCTGGCCCGGGTGGTGACGCTCACCGCCAGCGTGCGCGATCGCCTGCTGGACGGCCTGCCGGAGCCACCGCGCGACCCCGAGGTGCTGCCCGAATGCATCAGCCTCGATGCGCTGCGCGACGATGTGGTGGCGGCATGGGCAGCGGGCGACGCCGTCCCGCTATGACCGCCGGCTGACCGGGGCAGCGGCGATGCAGCGCGCAGCGGCGCCGGTGGTGGCGATGGTGCTGCCGCCGCGCGAGGATTTCGCGCCGGGCCGCACCGGCGCCATCAGCCTGCTGGTGCACGCCGCCGCCGCCGCTCCCAGCCGCTTCGCGCCGGTGGTGATCGGCGCGGCGCAGGCGGCCCCGTTCGACGATGTCACCTTTCACCCGGTCCGTCTCTCCTGGCTGCCGCTGGGGCACAACCGTCGCTATGGCGGCGGCGTCGCGGCCCTGCTGCGCGCGCCGCGGCCGGCGCTGATCGAGGTGCATAACCGGCTCGATCTGGCAGTGTTCCTGGCCCTCCGCTTCCCCTCCGTGCCGGTCTGGGCGTTCCTCAACAACGACCCGCAGGGCATGCGCGGCAGCCTCTCGCCGGCCGGGCGGGCGCGGGCGCTGGCGCGGCTGGCACGGATCGGCACGTCCTCGGCCTGGCTGCGGGGGCGGTTGCTGGAGGGGGTGCCGCCACCGGCGCGCCCGCCCGTGGTGCTGCCGAACTGGCTCGATCTGGCCCAGGTGCCGGCCTCCCCGGCCGAGCGGGAGCGGGTGATCCTGTTCGCCGGGCGGATCGTCGCCGACAAGGGGGCGGATACCTTCGTGCGCGCCTGCGCCCGGGCGCTGCCCGATCTGCCGGGCTGGCGGGCGGAGATGATCGGCGGCGACCGGTTCCGGCCGGACAGCCCGGAGACCGGCTTCATCCGCGCGCTGCGCCCCGAGGCGGCGGCTGCCGGCATCGCCATGCCCGGCTACCGGCCGCATGCGGACGTGCTGGCGGCGATGGCGCGGGCGGCGATCGTGGTGGTGCCGTCGCGCTGGCCGGAGCCGTTCGGCCTGACCGCGCTGGAGGCAATGGCGGCCGGGGCGGCGCTGCTGGTCTCGCCGCGCGGCGGGCTTGGCGAGTTCACCGCCGGGGCGGCGATGACCATCGACCCGGATGATGCGGAGGCGCTTGCCGCCGCGTTGCGCGCGGTGGCGGGCGACCCGGCCCGGCGGGCGGCGCTGGCCGGGGCCGGGCTGGCGCGGGCGCGCGATTACGATGTGGGCAAGGGAGTCGCCCGGCTCGACGCGCTGCGCGCCGATATCCTGGCCGCATGGCCGGCGGGCAGCGCCGACCCTATATAGGCGCCGACAACCGCGCATACGGAGAGAACAGCCATGACGGACACACCCGGACCGAAAGTGCCCGTCACGGTGCTGACCGGCTATCTCGGCGCCGGCAAGACCACCCTGCTCAACCGCATCCTCAGCGAGCAGCACGGCCGCAAATACGCCGTGGTGATCAACGAGTTCGGCGAGCTGGGGGTGGACAACGACCTGGTCGTCGATACCGACGAGGAAGTGTTCGAAATGAACAACGGCTGCATCTGCTGCACCGTGCGCGGCGACCTGATCCGCATCGTCGGCGGGCTGATGAAACGGCGCGACCGCTTCGACGGCATCATCATCGAAACCACCGGACTGGCCAACCCGGCCCCGGTGGCGCAGACCTTCTTCGTCGACGACACCGTGCGCGACCGGACCCGGCTCGACGCCATCATCACCGTGGTCGATGCCAGGCACCTGCCGCAGCGGCTGGAAGACAGCCACGAGGCGGCCGACCAGATCGCGTTCGCCGATGTCATCGTGCTGAACAAGATCGACCTGGTCACCCCGGACGAACTCGAGGCGGTGGCAGCGGCGGTGCGGCTGCGCAATCCGTTCGCCAAAATCCACCATGCAACGCGCGGCAACGTGCCGATCGCCGAGCTGCTCGACCAGGGTGCCTTCGATCTCGACCGCGTGCTCGCCGGCCACCCGGACTTCCTTGGCGCGGACAGCCACGAACACAACGAGGATGTGCGGTCGCTGAGTTTCGAAGTGGAAACCCCGATCGACCCCGAGCGCTTCAACGCCTGGATCGGCGCCCTGCTGGCCGAGCGCGGCGGCGACCTGCTGCGCACCAAGGGCATCCTGTCCTATGCCGGGGAGGACCGCCGCTTCGCCTTCCAGGCGGTGCACATGATCGCCGATGGCGACTTCATCGGCCCCTGGAAACCCGGCGAGCCGCGCAGCAGCCGGATCGTGTTCATCGGCCGCAACCTCAACCGCCCGCAACTTCGCCGCGGCTTCG
Source organism: uncultured Acetobacteraceae bacterium (assembly GCA_903907955.1). Taxonomy (GTDB): domain Bacteria; phylum Pseudomonadota; class Alphaproteobacteria; order Acetobacterales; family Acetobacteraceae; genus Rhodovastum. The sequence goes on along the minus strand of CAIVPZ010000041.1, from coordinate 77,191 downwards.
AAAGCTGCCAGGCCGCATGAGCGCCACCGTTGCCGCCGATCATATTCTGCAGACCCGCGGCGTCTCGCACCAACTCGGCGCGTATGTGGTGGGAACCGCGTTCGCCCGCGGCGGCGCCACCTGCGCCTTCGCGCTCGGCGACGGAACGCTGCACGTCGCCCCGCGCGCGGGCGGCGGGTGGCGGCGCGTGGCCGTGCATGACGGCGCCGCGCTGGCACTCGCCGCGGATGCCGGGCCGGCGGGCTATCTGTCCGGCGGCGATGACGGGCGCTTCCGCCTTGTCGGCGAGGATGCCGCCGACATCGCCACCTTCGGCATGAAATGGGTCGAGCACGTCGCAAGCTTTACCGACTCGAAGTCCCGCCTGCTGGCCTGCGCGGTCGGCCGGCAGGTGCACCTGTTCAACGGCGACGGGAAGCAACTGAAGACGCTCGACCACCCGTCCAGCGTCACCGGCCTGCTGTTCGATGCGAAGGGCAAACGCATCGTCGCCTCGCATTACAACGGCGCCAGCCTCTGGTTCGTCGCCGCCAGAACCGACAGCCCGCGCCGGCTGGAATGGAAGGGCAGCCATACCGGCATCGCCATCAGCCCGGACGGCGACAGCGTGGTCACCGCCATGCAGGAGAACGCTCTGCACGGCTGGCGCCTGAACGACGGCCAGCATCTGCGCATGACCGGCTATCCGGGCAAGACGCGCGCGCTGAGTTTCACCCGCAACGGCAAATGGCTCGCCACCTCCGGCGCGGATGCGATCGTGCTGTGGCCGTTCTTCGGCGGCGGGCCGACCAACAAGTCACCGACCGAACTTGCCGGCGGCGATGGCGTCATCTGCACGCTGGTGGCCGCGCACCCGCAGCAGGATGTGGTGGCGGCCGGCTTCGCCGACGGGCTGGTGGTGCTGGCCGACATCGCCGCCGCCCGCATCCTGCCGGTCTGCGGCCCCGGCCGCGGGCCGGTATCCGCCCTCGCCTGGAGCGCGGACGGCGGGCAACTGGCATTCGGCACCGAGACCGGCTTCGCCGCGCTGGTCAATTTCTCGAAGCAGGATTAGCGCGCAGCGCCGCGACCACGCGGTCCACCGAGGTGCCCTCATACCCGATGCTGAACAGCCCAGGCGGCGCCACCAGAGCAACATCGGCCAGACCGGCGACAGCCGGCCGATAAAGTTGCTCGCCAAAACAAAGAGCTGGAGCGCGCTGACCGTTTACGGTCAGCCTGAAAGCGCTCTAGCGGGGCAGTTCCACGCCGCCCCCCTGCCCCGGGCCGCCGCGCTGGTACATGCAACGCTGCACCGCCGCGCGCTTGGTGCGTTGCAGTTCCTGCATCCAGTTCATCGGGTCATAGCCGACCGATCCGGCGGTCTTGGCCAGCACGTCCTTGACCGCGGGGTCGTCATAGGCGGCGCGCTCGCACTGGCCTTTCAGGGTGTCGGCATCGGTCAGGTTATAGACGGCATTGGTCGGCTGGAGCGGATTGCCGCAGCCGCCGAGCAGCAGCAGCCCGGCGAGAACACAAAGCCGCTTCATGCCGCCACCCAATCCTCGATCAGCCGCCGCGCGATACTGTCCCGGCGCGGCAGGTCAAAGCCGTGCGCCTGGTGGTCGCGGATCTGCGCGCGGGCGAACCAGCGCGCGTCCTGCAATTCGTTCGGGTCGATGGTGATCTCCTCCGACAGGGCCTCGGCATAGAAGCCGAGCATGATGCTGGCCGGGAACGGCCAGGGCTGGCTGCTGTGGTAATGCACCCGGCCCACCCGCACGCCGGACTCCTCGAGCACCTCGCGCGCCACCGCCTCCTCCAGGCTCTCGCCCGGCTCCACGAAGCCGGCCAGCGTCGAATACAGGGTGGCGGTGGGGAAGCGGCACGAATGGCCGAGCAGGGCACGGTCGCCGGCATGCACCAGCATGATCACGGCGGGGTCGGTGCGCGGGAAATGGCTGGCGTCGCAGGCGGTGCAGCGCATCACATGGCCGGCACTGTGCGGCGTGCAGGCGCCGCCGCACATGCCGCAGAAGCGGTGACGGCTGCGCCAGTGCAGCAGCCCCCGCGCCATCGCCAGCACCGCGGCATCCGGCCCCGGCAGCACGCCGGCCACCGCGCGCAGGTCGGTGAAGGTGGCGCACCCGGGCGGCTGCGGGTCGGCGGCGGCGCTGACATCCACGGCGAATACCGGGCGGGCGCCCTGCATTCCCAGGAATATCCAGGGCCCGCCGGCCGGCGGGCGCATCGCGCCGGCCGCCGAGCCGACCAGCAACACCGCCTCCGGCCGGCCCTGGGCGACGCCGGACATCAGGTTGCGGTTGCGCCAGACCGGCACGAACAGCGTGTCCTCCCCCGCCAGTGCCGCTTCGATCCAGGGCTCGTCCCCGCGCTTCACCGTCGCCCGGTCGAGCGGGCTGCCGGTGTAGACGTTGGGGCGGGTGGCGAGGATCAGGGACACGGGGAATCCTGCAGGGCGCGGCGGCGCGACCCTGCCACGCGGCGAGCACACGGGCAACATGACCACGGGCGCGCTTGCGCCCGGACGCCGGATGGATGATATGTGCGACCGGGAGGTCGGCGGCGGACGGGCGCCTCGCCAACCCGGTCAGGTCCGGAAGGAAGCAGCCGCAACGAGTTTCCGCCCGGGTCGTTTGTTCGGCCTCCCACCCGCAACCCGATCGACCCAAAGGCCGCCGCGGCGGCCGGAGACCGGCCCCGCGCATGTCCGGCCTGTTCCAGGACGACCCGCCCCCGGCCGACGACCCACACCCGGCCGACGGCCCACCGGCGCCTGCCGGTCCGGGGCTGTTCGGCACCGCCCTGCCCGCGGCCGCAGCGCCGTATCGCGTGCTGGCGCGCAAATACCGCCCCACCAGCTTCAACGACATGATCGGCCAGGAGGCGATGGTGCGCACGCTGCGCAACGCCTTCGCCGCCGGCCGGGTGGCGCACGCCTTCATGCTCACCGGCGTGCGCGGGGTGGGCAAAACCACCACCGCCCGCATCATCGCCCGCGCGCTCAACTGCATCGGCCCGGACGGCACCGGCGGCCCCACCGTGGACCCCTGCGGCGTGTGCCCGAACTGCACCGCCATCCTGGCCGACCGCCATCCCGACGTCACCGAGCTGGACGCCGCCTCCAACAACGGCATCGACGAGGTGCGCGCCATCATCGAGGCGGTGCGCTTCCGCCCCATGCAGGCGCGCGCCCGCGTGTTCATCCTCGACGAGGTGCACATGCTGTCGAAGGCAGCCTTCAATGCGCTGCTGAAGACGCTGGAGGAGCCGCCGCCGCACGTGAAATTCGTGTTCGCCACCACCGAGATCCGCAAGGTCCCGGTGACCGTGCTGTCGCGCTGCCAGCGGTTCGATCTCCGCCGCATCTCGGTGGCGGAACTGTCCGCCCATTTCGCCGCCATCGCGGGGAAGGAAGGCGTAGCGGTGGCCTCGGAGGCACTGACCCTGATCGCCCGCGCCGCCGACGGCTCGGCGCGCGACGGGCTGTCGCTGCTCGACCAGGCGATTTCCCAGGCGGAGCCGGGCGTGCCGATCGGCGCCGCCATGGTGACCGACATGCTGGGCCTGGCCGACCGGGCGGCGGTGTTCGACCTGTTCGAGGCACTGATGGCCGGCCACCCGGCCGAGGCGCTCGCCGTGACCGACCGCGCCCATGCGCTCGGCGCCGATCTCGGGGTGCTGCTGCAGGATCTGCTCGACCTCGTGCACACGCTGTCGCGGCTCCGGTCGGTGCCGGCGCTGCGCGATTCCGCCGAACTGCCGGAGGCCGAACGCACCCGCGGCGTCGCCCTGGCCGAGCGGCTGTCGATGGCCACGCTGGGGCGGGCCTGGCAGATGCTGCTGAAGGGCATCGGCGAGGTGGAGGCGGCGCCGGACCGGCGGGCGGCGGCCGAGATGGTGCTGATCCGGCTGTGCCACGTGGCCGAACTGCCACCGCCGGCCGAGCTGGTGCGCCGCCTGTCCGAGCAGCCGCCGGCCGCGAATGGTCCCGCGTTGCCGCCCTCCGGCGGCGGCGGTGCAAGGGCGATCGCCAATGGCGGCACCCAGGCCGCCGCGCTGGCGGCCCCGGGGCCGCGCCTCGCCGGCTTCCGCGACGTCGTCGCCCTGGTGGCCGAGCGGCGCGACCCGATCCTGCACGGCCATCTGGTGCACTCCGTCCATCTGGTGCGCTTCGCCCCGCCGGTGATCGAACTGCGCCCGGAGGCCGACGCCCCGCGCGACCTCGCCGCCCGGCTGGCCGCGCTGCTGACGGATGCCACCAGCACCCGCTGGACCATCGCCCTCTCGGCCGCCGCCGGCGAGCCGACGGTGGCCGACCAGGGCAGCGCCGCCGATGCCGCCCGCCGGGTCGCCGCCGCCGGGCACCCGCTGGTGCGCGCCATCCTGGAAACCTTCCCCGGTGCGCGCATCGAGGCGGTGCGTGACGCGCGCGCCGACGCCTACGGCCTGACCGCCGCGCCGGTGCTCGGCGGCGCGGCCGAATTCAACGGCCCGGACTTCGCCCCGCCAGACGCCGAGTTCGTGGATAACGGGTTCGCGGATGGCCCCCCCGATGATGTGGAGAACTGACCGATGAAGAATCTCGCCGGCCTGATGAAGCAGGCCGCCCAGATGCAGCAGAAGATGGCGGATATGCAGACCCTGCTGGAGAGCACCACGCATGAGGGCGTGGCCGGCGCCGGCATGGTTTCGGTCACCCTCTCCGGCAAGGGCGAGTTGCGGGGGGTGCGGATCGACCCCAAGCTGGCCGACCCGAACGAGATGGAAATGGTGCAGGACCTGCTGCTGGCCGCCCACGCCGATGCGCGCCGCAAGCTGGAGGCCGCCGCCGCCGAGGAGATGCAGAAGGTCACCGGCGGCCTGAACCTGCCCGCCGGCATGAAGCTGCCATTCTGACGGCGCGCGGCACCAGCCGCACCCGCCGCGGCACCGGACCGACATGGGCGGCCCCGAAGTCGAACGCCTGATCGGATTGCTGGCGAAGCTGCCGGGCCTCGGCCCGCGCAGCGCGCGGCGGGCGGCGTTGCGCCTGCTTCAGCATCCCGAGGCACGCATGCTGCCGCTGGCCGCCGCCCTCGCCGAGGCGGCGCGCGCGGTGCGGCCATGCGGCCATTGCGGCAACCTGGACAGCCGCGACCCCTGCTCGATCTGCGCCGACGGCCAGCGCGACCGCTCGGTGGTCTGCGTGGTCGAGGGGGTGGGCGATTTGTGGGCGCTGGAGCGGGCGCATGTGCACCGGGGCCTCTACCACGTGCTCGGCGGCACCCTCTCGGCGCTGGCCGGCACCCGGCCGGAGGATCTGAACCTGGCGCCGCTGCTCGCCCGGGTGGGCGCGGGCGGGGTGGCGGAGGTGATTCTGGCGCTCGGTGCCACGGTGGACGGCGCCACCACGGCGCACTGGCTCACCGAACGGATCAAGCCGTTCGGGGTGGTGGTGAGCCGGGTGGCGCAGGGGATGCCGATCGGCGGCGCGCTGGATGTGCTGGACGACGGCACGCTGGCGGCGGCGCTGCGGGCGCGACGGCCGTTCTGAGCGGCAGGATGCGGATGGCTTATCCACCAACGAAACAACCCGGCTGCGGGTGCGCTGCCACGGAGCACAGTGATGACCAAGCAACAGCTTTACAAGGTCACCGGCGAGATCAAGGGCATCAAGGCTGCCCACGTCGCGCCGGAGCGGACCTATTACGAACACATCTGGATACGTGAATCCAACGAACGGCAGACCACCCTGCAGAAGGTAAGTGCCGTGCAGGAACTGACCGCCCACCTGTCGGTTGGCCAGACGGTCACGCTGTATCTTGTAAAAAGCCCGTCAGGCAACTACTGCCTGTTTGCGATCGACGCCGGGACAAACCATGCGGAGTCCATCGACCCGATCGGGCGGGACCAGAAAACGGCGTTCAGGGCGGCGATCAAATGGGTGCTCGGCTCGATTCTGCTCATTGCCCCCCTGGTCGTGTTCTTCCTGCTGCCGTTCGGGATCGAAGGGGCGATCAAATGGCTGATCATCGCGGTGCTTGGCTCGGCCGCCCTGGTCGGCGGCGTCGTGCTGCCGCTGGCGGTCAGGGGCATGATCATGCTTTCCAAGGCGCCGAAACCTTCGGATATGCAGGCCTTCCTGGCGGGGTAAACGAAGGCCAGGGCGCAGACCCTCCTGGCCTCCTCACCAGGGACGCAGCGCGGCGCATCCCGCCGTCGCAAATGGCGGTCTCCCCAGCACCGGCAATGCCTGACCGGAAGCCGGCGAGCGGCAATGACGCGCACGAGCGCGGGATGCGCTGCGTTCTCCCGCTCAGACAAAATTACGATGTAGAACTATTTTGAATAACGACGCTATCGAACGGCGGCAATACCGATCCCAAGTGGCCGCTCCGCGCCAATATACTCCGCGAGGTGGTTCGCGGTCTTGGTGAGTTGACGCCATGCCTTCTTGACGCCGCTGCACGCGACCGTATCGTGCAATATCAGTAAAGTTCCTGGCTTGCAGAACGGAAGCACGAGATCAATGTCCGCCTGAACGCCCTCATAGGAGTGATCGCCGTCGATAAAGGCGACGTCCGCCTTCTCCGTCATGTGCGCGGCAAGGAAGGCCTGAGCTTCCGGAGAGTGGCTGTCTCCGATGAAAATGCGCAGGTTTTCGATCGAAGCGAGATTTCCGCCCTGCTCTTTGGCACGGGGATGCTTGCCGTCATCGAGCAGAAATGCCCGGTCAAACCCAACATTTTCCCTCAGGAACCGGCAGGTGCCGCCGCTCGCTACGCCGATCTCGATGTAATTCCGGATTGGCCTGGCCTTTGTTAAGAAAAGGCAGAGGGCTGCGAATTCATCGGGATTTTGTTGGAGCGCCAGGCCACCCTCGAAAGCGTAACCGTTCTTGAAGTGCCGGAGTCTATCGGTTCCCGCGTCACGTATCTTGTTTCGCAGGGCAACGAAAGCGGCGTCTTCCTGCACATATTTCAGGGTTTGAATCGTGACCGCGCGGCGGTTAAAGATTCGCCCAAAATCCAAACTAGGCATTGCCTCATCCTTCTGCCGGAAGCACCGTCTTCATAGGCAGAATTTCGTCCGGCAGCAATAACCTCAGGCTATCGCACAATAGGCGTGGGGCGGAAGCCCGCGGTGGCCGTCCACGCTCCCCCCGACTTGCGGCGGCTCATCGACGGGCGGGAGATGGCCCCGGTGTCCGGCGCCCGCTGGACCGACGGGTTCGCCCTGCTGGCGGCCCGGCTGTACCGGTTCCTGTCCGGCGGGATCACCGCCGAAGTGATGATCGGCACCGCGGACCTGCGCGACCCGGTACCAGCGGAACCATCCATCGGCGGCCTGAGTGTCTGTCCGGAAACTTTCTTCACGTTTTCAAGGCCAACAAAGTTCCCGGACGGACACCGACTCAAACCCAACGGCCTCCGACAAACCCGGAGCGGTTCACGACCCCGGCAAGTTGGTATAAGCGCGCCGCAACCGCTCCAACGCCGAGGACTCATGATTCGCCTGGACAACATCAGCAAGCAGAACGGCAAGCGCCTGGTCTTCATCGAGGCCTCGGCGGCGCTGCAGAAGGGCGAGAAGATCGGCCTGGTCGGCCCCAATGGCGCCGGCAAGACCACGCTTTTCCGCATGATCACCGGGCACGAGGAACCGGATGAGGGCCAGATCCTGGTCGATCGGGGCGTCAGCATCGGCTTCTTCAGCCAGGACGTCGGGGAAATGGCAGGCCGCAGCGCGGTCGCCGAGGTGATGGACGGCGCCGGCCCGGTCAGCGCGGTGGCCGCCGAGCTGGCGGAACTGGAAGCCGCCATGGCGGACCCGGACCAGGCCGACCGGCTCGATGCCATCATCGAGCGCTTCGGCGACGTGCAGGCCCGCTTCGAGGATCTGGGCGGCTACGCGCTGGACGGCCGCGCCCGGGAAGTGCTGGACGGCCTCGGCTTCAGCCAGGAGATGATGGAGGGCGATGTCGGCAAGCTGTCCGGCGGCTGGAAGATGCGCGTGGCGCTCGGCCGCATCCTGCTGATGCGCCCCGATGTCATGCTGCTGGACGAGCCGAGCAACCATCTCGACCTCGAGAGCCTGATCTGGCTTGAGCAATTCCTGGCCGGCTATGATGGCGCGTTGCTCATGACCTCGCACGACCGCGAATTCATGAACCGCGTCATCAACCGGGTGATCGAGATCGATGGCGGCAGCCTGACGGTGTTTTCCGGCGACTATGAATTCTACGAGCAGCAGCGGGCGCTGAACGAGAAGCACCAGCAGGCGCAGTTCGACCGGCAGCAGGCGATGCTGGCGAAGGAGATCAGCTTCATCGAACGCTTCAAGGCGCGCGCCTCGCACGCCGCCCAGGTGCAAAGCCGGGTGAAGAAGCTGGACAAGATTGAACGGGTTGAGCCGCCGGTGCGGCGCCAGTCGGTTGCCTTCGACTTTCCCGCGGCACCGCGCTCCGGCGACGACGTGGCCAGACTGCGGGGCGTGCACAAGCGCTATGGCAACCGGGTGATCTACCAGGGGCTGGATCTGCTGGTGCGACGGCAGGAACGCTGCTGCGTGCTCGGGGTGAACGGCGCGGGGAAATCGACGCTGCTGAAGCTGGTGACCGGCACGACCGAGCCGGATGCCGGCTCCGTGACCGTCGGGGGTAGCGTCAAGATGGGCTATTTCGCCCAGCACGCCATGGAATTGCTGGATGGCGAAAGCACCGTGTTCGAAACGCTGGACGCCGCCTTCCCGCATGCCGGCCAGGGCGCATTGCGGACCCTTGCGGGCGCCTTCGGCTTCCCCGGCGATGACATCGACAAGCGCTGCCGGGTGCTGTCGGGCGGCGAGAAGGCGCGGCTGGTGATGGCGCTGATGCTGTTCGATCCGCCGAATTTCCTGGTGCTGGACGAACCGACCAACCACCTCGACATGGCGACCAAGGAGATGCTGATCACCGCCCTGGCGCAATACGAGGGGACCATGCTGTTCGTTTCACACGACCGGCATTTCCTGGCCGCGCTGTCCAACCGGGTGCTGGAGCTGACGCCGGAGGGCATCCACCAGTATGACGGCGGCTACACGCAATACGTCGCGCGAACCGGGCATGAGGCGCCCGGGCTGCATGCGTGAGCGAAGGCGCCTGCATGCAAGCGGGGCGCCATGCCGCCTGTCGCGCCCGCCGGGCGTGTTTCAGCGCTTGCGCACGAACTCGGTGCGCAGGACGAGGCCCTTGATCCCGTCGTAGCGGCAGTCGATCTCCTGGTCATTGTCGGTCAGTCGAATCGACCTGATGATCGTGCCCTGCTTCAGCGTCTGGTTCGCCCCCTTGACCTTCAGATCCTTGATGAGGCTGACAGAGTCGCCATCAGCGAGGACATTCCCGGCGGCATCGCGAACCGCGGCCCGATCGATGGTGGCGGAGGTGGCAACCGCGTGCGCGGGGCGCCATTCTCCGGTCGCCTCGTCGAACACATACGCATCATTGTCGCCGTCCATCTCCGCCTCCGTCACAGGAACAAGCGCCTTCTCCCGGCTGGAAGGGCAATCGGCAAGGGCCAAACGACCGTACCGGGACGGATTTGTCCCGGCCATCTTCGCGGGAAAACGCGCCGGCCCGATCCGCAGCGCCGCCCCGGAGCATGCCCCATCCCACCAACAAGGCTCGAAGGCCCATCGCCACCCCATCGGCTCCGGGCGCGGTTGCGCCGCCGCTTTATGCCCCGACACGGAGGGGGAAGCCTGCTGCCGGCCCCTTCCGGCCGTGTGAACGTGAGGTGGCGCCCCTGTCAGCCGATCGCCGGCACGCCGATGAGAACGGGATGCAGGAACAGCATCGCCACGTAGGCAACGGTTCCCGCCCCGAGGGCGACGGCATCCGCGCGGGTGAATGAGGCGGCCGAAGGCGCGCCGGCATCACCGCGCCGGGTGACCGCGATCCGGTCATACACCGCCCAGGCCAGGAAGGCGCCAAACAGCAGAATGCCGCCGGCGTCGCCGTTGGCCAGCAGATGCCCAAACGCCCAGATCGTCACCCCGGCCAGCATCGGGTGGCGGAGCCAGCCCCGGATCCGGCCCGGGGCAGGGTTCGCGCAGGCGAGCGCCACGAAGGCGAACCACATCAGCACGAGAGCCAGATGGCGGCCCCAGACCGGCGGCGTCCAGACCGGGATCACTCCCTCCGCCCGGTAGAGCGAGAAGCCCCAGACAATCAGCCCGAAACCAAGCAGGGAAACCAGCGAATGGAGACCCCGGTAAGCAGGCCCGCCAAGCCGGGCGATCGCCACCGTTCGCGCCAGCCGGAAGGTGGTGAAACCATGGGCGCCAAGAAAGACGGCGATCCCGACGATCAGAACGAGCATGTGTCTTCCTTCTGGTCATGTCGGCACTGATGCCGCCGCATCGCGCCGGCAAACCATCCGCCGGCCGGGCGACAGGGGCGATGCATGCGTCGCCTTATCCTGCCGGGGGCGCCGCCGCCAGGGCGGCCTCGATGCGCGGCACGATGGCCTCGGGCGTGGTGGTCGGGGCGAACCGCTCCAGCACGCTGCCGTCGCGCCCGACCAGGAACTTGGTGAAGTTCCACTTGATCGCGCTGCCGAGCAGACCGCCCTTGCGGGCCTTCAGATGGGCGAACAGCGCATGCTGGCCGGGACCGTTCACCTCGATCTTGGCGAAGATCGGAAAGGTCGCGCGGTAAGTCGTCTCGCAGAAGTTGCGGATCTGGGCGTCGTCCCCCGGCTCCTGATGGCCGAACTGGTCGCAGGGAAAGGCGAGGACGGTAAAGCCGCGCCCGGCGAAGCGGTCCTGCAAGGCCTGCAAGCCCGCGTATTGCGGCGTGAAGCCGCAGCGCGAGGCGGTGTTGACGATCAGCAGCACCTGCCCGCGCCAGGCGACCAGGGACTGGATGTCGCCCCCGCTGCGCCGCGCGGTGATGTCGTGGATGCCCATGACGAGTCCGGTTCGGTTGCCTCCACGAGGTGGGTGCCGCGGACGGTAATGCCAGAGTACCGCATGTCCCCTGCCCCTCAAGGCGCGGCCCGGTGATCGGGAGCGGCTGCCGGACAGTGCCCACGCCGCCCCTCGCCAGATGGCATCGCCACCCCATCTGGTCTGGGCAACCGGCGGGGTCGATGTTCGCATGAAAATCGTGGTGTTCGGCGCAACGGGCGGTACCGGGCGTGCGGTGGTGCACGCCCTGCTGGCCGGCGGGCATGCGGTGACTGCCTTCGTCCGCGACCCGGCGGCCCTGGCATCGCTTCCCGGTCTGCATACGGTGGTTGGCGACGCCATGCGCCCGGGCGACGTGGCGCGCGCGGTCGCGGGCCAGGAGGCCGTGGTCGTCAGCCTTGGCATACCCCAGCGCCGCGCCGGGCTGGTGCCGAGCGCCACGCCCGAGGGGCCGCCCTATGTGTGCGAGGCCGGCACCGGCAACGTCATCGCCGCGATGCAGGCGGCCGGGGTGGTCCGGCTCGTCTGCGTCACCTCCTTCGGCATCGGCGACACCCGCGCCGCGGCGCCGCTGCTGTTCCGGGTCGTGTTCCGCCTGTTCATGCGCGCGGTGATGGCCGACAAGGAGCGGCAGGAGCGCCTGGTGAAGGCGTCCGGGCTGGAGTGGACGCTGGTCCAGCCGGTCGGGCTGACGGACCGGCCGGCGGCCGGGCATTGGGTCGCCAGCACCTCTGGCAAGACCGGCCGGTCGATGGTGAGCCGCGCCGATCTCGGCGCCTTCATCGCGGCCGAGGTGGTGCAGGGACGGCACATCCGCGAGACGGTGGCGTTCTCCGGGTGAGGGGGGAAGCTTCTGGGCCGGCCGGACGCGCCTGGTGAAGCCTTGCAATTCCAGGGTCGACGATCGCCCGCCTGCACAGGGCGGCTGGCGAGGCGGGGAAGGCCGGTCAGATTCCGGTCAGCCGCTCAATATTCTCCGGGTAGCGGGCGCCCAGCACGGTAATCTTCGCCGCGGCGGTCTCGATGTTGCCGAGAGCGTCGGCGGTCAGTTCGATCGCCGCCGCGCCGATGTTCTCCTCCAGGCGCGTCGGTTTGGTGGTGCCCGGGATCGGCACGATCCATGGCTTGCGCGCCAGCAACCAGGCCAGCGCGACCTGAGCCGGGGTCGCCTGCTTGCGCGCTCCGATCTCACCGAGCAGGCCGACCAGACCCTGGTTCGCCTGCAGCGCCTCGGGCGTGAAGCGCGGCAGGATGCTGCGGAAGTCGGAACTGTCGAAGCGCGGCCCTTCCACCCGCAGAAGGACGAGGAAGCCAATCTTCAGGCTTCTGCCAGGGCTGGGCGGTGCTGCATCAGCTCCAGCTGGTCTTCGGATTCGGGGGGCAAGGGGGTGAGCGCGACATCGGTGTAGGGCTGCAATGCGTGGTCACGCATCGCGCGGCGGCGGATTTTGTTCACCTGCCGCAACAGGCGCAGAAAACGCACCCCCTTGGCAAGCGTGCCAATCAGATAGCGCGCATGGAACAGCACAAAATTCTCGCGCGGCAATCCCGGCCGGCGCGTCTTCCGGAGCTTCAGACGCAGATAGCCGCCTTGCAACGGGTGGACATGCTCGATCAACGGCATGCCGCGGAACACCACCAGGCTCATCATCAGCCGCTTCGCGGGAATGCCGGTGGCAATCGCGCGCCGCAGCAACGTCTCGATATGCTCCAGGCTGTAATACGACGACCAGGCGCGCTGATAGGCGCCGTGCCAGGCTTGCTCCGTCATCCGGCCGTGCGCGGTGCAGACATGTTCAAGATCGTAGTTGTTCATGTCGGTTTCCATCGGCACGCCCGATCGGGTCAGCCTCTGGTGATCCTCCGACCCCGGCAAGGGCGTGAGCACGAAGAACTCCAGGCAATCGACCGGAAGCTCCCGCTTGAGGATTTCGATGTCGTGCTCGATGGATTCGGCGGTGTCCTCGGGGAATCCCAGGATATAGCCGCAGAAGGTGATGATCCCCGCCTGCCGCCAGGCTTGCAGCATGCGCCGGTATTCGCCGATCTTGTTCTGCTTCTTGCGGGCATGCACCAGATTGCCCGGATTGACGGTTTCCAGCCCGATGAACACCCGCAGGCAGCCGGCGCGGCGGCATTTGTCGATGAAGTTCGGGATGCGATAGGCGAGCGCGTCCACCTGGATCAGGAAGGTGAACTCCATCTTTTGCTGCTCGCGCAGTTCGATGACCCGGTCGAGAATCTCCTCCCAATGCCGGTTCCTGGCAAAGTCGTCATCGGTGATGAAGAAGCGGTGCACCCCGCGTTCCAGATGCGCGCGCAGCAGCCGCTCGACATCGTCGGCGTTGCGATGGCGCGACTTGCGGCCCTGCACGTTGATGATGGTGCAGAAGCTGCACTGGAACGGGCAACCCCGGCCGGCGTCGAACGAGCCGATTGGCGGCGAATAGCGCTGCAGCCGCTCGGGCGGCAGAAACGGCGGCGGTGCGCCCTGCAAATCCGGCAGGTCGGCAACGAAATTATAGAGCGGCTTCGGCTGGTTGGCGAAAAGATCGCGCAGCAGAACGTCGATATGGCCCTCGGCTTCGCCGGCGAACAGCACGACGCCCAGATCGAGCGCTTCCTGCAGGTCGTCCGGCAGCTTTTCCAGCATCGCCATGCAGCCGCTGACGTGAAAGCCGCCGATGACAACGGCCAGCCCGCGGGCGCGGAATTCGCGTGCCATGTCCATGGCGCGGGGGAACTGGTTGGTCTGCACGCCGACCAGAAACACCACCCCGCCGCCCGCCGCCGCGATCCGCTGCGCCACGCGGTCGGGGGAGATCACCGTATTGCACTCGTCCCAGCCATCGAACGTCAGTTCGACGTCGCTGCCGAGCACCCGCCGCCCGGCGGCGTCGAGCACGATGGAATAGAGGCTGGCCAGCGAGTTGGCCGGGATGGAGGCTTTCCACCACTGGATCACATAGCCGTCGTCGTCGTAGTGCGACGGCTTGATCATCTCGACATGAAAGCGACTGTGCATATTGCCACCTTCGCCGGTATGCCGGGCTAGTGTCAACGTGGCGAAGGTGTCTTAATGAATGGGGTCCAGGGGCCTCTCGGCCATTGGCGGGTCCAGGCCAGCGCCCTGGCCTTGCCTTGCAGATTCAAACATGAAAACTCTCCCCGCACCCGCACCGCCCCTTCTCGTTGGGATTGCTGAAGGTGAACCCGGCGGAGAGTCCCTTCACCTCATAATCCATCGTTGTCCCGATCAGGAACAGGCTGGCCTTGCGGTCCACCACCAGGGACACGCCCTTGTCGGTGATCACCTCGTCGCCGGGACCGGGCGCGGCCACGAAGTCCATCAGGTAGGACATGCCGGAGCAGCCCTTGGTGGAGACGGTGATGCGCAGCAGCATGCCTTCGTCGCCCTTGGCATAGAGGGCGCGCAGACGATCGGCCGCCGCGTCGGTCAGCGACAGCAGCGGCGGCAGCTTGCGGCGGGCGGGCGGGGCGGCGACGGTGGTGGTGCTCGACATTTCCATTATCTCGGCGTGCCTCAGAACATGTTCAACGCCAGGCGGGCATCGTCGGTCATGCGGCCGGGATGCCAGGGCGGGTCCCAGATGACATCGACGTCGCAATAGGTGACGCCTTCCACCGCCATGATCGCCTCGCGGACCTGCACCGGCAGTTCCTGCGCGCTCGGACAGGCCGGCGCCGTGAGCGTCATGTCCACGTGCACACGTCCGCCGTCGGCGATCTCGATCGTGTAGATCAGGCCGAGTTCGTAGACGTTCACCGGGATTTCGGGGTCGTAGACGGTCTGGCAGGCGGCGATCACCGCGTCCTCGCTGGGCCGCGGCGGCGTATCGCCGGACGGTGTCCAGGCGCCCACGGCCGTTGGTTCCGGAATGCTCATGTTGACGTCATTCACTGGTTGCCTGCCTTTCGCCTGCGAGCGCCGCCATCAGCGCGTGCCATGGCAGAGTCGCGCATTTCACCCGGCCCGGGTATTCGTGCACGCCGGCCAGCGGTCGCAGCAATTCGGTCCGCGCATTGCCATCGGGGCATGCCCCGGTGCGCGCCATAATCTGAAAGCCTTCGAAAACCTGGCGCGCTTCGTCGGGTGCGAGTCCGTCCACCGCCTCGGCCATCAGGTCGGCCGAGGCGATGCTGATGGCGCAGCCGCGCGCATCGAAGCGCGGATCGATGATCCGTCCGTCCGCACTGTAGGAGAGAAACACCTGCACGCGATCGCCGCACATCGGATTGTCGCCTTTCGCGGTCGCGGCGTAGCGTTCCGGCGTGCCGGCATGGCGCGGGGTCCGGCTGTGGCGGAGGATCACGTCCTGGTAGAGATCGCGCGGGCCGGCGTTGCTCATCCGAAGAACTCCCGCACCCGCAGCAGCGCGTCGGCCAGGGCGTCGATTTCGGACGGCAGCGTGTAGGCGGCGAAACTGGCGCGGGCGGTGCTGTCGATGCCGAGGCGGCGCATCAGCGGTTCGGCGCAGTGATGGCCGGCGCGCACGGCGATGCCGCTGCGGTCGAGCAAAGTGGCGATGTCGTGGGCGTGGGCGCCGTTGAGGGTGAAACTCACCACGCCGCCGCGGTCCTGGGCGCGGCCGATGATGGTGAGGCCCTCGATGACGGAAAGCCGCGCCAGCGCGTGCTCGGTGAGCGCCTGCTCATGGGCGGCGATGGCGTCATAACCCAGCGCTTCGACGTAGCGGATGGCCGCGCCGAGGGCGATGCCTTCCAGGATGGCGGGCGTGCCGGCCTCGAATTTGTGCGGCACCGCCGCCCAGGTGCTGCGCTCATAGCTGACCGAGGAAATCATGTCGCCGCCACCGAGAAAGGGCGGCATCTGTTCAAGCAACTCGCGGCGCGCCCACAGCACGCCGATGCCGGTGGGGCCATAAAGTTTGTGGCCGGTGAACACGTAGAAATCGCAATCCAGCGCCTGCACGTCGATGCGCCGGTGCACGATCGCCTGGCTGCCGTCGAACAGCACCTTGGCGCCATAGGCATGCGCGATCCGCACGATGCGTTCGGCCGGCGTGTAGGTGCCGAGCACGTTGGACATCTGGGTGATCGAGACCAGCCCGACCTTGCCATCCTCCAGCAGCCGTTCGAAGGCATCGAGGTCGAGTTCGCCGGCATCGCTGATCGGGGCGATGCGCAGTTCGATGCCGTGGGCGTCGCGCAGCATGTGCCAGGGCACGATGTTGGAGTGGTGCTCCATGGCCGAGATCAGCACCGCCTGGCCGGGCCTGAGAACGCCGCGGCCGTAGCTGTGGGCGACCAGGTTGATCGCCTCGGTGCTGTTGCGCACGAACACGATCTCGGCGCGGTCGGCGGCGTTGAGCAGCCGTGCGGCATCGTCGCGCGTGGCCTCATAGGCTTCGGTGGTGCGCTCGCTCATCCAGTGCAGGCCGCGATGGATGTTGGCGTATTGCGTTTCCATGGCGGTGACCATGGCGTCGATCACGGCGCGCGGCTTCTGGGCGCTGGCGGCGCTGTCGAGGAACACCAGCGGCTTGCCGCGCACGGTCTGCGACAGAATGGGGAAATCCTGGCGGATGCGGGCGACGTCCAGCGCGGCGGGGGCGAGATGGTTCATGGTGTCTGCTGTTCCCACCAGGTTGCGATCATGCCCTCCATGGTTTCCCGCGCGGCATCATGCGTGATCGGATCGAGAGCTTCGTCGAGAAAGGCGCGCACCAGGAGGCTGCGCGCTTCGGCTTCGGGCACGCCGCGGCTGCGCAGGTAGAACAACTGGTCGGGGTCGAGTTCGCCGACGGTGGCACCGTGGCTGCACTTCACGTCGTCGGCGTAGATTTCCAGCTGCGGCTTGCTGTCGATTTCGGCCTCGCCGCTGAGCAGCAGCGCCTGGTTCATCTGGTAGCCGTCGGTTTTCTGCGCGCCCCGGGACACTTCGATCTTGCCCTGGAACACACCGCGCGACCGGCCGGTCAGCACGTTCTTCACCGTCTGGCGGCTGGTGGTGGACGGCGCGTCGTGCGTCACCACGGTGGTGAAGTCGGCATGCTGGCTGCCGCCGAGCAGTTGCGCCGCATTGAGGTGGGCGGCGGATTTTTCCCCGGCGAGGCGGGCATGCACTTCCATGCGGGCCAGCCGGCCGCCAAGGCTCAGCAGGAAACTGTCGTAGGTGCCGTGCGCGCCCACCTCGGCGTAGAGAGTCGAAAGATGGAAGGCGTCGGGCGCCTCGGTCTGGATGCGCAGATGGGTCAGGTTGGCGTCGTCGGCAACGGAAACCGAAAACACCGGATTGTTGAGATAGGCGCCGGTGCCGATGTTCACTTCCAGCAGCGTGAGCCGCGCGCCGCGCCCGAGCCGGATGGCATGGCGCGGATGAAACGCGCCGCCGGTGGCGAGGCTGGCGAGTATCAGCGTGCCGGCATCGACGCCCTCGGCCACCTCGATCTCGGCGCCGTCCTCGGCCAGCATGGTGTTAAGCGCAACGAGTTTCTCGATCGCCGGACGGGCGAGCCGGCCCCAGGCGGGCGCGCCGGTGCGCACGGTGATGCCCGTGGGGAGCACCGAAAGATCGGCGCGGAAGCGGCCATGGGCAAATATCAGGCGCGCTGCGGCAATATCGGGCAGCAGCGCGAGCAACGGCGCGGGATCGGCCGGCGGCGCGTCGAACACCGCATCGGCGAGCGGGCGCAGCGTGGTGTAGTGCCAGGGCTCCTCGCGCGGGCTCGGCAGGCCCCCGGCGCGGAACAACGCGGCCGCCCGGGCACGGGTGGCGTCGTGTTCCGGCCGCGCCTCATAGCGGGCGAGGAACGCGCCGGCCACCGCTTCCAGCGGCGCCGGCGGTTTGGTTCGCGTGCTCACGCGGCCTCCGCGATGACCGAGGCGTAGCCGGTGGCTTCCAGCGCCAGCGCCAGTTCCGGCCCGCCGGAGCGGATGATGCGGCCGTTGAACAGCACATGCACCCGGTCGGGCACGATGTAGTCCAGCAGGCGCTGGTAATGGGTGATCACCAGGGCGGAGAAATTCGGCGCCCGCAGGGCGTTGACGCCATCGGCCACGATCTTCAGCGCGTCAATGTCGAGGCCGCTGTCGGTCTCGTCCAGAATGGCGAGGCGCGGGCGCAGGATCGCCATCTGCAGCACCTCGTTGCGCTTCTTCTCGCCGCCGGAGAAGCCGACATTCACATTGCGCTTGAGCATGTCGTCAGCCATCGACAGCCGCTTGATCTCGGCCCGCGCCATCTTGAGGAACTTCACGGCGTCGAGTTCCGGCTCGCCATGGGCGCGGCGCACCGCGTTCAGCGCGGTGCGCAGAAAATTGGCGTTGTTCACGCCGGGCAGTTCGACCGGGTACTGAAACGCGAGGAACAGCCCGGCGGCGGCGCGCTGCTCGGGCGGCAGCGACAGCAGGTCGATGCCGTCGAAGGTCGCGCTGCCACCGGTGACTTCGTAGCCTTCGCGACCCGACAGGACATACGACAATGTCGATTTGCCGGAGCCGTTCGGCCCCATGATCGCGTGCACCTCGCCGTCCGGCACCACCAGGTCGATCCCCTTGAGGATCTCCTTGTCCTCGACCCGCGCGGTCAGACCCTTGATCTCAAGCATGCGTTTTTCCTCTAACCCACGGAGCCTTCGAGGCTCACGGCAAGCAACTTCTGTGCCTCGACAGCGAACTCCATCGGCAACTCCTTGAGCACCTCCTTGCAGAAGCCGTTGACGATGAGGTTGACCGCGTCTTCTTCCGACAGCCCGCGCTGGCGGCAGTAGAACAGCTGGTCGTCGGCGATCTTCGAGGTGGTGGCTTCGTGCTCCAGCTTGGCCGAGCGGTTGCGGCTTTCGATGTAGGGCACGGTGTGGGCGCCGCACTGATCGCCGATCAGCAGGCTGTCGCACTGGGTATGGTTCCGCGCCCCGTGCGCCCGCGGCATGATGCGCACCAGGCCGCGATAGGTGTTGTCCGAGCGGCCGGCGCTGATGCCCTTGGAGACGATGGTGCTGCTGGTGTTGCGGCCGATATGGATCATTTTCGTGCCGGTATCGGCCTGCTGGCGGTTGGTGGTGACCGCCACCGAGTAGAACTCGCCCACGCTGTCGTCGCCCTGCAGGATGCAGCTGGGATATTTCCAGGTGATCGCCGAACCGGTTTCCACCTGCGTCCACGATATCTTGCTGCGTGCACCGCGGCAGACGCCGCGCTTGGTGACGAAGTTGTAGATGCCGCCGCGGCCTTCGGCGTCGCCGGGGTACCAGTTCTGCACCGTGCTGTATTTGATGGTGGCGTCGTCCATCGCCACCAGCTCCACCACCGCGGCGTGCAGCTGGTTCTCGTCGCGCTGCGGGGCGGTGCAGCCTTCCAGATACGAAACGTGACTGCCGGCTTCGGCGATGATCAGCGTGCGCTCGAACTGGCCGGTGTTGCGGGCATTGATGCGGAAATAGGTGGACAGCTCCATCGGGCAGCGCACGCCCTTGGGGATGAAGGCGAAGCTGCCGTCGGTGAACACCGCCGAATTCAGCGCGGCAAAGTAGTTGTCGCCGACCGGCACCACGCTGCCGAGATACTGCCGCACCAGATCGGGATGGTCGCGCACCGCCTCGCTGATCGGGCAGAAGATCACGCCCACCTTGGCCAGCGATTCGCGGAAGGTGGTGGCCACCGAGACGCTGTCGAACACCGCGTCCACCGCGACCTGCGGGCGCTCATCCCCGGCGCCTTCCACCCCGGCGAGGATGGCGCGCTCCTTCAGCGGAATGCCGAGTTTCTCATACATCGCCAGCAGTTCGGGATCGACCTCGTCGAGGCTCCTGGGTCCCGGCTTCTTCTTCGGCGCGGCGTAATAGTGCAGGTCCTGGTAGTCGATCGGCGCATGGTGCACCTTCGCCCAGTGCGGCTCGGTCATGGTCTGCCAGGCCGCGAACGCCTTCAGCCGCCACTCCAGCAGCCAGTCCGGCTCCTGCTTGCGGGCCGAGATCAGCCGGATGGTGTCCTCGTTCAGTCCCTTCGGCGCGAGGTCCATCTCGATGTCGGTCGAGAATCCCCATTTGTAGCCGGACTGGGTGACGGACTGCACGGTATCGAGGGTTTCGGGGACGGCGGCCATGCGGCGCTCCTTTACTTGGCGAGCGGAACGTGAGTATTGACAGGGAGCGCCGGATCGAAACGGAAGGCCGGCGGGATGGAGGCGTCGGCCATCTCGGCCAGGGTGATGCCCCCCAATGCGCGCCGGATGGCGTCGTTCACCAGATCCCAGCGTCCCTTCGCCGCGCACACCCGCTGCACCTCGCAGGGCGAGGCGGCGCCCTCGACGCAGGCGGTGAGCGCGATCGGGCCGTCGATGGCGGTGATGACGTCGCCGATGGCAATGTCGTCCAGCGGGCGCAGCAGCCGGTAGCCGCCGCGGGCGCCGCGGTGGGAAACCACCAGATTGGCCGCGCTGAGCGCCTTCAGCACCTTGGCCACCGTCGGTTCCGGCACCCCGGTGGCGGTGGCGATGCCCGGCGAGGTCTGCACCCCGTCGCAGGATTCCGCCGTGTTGGACAGGCGCAGCAGCACCACCACGGCATAGTCGGTCAGCTTGGAAAGCCTGAGCATGAAGGTGGCGCCCTAAGAGGACCGGATGGGTCCTGATTGTCTGGAAATGGCGCATCCTTCCGGCGCCGTCAAGGTCGGCTGCGCGCTGCACCGGCGGATTGTGGCGGCCATCCGGCAGCGCCGGGCTTGTGCCGCGGGCGCGCGGCGGCAAGGGTGCGCCCAGAGGAACCCCGTCCATGCCCGATCCCGCGACCGCCGACACGCGCCGCCCCCCTGTGCCGCCGCGCCACGCCGCCAGCCTGATCGTGCTGCGCCACCGCCCCGCCGGCCCGGAAACCCTGATGGGCATGCGCGGCGCCGGCCACCGCTTCATGCCGAACTGCCTGGTGTTTCCCGGCGGCGCCGTGGACCCCGCCGACAGCACCGCGCCGGCCGCCGCCGAACTGCGCCCCGAGGTGATGCGCCACCTGCGGCTTGCCGCCGACCCGCCACTGGCGCGCGCGCTCGCCATCGCCGCCGCCCGCGAACTGGAGGAGGAAACCGGCCTGACCCTGGGGACGCCGCCGCGGCTGGACGGGTTCGACTACCTCTGCCGCGCGGTGACCCCGCCCGGCAACCCGGTGCGGTTCGACGCGCGCTTCCTGGTGGTGGACTCCGCCCTCGTCTCCGGCCGCCTCGCCGGCTCGGGCGAGCTGGAGGCGCTGCGCTGGGTCGGGCTGGCGGAGGCGCTGACGGCGCCGATGGCGTTTGTCACGCAGAACGTGATCCATCGGCTGCAGGACTGGCTGGCGATGACGCCACAGGCGCGAGGGGCGCGGGAGCGGACGCCGCTGCTGTTCGATCGGAGGTGGACGATGGAGGGGGGCGGGTTGTGATGGGGGCTCTGGGATGAGTGGGTTGGGGGGCGAAGGTGTAACCGGGGCAAAACCCCGGGTAAGCAGGTGCAGCATGCGTCCGCCTGCGGAACGGCCGCCGCAGAAATCCGCCATTTTTTGGCCGTGGAACCCGGATTGACCCGCTTCCGTTCTGTGTTCGCCCGGGGTTTTGCCCCGGTTACGCGAAGGTTAAGGAAGGAAGGCCAGGGCGCTGCCCTGGACCCGCCAAGGGGCAGTGGCCCCTTGGAACCCATTCGGTTGGGAAATCTTGGGGGCGGAGACCCCGGCCTTTCCGGTGGCAGCGGGTTTGAACGGCCGCACAGGGTGGTGGTGGTGGCACCAGATAGCTTGTGCGGCCTGATGTCGGCTCTGCACCCAGGGCGGTCGTTCCGGCGGAGTGCAGCAGCTCTCGAAAGCGGACATCATCCGAGGGTGCCTTCCCAGCCGTTATGGGTGGTGAGCGGCGCTTGGTGTGGGGGGCGTAGGGCGGGAAAGCGGAGCGCATCCCGCCATCGCAACTCGCGCCTCGCCCGGCACTGGCAATGAGTTGCCGGAAACGGGAGAGCGGCGGCGACACACAAGAGGCGGGATACGCTTCGCTTTCCCGCCCTACAGCGCTCCGGTCTTCCAGGCTACGCTTGCTGCGTTCGTGCCCGCGACGCATAACATGCGTCGTTCAGTCTATTTCTATCGCGATCCGGGGGCAGTTTCCTCGTGATCCAACGCAAGCGCCTGCCCCGTCGCGTGGCGCCCCTCCAAACCCTCTATTAGGCAGGTCAAGCTGTCATAAATTACTTGGTCGGCTATCTCCTTTCTGAGTTCAGCCTTAAGTTTTGCCTTTGTCTTTGATACAATGCACCTGCCAATCCACGGATTGCTTTCAGCAGTCCAACTAGTGAAGTGACCAGACAAAAAGTCAGAGTGCTTTATCTGTAGATAAAGAAGGCCAGCATAGAACGGCATTTTCCAGGAACGCCACGGACCGTACACGGTTCGAGAGTCGTCTAAAAACTGGAGTTGACCTGACCATACGAACGGCGCCTCCTCTTCGTCAGGCGCATGTGTTCTTACCACTACGCCGGTTCTTAGAAAAACCGTCTTAAAGCGTATTTGTTCCACATGCCAAGGCGAAAACCCCTCGCCAGCCGGTTGCCACGCAGCGTACCAAATGCCGCCCCGTGCAGTCAGCGTTCTTACCAACCGCTTTGAGTCGCGGCTAAGAAAGCGGTATGCAGCATAGGCGATTGCTGCTGAGATTGCGGCTGCTGTCAGCGAGCCCGCAATGCCTATCAAGTAATCTCGCAAAAACATTGCCACAGTACTTCCATATTTTTCGAATTGCGGCGCCGCAGGAAGCAGTCGCAGCAACGCGATTACCCCATGATATTTCCGCGAGTTCTTTTTGGGCGACCAAAAATGTCATTCGCGAGCGCCGCTTAGATTGTATGCGCCCATACATAAACGCCATCTCGCTGCACGCCACGATTCTCGCTCCGCAGGCGGAACACTAATAGCAACTTGTGCAAACGAGTGGCAAGTGGCCCCGCGCCGGGTTCGCCTACCGGCCGTTTGGAGAAATCGGGACGGCACACAGCACCAGCCGTCACAGGAAAAACCGAACATCACTCGATTCTGAGCGTCGGCGCGATGCCTGCCCATGCCGCAGTTCGATCAGGCACATATTGCTGCGTCTGTTCCAATCATCCCGTTCGACCGAAGGACCGCAAAGGGTCGAAAGCGGCTGTCAGCCACCGCACGCTCAATGTCCGCTGCAGTTCGCCCCCATCCGTCACCTGCCATTCCGCTCCCGGCCAAGGCCGGACCTCTGGCCGACAGCAACGTCGGGCCGAGAAGGTTCGAAACCGCCCCCCCTCACATCCCCTGCACCGCCAACGCCTGATAAAACCCCGAAGCCGCCCGATCCACGCAAGCCGAATCAGGCTCCTCGCCAGCCGCCAGCGCCGGCACCACCAGACTGTAGGTGGCAACCTGCTGACCCGCCTGAAACACGCTGTAGCTGAACTGCATGCAATCGCCCTCGCCGCGCAGCCACGGATACACCCGCAGCTTGTTGCCGGCATAGGCGCTGAACAGCGGATCGTTCCGCCCCCCGCCGACAAACACCACCTGCGTGTTCGGCATCCCGGCCAGCGCCGCCAGCAGCCGGTTGGTGAACGGCATCATCAGCAGCGAATCGTCGCGCATGCGTTCGATGCCGATCATCCAGCTCTGGCTGAGCGTGGCCGGCGGGGGCGCGAACAGCGCCGTGCAGCCGCCGCCGAGACCGGCGGCGATGCCGATCCCGATTCCCGGCCATAAGAGCCTTGTCCATAAGCGCATGCGAAACGCCTTCCCGGGTGCGCGCCATCCCCGACAGCAAAGCGGAATGGGATGAGCGTTCGGTAAAGGACCGGCCCGCCGGCCGCGATCGGGCCTTGCCATCCCGGCGCGCCGCGTCACAGTGTGGCGCAGGAAACGAACGGCAAGAAAGCGGCATGACGCACTGGGAACCGAAACGAACGCGCCTGCACCGACGCACCTGCCTGGCCGCCGCGCTCGCCGCAATGGCGGCGCCGCGTGCCCTGGCCGGCGCCGCGGCACCGCCGGGCCTGCGGCTCGGCGTGCTGAAATTCGGCACCGTGCAATGGGTGGCCGAAATCATCCGCCTTCACGCGCTGGACCAGGCGCACGGCTTCGCGCTGGAGACGGTGACGCTCGCCAACACCGATGCCGGCCGGGTGGCATTGATGGCGCAGTCGGTGGACGTTGTCGTGTCGGACTGGTTCTTCGTCGCCAGCCAGCGCGCCGCCGGCACGCAGCTCAGCTTCGCGCCGTTCACCACCGCCAGCGGGGCGCTGATGGTGCCGTCCGCCTCGCCGGTGCGCGGCATTGCCGATCTGCGCGGGCGCCGGCTCGGGGTGGCCGGCGGACCGCTCGACAAATCCTGGCTGCTGTTCCAGGCCGCCGCCCGTTCGACCGCCGGTATCGATGTCGCGGCGGCGGCGGAGGTGGCCTATGGCGCGCCGCCGCTGCTGAACGCCAAACTGCAACAGGGCGAACTCGACGCCGTGCTGACCTTCTGGAACTTCGCGGCCCGGCTGGAGGCGGACGGGTTTCGTCAGGTGATCTCGGTGGCGGACTGCGCCCGCGCGCTCGCTCTGCCGGCGCCGCTGAGCCTGATCGGTTTCGTGTTCCACGAGACCTGGGCACGCGAAAATCCCGCCATGGTGGCAGGCTTCCTCGCCGCCGCGGCCGACGCCGAACACCGGCTGGCGGCGTCCGACGCCGACTGGCAGCAAATCCGCCCGTTGATGGAAGCGCCGGATGACGCCCTGTTCGCCAGCCTGCGGCGCCGCTTCATCGAGGGCATCGCGCTTCCGTCCCATGCCGACCAGCAGCGCGCGGCGGCGCTGCTGTTCGACATCCTGCTGCGCAGCGGCGGCACCCGCGCCACCAGCGGCATCGACCGGCTGCCGGAGGGCATCTTCTGGCCGGCGCCATGATCGGCATGCCGGCCGAATTGCCGCTCGCGCCCGGGCTGCGCGACGACGCTGTGGCGGCGCCAAAGCGCACCGTCGCGGGCCTGCGCGACCGGGCGCTGTCGCTGCTGGTGCTGCTGGCGGTGTGGTGGATCGGCGCCCGGCTGGCTGCATCGCCGCAATTGCTGCCGTCGCCGGAGCAGGTTCTGGCGGTGTTCCTGCGGCTGCTGCGCAGCGGCGACCTGCCGTTCAACATTGCCATCACCCTGGCGCGGGTGGCGGTTGCGTTCGGCCTGGCCATGGTCGTCGGCAGCGTGCTCGGCTACCTCGCCGGACGCTCCGCCCGGTTCGACGCCGTGATCGACCCCTGGCTGACCGTCGGCCTCAACCTGCCTGTGCTGGTGGTGATCGTGCTTGCCTATATCTGGATCGGATTGAACGATTTGGCCGCCGTGCTGGCGGTGGCGATCGCCAAGACGCCCACGGTGGTGGTGACGATCCGCGAGGGCGCGCGCGCGTTCGATCCGCAACTTGATGATCTGGCCATCATCTATCGGCTGTCGCGGCGGCGGCGGCTGCGCCGGGTCGCGCTGCCGCAACTGGCGCCCTATCTGGCCGCGGCGGGGCGCAGCGGCCTGTCGATCACCTGGAAGATCGTGCTGATGGTCGAACTGCTCGGCCGGCCGAACGGCGTCGGCTTCGAGCTGAACCTGCAGTTCCAGAACTTCGACGTTGCCGGAATCCTGGCCTACGGCCTCAGCTTCGCCGCGATCATGCTGGTGGTGGAGGCAACGCTGCTGCAGCCCTGGGAGCGGCGCGCGAATGCCTGGCGCTGCCGTGCTTGACCTGCGCATCCGCGAAAAGCGGTTCACCGGCGCGCGGCCGTTGCCGGTGCTGCGCGACGTGCATTTCCGCGCCGCGCCGGGCGAGGTGGTCGCCCTGCTCGGCCGCTCCGGCGCCGGCAAAAGCACCCTGTTGCGCATCGCCCTTGGGCTGGACCGGGCATTCGATGGCGGCGTGAAGCTGGCGCATGGCCGCGTCGGCGTGGTGTTCCAGGAACCGCGTCTGCTGCCGTGGCTGACGGTGGCGGAAAATTTGCGCCTCGTGGTCACCGAAGGCGTGCCGGAACCGGACATCCCGGCATTGCTTGCCGCGGTGGGGCTGGAGGACGCCGCGTCGCGCCGTCCTGGCGAGCTTTCGCTCGGCATGGCGCGGCGTGCGGCGGTGGCGCGGGCGCTCGCCGTCGATCCCGCTTTGCTGGTGCTGGACGAGCCGTTCGTCTCGCTGGACCGGCGGCTCGCCAGCGGGTTGGGCGCGCTGCTGACGCTGCGGGCGCGACGGCAGCGCACGCTGGTGCTGGTGGCCATGCACGATGTCGAGCATGCGCTCGCCATCGCCGACCGCATCCTGGTGCTGCATGGCGCGCCGGCCGGTCTGGCGGCGGATTTCGCGGTGCCTGCGCGGGATGATGTGGCGGGGGTGGCGCGGGTGCGCGGGGCGTTGCTGCACCGGTTTGCGTTTCTTGCTGCGGAGGAGCCAGGCCCGGGCGCTGCCGCGGACCCCGCCCTGGCTTCGGGCGGTCGGGCATGAAGCGGTTCCTGTGGCGTGGTCGGGCTGCGGGTCACGCTGTAACCCGCAGCCCCCGGTTCAGGCCAGCCGTTCGTTGAACTGCAGCACGGGCGACAGGTTGGTGAAGTTCGGAATATCGGCGAAAATTTCCGCGGCATGCTGCGCCGCCGCCGCCCCGAATGCCTCGGCCGATTGGAAGGTGAGCAGGGCGACCAGCAGATAGGTCGGCCCCGCGCCATCCGGTCCGGCGCCGCCCTTCAGCACGCGGAATTCCTGCAATCCCATTCCGCCCCATCGTTGCTGCACCAGCGGGATGTGGCTGTCCGTGTAGTAGCCGAAATCGAAGGTGGCGTTTTCGCTCGCCGGATAGAAGACGCTGATCACCAGCATGGTGTTCCTCCCTCGGTTGCCGGCATCTCCGTGCCGGGCGGTGTGCTCATGGACCGGCGCCGCCGCGGCGGGCGATCAGGCCACGGGCCGGATCATAGGCGAGAACCGCGCCGGCGGTGAACAACACCGTCGCGCCCGCCACCACCGCCAGGGCAACCGGATTGACTTCGGCATACAAGGCAAACCGGATCAGCTCGACAGCGTAGGTGAACGGATTCAGCCGGCAGATATCATAAACAAACGGACTCGACTGCTCGACCAGCCATAGCGGGTACAGCGCCGAAGACGCGAAGAACATCGGAAAAATGACAAAATTCATCACCCCGGCGAAATTCTCCAGCTGCCGGATCGCCGAGGACAGCAGCATGCCGAGCGCGCCCAGCATCATGCCGCACAGCAGCAAGGCCGGCAGCACGCTGAGCCAGCCGAGCGGCGGCACCTCGACCCCCCACAGCCAGGCGATGACGAGGAACACATACACCTGCAGCACCGACACCGCCGTGCTTGCCAGCAGTTTGCCCACCAGCAGGAACCAGCGCGGAAACGGGCTGACCAGCAGCATGCGCATGTTGCCCATCTCCCGGTCGTAGACCATCGACAGCGAGGACTGCATGCCGTTGAACAGCTGGATCATCGCCATCAGCCCGGCGGTGACATAGACCTCGTAAAGTACGTAGGTCTGGTAGGGCGGGATGATGGACACGCCGAGAATCTGCCGGAACCCGGCGGCAAAGATGAACAGCCAGACCAGCGGCCGCACCAGCGCCGAGACGAACCGCTCGCGCTGGTGCACGAACCGCAGCGCTTCCCGCCAGACGATGCCGCGCAGGCAGATCGCGTATTGCAGAAACCCGAAGCCGCCGTTGCGCGCGCTCATGCCGTTTCGCTCGCCTCGGTTGCGCCGCCGGTCAGCCGTTCGAAGGCGTCGTGGATGTCGGCCGCCCGGCTTTCCGCCACCACGCATCCGGCTTCGCCCGCCGCCAGCACGCGCCCCTGGTGCAACACCACGATCGAATCGGTTGCTTCCACCTCGTCCAGCAGATGCGTCGCCCACAGCACCGCGACGCCGCGGTCGCGCACCAGCCCGCGCACATGCCGCCGGATGGCCGTGCGGGACGCAACGTCGAGACCAACCGTCGGCTCGTCGAGCACCAGCAGGCGCGGCCGGTGCAGCAGCGCGCGGGCGATCTCCACCCGTCGCATCTGCCCGCCCGACAGGCGGCGCGCGGGGTCGCGGGCGCGCTCGGCCAGCCCCACTTCCTGCAGGGCGGCCTCGGCCTGCTGGCGCGCCGCCCGCCCGCCGATGCCATGCAGGGCAGCGTGGTACAACAGGTTCTCCCGCACCGACAAATCGAGGTCGAGCGTGCGCGCCTGGAAGACCACGCCGAGCCGCCGCAGCGCCTCGCCCGGTTCGCGGTCCACCGGATGGCCGAGCACGCGGATGCTGCCGTGCCGCGTGTGGAACAGCCGGGTGATCAGCGAGAACAGTGTGGTCTTGCCGGCGCCGTTCAACCCCAGCAGCGCGGTGAAGCGCGCTTGCGGCACCGTCAGGCTGACATCCTGCAACGCCTTGCGCGGGCCATAGGAATGGCTCACGCCCTCGACCGCAAGCGCCGCCACCGCCAAGGTCACTGCGGCGCCACCACCACGCCCCAGGGCATGCGCCCCACCGGAATCGATTTCACGACACTGAGCGAACCGACCTCCACCACCGAGATGTCGTTCGAAAGTCCGTTGGTGGTCAGCAGAAACTTCTCGTCCGGCGTGAACGCCATCTGCCAGACGCGCTGCCCGACCAGCAGGTATTTACGCACCTTGTAGGTATGCGTGTCGATCACCGCCACGCGGTTCGCCGGGCCGAGCGCCACGAAGGCGGTCGCATCGTCAGCGGTGAAGCGGATGCCCACCGCCTGGATCGCCTCCCGGCGAAGTCCCTGGATTTCGAAACCCATCTTATGCGTCACCGCGCGGCGCACCGGGTCGATCACGCTCACCGTGCCGCCAAGCTCGGCGGAGACCCACACTTCGCTGCCGTCATGGCGGAACTCGGCGATCCGCGGCCGTGCGCCCACCGGCACGCTGCCGGTCATCGTGTGGCTCGCGGCGCTGAAGAAATGCGCCATGCCGGTGGTTTCCGTGGTGTTGACGATCGTCGCGCCGTCCGGACTGACCGCCATGCCTTCCGGCTCCACCCCGGTCGCCATCTCGGTGATCTTCTTTCGCGTGATCATGTCGATGACGGTGACCAGGTTGTCATCCTCATTCGACACGTATAGCGGGCTGCCCGAGGCGGCCAGGGCGAAATTCTCCGGATCGGGGCCGGAGGGCAGCTTGCCGACGATCTTCAGCGTGGCGCGGTCGATCACCTGGATGGTGTTGTCATCGCTGGCGCAAACCAGAATCTGCGTGCCGTCATGGGTCAGCAGAATGGCGCGCGGGCGCTGGCCGACCGCGATGGTGCGCACCGTCTTCATCTGGTCGAGCTCGACGACGCTGATCGTGTTGTCGCGTTCGTTGGTGACATAGGCGGTGGCGGCCTGCGCCGATGCGCCTGCCATCGACATCGCCAACGCCACGATCACGCTGCGGATTTGCATCGTTCGGCCTTTCACTTCAGCTTGCAGCGGCTCTCCGGGCGATCGATCCCCAGCGTGTCGAGTTCCGTCACCTGATGCAGAAACCCGGGTTGCGGCGAAACGGACACCACCGTGCGGCCATCCGACAGCAGGATCGGCTGGCGCAACTGCCAGTCCCAGTCGCGCAAGGTCAGCAACTGCCCCTTATAGGCGGCAACCCCGAATCCGGGCGCCTTGATGGCGGCAACAATCGCGGTGCCATCCGCGGCGCCCCGGCTGGCGGCCTCGCCGATCAGGCGAACCGCGATCCACGCCTGCATGTCCAGCCCGGTCATGCGGCGGGCGAACATCCGCACAAACCGGTCCTGCACCTGCGCGCCGCCCCAGGAGTCGCTGGCGGCATCCCAGGTCACCGGCCGCAACCCCGCCGATCCGGCCACCGGCCGCGCGTCCCAGCTGCGATAGGGCAGATAGCCGGCGAACACTTCGTTCTCGTCCGCCGCCACCAGCACGTCGTACTCGGGCAGGCGCTGGGTGAACACCGGCACCTGCTGCTGCGTCTGGATCACGCCGCTGTCGGTCTGGCGCGATCCGCCGGCATCCGCGTAGACGATCTCCTTGACGATGCGGGCACCGAAGCGCCGGGCCGCCCGGCGATACGCCTCCGCCAGCAATCGGTCCTCGTCATGCGCGCCGATCGCCAGCACCCAGCGGCCCCACTTCTTCCACACCAGATATTGCGCCAGCGCATCGGCCAGCATGCTGCGCGTCGGCGCCACGTGGATCACGTTGTCCTGGCATGCCTCCTGGCGCAAAGCATCGTCCGGGGCTGCGACGTTGAACAGCGTCACGCCCTGGACGCGGGCAGCGGCGGCGAGTTGCACAAGCTGCGCCGCCGGTGCATCGGTAAGGACCAGAAATACCCCGCCAGCCACCAGACCGGCCAGCGCGGCGGCGATATCGTCATCCGCGTGCACCGGCACGTCGAGCAGTTCAAAGGTCTGGCCGAGGAACCTTCCGGTCGTGTTGTTGTCGGCGATCGCCAGCTTTGCCCCGGCCAGGCCGTCATCCGGCGCCGGCTTGTCGATCAGCGAGATGGTGGGCCGCGGTTCGGCGCGGCGCAGATAGCCCAGGCGCATGACGGTCTCGGCGCGGACTTTGCCGGCGGTCATGACAAAGCCGATCGCCCCGGACAGCACAGCGCGGCGGTCCACAAAAAGCAAGGAAGCCAAGGGCGCTGCCCTGAACCCGCGTCGCGTGCAGCGCGCCTCCGGCGCGACGGCCGGTAGGCCCTTGGAACCCGTTCCATTTCCGCGTGCCATGGCCCGGTGCATTCCCTCAGAACTTGTAGGTGGCGAACAGCACACCGAAGTTCACGTCGTGACCGTTTGCTTCCGTGATCGCTCCCCCGGCCAGGAAGTAGGCGTAAATGAGGCCGAAGGTCAGGTGCTGGTCGGGCCGCCAGCGGATGTCGAGCGACGCCTCATCGCCAACCCGGTTGGAGGTCGCCTTCGCGGTCCCCGGATAGGCCACCATCCCGCTGCCGTACAACGCGTCATGGGTGGAAGTGCGCCACAGCATGTCCAGCCCCGCCACCACCGTGACGTCGGGCAGCGGTTTGACGCTGAGCACCGGCCGGACATCATGAACGTTGCTCGGCACCAGCAGGGAGGTCTCGGCGAAATAGGGCAGGCGCGGGAACAACCCGTTATAGGTGCCGATGGTGCCGCTGCGCGGGTTGTCGCCGCTGCTGGCGTTGGCTTCCAGGCCGATCCGCGGCGTCCAGGGCGTGCCGGCGAAGGTGTAGCCGACGATCGAGGCAAGCATCCAGGCGCGGATGTCGTGGTCGCGGAAACTGCCGACCTGCAGCACCGCCTCCTCGTTCCAGTCCCATCCGGCCGCTTTGCCAAATAGCCGCGTACCGAATGACTGGCGCCGCTCCTCGCCGATCCTGCGGCGGAATTTGGCGTTGTCATTCTCGTAGCCCAGCCAATAGAGATCGGCCTTCAGCCCGCCCCAGACCGGCACGGTGGCATAGGCGCCCCACAGCGCCTGGTTCGGGTTCGGCGGATCGTTGAAGGTGCCGATCTTGTCCTGGATGGGGCGCAGCGCGAACAGGTCGATCGTGGCGCCGTTCCAGGAGTCGAACAGCCGGAACCCGTCGAAGGCGCGGCGCACGTTCGGCCCTTCGCGCACCGAAACGAGACGCTGGAAGCCGAGCAGTACCTCCTGCCGGCCGCTGCGCAGCGTGGGCGCGTCGCCGAGCGGGGTCGGCACGCGCAAATCCACGAAGCCCTGCATCAGGTCGAGCTGGTCGATATCGGTGGTTGACGGCACGCCGCGGGTGCCGATGCGCTGCATGCTGCCGAGCTGCAGAAATCCGCGGATATAGTCGTTGAGATGCAGGTCGCCATGCAGCAGCAGGCGTTGCAGCAGATAGGCATCGTGCGGCGGCGCCTTGATGCCGAAATTGGGATTGGAATAGGTCTCGAAGCGCCCGCGCAACTCGCCGCCGAGGCTGAGATACGGCGCGCCGAGACCATACGGATCATCGCCCAGGCGGATGTATTTCACCCCGTCCCAGAAGTCGCTGGCCCGGGCGGAATCGCGGAGATAGGAGAAATCATCAAGGTAGCGGGTGTTGCTGTAGACCGATCCCTCGGCCTCCGGGCTTGCGGCCAGCGCGGCGGCGGGCATGGCGAGGGCGAGCACAGTGCTCAGGAGGGCATTGGTGAAGGGCCGTCGTGGCGGCGGCCGGCGGGCGGTGCCGTGGAAGATGGATTTCATGGGACAGTGCTTTGATACCATAATCGGGTTTGGGAAATATCGCGAAGCACCCGGGCAACGCAGTGCCGGGACGGAGTTGGGGCAGGCGGATGGATGTCATGGCGTCCCGAAACGCGGTCACCCGGGCGGGATCACCGGCAGTGTCACGCGGCGTCCGCTTCGCCGGCATCGCCATGCAAAGGCGGGGGCGTTTGCCCGAGCTCCTCGGTTTCGTCATCGCTGAACACGCGGCTGCGGGTGAGGAAACGAACGCCTTCCGGTGCCTCCAGCGAAAAACCGCTGCCGCGGCCTTTGACGACGTCGATGATCAGTTGCGTATGGCGCCAGTATTCAAACTGCGCGGCACCGATATAAAACGGCGTGTCGGCGATGGTGCCGAGAAAAACATCCTGCGCGCCGACGCGGAACTCGCCGCGTGGGTAGCACATCGGCGCGCTGCCATCGCAGCAGCCGCCGGACTGGTGAAACAGCAGGGGACCATGCGACGCCTGCAATTTTTCGATCAGCACCACGGCTGCCGGCGTCACCTGCACGCGATCGACCATGCCGTTCCCCCGGTGGGATACCCCGCCTGCCGTGCGGCAGGCGGGGCTGACCGTTCGTATCAGAAGAAGCCCAGCGCCTTCGGGCTGTAGCTGACCAGCAGGTTCTTGGTCTGCTGATAGTGGTTGAGCATCATCTTGTGCGTCTCGCGCCCGATGCCCGACTGCTTGTAGCCGCCGAACGCCGCATGCGCCGGATACAGGTGGTAGGAGTTGGTCCAGACCCGCCCGGCCTGGATCGCCCGGCCGAAGCGGTAGGCGCGGGTGCCGTTGCGCGTCCATACGCCGGCGCCGAGGCCGTACAGCGTGTCGTTGGCGATCGCCAGCGCGTCGGCATCATCCTTGAAGGTGGTGACGGAAACCACCGGCCCGAAGATCTCCTCCTGGAAGACCCGCATCTTGTTGTGGCCCTCGAGGATGGTCGGCTCGACATAGTAGCCGCCGGCAAGCTCGCCCTCCAGGTGCGCCTGCTTGCCGCCGGTCAGCACTTTCGCGCCTTCCTGCCGGCCGATGTCGAAATATGACAGGATCTTCTCAAGCTGGTCGTTGGAGGCCTGCGCGCCGATCATCGTGGCCGGATCAAGCGGGTTGCCCTGCACGATCCTCTTCGTGCGGGCGAGCGCCCGTTCGATGAAGCGGTCGTAGATGCTTTCATGCACCAGCGCGCGCGACGGGCAGGTGCACACCTCGCCCTGATTCAGCGCGAACATGGCGAAGCCTTCGAGCGCCTTGTCGAAGAAATCATCATCCTCGGCGGCGACGTCGGCGAAGAAGATGTTCGGCGACTTGCCGCCCAGTTCCAGCGTCACCGGAATGATGTTCTCGCTGGCGTACTGCATGATCAGCCGGCCCGTCGTGGTCTCGCCGGTGAAGGCGATCTTGGCGATCCGCTTGTTCTGCGCCAGCGGCTTGCCGGCTTCCACGCCGAACCCGGTCACCACGTTCACCACGCCCGGCGGCAGCAGGTCGCCGATCACTTCCATCAGCACCAGCACCGCCAGCGGCGTCTGCTCGGCGGGTTTCAGCACCACGCAGTTGCCCGCGGCAAGCGCCGGCGCCAGCTTCCATATGGCCATCAGCAGCGGGAAATTCCACGGGATGATCTGGCCGACCACCCCTAGCGGCTCCAGGAAATGATAGGCGACGGTGTCGTCGTCGATCTGCGACAGCGTGCCTTCCTGCGCCCGGATGACGCCGGCGAAGTAGCGGAAATGGTCAACCCCGAGCGGCAGATCGGCGGCCATCGTTTCGCGGATCGGCTTGCCGTTGTCGATCGTTTCGACCGTCGCCAGCAGGTTGAGCTTTTCCTCCAGCCGGTCGGCGATCTTGTTGAGGATGCGCGAGCGCTCGCCGACCGAGGTACGGCCCCACGCATCCTTCGCGGCGTGGGCGGCGTCAAGGGCGAGCTCGATGTCCTCGGCGGTGGAGCGGGCGTGCACGCTCACCGTCTTGCCGGTGATGGGCGAGGGGTTTTCAAATGTCTGCCCCCTCACCGGCGCCACCCAGGTGCCGCCGATCCAGTTGCCGTAATGCGAGCGCAGGGCAATGTGCTGCGCAACCTCGGCGAGGCTTTTCTCGACCATGGTTCTTTCCTCCTCGGTTTGTTTGGTCCGGGTTCTGCCGGTCCGCCTGGCCCGGCCGCCATTCACGACGGCCGGTCCGGCGGGTTGTTTTCAATCCGTCTGCTGCACGGCGTGCAGGAAGGCGGCGATCTTCGCGAAGTCGTCGGCGGACAGGATGCCGCTCCAGTTCGGCATGCCTTTCGACGGGCGGCCATGCGTGACGGTGGTCATGTAGACCTCGTCCATCTTCTCGCCGTAGCGGTGCTTCAGCAGCCGCAGGTTGATCCGCGTCACCGCCTGCTCGCCGTTCGGACCGTGGCAATGGGCGCAGGTGCTGTTGAAGATGGAACGCCCCGCCGAGGCGTCAATGCCGATGTTTTCCAGATCCAGCTTTCCGCTCGGCCGCGCCATCGCCAGCTGCTCGCCCATGGCGAACTGCTCCATGGTGACGAGGTCATCCGAACTGGCGGCGGCCAGGATGAAGCGCGCGTCTCGCGCGGCGGCGAAGCTGACCGGCGCCTGCATCGGCACGCCATATCTGTGCGCGACCTGGCCGATCGCCTCGCCGAGGCCGGTGAGGGCGTGATCGACTTCGTCGCGCAACGCGGTCTGGCCGCGGGCGAAACCGATGCCGACCGACCACTGCATGTCCATCCCGGCGACCGGGGCGGCGACCGGAACGACGTGGAAGCGGCTGGCCAGCGTCGTGCTGGTGAGGTACCCCGCGACGGGACCCCACACGAAGGCGGCGTCCAGTTCGCCGCGATCCAGCGCCGCGATCGCCGCGCCGGGGTCCATGAAGGTCACCGGCGTGACGGCCGGGCGCCCGGCCAGCAGGCTCTGCGGCGGGGTGCCGAACTGCACCCCCACGCGCTTGCCGTCCAGCTCCGCCACGTTGCGCACGTCCTGGCCCGCCGGCAGCGCCAGCGCATAGCCCATGGTGAACAGCGGCTGCGAGTAGATCAGCCGCTTGCCCATGAAGTCGGTGGTTTCCGGCAGCCCGACAAAGGCATCGCACTGCCCGGCCAGCAGGGTGGTGCGCAGCGTCCGCTTGCCGAAGATGGCCACCGTCCAGACCGGCTCGAGCGGCCGGCCGAGCGCGTCGGCCACCAGTTGCGCGATATCCAGTGAGATGCCGCGCACGCTGCCCTGGGCGCTGCTGAACGGCAGGTTGTCCGGGTCGGCGCAGACCCGCAGCGGCGCGTGGGTCGGCGCCGCCGCGGCCGGGGATACCGGCAGAGCGGTGGCCAGGCTCACGGCGGCGGCGAGCACCGCCGAGGCGAGCAGCCCGGACCCGCAACGCGCCCGTACCGTTGCACGTCGTCGGAGGGCAGGCGTGCCAGCCTGCGTCGGCGTTACGTCAGCGTTTCGATCGCGTTGCATCTTGGAGCCTCCCTTTGTGGGTTATTGTGTGAAGACGAACAATGCGCCGCCCTCGGGTGAAGCCGCGACCATGCGGTTGCCTATTTCGCCGAGGAAGGCGGCCAGCGAGACGGTGCGGCCGACCACCACCGCGATGTACTGCTTGCCGTTCACCGCGTAGGAAATCGGCGCCGCGCCGATGCCGCTGCCGAGCTGCATCTTCCACAGTTCGGCGCCGGTCTTGGCGTCCAGTGCCTTGAAGAAACCGTGCAGGTTTCCGTAGAACACCAGCCCGCCCGCGGTCGTCATGGTGCCGCCGTTGAATGGCAGGTCTTCCTTGACCCCCCATTCCTTCTTCTGCGTCACCGGATTCCAGGCCATGATCTCGCCGAGATAGCCGCCCGGCCCGCCATGGGTGGGGAACTCGGCGCCGAGGTAGAACACGCCGCGGCGATAGTTGACCTCGCTGACCGCCCAGTCCATGCAGACATTGTTGCTGGGGATGTAGACAAAGCCGGTCTGCGGATTGAACGACATCGGCTGCCAGTTCTTGCCGCCGATCAGATTCGGGCAGACATCGGTGACCTTGTGGTCCATCCGCGGCCGCTTGTCCGGGTTCTCGATCGGCCGCGTGCTGGCCAGGTCGATGCCTTGCGCCCAGTTCTGCGGCACGTAGGGCTGGGCCGAGATCAGCTTGCCGGTCTCGCGGTTGGTCACATAGAAGAAGCCGTTGCGGTCGGCCTTCAGCATCGCCGGCACCTTGTGCCCGCCGATCGTGAGGTCGGCCAGCACCAGCTCGTTCACCCCGTCATAGTCCCAGGCGTCTTCCGGGGTGGTCTGCAGGTGCCACTTGATCTGCCCGGTATCGGCATCGAGCGCCAGCGTGCTCGCCGTGTAGAGGTTGGTGAGCTTGCCGTAGTCGGAGGTGCCGGTGCTGCGCACGGCGGCGTTCCACGGACCCGGGTTGCTGGTGCCCCAGAACACCGTGTTGGTGTGCGGGTCGTACGAGCCGACCAGCCAGGCGGCGCCGCCGCCGTGCTGCCAGGAATCGCCCTTCCAGGTTTCGTTGCCGGGTTCGCCCGGCCCCGGCACGGTCCAGGTCTTCCAGACCTGCTTGCCGGTGTTGATGTCGTAGGCCTGCAGGCTGCCGCGGGCGCCGTATTCGCCGCCGCCGAAGCCGGTGATCACCAGGTTCTTCGCCACCAGCGGCGGCGAGGTGATGACCGAGCCCTGCTTGTAGTCCACCACCTGGGCCGACCACAGCTCCTTGCCGGTCTTGGCGTCCAGCGCCACCAGGTAGCCGTCCAGCCGGCCGACGAAAATCTTGCCGTCGGCGTAGGTGACGCCGCGGTTGTTCACGTCGCAACAGGCGAACTCGAGCACGTCATCGGGAATTTCCGGCTCGTATTTCCACTTCTGCGCGCCGGTGACGGCGTCGAGCGCGTAGACGTATTTCGGCCCCCACGAGGTGGAGACATACAGCGTGTCGCCGATCACCAGCGGGGTGGATTCGTTGGAGCGCAGCGATCCGAGCTGGAAGGCGTAGGCGAGCCGGAGCTTGCCGACATTGCCGGCGGTGATCTGGTTGAGCGGGCTGAACCGGGTGTTGTCGTAGGTGCGGCCGTTCATCGCCCAGGCGCTGGGGTCGGCGGCAGCCTGGGCCAGCGTGTCATTGGCGGTGGCGATGCCGGGGCACCCGATAAACCCGATCCCGAGTGCCACGCTGCCCACCAGGGCAGCGGCCGTTTTTCTCATTTCTTGGACTCCTCCGAGGCTGCGCTTTAGCGTTATCGTTGGTGGCCGCCGCCGGATGGTCTGGTGCGGGCGGAACGAATAATAATTGCTGAAATTGCCTCCGCGCCATGACCAATTGGTCGTAGAGAGGTTACAATACGATACGACGTTGTGCACCTGCACAATTTCCGGCCTGCTGGCCCGGGATGCCGTGACAGGCCATAATGATATTGCAACGGTGCGGGGAAAAAACGATCCATGCCAAAGGTGCTGATCGCCGACGATCACCCTCTGTTCCGCGAGGCGATCCGCGACGTGGTGGAGGGGATGTTCGGCGAGGACGGCGGGGAGTTGACCTGCTTCGAGGCGACCGGCGTGGACGAGTTGCTCGCCCTGGCGAAGGGTCATGACGATCTCGATCTGATCCTGCTCGACCTGTTCATGCCCGGCGCGCACGGCCTGTCGCATCTGATGATGCTGCGCAGCCGCATGCCGCAGACGCCGGTGGTGGTGATCTCGTCGCTGAACGATGCCGAAACGGTGCGCCAGGCGATCGCCTGCGGCGCCGCCGGGTTCATTCCCAAATCGTCACCCAAGGACCTGATCGCGACGGCGCTGCAGGTGGTGTTCGCCGGTGGCATCTACCTGCCGCGCGAACTGCTCGGCGAGCCGGACCCGGCCAAGGAGCGGCCGGCCGACACCCGCGGCGGCGCCGACGATCCGTTCAGCGGCCCGCTGACTCCGCGGCAGGTCGAGGTGCTCAACCTGGTGGCGGAGGGCAAGTCCAACAAGCGGATCGCCTATGAGCTTTCGATCAGCGAGATGACGGTGAAGGCGCATGTCACCGCCATCCTGCGCAAGCTCGGCGTGGTCAGCCGGGCGCAGGCGATCGTCAAGTTCCAGCGGCATGGGGTTTGACAATGCGCCGGGGCGTTGCCCCCAGCGCAATCGGGTGGAGGAAGTACCTGACAAACCACTCTGGATCGAGAGGGCGGGTGGAACCAGGTGGAACTCTTTCTTAAGTCACCCCGATTCCTGTCCAGCCAATGGGGTCCACCTCACGGAGAAGCCGCAACCACCCCCTCCCCCCGCCTCACGGGGGGAGAGAGGGCAACCTCAGCCTCAGGCCGTCGTCACCGGCGTGTCGCCGCCCACCTGCGTCCGCCGCTGCTGCCACAACGACACGAAATCGATCGGCTGCAGCAGCACCGGCGGAAACCCGCCGTCGCGCGTCACGTCGGCCAGGATGTTGCGGGCGAACGGGAACAGGATGCGCGGGCACTCCACCAGCAGCACCGGCTCCACCGAGTTCTCCGGCAGGCCGGTCAGGGTGAACACGCCGCTATAGGAAAGCTCCGCCAGGAACACCCGCTCGCCCGAGGCCGGCGCACCACCGCCATTGGTGCTGCCGGCGGCCACCGGCTCGCTCGCCTCGGCGCGGATCACCAGCGTCACCTCGAAGACGCTCTCGCCCTCGGCGATGCGGCGGGCCTGCACGTCGAGGTTGATGTCCACCCGCGGCGCCGCGCGCAGCCGGGTATAGATCTGCGGCGCGTTCGGCACCTCGAACGACAGGTCCTTCACATACTGGATGTTGACCACCAGCGGCGGCACTTGCGGCGCAGCCCCCTGGGGTGGGGTGGTGGAAGTCTCGGACATGGTCATCTCCGTGTTCCTGGGGGACCGCCTGGGGCGGGTAGCACACGCACGCCCGGAACAAAAGCGTGTGCTGCAACAAGCATCAGGGGGGCAGGCTGACGCCCGCGGGCGCGGGCGTGGTCGGATCGCAGCGCCGCCATTCGCCATTGGCCAGGCTTTCGCCGGTCATGGCGAGGATGAATCCCCAGTGGCAGACCACCAGCGTATCCGACCAGTCCGCCAGCGCCGCCATCCCGGCCCGGAACACCGCCGCGCGGTCGAGCAGGGCCTGCAGCGGTTCCTCCACCGGCGGCCACCACACCTCGTCCACCGCGGCGAAATCCAGTTCCGGCCAGGCCA
Organism: uncultured Acetobacteraceae bacterium; assembly: GCA_903907955.1. GTDB lineage: Bacteria > Pseudomonadota > Alphaproteobacteria > Acetobacterales > Acetobacteraceae > Rhodovastum. The sequence goes on along the minus strand of CAIVPZ010000041.1, from coordinate 37,869 downwards.
TTTCCAGCTCGGTGCGCGGGGTGCCGACATCGCAGGTGAAGGCGAAGCGCTCGCGCACCACGGGGTTGACGATCACCGCCACGCCGAGCGCGCGTGCCAGCGGCACCGCCGTCTGCAACGCCCGCGTATAGGGTGAGACAATGATCCGCCGCAGCCCCGCGCCGGCCAGTTCCGCGGCGGCCTGCCCGGCCTGGGCGTGGCCGAGCGGCGTCAGCCGCGGATCGGCAATCCCCGGGTCGCGCCGCGCCGCGGTGAAATGCAGGTTGAACTCGCTCTGGCCGTGCCGCAGCAGGATCATCGCCCCCGGATAGCCGCAAGCCCCGCTCCGGCGCAACCGGCCGACGCGGCGGCGGCCCAACTCTGTTGTGTCCTGGCCCGGGTGACATTATGTCACCATCGACGCCCGCTCCGGGGCGCGATGGAGAGTTCCCATGGGTTCCAGCGGCAGCTTCCCGCTCGACCTCGTCCTGTTCGGCATGATCGCGGCCTTCCTGGTGCTGCGCCTGCGCAGCATCCTCGGCCGCCGCACCGGCTTCGAGCGCCCGCCCGAACAGCACGTGCCGCTGCCGCCCGGCCAGACCGGACGGGTAATGCCGGACGGCCAGGTGCCGAACGCCCAGATCATCGACGGCCAGGCCGAGCCGGTTGCGCCTGCCGGTCCGTCGCGCCCGCTGCCCGACCCCGCCTCGCCGGCCGGCCTGGCGCTGCTGAGCATGCGGCGGATCGACCGCAGCCTCGACCCGGTTCGCTTCCTGAACGGCGCCGAGGCGGCCTTCCGCATCATCGTCACCGCCTTCGCCGCCGGCGACCGTGCCGCTCTGCACCCGCTGCTGTCGGACGACACCTGCCGCGCCTTCGAGGCGGCGATCGCCGGCCGCGAAACCGCGGGCGAGGTCCAGCGCACCGAAATCCGCGCCATCCAGTCCGCCACCATCGACTCCGCCAGCCTGCGCGGCAGCATGGCCGACATCGCCGTGCGCTTCGTCTCCGACCAGGTCAACGTAACCCTCGGTCACGACGGCAATCCGGTCGCCGGGGCGGACGCGGTGACCGAAATCACCGATCTGTGGACCTTCGAGCGCGACCTTACCTCGCCCGACCCCACCTGGCGGCTGGTGGCCGCACGCAGCGCCTGATGCGGCGCCCCATCCGGCGGGCCGCCGCCCGCCTGCTGGCGGCGATGGCGGCACTCGCGCTCGCCGCCTGCGTCCAGCAGCCCTCATCCGTCACCGAGGGCGCGATTACCATGACTCTCACCCCGGTGGGCTTCGACCGCCTGCCGGGCTGGGGCGAGGACCATCCGGCCCAGGCGGTGCCCCCCTTCCTGGCCGGCTGCGCCGCCATGGCGCGCAGCCCGGCCGACAGCCTGGGCGGCGCCGGCGAGTCGGCCAGCCGCGGCGGCAGCCCGCAGCAATGGCACGATGCCTGCGCCGCCGCCCGCACCCTGCCGCCCGGCGACGCCGCGGCACGGGCCTTCTTCGAGAGCTATTTCCAGCCCTGGGCCACCGCCGGCAACGGCAATTCGAACGGGCTGTTCACCGGCTATTACGAGCCCGAGGTGCGTGGCGCCCGCAGCCCCGGCGGCGGCTACGCCACCGCCCTGCTCGGCCCGCCCACCGACATGGTGCAGGCCGACCTCGGCGCCTTCGCGGCCGACCTGAAAGGCAAGAACATTGTCGGCCGGCTGGAACGCGGCCGGCTGCTGCCGTACTACGACCGCGCCGCCATCGAGGCCGGCGCGCTCGACCGCCAGCGCCTCGGCATCCTGTGGGTGGCCGACCCGATCGACGCGTTTGTCCTGCAAATTCAGGGATCGGGACGGGTCCGGCTGGATGACGGCCGGGTGGTGCGGGTGAGCTATGCCGGGCAGAACGGGCGCGCCTATGTGCCGATCGGCCGGGTGCTGGCCGATCGCGGCCAGATCCCGCTGGAGCAGGTTTCCATGCAGTCCATCCGCGCCTGGCTGAATGCCCATCCCGGGCAGGCGGCGGAGGTGATGAACCAGAACCCGTCCTACGTGTTCTTCCGCGAGATCATCGGCGTGCGGCCGGAGGAAGGCCCCCCCGGTTCGCTCGGGGCGCCGCTCACGCCCGGCCGCTCGGTGGCGGTCGATCGTACCTTCATTCCGCTCGGTGCCCCGGTGTGGCTCGACACCACCGATCCGCTGACCGGCAGCCGGCTGCAACGGCTGATGCTGGCGCAGGACATCGGCGGCGCGATCAAAGGCCCGGTGCGCGCCGACGTGTTCTGGGGCTGGGGCGCCGAGGCGGAGGAAAAAGCCGGCCGGATGCGCCAGTCCGGCAGCGATTTCCTGTTGCTCCCGCGCGCCGTGCGGTCGGCGGCGAACTGAGGGGCGCTTGGTTAACCGCGTCGCGGCGGAACAAGCGGTATGTACAGCGCGCATAGCAGACCTACCCTACAATAACACGCTGTACTTTTGCATCACCCATCACTAAGGTTGCGCCTTCTGCAGAAGGACGCTTGAGATGAACTGGGAAGCTCGCATCGAAAACTACGTGCGACAGACCGGCTTCCCGAAATGCTTGTTCTTAAGCGAAGATGGGCGTGTAGTCGGAACATGGATCATGGGGAATGACTATCGCGTTAAGTCAGGATACTACGGCGGTTATCCGGCCGGGTATCTTAGGCGGGTCAAAGCGTTGTTTCCTGAGAAGAAAAAAGTTCTACATATATTCTCTGGCCGTGTCGACCTCAGCGTATTGCCCGGCGATACAGTGGATCTGAATGCAGATTTGCGCCCGACCTTCGTCGACAACGCACAAACGTTAGAACGCGTCCCCTTGGAATCTTACGACTTGATTCTAGCTGACCCGCCATATAGCGTCGAGGACGCAGAGCGCTATCAGACCACAATGGTCAAACGGAATAGCGTAATGAGAGCGCTGCAACGTGTCAGTCTAGGCACTCATATTGTGTGGTTAGATCAGGTTCTCCCGATGTATCGCAAAGACTCCTTTGCGGTCGATGCGGTGATTGGAATGGTAAAAAGCACCAACCACCGCTTTCGCGTAATTACGATTTTCCAGCGCCGAGAAGTTCGCACTTCCACGTCAGCGCCGGTCGAGAAGCTCCAGAAGCGGCCGGCGAAACGCCTTGCTCAACCGTCCCTGGAAGCCTCCTGAGCCATACTGCGTCATATACCGGAATACTTTTCCGAGTTGTGCATCATCAAGCTCGATAGTGAGATTGCCGTTAGAAAGTTGCGCGCATAGTTGGTCGTGTAGTTTTTGATGGCCGCCTTCGCCGGTCGGTTCGAGGACTTCCGATGCTTCAGTAGGCAAGAGGGTGAAAGTGAACGGTCGTGCAGCGCGGCCCATGAGGCGATCTCCTATTGGAAGACCGGTAATTTGCCATGGCCGGCCGAGTCGTACCGATAGGTAAAATGAGGCCGTGGACTGGGACTCGTCTTTGGCTCGCCTGCATGTAGAATGCCATCCATGCCGCAGACCCGTCCCGCCCACCCCCGCGTCGCCCTGTTCGTCACCTGTCTGGTGGACCTGCACCGCCCCACCGTCGGCTTCGCCGCCATCCACCTGCTGCGCCAGGCCGGCTGCACGGTGGAGGTGCCGAAGGCGCAGACCTGCTGCGGCCAGCCCGCCTACAATGCCGGCGACCGCGCCACCGCGCGCGACATCGGCCGCGGCATCCTGGAGGCGTTTGAAGGCTACGACTACGTGGTGGTGCCGTCCGGCTCCTGCGGCGGCATGATCCGCCACCACCTGCCCGGCCTGTTCGACGACGACCCGAACACCCGCGCCCGTGCCCACGCGCTCGGCGAGCGCACGTTTGAACTCGTCGGTTTCCTGGTCGATGTGATGGGGATGGACCGGGTCACCGCCTCCTACGACGGCACGGTCACCTATCACGATTCCTGTGCCGGCCTGCGCGAACTGGGGGTGAAGGTGCAGCCGCGGGTGCTGCTGGGCACGGTGGCGGGGCTTTCGCTCACGGAGATGCAGGAACCGGAAACCTGCTGCGGCTTCGGCGGCCTGTTCAGCGTCAAGTATCCCGACATCTCGGTGCGCATGGTGTCCGACAAGTGCGCCGACATCACCGCCACCGGCGCCGACACGCTGCTGGCCGGCGACATGGGCTGCCTGCTGAACATCGCCGGCCGGCTGGGGCGCGCGGGCAGCCCGGTGAAGGTGCGGCACGTGGCCGAGGTGCTGGCCGACATGACCGCTGGCGTGCCGCCGATCGGGGAGCCCGCACGGAAGTAATCCAGGGCGCCGAGGCGGTGATGCCAGCCAGGGAAGACAACTGATCCTTCCCTGCGGGGCTGTGCCGCGCGCTCCACCGGATCACATGCGGGCGCGGTGCCCCGGACAGGTCAGTCATTGATGCGGCGCAGCACACGTGCTACGGCCCCGCCCCATGATGCCGGCTGCCCTGTCTTCAACCTCCTCCCTGCCACTCGTTGCGGTGCTGAACGGCCCGAACATGAATATGCTCGGTCTGCGCCAGCCGCAGCTGTACGGCAGCGCCACGCTGGACGACGTCGAGGCGCTGTGCGCCGAGACGGCGGAGCAGCTTGGCCTGGCCATCGACTTCCGCCAGACCAACGGCGAGGGCGAACTGGTCTCCTGGGTGCAGGAATGCCGCGGCCGCGCTGCCGGCATCGTCATCAACCCGGCCGGCTATACCACCACCTCGATTGCCCTGATGGATGCGCTGCTGGCCACCGACCTGCCGGTGATCGAAGTGCACGTGACCAATATCCATCGGCGCGAGGAATTCCGGCACCGCTCGTACGTATCCAAGGCCGCAGTCGGAGTGATCTGCGGATTGGGAATCAATGGCTATGCGCTGGCACTGACCGCCATGGCCGACCTTCTGGAGGCACGCGACGAATGACCGCCGAGCGGTTCGACCCTGAGACTGTACGGCAGCTTGCGGTGATCCTCACCGACACCGGATTGACCGAAATCGAAGTCGAGACCAAGGAGGGCCGCGTCCGCGTCGTGCGCGCGCACCCACCGGCCGCGCCCGCCCATGTGCATGCCTCGGTGCCGGTCGGCGCGCCGCTGCACCTGCCGGCCGCCGCCGCCGCGCTGCCGGCCGCCGGGCCGGTTGCCCCGGCGGATGACGCCCACCACCCGGGGGCGGTGCTCAGCCCGATGGTCGGTGTAGCCTACCTGTCGCCGGAACCCGGCGCGCCGACCTTCGTCAGCCTCGGCCAGGCGGTCACCGCCGGGCAGACCGTGCTGCTGATCGAGGCGATGAAGACCTTCAACCAGATCAAGGCGCCCAAGGCTGGCACAGTGATCCGCGTCCTGGTTCCGTCCGGGTCGCCGGTCGAGTACGGCCAGCCGCTGATGATCATCGAATAGCCGCCAGGGCCCAGCGGTGTTCAACAAGATCCTGATTGCCAACCGCGGCGAGATCGCGCTGAGAATTCAGCGCGCCTGCCGCGAGCTGGGCATCCCGACCGTGGCCGTGCATTCCACCGCCGATGCCGAGGCAATGCACGTCCGCCTGGCGGACGAGAGCGTGTGCATCGGCCCGCCGGCGGCACGCGACTCCTACCTCAACGTCCCGGCCATCCTGTCCGCCGCCACCATCACCGGGGCGGACGCCATCCACCCGGGCTACGGCTTCCTCTCCGAGAACGCCTCGTTCGCCGAGATGGTGGAAGCGCACGGCCTGACCTTCATCGGCCCGTCACCGGCGCATATCCGCATGATGGGCGACAAGATCGCCGCCAAGACGGCGATGGCCTCGCTCGGCGTGCCGCTGGTGCCCGGCTCGGACGGGGCGGTGGCCGACATCGAGGAGGCGCGGCGGGTCGCCGACGACATCGGCTACCCGGTGCTGATCAAGGCGGCCGCCGGCGGCGGCGGGCGCGGCATGAAGGTGGCGTTTGCCCCCGACGAGCTGGAGGAAGCCTGGCAGGTCGCCCGCACCGAGGCCCGCACGGCGTTCGGCAACGACGCGGTCTATATCGAGAAATACCTCGACCGGCCGCGCCATATCGAGCTGCAGGTGCTGGCCGACTCGTTCAACAACGTGGTGCATTTCGGCGAGCGCGACTGCAGCCTGCAGCGGCGCCACCAGAAGCTGCTGGAGGAAGCCGGCTCGCCGGCGCTCACCGCGGCGGAGCGCGACGCGCTCGGCGCCACCGTCACCGCCGCGCTTTCCAAGCTGGGCTACCGCAACGCCGGCACGCTGGAATTCCTCTACCAGGACGGCAAGTTCTCGTTCATCGAGATGAACACGCGGCTGCAGGTCGAACATCCGGTCACCGAAATGGTGTGCGGCGTCGATCTGGTGCGCGAGCAGATCCGCATCGCCACCGGCCGCCGGCTTGGCTACGAGCAGGCCGACGTCACCTTCTCCGGCCACGCCATCGAGTGCCGCATCAACGCCGAGGACCCGGAAACCTTCTCGCCGACCCCCGGCCGGGTCACCGCTTTCCATGCCCCTGGCGGGCTGGGGGTGCGGGTCGATTCGGCGCTCTATGCCGGCTGTGTCGTGCCGCCATACTACGACAGCATGGTTGCCAAGCTGATCGTGCATGCCCCGACCCGGGCGGAGGCGATCGCCCGGCTGCGCCGCAGCCTCGCCGAGTTCGCCGTGATCGGCATCAAGACCACGCTGCCGCTGCACCAGCGCATCATCCAGGACCCGGATTTCATCGCCGGCGACTACACGATCCACTGGCTGGAGCGCTTCGTCGCTCGCAGTTGACGCTTCGCCCGGGGGAGGCATGGTCACTCGCCTTCCCCCCGGGCGGCCGATCCGGCACAATGGGCCATGTCCCGCCGCTCCTTTGAGGTCACGCCGGACCTGATGCTCCGCGCCTACCGGGCCGGTCTGTTCCCGATGGCGGAAACGCGCCGGGGCGACCGGCTGTACTGGCTGGACCCCGAACTGCGCGGGGTGCTGCCGCTGGACGGCTTCCACCTGTCGCGCCGTCTGCTGCGCACGGTGCTGTCCGGCGGCTTCGAGGTGAGCGCCGACCGCGATTTTGCCGCCATCATCGCCGCCTGCGCCGAGCCAGTGCCGGGGCGCGAGGACACCTGGATCAACCCGGAGATCGAGCGGCTGTTCACCGAGCTGCACCGGCTCGGTCATGCCCATTCCGTTGAATGCCGGCAGGGGGGAAGGCTGGTCGGTGGCCTGTACGGCGTCGTCCTGGGCGGCGCGTTCTTCGGCGAGAGCATGTTCAGCCGGGTGCGCGACGCCTCCAAGGTGGCGTTGGTGCATCTGGTGGCGCGCATGCGCCTCGGCGGCTTTGGCCTGCTCGATACCCAGTTCGTCACCAACCATCTGGCCCAGTTCGGCGCCGTCGAAATCCCGCGCGACGCCTACAAGATGCTGCTGGCGGCGGCGGTGGACCTGCCGGCCCGCTGGGTGGCCGCGCCCGACCCGGCGGCGCTGGAGCCGGCGTTGCGCATGCTGGCGCGACCGACACAGGGGGAGGACCGCGATGCAGGCTGATGCCGTCCGGCGCGGCGCGTTGCTGGCCGCCCTGCTGGGGCTGGCGGCACCGGCCGCGGCCGAGGAGCGGCCGGTGTTTCCGCCCGCCCGCGACGTCGCGGTGACCTACCGGCTGAACTCTTCGCAGGCCACCCTGCTGCGCACGGTGGTGCTGCGCTACTCGGCTGCGACCGACCGCTTCCGTCTGGAGGGCGCATTGCCCGGCACCGCGCTGCCCGGCTACGCCCTGGTGGACCGCAAGGCCGGGCACGCCACCATCGTGATCGAGCGGCTGGGCATGATGATGGACGCACCGCCACGGGCCGGGCTTGACCAGGCTTTCCTGCTGGAGACCGGCAAGCACTTCGTGCGCAAGGCGAGTGAAACCGTGGCCGGGCTGCGCTGCACCGTCTGGGACGTCGCCGGCGACTCCGCCAGCGGCGCGGCCTGCGTGACCGCCGACGGGGTGGTGCTGCGCGCCAGCGGGCACGACAACAAGGGCCGCACCGGCAGCATCGAGGCGACCCAGGTGGAGTACGGGCATCAGGCGGCGGCGCTGTTCTTCCCGCCCGCCGATGCGCGCAAGGTCGATCTGGCCGGGCTGTTGTCCGGGCCGGCTGCCGCGGCGGTGCTTGGGCAGTTGCGGGGGCGGGGGCCGTGAAGGAAGCAAGGCCAGGGCGCTGCCCTGGACCCGCCAAGGGCCGGGAGGCCCTTGGAACCAATTCCTTAAGACTTCTGCTGGGGCTGCTGGGCGTTATTCCTGCCGCCGCCAATGCCCAGGACCGGCCGGCGTTGACGCCGACCCGTGATGTCGATGTCGTCTACATGATGGTGCAGGCCGATGCGCCGGACGGGCCGCGCGTGGTGGAGGAGCGCATGCGCTGGGCGATCGCCGCGGGCAGGCTGCGCATCGACCCGCCCACCCCCGGCATGTGGATGGTGATGGACACCCGCACCCGGCGGATGGCCACCGTGCGCGACCCCGAGCGCTCAGTGCTGGAAATCGATTCCCCCCAGGCGATGCCCGGACCGGCGCCCGGCGGCGCGTTCCAGCGTGGCCCCGACGACAGCGTGGCCGGCCTGCGCTGCACCGAGTGGCGGACGAAGGACGTCACCGGCACGCCGACGCTGGCCTGCATCACCGCCGATGGCGTGCTGCTGCGCGCCAGCGCCGCCGGGCATGTGCTGGTGGAGGCGCTGCACGTCGCCTACGTGGCGCAGGACCCGGCAGTGTTCCGTATTCCGGAAGATTACCAAAGGCTCACGCCGCCGCCGTTGAAACGGCTGCCGCCCTGACGCCTTCTCCGGGCATGGCCCCGAACCCGCCCTTGCATGCGCTGGCCGTCTGGCGCGACCCCGCCGGCCGGTTCTCGCCGCTCAAGGCGGTGGTGCTGCTGCTGGTGCTCATACCGGCAACCGAACTTGGTCTGCGCTGGGCGCTGCATGATCTCGGCGGCCGGCCGGTCACCGAGGTGCTGCATGGCCTGGGCGACTGGACGATCCGCTTCCTGCTGCTGACGCTGGCGGTGACGCCGGCGCGGGTGGTGCTGGACTGGCCCGGCGTGGTGAAGCTGCGGCGGATGCTGGGGGTGACGGCGGCCTGCTACGCCGGCGCACATTTCCTGCTGTATTGCACCGACCAGAAATGGCAACTCGGCACGGTCGCCAGCGAGATCGTGCTGCGTTTCTATCTGGCGATCGGCTTTTCCGGGTTGCTCATGCTCGGGGTGCTGGCGGTTACCTCCACCGATGGCTGGCAGAAGCGGCTGGGCCGGCGCTGGAAGCGGCTGCACCGTCTGGTGTTCGTGCTGCTGCCGCTGGTGCTGTGGCACTATTTCCTGCAGTCGAAGTCCGATGTCACCGACGCGGTGTTGATCACCGGGCTTGCCTGCTGGCTGGTGCTGTGGCGGCTGGCGCCGAAGCGCTGGCAGGGCAAGCTGGCGCTGCTGCCGCCGCTGGCACTGCTGTCTGGCCTCGCCGCCGCCGGCATCGAAGCGGGCTGGTACGGCGTGGCCACCGGCGTGCCCGCCTGGCGGGTGCTGGACGCCAATCTGGACGTCACCTTCGGCCCGCGGCCGGCGGTGACGGTGGCGCTGTGCGGGGTGGCGCTGTTTGTCGTTGCGCTGCTGCGCCGGGTAAGCAGGCGGCCGAAACGGGATTCGACTGTCCGGGTGGGGGCGGCATGATGGGCCATGGCGGCAGGGTTGCCAGCCAAATGTCACTTGGCAGGACACCGCGGCGCGCGCAGGCTCAAAGCGGCTGAAGGCCGTTCACCGAAGGTGCCGATGCGCACCGGCACAGCATGGGATGTCATATGTTCCCCAGTCCAACCCGCCTGTTCCTGACCAAAGGGGTGGGCGTCCATCGCCATGCCCTTACCGCATTCGAGTTCGCCTTGCGCGACGCGGATATCGAGCAGCAGAACCTGGTGTACGTTTCGTCCATTCTGCCGCCGCGCTGCGAGGTCATCGCCCGCGAGGTTGGGGTTGAGGCGCTGCGGCCGGGGGATATCACCTTTTGCGTGCTGGCCCGGTCGGAGACCAATGAATTCGGGCGGCATGTCCATGCCAGCCTCGGTCTGGCCAAGCCGGCGGACCCGGAGATGTATGGCTATATCTCGGAGCAGCACGGCTACGGCATGACCGCCGCGGCGAGCGGTGAGCAGGCCGAGGACCTCGCCGCCACCATGCTGGCCTCGACCCTCGGGCTGGATTTCGATCCGGACGCGGCGTGGAACGAGCGCAAGCAGATCTACGAACACAGCCACCTGATCATCGACAGCACGTCGATCACCGCCACGGCCGAATGCGGCACGGATAATCGTTGGACCTGTGTGATCGCTGCTGCCGTGTTCCTGTTCTGACAGCGCCTCCCGGCAGGCGCAGGGCCGCCGCTATTCCTCGCCGTGCGCCGCTCTGGCGGCCTCGCGGTGGGGCTCGGGGAAGAATTTTTCCCCCAGATTGCGCGAATTGCCGCGGAATTCGGCAACCGGGGTGCCGTCGCCGGTGCGGACGGTGATGTCGTAGACGCCGGAGCGGCCGGCGCGGGAGCGTTCCTGGGCGATGGCGATCAGCTTGTGGCCGAGTTGGGCCGGGCGCAGGAAGCTGATGCTGCAATGCTGGGCGACGGCGCGCTCGTTGGCGCTGTTGCAGGCATAGGCGAAGGCGGAATCGGCGAGGGCGAAAATGAAGCCGCCGTGGCAGGTGCCGTGGCCGTTCACCATGTCGTCGCGCACCCGCATGGACAGGGTGGCGTGGCCGGGGCCGACCTCGTCCAGGCTGATGCCGATCGACTGGGCGGCGCGGTCGTCGGGCCACATGGCATCGGCGCAGGCGCGGGCCATTGCCTGCGGATCGGTGGATTTTTTCATGCAGGCGCCTTCGTGTGCCGGTTCCCGCACCTGATGCCACCGCCAGCCGGCAAGAGCAATTCCTCCCCCAACCCCCTATAGAGTAACGGGTTCCAAGGGGTCACTGCCCCTTGGCGGGTCCAGGGCAGAGCCCTGGCCTTGCTTTCTTTCCTTGCTTTGTGGAGCCCCCCATTTTGATCACCGCCCTGTTCCTCCTGATGGCCGGATTCATGGCCGGCGCCATGAATGCCGTCGCCGGCGGCGGCTCGTTTGTAAGTTTCCCGGCGCTGGTGGCGGCCGGGGTGCCGGCGGTGGCGGCGAACGCGTCCTCCACCGTGGCGCTGGTGCCGGGCACGCTGGCGAGCGCCTGGGCCTACACCACCGGGCCGCACCGGGTCGGGCTGACCGGGTTCGGCGGGCTGGCGTTCCGCGATCTGCTGGGGGCGAGCGTCGCCGGCGGGCTGGCCGGGGCGGTGCTGCTGCTGTCCACGCCGGGGGCCACCTTCGATGCCGTCATCCCCTGGCTGCTGCTGGCGGCCACCATCGTGTTCGCCTTCGGGCGACGCATCGGGGTGGCGCTGCGCCGGCGGCTGCGGCTGGGGCGGCGGACGGCGCTGGCGGTGCAGTTCGTGCTGGGGGTGTATGGCGGGTATTTCGGCGGCGCGGTGGGGCTGATGATGATGGCCGCCTGGATGCTGCTGGACGCCGCCGACCTGAAGGCGATGAACCCGGCGCGCACGCTGCTGACCTCGGCGATGAACATCGTCGCCGTGCTGTGCTTCGTGCTGGCGGGGAAGGTGTGGTGGCCGCAGGCGCTGTGCGTGCTCGTGGGCGCGGCGACCGGCGGCTATGTGGGGGCGCGGATCGGCCAGCGCCTGCCGCCGGTGATGGTGCGGGCGGTGGTGACGCTGGTGACGGTGGGGATGACGGTGGTGTTCTTCGTGCGCGCGTATGGGTGATCAGGCTGGTGCGGCGGGATGGCGAATTTTTTTCGTCTCAACTCCGTTGACATCTGCCAGCGGCACCAGTACAAAATGATATCGTTTTGTCTGGGAGCGTTGGCAAAATGCGAACCGTGAAACCAATTTTTGTCGCTGCCGCAGCACTCGCCGTCGCTCTGGCGCCGCCCGCCGCGAGGGCGGACGCGATCTCAGAGAATTTTACCGTAACGGTTTCGCCGGCCGCGACCTTTCAAGACCCAGGTATTCTTTTTTCAAGCACTACATTCGATAAATTCGATCCGGCAATCGGTACGCTTTTTGACATCTACGTAACGTTGGCCGGATCAGCGAGCTTGACGCCAACACAAAACGACACTTTGCAATTATACGTTGCGACCAGCAGCGGCGATGCTATAACTTCTAGCACGTATTATAGATTCGCCGCCATAGGCCAGGAAGTTCAATTTAATATCTCTCTTTCTGGCACGGATAATAGCGGACTTGATCTTGCGCTGTTGACCGGAATCGGAAAAACCCATGTTGTAATGGAGGCATATGCCAACCTAGGGGATACCTTCGCCACAAACTCCCCCTTAACTGGAAGGATTTATTACAAATATACTACCGGGACATCCGCTCCCGAACCCTCCCCCGAACCCGCCTCGCTCGCCCTGCTCGGAGCCGGCCTCGCCGGCCTGTTGCTGGTTCGCCGCCGCAGTGCCGCCTGACAGCAACGGTGGGTAAATTGCGGTAGGGACGCGGGTTACCCCACGCCCTCCCGAGATTTTTCCGCCACAATCGTCGGTTCCCAGCGGCGGTCCGCTTCGCACTTTTTCCAGCCATTCAAACCAACGCTCTGTCCAGCCCCCGAACCCCAAAAAAGGGGTCAAGGGGTCCACCGACCCCTTGCGGGTCCAGGGCAGCGCCCTGGCCTTCCTTAAACCCGACAAAGACAGCAAGTCGCGGCAATCAGGCCGGGGCGGCGTGCAGCGCCGCGATCTCCCGCACCTTGCGCGCCATCGCGGCGATGCCGTTGCCGCGGTTGGTGGACAGCGCCTCCAGAAGCCCCAGTTGCTTGAGGAAGGCCGGGTCGGTGGCGGCGATTTCGGCCGGCGGGCGGCCGGAATACACCCGCAGCAGCAGGGCGATGAGGCCGGAGACGATCGCCGCGTCGGAGGTGCCGGCATAGTACATCCGCCCGTCGCGCAGGGTTGCCTCCATCCACACCCGGCTCTGGCAGCCTGGCACGCGGTGGGCGTCGTCGGTCCAGGCATCCGGGAAGGGCGGCAGCTTGCGGCCGAGTTCGATGATGTAGCGGTAGCGCTCCTCCCAGTCGTCGAACACCGACAGATCGTCGCCGATGGCGGCGATGGCGTCGGCGGCGGTGGGGTCTTCGGGGAGGACGAAGGGGTCGATGCTCATACGGGCGATGTGCGGGCCGGGCGGGGCGGCGTCAAGCCAGCTTGGCCTCGATGGCGTCCCACACCTGGCCGGCCAGATCGGTGCCCTCGAAGCGGTCGATCTCCTGGATGCCGGTGGGTGAGGTGACGTTGATCTCGGTCAGCCAGTCGCCGATCACGTCGATGCCGACCAGCAGCAGCCCCTGTTCCTTCAGGGTGGGGCCGATGCGGGCGCAGATTTCCAGGTCGCGGGGGGTCATGTCCACCCGTTCGGCCCGGCCGCCGACATGCATGTTGCTGCGCGCCTCGCCGGGCGGCGGAATGCGGTTGATGGCGCCGGCCGGCTGGCCGTCGATCAGGATGATGCGCTTGTCGCCGTTGCGCACCGCCGGCTCGTAGCGCTGCACCATCAGCGGCTCGCGCGAGCGGCTGAAATGCAGCTCGATCAGCGCGTTCAGGTTGGGGTCGTCGTGGCGGATCAGGAACACGCCGGAGCCGCCGTTGCCGAACAGCGGCTTGACCACGATGTCCTTGTGGGTGGCGCGGAAGCCGCGGATGGCGTCGGGGTCCCAGGTGACGATGGTGGGCGGCATCAGGTCGGGGAAGTGGGTGACCAGCAGCTTCTCCGGCGCATTGCGCACGGCGACCGGGTTGTTCACCACCAGCGTGCCGCTGCCGTCGGAGCGGTGGATGTGCTCCAGCAGGTGGGTGGCGGTGATGTAGCCCATGTCGAAGGGCGGGTCCTGGCGCATCAGCACCACGTCCATGGTGGCGAGATCAAGCAGCGACGGCGGGCCGAAGCGGTAGTGGTCGCTGCGCACGCGCTGCAGGGTGACCGGCCGGGCGCGGGCGACCAGCCGCTCCTCGCGCAGGGCGCCTTCCTTCAGCACGCCTTCGCACAGGGTGAGGTGTTTCACCTCGTAGTGCCACAGCACGTGGCCCCGCTCCTGCGCCGCCAGCATCAGCGCGAAGGAGGAGTCGCCGTCGATGTTGATGGTCTCGATCGGGTCCATCTGGACCGCGACGTTGAGGGTGCGCGCCATTCCTGTCTCCAGCGGGGATCATTTATCTGGCGAAAGTAAGGTAATGGGTTCCAAGGGGCCACTGCCCTTGGCGGGTCCAGGGCAGCGCCCTGGCCTTCCTTACTTTCTTTCCTCCGGCACATAAAGCACCGCCCCCTGCTCGCGGAACGCAGCACTCATCTGCTCCATCCCGGCCATGCGTTCGGCATCGGCGCGGATGTCCTGGGTGATCTTCATGGCGCAGAACTTGGGGCCGCACATGCTGCAGAAATGCGCCACCTTGTGCGCCTCCTTCGGCATCGTCGCGTCGTGGAAGCGGCGCGCGGTGTCGGGGTCGAGGCCGAGGTTGAACTGGTCCTCCCAGCGGAATTCGAAGCGCGCCCGGCTGATCGCGTCGTCGCGCAGCCGCGCCGCCGGGTGGCCTTTCGCCAGATCGGCGGCGTGGGCGGCGATGCGGTAGGTGATCACGCCGGTTTTCACGTCGTCACGGTCGGGCAGGCCGAGATGCTCCTTCGGGGTGACGTAGCAGAGCATCGCGGTGCCGAACCAGCCGATCATGGCGGCGCCGATGGCGGAGGTGATGTGGTCGTAGCCGGGGGCGATGTCGGTCACCAGCGGGCCGAGGGTGTAGAACGGCGCCTCGCCGCATTCGCGCAACTGCTTGTCCATGTTGACCTTGATCTTGTGCATCGGCACGTGGCCGGGGCCTTCGATCATCACCTGGCAGCCCTTGTCCCAGGCCACCTTGGTCAGTTCGCCGAGGGTCTCCAGCTCGGCGAACTGGGCGCGGTCGTTGGCGTCGGCATTGCTGCCGGGGCGCAGGCCGTCGCCGAGGGAAAACGACACATCGTACTTGCGCATGATGTCGCAGATGTCGCCGAAGCGCTCGTAGAGGAAGCTCTCGCGGTGGTGGGCGAGGCACCAGCGCGCCATGATCGAGCCGCCGCGGCTGACGATGCCGGTGACGCGCTTTGCCGTCAGCGGCACATAAGCCAGCCGCACGCCGGCATGGATGGTGAAGTAGTCCACCCCCTGCTCGGCCTGCTCGATGAGGGTGTCCTTGAACACCTCCCAGTCGAGCTTGTCGGGGTCGCCGCCGACTTTCTCAAGCGCCTGGTAGATCGGCACGGTGCCGATCGGCACCGGGGCGTTGCGCAGAATCCAGGAGCGGATGTTGTGGATGTTGCGGCCGGTGGACAGGTCCATCACCGTGTCGGCGCCCCAGCGGATTGCCCAGACGAGTTTTTCCACCTCGTCCGCGGCCGAGGAGGTAACCGCCGAATTGCCGATATTGGCGTTGATCTTGACCAGGAAGTTGCGGCCGATGATGACCGGCTCGAGTTCCGGGTGGTTGATGTTGGCCGGGATGATGGCGCGGCCGGCGGCGACTTCCGCGCGGACGAAGTCGGGGGTGATGAAGGGCGGGATGGCGGCGCCGAAATCCTCGCCGTCGGCGCGCCGGTCCTCGGCGCCCCCGGCCATTTGCGCGCGGCCGAGATTCTCGCGGTGGGCGATGTAGATCATCTCGTCGGTGATGATGCCGGCGCGGGCGAATTCGAGCTGGGTCACCGGCCGGCCGGCGATGCCGGCGAGCACAATGCGTGGCGCCGGGCATTCCGCCACCAGTTTGTCGTCGCCGACATTGCCGTTGTCTTCCGGCTTCACCCCGCGGGGGGTGACCGCGGCAAAACCGCGGCGCTCGAGCCAGGGGGTGCGCAGCGGGGTCAGGCCGGATTCCAGGTCGATGCGCGCCGCCGGGTCGGTGAACGGGCCGGAAGTGTCGTAGATGCGGAAGGGCGGCTCGTTGGCGCTCGGGTGCAGGTCGATTTCGCGGAACGGCACCAGGATGTCGGGGCGGCCGGCCGGGCTGGAATGGATCTTGCGGCTGCCGATGACGGGGCCGGTGGTGACGGCGGCGGGCTTCTGCTGGACAGTCACGGGCGTACTCCCCCTTCTTTCGTATGGGTGTCTGGGCGTGGAAGGGGTGGCATACGGGTTCCCGTCCCTACGCCGGTGCAACCCGGATCAGGTTCAAAGGGTCACCGCGCGGCGGTATCTCAGCCCCCTGTCGGGACTCCCCTCGGAGGCGGGTAAAGTGTGGCGGTGTCATCCGGCTGTCAACTGCACCGGCGGATCACGCCGCCGCCACCCTTGGCACCCGGATCGGCAGATTGAACGCCGCCGCCACCAGACCGGACGCGGCCGTGGCCATGAAACCGAGATCGTAGCTGCCGGTCCAGGCGAAGGCGAGGCCACCCGCCCAGGCGCCCAGGAAGCCGCCGATCTGGTGGCTGATGAAGCACACCCCGAACAGCGCGCCGATATCGCCGACGCCGAAGCGGCGGGCGATCACCCCGTTGGTCAGCGGCACCGTACCCAGCCACAGCAGCCCCATGACGATGGCGAACAGGGCGGTGGTCAGGTCGCCCTTCGGTGCCAGCCAGAAGGCCAGGATCGCCGCCCCGCGCACCGCATAGACCACCGCCAGGCACCATTGCGGCGGCAGGCGCTGGCCGGCCCAGCCGCACATCCAACTGCCGAGGATGTTCGCACCGCCCACCAGCATGAGCGCCCAGGCGCCGAAACTCGCCGGCATGCCGCAGAGCGTCAGGTAGCCCGGCAGATGCGTCGCCAGGAACGCCAACTGGAAACCGCAGGTGAAGAACCCCAGCGTCAGC
Organism: uncultured Acetobacteraceae bacterium; assembly: GCA_903907955.1. GTDB lineage: Bacteria > Pseudomonadota > Alphaproteobacteria > Acetobacterales > Acetobacteraceae > Rhodovastum. Next base: position 21,039 of record CAIVPZ010000041.1, on the reverse strand, counting down.
AGGACGAAACTGCGGTCGGACAGCGCCACCCGCACGGCCGCGCCGGATCGCCGCGGTGCCGGCTTGACCAGCGCCGCCCGGTCGAGCGGGCGGCCGAGCGGCAGCGCCACCAGCATCACCGCCGCCAGCACCAGCAATCCCGCGGTCGCGCCGCCCCAGGCGATCGCCGCCGCCGTCACCGGCAGCAGCAGCATCTGCCCCACCGACCCGCCGGCGCTCACCGCGCCCACGGCGGCGGAGCGGCGCTCGGCCGGGAAGGCGCGGGAAACGCCGGCCAGCGCCACCCCCCAGCCGAGATAGGCGGTGCCCACCCCGGTCAGCACGCCGAGGCCCAGCATGACCGACCAGGTCATCGGCAGGAAGGCCGGCAAGGCGAGGCCGCCGGCATACATCAGGGCGCCGAACACCTGCGGCCTTGTGGCGCCATAGCGGTCGGCCATGGCGCCGGCGATCGGCTGGGCAACGCCCCAGGCAAGGTTGTGCAGGCCAATGGCCAGGGCGACATCGGCTACCCGAATGCCGACCAGATCGAGCGGCCCCAGGAACAGGCCGAAGGTCGCGCGCGCGCCAAGCGCCAGCGAGAGCGTCACCGACCCCGCGATCAGGGCAGCGTTCTGGGCAGACGTGTTGCGCGCGGCCATGCAGGCTTCCCCCGGCGTGTCGGGAGCAGCTTACAGGAATCGCGGCGGCACGGCGCAAGCCCGCATCCGGGCGGGCCGCGCCGGTTCAGTCGGCCAGGCGTTTTTCCAGCATGCGGCCGAGCGGCCGGCCGCCGAAGATGTGCACGTGCAGATGCGGCACTTCCTGGTGGCCATGGTCGCCCATATTGGTCAGCACCCGGTAGCCAGGCGCCTCAAGGTCGAGCTGCCGCGCCACCGCGCCCACCGCACGCCAGAACCCGGCGATTTCGCCCTGGCTGGCGCGGGCGGTGAAATCGGCGAGGGACACCCAGCGCCCCTTCGGGATCACCAGCACGTGCACCGGCGCCTGTGGCGCGATGTCGTGGAAAGCCAGCGCCCACTCGTCCTCGAATATCCTGCGGGACGGGATCTCGCCCCGCAGGATGCGCGCGAACACATTCTGGTCGTCGTATTCACCAAGGCCCTTGACTGGCATTGTACGCCCTCCGCGCCGCGCATCCTGCACCGGTCAGGAAGGGAAGGCCAGCGGCTTTGCCCTGGCCTTGCCTGCCTGACGCCGGTCAGAGCTTGAAAAACAATCGAACTTGAAAAAGAATGCCCGCTGATATCATTGATTTTTTCGTCATCGTTCGGCGGCTTGCGGGCATTCTTTTTCAAACTCTCAGGGAATCTTCTTCGTCCGCACCCCAACGATCGCCAGCTCTCGCGGCCGCATCGCCTTCTCGGCGACGCCCGACACGCCCTCGCGCCGTTGCAGTTCGGCCCAGACCTCCTCGGTCCGCACCCCGGCATCCACCCACATCACCAGCAGGTGATAAAGAACGTCAGCACTCTCGGCCACCAGCGCGGCGCGGTTGCCGAGGGCGGCCTCGATCACGCACTCCACCGCCTCCTCGCCGAATTTCTGCGCGATCTTGGCGGTGCCGCGCGACAGCAGGCGCGCGGAATGGCTCAGTGTCGGGTCGGTGCCGCGCCGGGCCATCACCACCGACCACAGCCGGTCCAGCACCACCGCGGAGGCGCCGGCCGGCGACGGCAGGACGCCAGCGGCAGCGGCAGCGGCAGCGGGCGCCAGCCTGGCGAGCCGTTTCTTGGCCGGTTTCTTTTTCGCACCGGCCTTCTTGTCGCCAGTCGGCGCCACGGGCTTCTTGGTTGGTTTGGCCATGCGCGCTCCTCAGGCCGCCTGCGCGAGGGCGCGCGGCAGCCGTACCGGCAGTCCCGCCTGCGCCAGGGCCGCCTTCACCTCCGCGATCGTGAACGTGCCGAAATGGAACACGCTGGCCGCCAGCAATCCGGTGGCGCCGGCCTGCGCGCCTTCGACGAAATGCGCCAGGCTGCCGACCCCGCCCGAGGCGATCACCGGCACCCGCACCGCCCCGCACACCGCGCGCAGCAACGGCAGGTCGAACCCCGCGCGGGTGCCGTCGCGGTCCATGCTGGTCAGCAGAATTTCGCCGGCGCCCAGCTCGACCACCCGGCGGCACCACGGCACCGCATCGATGCCGGTGTCGCGCCGGCCGCCATGGGTGAACACGTGCCACCGGCCTGGCCCGACCTGTTTGACGTCCACCGCGACCACCACGCACTGGCTGCCGAACTTGCGGGCCGCTTCGGCCACCAGTTCGGGGCGGGCGACCGCGGCCGAGTTGATGCTGCATTTGTCGGCGCCGGCCAGCAGCAGGCGGCGCATGTCGTCGATCGAGCGGATGCCGCCGCCCACGGTCAGCGGCAGGAACACCCGCGCCGCCGTGCGCGACACCACATCGACGATGGTGTTGCGGTTTTCGTGGCTGGCGGTGATGTCGAGGAAGCACAGTTCATCGGCGCCGGCGGCGTCATAGACCGCCGCCTGCTCGACGGGGTCGCCCGCGTCGCGCAACGAAACAAAGTTGACACCCTTGACCACCCGTCCGTCCTTGACGTCCAGGCAGGGAATGACTCGGAGTTTCAGCACCGTACGCCCCCTCGGCAAGGGCTATTGCGATGCTTTTCCGCGTCGGTGCAAGCCCGTATCGCACAAGGCAGGCATCGTTGCCAAAACGCGCCCCGACCGCCGGCGATTGGCCGGGGTCAGCCGGTCAGCAGAGCCAGCGCCGCGCGCACATCCACCCGCCCGTCATAGAGCGCCCGCCCGACGATCACGCCGTCGATCAGCCCCGGCCCCTGCGATCGCACCGCGATCTTGAACGCGGCGAGGTCCGCCAGGCTGCCCACCCCGCCGGAAGCGATCACCGGGGTGGAGATCTGAAAAGCGAGGTCGATCGTCTGCTCAAGGTTCAGCCCGGAGAGCATGCCGTCGCGGCTGATGTCGGTGTAGATGATCGCCGCGGCGCCGGCATCCTCGAAGCGCAGCGCCAGATCGAGCGCCTTCATGCTGGAGGTCTCCGCCCAGCCCTCGGTGGCCACGAACCCGTCGCGCGCGTCGATACCCACCGCGATGCGGCCCGGATGGGCCTGGCACGCCTGCTTCACCAGCGCCGGATTCTTGGCCGCGGCGCTGCCCAGGATCACCCGGCGCACGCCGGCCGCCAGCCATGCCTCGATGCCGGCCATGTTGCGGATGCCGCCGCCGAGCTGCACGGGAATGGTCACGCTGGCCAGGATGGCGCGCACCGCCTCGGCATTCACCGGGCGGCCGGCGAAGGCGCCGTTGAGATCGACCACGTGCAGCCAGCCGCAACCGGCATCCTGCCAGGCCCGCGCCTGCGCGCCGGGGTCCTGCGAATACACCGTGACATCGTCCATCTCGCCGCGGCGCAGACGCACGCAGGCGCCGTCCTTGAGGTCGATGGCCGGATACAGCTTAAGTCCCATCACGCACCCGCCCACCCGGCTGCAGCAGCTTGAAATAATAAACGCCCCGAATGGTGCGCCCGCCCACCCGCGCATAGGCCGGGTGAACACCCCAGCGGATATAGCCGAGCGACTCGTACAACGCGATTGCCGCCTCCTGCGTTTCGCGCACATCCAGGTTGAGCACCTGGTAGCCGAAGGCGCGGGCGCATTCCTCCACCCGCTCGGTCAGCAGCCTGGCCAGGCCATGGCCGCGCGCATACGGGGCGACGAAGGCGTGCATCAGCGTGGCGCCGAACGCCTGCGCCTCGTTGTTCCGCGGCGGGCGCACCAGCTGCGCCGAGCCGACGATGACGCCCTCCGAGCGGGCCAGGAACAGCTCGCGCTCGGGCACCAGCAGCACGCCCCGGAAATAGCGCTCCAGCGCCTTCCGCCCGGGCGGGTTGACCCAGCCGAAGCCGCCGCCGTCGATGATGGCGGCGTCGGCGGCCTCGCACAGCGCGGCCAGGTCGTCGTCGGACATGTTGGCGGCGCGGTCCACCGACTGGCTGGGCGGCGGGGATGTCGCGCTGCCGGTCATCTCGCGCTGCCGGTCATGTCGTGCTGCGGATCATGTCAGGGGGTCCAGCGCAGGAAGTTGCCCAGAATGCGCAGGCCGACCTCCTGGCTTTTCTCAACGTGGAACTGGGTGCCGGCGCGGTTGCCCTGCGCCACCATGGCGACCACCGGACCGCCATACTCGGTGGTGGCGATGCATTCCGCCGGGGCGCCGCCGGCGAGCGCGTAGCTGTGCACGAAATAGGCGTGGTCGCCGGGCAGCAGGCCGGCCAGCAAAGGGTGCGCGCCCGGCTCGAACACCAGCTCGTTCCAGCCCATCTGCGGCAGGCGCAGCCCGCCCGCCGGCGCCATGGCGGTGATCTCGCCACGTATCCAGCCGAAACCGGGGGTGACCGCGTGCTCCAGCCCGCGCTCGGCCATCAACTGCATGCCGACGCAGATGCCGAGGAACGGCTTGCCGCGGTCAACCCCCTCCAGCACCGCCTCGTGCAGGCCGGGAATGGCGGACAGGCCGGCGGCGCAGTCGGCGAAGGCGCCCTGGCCGGGCAGCACGATGCGGTCGGCGCGCGCCACCGCGTCGGGGTCGGCGGTGACTTCCACCGTGGCGGCGATGCCGTCCCGCCCGGCGGCCAGCGCCAGCGCCCGGGAGGCCGAGGCGAGGTTGCCGCTGCCGTAGTCGATCACCGCGACCTTCATGCCGCCGCCTCCCTGGCCAGTTCCGGCCGCTGGTCGAACAGGCGGGCCGCGGCGGCGTCGCCGGATTGCGCCGCCACCACATGCGCGAGAACAAAACCGCGCTGCGCCAGTGACCAGCGGCGCAGATCCTGGCCGATGAGGCCGAACAGCCAGCCGAGCGCCAGCGCCAGCACGATGCGCAGCGCCCCGCCGGTGGCCGCCGCCACGGCGACCTCGGCACCCAGGGCGAACGCAGCGGAGACCCAGGCGCCGTACACCAGCAGCCACACGGGGGCGAACAGGGCGGCCGGCAGGGAAAACGCTTCCGGGATCAGGACCGGAGCGGTGGCTGGGCGCAGGTGGACGGTCCAGGTCTTCATAAGGAAGCAAGGCCAGGGCTCTGCCCTGGACCCGCAAGGGGGCAGCGGCCCCCTTGGCCCCATGACAAGAGACTCACAATGCCCCCTTGGTTGAGGGGATGACCCCGATGGCCCTCGCATCCAACTCAACGGCCATGCGCAACGCACGCGCCACCGCCTTGAAGCTTGCCTCCGCCACGTGATGGGCATTGCTGCCGGCCTTGCGGGTGACGTGCAGCGTGAACGCGCCATTGAACGCGAACGCGCGGAAGAATTCCTCGAACAATTCCGTGTCCATCTGGCCCAGCTTGTCGCGCTGGAACGGCACGTCCCAGGCCAGGAACGCGCGGCCGGACAGGTCGATGACGGCCTCGGCCAGCGCCTCATCCATCGGCACCAGGGCCTGGCCGAAACGGCGGATGCCGCGCTTGTCGCCGAGCGCTGTGGCCAGCGCCTGGCCGAGCACGATGCCGACATCCTCGGTGGTGTGGTGGAAGTCGATGTGCAGGTCGCCCTTCGCCCGCACCGCAAGGTCGAACAGCCCGTGCCGCGCCAGCGCGGTGAGCATGTGGTCAAGGAAGCCGATCCCGGTGTCGATCTCGGCCCGGCCGGTGCCGTCGAGGTCGAGGGTGAGGGAAATGTCGGTCTCGGACGTGGTCCGGGTCAGGCTGGCGCTGCGCGGCATGCAAGCAGCACTAGCCTGAAACCGGCAGGCGCTGCAATTATCCGGCGGCGGCCAGGCCCTGGCCGGCGAAGAAGTCCGGGCCGAACCGGTTCGGCCCGGTGGTGCCGCGGGTGCAGAACCACACCAGCATCAGGATGGTGCCGATGATCGGCACGAACCCCACCAGCAGCCACCAGCCGGAGCGGTCAAGGTCGTGCAGACGCCGCACCGCCAGGGCCAGAGCGGGCAGAAACAGCGCCAGCGAGCCCAGCGTATACAGCACGCCGTGGTCGTGCAGCAGCGCGCCCAGCAGCGACACCGCCGTCAGGGCAAGGATGTTGAACAGCGCGAACCACCAGTACTCCGACCGCACCGAGCGCCCGGAGAAGACCACATAGTCCTGCAACGCCTTGGTGACCGCCGCGACAAAATCCATGGCCCCGCCCCTCCTGGGTGATTGTAACGAAGTGCTATCATGGCGAATATGGTGGGCGCTACCCCCGTCGCCGCGAACGCGCGCACGCGTGGCGGGGCGCATGGTGCTTGCATGCGGCCGGGTGGCGCGCCATTTGGCCTGCGCATGAACCATGCATCTCCCCACGACCCGATCGGCTGGCACGGCACCACCATCCTGTGCGTGCGCCGCGGCGGGCAGGTGGCCATGGCCGGGGACGGCCAGGTCACGCTCGGTCAGACCGTCATCAAGGGCAACGCCCGCAAGGTGCGCCGCATCGGGCCGGGCAACGCCATCCTGGCCGGGTTCGCCGGCGCCACCGCCGACGCGTTCACCCTGCTGGAGCGGCTGGAAGCCAAGCTGGAGCGCTTCCCCGGCCAGCTTGAGCGGGCCTGCGTGGAACTCGCCAAGGACTGGCGCACCGACCGCTACCTGCGGCGGCTGGAAGCGATGATGGCGGTGGCCGACCGCGACCGTTCCTTCACCCTGACCGGCAACGGCGACGTGCTGGAGCCGGAGGACGGGGTGATCGCCATCGGCTCGGGCGGCAACTACGCGCTGGCCGCGGCGCGGGCGCTGCTGGAAGTGCCCGATATCCCCGCCGAGGACGTGGCGCGGCGCGCCATGAAGATCGCCGGCGATATCTGCGTCTATACGAACCACAGCGTGATCGTCGAGACGATCGAGTAGGAAGAAATGGAAGTCCCGACGTATTCGCCCCGCGAAATCGTTTCTGAACTCGACCGCTTCATCGTCGGCCAGACCGACGCCAAGCGGGCGGTCGCCATCGCCCTGCGCAACCGCTGGCGGCGCCAGCAACTGCCCGAGGCGCTGCGCGAGGAGGTGGTGCCGAAGAACATCCTGATGATCGGCCCCACCGGCTGCGGCAAGACCGAGATCGCCCGGCGGCTGGCCAGGCTGGCGCAGGCGCCGTTCCTGAAGGTGGAGGCCACCAAGTTCACCGAGGTCGGCTATGTCGGCCGCGACGTGGAAAGCATCGCCCGCGACCTGGTGGAAGTGAGCATCACCATGCTGCGCGACGCCTCCCGCCGCGAGGTGCAGGCCAAGGCAGAAACCGCGGCCGAGGAGCGGCTGATCACCGCGCTGTGCGGCGAGCACGCGGCGGCGGACACGCGGTCGAAGTTCCGGCGCATGCTGCGGGCCGGCGAGCTTGAGGACAAGGAGGTCGAGGTCGCGGTGGCCGAGGCGCCGGCCAACCCGATCGGCCAGTTCGACATGCCTGGCATGCCGCCGGCGCAGATGATCAATCTCGGCGACATGATGAAGGGGATGTTCGGCCGCGCCGCCCACCCGCGGAAGATGACGGTGCAGGCCGCCCGCCGCGCGCTGGAGCGCGAGGAGGCGGACAAGCTGCTCGACAACGACCGGCTGGTGAAGGACGCGCTGACCCATGCCGAGAACAACGGCATCGTGTTCCTCGACGAGATCGACAAGGTGTGCGCCCGCACGACCGAAGGCGGGTTCCGCGGCGGCGACGTGTCGCGCGAGGGGGTGCAGCGCGATCTGTTGCCGCTGATCGAGGGCACCACGGTTTCCACCAAGCACGGGCCGGTGAAGACGGATCACATCCTGTTCATCGCCTCGGGCGCGTTCCATCTGACCAAGCCGGCCGATCTGCTGCCGGAGTTGCAGGGGCGGCTGCCGATCCGGGTGGAGCTGGCGCCGCTGTCGCGGGCGGATTTGCGCCGCATCCTGACCGAGCCGGAGGCGTCGCTGATCAAGCAGTATCAGGCGCTGATCGGCACCGAGGGCGTGCAGTTGACCTTCACCGACGATGCGGTGGACGCGCTGGCCGATCTGGCGGCGGACATCAACGACCGGGTGGAGAACATCGGCGCGCGGCGGCTGCACACGGTGCTGGAAAAGCTGCTGGAGGAGATTTCCTTCACCGCGTCGGATCGCGGCGGGCAGGAGGTGGTGGTGGACGCCGCCACGGTGCGCGACCGGGTGGCGCCGCTGGCGCAGAAGGGGGATTTGTCGCGGTTCATCTTGTAGGCGCGGGTTCGCGGGGCTTGTCCCGGGGATGACGGCAACGCGGCGTCGCGGCGGTGCTTTCCAGCAGGAAGGCAACCGCGTCCTCCGGCCCGCCTTTACTTGCCCGCCTGGAACGGAAACCGCCCCGGCTCGGCGGTCATGTCCATGGAAATGAGCTGCCAGTTCGTCGTGCCAGGCGGCATGTAGTAGGTCAGCGTCTGAACCACCGGCCCACGCTGATACAATACGAGGAAGCTGAGCCGCGTCACCCGCTTGCCAAGATGGGCCTCGTCGAGGAACTCCGATCCGGTCATCTGACCAATCGAGCTGGCCAGGCGCGCCGCTGTCTGCTTGAGGTTGTCAACGCCGCTTGCGTTCAGCCCGCTTGACTTCAAACCATCATAAGCATCGGCCTGGTTTTTTTGCATCAGGCTGAAGAAATCCGCGGCAAAAACCTTGGGATCCTTGATCGGCGGCGGCATGGGGGCCGTGGCGGGCTGGTTGGGCGGCCGCTGGGCGGTTGCGCCGTTGGCAGCGGCCACGGCGACAAGCAGGGTGATGGCGAAGCCGCAATGGCGGAGACTGATCATGTCGGGCGCCCTGAGTTCGATCGCGGAAATGATGGACCACCGTAGCGGCGTTTGCCGGCGGGGCAAATGGCTTCGTAGCGAAAGCCCGGGGTTGGTGGAGCACGGCGGCACGCGCGATTCGAGAGCGATCGACCGCTTCCGAAGCGGCTCCGGATCGCCCTCGAGTCAACGCGCAACGCCGCTACTTTGCGGAACCGGGTTGCTGCAGGGTCTTGCCCACGACCGAATCGGCGCCGATCACTTCGCTGAACAGAATCCGATCGGTCGGGATCGCCATCGAAGCCGGGGCATGCCAGGCGGCCGTCTTGCGACGCACCAGCTGTGTCGTCCGCTGATTGGTCTGCGCGTTAACGTTTGTAACGCCCTCGAACACATCATCGAGCAGGATGTGGCTGCCGTCCGCCTCAACGAGCGTGCCGAAATACACTTGCCCATTGAGCAGGGTGACAGCCTGCATGCTGCCCACCCCGCCCGCCGGGCGGAATGGGCGGGGTGAACGCAGGTCGAAGGCAATCACGGCAAGCGCGAGGGCGACGACGGCGCCGACGCCGAGCACACTCCAACGAACGAGGGCGTTGTTTGCGTCCGCTGCAATGCCTTGCCGCCCCTGGTCAGACACCGAGCACCGCCTTCCGCTGGCGACGCAGCCACCACAGCAGCGCGCCGCCGCCAAACAGCAGGCTCCCGGAGGCCGGTTCAGGCGTCCCTACCGGCGGCGGGATTCGATCGTTGGTGGCCAGGGCATAGTCGAAGCCGAGACCACCTGTCCCTCCCGCCACAAGTTGATAGCTCAGGTCGATGGTCAATGCCGGATCGGCGACATAGCCGATGTTGACCACGTAGTCGGTCAGGAAATTGTCCAGGGCGGCGAGGGTACTGAAGAACCACGTGTTGTTATACTGGGTTCCTCCGTCGGTAACATCGAGCGTGATCGACATCGACACGAAGTCGCTGCTATTGAGCGAATTGATATCCTGGATGAAGCCCAGCTGCAGCTCGCCCGAGTTGAACGATCCGGCCGCCAACGAGAACACGTCCGACCCGGTATAGGTTTCCGCCCCGCCAGTGCCGTTATGGGTGGCGCCGAAGATGCCTGCTCCCAGAAGCTGGCTGCCGGCGGCGAGCAGATTGGCCGAGACGTTCGCGCCAGGGCCCATCGCGGTGATGTCGGTCGGCATCACCATCGCCGAGGCGGCCACCGTGAACCCCGACGGGATTGTCGCCATCGCGGGAGCGCTGACCCCGCCATTGGCGAGGGCGACGCTGCTGGAATTCCCCAGCGTTGTGGCGGCTGTCTGGACCTGGACGCTCTGCCCGGCCGCCAGGTTGTTCGTCGCCGTCGAAGTTACGCCGTTGCTGGTCGTGCCGCCGGTCGCGTACGATTGCGCCGTCGCCAGTTGCCCGGCGCTGTTGGTGGTGGCGGCGCTGGTGGCGCTGGTCGTGGCCCCGGCGGCGCCATTAGTCCCAGTGATGTAGTTGGAGCCGCCGGTGCCTGCCGCCGCCCTCGCCGTCGCCGTCGCCGTGCTGACGTCGGAATTGGCCTGCGCATTCGCGGTGGCGTTGCCGCCGGTGCCGCCAGCGGTCGTGCCGTAAATGTTGTAGCCGCCAGTGCCGCCGGCAGCATTGCTGGTGCCGATGGCTGCGCCGTTGGTGGCGTAGGCGTTTGCCGTCGCCGTCGCGTCGCCACCAGCCCCGGCCGTGCCGTAATAGGTGAAGCCGCCGGTGCCGCCCGTGGCATTGCCGTTGCCGGTCGCTGTGCCATTGGTGGCGTAGGCGTTTGCCGTCGCCGTCGCGCCGCCACCAGCCCCGGCCGTGCCGTCAATGGCGTAGCCGCCGGTGCCGCCGTTCGCCGTGGCAGTTACCGTGCCGGCGCCGTTGGCCGCGGTGCCCGTGGCCGACGCCTGGCCGATCCCGCCATTGCCGGTGACATCGGTGCTTTGATTGCTATAGCCGCCGGCGCCGCCAGTGCCGGTCGCGCTGACGGAGAGCGTCGGAGCATTGGCGATCAGCGTCGCGCTGCCGGTGCCGCCGGTGCCGCTGGTCCCGTTATTGACGCCGCCGCCGGTGCCACCCGTCGCATAAACGCCACCGCTGGCATACGTCCCAGCGGTGTAGGTGGCGATGCTGGTCGCGTTGCCGCCATTGCCGCCGTTGCCGTTCTGGCCGCTGCCGCCGTTGCCGCCCACGCTGTTGGTGGTGTCGTAGACGTAACTGGCGGTCAGGTTCGACGTCGCGGTCGCAACGCCGCCATTGGCGGCGTTGCCGTTGCTGTTGTCGCCGCCGTTGCCACCCCAGGCGGTGGTGCTGTTGCTGATCTGATAGCCCGCGGTGACAGTGGCCTGCGCGGTTGCGGTCCCGGCCGCGCCGGCGGTGCCGCTGGAAGTTCCGCCGCCGTTGCCGCCCTGGGCATTGGTGGTGGAAGTAACGAAGTTGCCGGTGGTGTTCGCGGTCTGGGTGGCCGAGGCGTTGCCGCCGCTGCCGGCGGTGCCGCTGTCGCTGTAGCCGCCGCTGCCGCCCTGGGCGCTATCGGCGGTGTAGATGTTGCCTGCCGAGGTGATCGTGTTGTTGGCCGCGGTGATGGTGGCGTCGGCGCCGTTGCCGCCGTTGGCGCCGTAGGAGCCGGCCCCGCCGCTGCCGCCGGTCGCATTGACGGTGCTGCTGACGCCCGCGCCGCTGGTGTCCGTCAGGTTGGCGCTGGCGGTGACCGCTCCGCCCGCCCCGCCGCTGTTGCCCGTGCCTTGGCCGTATCCGCCGTTGCCGCCCACGGCGTTATCGTAGCTGTAGATGCCCTGCCCGCTCAGCGTGGTCTGCGCGTTGGCCGTACCGCCGGCGGCGCCGCTGCCGCCGCTGTTGCCGCCTGCGCCGCCATAGGCATAACTGGTCCCGCTCACGGAACCGCCGGTGGAACTGGCGCTGACGACCGCGGAGCCGTTGCCCGCGGTGCCGGCGGTGCCGCTGGCGCTGTAGCCGCCGCTGCCGCCATAGGCATAGTCGTAAGCGGAGATATTGCCGCTCGTCGCGATGGTGTTGTTGGCCGCGGTGATGGTGGCGTTGCCACCGTTGCCGCCATTGGCCCCGTTGTGGCCGGCCCCGCCGTTGCCGCCGTAATCATATACGTAGCTGGTAACGCTGCCGCCGCCGGTCGAGGTCAGGTTGGCGCCGGCGGTGGCCGCTCCGCCCGCCCCGCCGCTGTTGCCCGTGCCATAGCCGTATCCGCCGTTGCCGTAGTAGTAGCCAGCCTGGACGGTCGAATTGATGCTGCCGGCGGCCGTCAGCGTGGTCTGCGCGTTGGCCGTGCCACCAGCGGCGCCATTGCCGATATCGGTGCCGCCGCCGTTGCCGCCATAGGCGTAGTTGTAGGTGGTGGCATTGCCGTTCGACGCGGTGTTCAGGATCGAGGTGGCGTCACCGGCCGCGCCTGCCGTGCCGGCGGCTCCAAGACCGTTTTGATACGCATAGCCGCCGCTGCCGCCGGTGACCGACTGCACCAGATAGATATCGCCGCTTGTCACCGCGGAGGCGCTGTTGGTCGCCGACTCGGTGGCGCCGCTGCCGGCATTGGCGCCGTTGCCGCCGTAGCCGCCGTTGCCGCCAGTGATGTTGACGATTGCCTGGCCCAGGCCGCCGCCGTTCGCGGTGGAAATCGCGGTCGCGGTGGCGACCCCGCCGTTGCCGGCGGTGTTGCCGGTGTTGTAGGCATAGCCGCCATTGCCGCCGGTGGCGGACACGGCGGAATAGGCCGTTTGCCCGGCCGCCGAGGTGGCGTTTGAGGCCGCGCTCGCCGCCCCGCCATTCCCGGCGCTCTGCCCCGTGCTGGTGCCGTTGCCGGAATCCACCACGCCGCCATTGCCGCCGTAAGCGGTGGTCACGGACCCCGCGTAGCCGCCGGTGGAGGTGATGTTGGTCACCGCGCTGGCCGCGCCGCCATCCTGCCCGCTGACCGTGTCCGACCCGCCGCCGTTGCCGCCCCTGGCACTGCTGTTGCCGTTGGCCGTGCCTGCGTTCGTGCCGTCGACCTGCGAGGTGGCGGAGCCGGCTTGGCCGGGGGTGCCGCCGCCGAACGAATACCCGCCCGAGCCGCCGGTGATGTTCTGCGTCAGCAACAGCGACCCGCCGCCTGACGTGCTCGCGGTCGCCAGGTCGATCGCCGTCTGGCTGGCGCCGTTGCCGCCTGCCGCGGCGGTGTAGCCGGTGCCGCCGCTGCCGCCGAGTTCGGTCACCGAGGCCGACACGCTGCCGGTGCCGGTGCCGTTCGCGCTCGCCGTCGCGGTGCCCGTCGCGCCGTTGCCGGCGTGATAGGTATTGGCCGTGCCGTCGCCGGACCCGTCGCCGCCGCTGCCGCCCGTCGCGGAGGCATTGGCCGAGACGTTGCCGGCCCCGGTCAGGTTGTTCGTCGCCGTCGCGGTGGCGCCGTCCGCGCCGTTGGCGGGGTCGATGGCCGACCCGCCCTTGCCGCCGACCGCCGCCACGTTGGCGGTCAGGAAGCTGCTTGTCGTGTCGGTGTAGTTCAGCACCGAGCTTGCCGTGCCGCCCGCGCCTGCCGTGCCGCCGCTGTAAGCCGATCCGCCGGCCCCGCCGGTTGCGTTCTGCGTCAGGGTCAGGCTGCCGCCGGGGGTGCTGCCGCCGACCGCGTTGTTCAGGCTCTCGCTGCCGCCGGCGCCGGCAAAGCCGCCCCCGGTGGCGTCGCCGCCACGGCCGCCGGTGACCACGCCGGTCACGCTGACGGAGTAGCCATTCACCGAACTGCCGTAGACCGCCGGCCCCACGTCGGTGGACAGGGTCGCCACGCCGCCGTTGCCGGCGTGGCCGCCGCCGTCGATGTTGCCGCCAGCACCGCCTTGCGCCGCGGCGTTGGCGTAGACGTTGTAATTCCCGGTCAGGTTGATGCTCGCGTTCGCCCCCCTGCCGTCCGGCGCGGTCGTGCCGGCGCCGTTGGTGTTGCCGTAGACCGACCCACCGTTGCCGCCGGTCGCGTTGCTGTTGCCGGTCAGATAGTAGCTGGAGTCGGCAGCCGTCGTGGCGTTGTAGGTCAGCGCGGAGTTCGCCCCCCCCGCCGCGCCGGCATTGCCGGTGCTGCCGGGATTGTAGGCGTTGCCGCCCGCACCGCCATTGGCATTCTGGTTCAGCGTCAGGTTGCCGTTGACGGCACTGCCGCCGACCGCGTCGGTCAGGCTCTCGCTGCCGCCGGCGCCGGCAGTGCCGCCCCCGGTCGCGTCGCCGCCTTGTCCGCCGGTGGCCGTGCCGGTCACGGTGACGGAGTAACCAGGAGTCAACGAACTGCCGTAGACCGGCGTGGGGCCGGGGTCGCCGGACAGGGTTGCCACGCCGCCGTTGCCGGCGTTGCCGCCGCCGTCGATGCTGCCGCCAGCCCCGCCCAGCGCCGTGGCGTTGGCATACACATAGTAATTGCCGGTCAGGTTGATGCTCGCGTTCGCCGCCCCGCCGTCCGGCGCGGTCGTGCCGGCACCGTTGGTGTTGCCGACAACCGAGCCGCCAGCGCCGCCGGTCGCGTTGCTGTTGCCGGTCAGATAGTAGCTGGAGTCGGCAGCCGTCGTGGCGTTGTAGGTCAGCGCGGAGTTCGCGGCGCCCGCCGCGCCGGCATTGCCGGTGCTGCCGGGATTGTAGGCGTTGCCGCCCGCGCCGCCGGTCGCGTTCTGCGCCAGGAAAAGTTCGCCCTGATTCGTGGAGCCGGTGACAGCATTGCTGAGGCTCTGATCGGCGCCGGTGCCGCCGCTGGCGCCGTTGGTGCCGTCGCCGCCGGCGCCGCCCGTCGCGTAGGCCGTCGCCCTCGTACCGTAGTAGTACCAGTAATCATAATTCGTCGAGGCGGCAGAGGCGGTTGCGCTCGCCGTGCCGCCGGCGCCGCCAGTGCCGCCCACGCCGTCACTGGAACCGCCCGCGCCACCGGTCGCGTTTGCGGTGGCGTAGCTTTCGTAGGCATAGCTGTTGTTGTTGCTGGCCGAGGCGGTCGCCGTCGCCGTGCCGCCCTGCGCGCCATCGGTCGCGCCATTGGTGCCCTGGATGCCCCAGCCGCCGGTGCCGCCGGTGGCCGTTGCGTTCGCGGCGACGTAGCCTGAACCGGCCGCGCTCGACGCATTGGTGATCGCCGTGGCGTTGCCGCCGGCGGTGGCGACGCCTGGCCCGAACCAATAGCCGGTGCCGTCACTGCCGCCGCCGGTGCCGCCGGTGGCATTGGCATTCAGCGAGTAGCTGTAGGCGTTGGACGCGTTGGTGCCGTCAAGCGCGCTGCTGGCATTGCCCGCCGCGCCGGCGTTGGCGCCAGTGGTGCCGCTGCCGCCGTTGCCGCCGATCGCGGTCTGCGTCAGGGTCAGGGTGCCGGTGGTGGAACCGCCCACCGCGTCGGCGCCGGAAGTGCCGTTGCTGAGCAGATTGACCGACGCGCCGTAGCCACCGAGACCGGTGCCTCCGGTCCCGTCGCCGCCGCTGCCGCCGATCGCGGTGCCGGTTACGCTGACATTGGCGCCATTGACCGAACTGCCGTACACCGCCGCCGGCCCGGTGCCGCCGGACAGGCTCGCCCCGCCGCCGTTGCCGGCCCAGCCGCCGCCATCCATGCTGCCGCCGTTGCCGCCGGCCGCGGTGGCGTTCGCGTTCACAATGTTGACGCCGGTAAGATTGATCGCTGCGGCCGCCGACCCGCCATTGCCCGCCCAGGCGTTGATGTACTGATTGCCCGCAACCGACCCGCCGTTGCCGCCGGTCGCGTTGCTGGTGCCGTTCAGGGAGTAGCTGGTGTCGGCAACCGTCGTTGCGTTGTAGGTCAGCGAGGAAGTGCCCGCGCCCGCGCCGCCGCCGCCGCCGCCGGTGAGGCCAGCATTGATCGCGTTGCCGCCCGCCCCGCCGGTCGCGTTCTGCGCCAGGCTCAGGTTGCCGTTGCTGGTCGAGCCGCTGACCGCGTCGGCCAGCGTCTGGTCGGCGCCGGTGCCGCCGGACGCGCCGTTGTAACCCGCGCCGCCCGCGCCACCGGTCGCGCTCGCGGTGGCATGCGTGGAGGAGTAGTAGCCAGAGTAGTAATCGTAGCCGGATGCGGCAGCGGAGGCGGTGGCGATCGCCGTTCCACCGGCGCCGCCGGTGCCACCCGCGCCGATGCTGGCCCCCCCCGCGCCGCCGGTCGCCTGCGCCGTCGCGCTCGTACTGTTGTAGTAGTAGTTGTTGTTACCGCTGTTGTTCGTGGCGGAGGCAGTCGCCGACGCCGTGCCGCCCTGCGCGCCACTGGTGCCGTTGGTGCCGGCGCCGCCGGCGCCGCCGGTGGCCGTCGCGTTCCCGGTTACGCTGCCGTAATAAAACGTGGTCACCGCGTTGGTGATTGCCGTGGCCGTGCCGCCTGCGGTGGGGGCTTGGCTGCCGATGCCGTCGCTGCCGCCGCCGGCCCCGCCGGTCGCGTTGGTGTTCAGCGTGTAGCTGGTAGCGTTGGCCGTGCTGCCGTCAAGCTTGCTGATGGCATTGCCGGCCGCGCCGGCGGCGGCGCCATTGGTGCCGTTGCCGCCGGCCCCGCCGGTCGCGTTCTGCGTCAGGGTCAGGGCGCCGCCGGGTACGGAGCCGCCGACCGCGTCGGCGCCAGGAGTGCCGTTGCTGAGCAGGCTGACCGACGCGCCGCTGCCGGCCTGGCCGCCCGGCCCGTCCGCATTGCCGCCGCCGCCGCCGGTCGCCGCGCCGACCACGGCGACGTTGTAGCCGTAATTCGCTGAACTGCCATACACCGCCGCCGGCCCGCTGCCGCCGGACAGGTTCGCCGCACCGCCGTTGCCGGCAATGCCGCCACCGTCAACGCTGCCGCCGGCGCCGCCGGTGGCGGCGGCATTCGAGTACACATTGTAATAGCCGTTCAGATTGGCGTTCGCGGTCGCCGCGCCGCCGTCCGGCGCAACCGTGCCGGTGCCGTTGGTGTTGCCGGCAACCGACCCGCCAGCGCCGCCGGTCGCGTTGCTGTTGCCGTTCAGGTAGTCGCTGTAGTCGGAAGCCGTCGTTGAGTCGAAGGTCAGCGAGGACAGGGCGGTTCCCGCCGCGCCGCCGTTGCCGGTGCCGCCGGCATTGGACGCGTTGCCGCCGGCGCCGCCGGTGGCGTTCTGCGTCAGGGCCAGAGTGCCGCTATAATGGGAGCCGCTGACTGCGACTGCGTCGATGAGGGTCTGGCTGGCACCGGCGCCGCCGCTGGCGCCGTTTGTGCCGGCGCCGCCGGCGCCGCCGGTCGCGGTCGCCGTCGCGGCGTTGTAGTTATAGACTCCGCCCGTCGCGGAGGCCGTTGCGCTCGCCGCCCCACCGCCCCCCCCCGTGCCGCCCGCGCCGTCGCTGGAACCGCCCGTGCCACCGGTTGCAAGCGCGGTCGCACCCGCGCCGGTGCCGAAATAATAATAGTAGTAGGTATTGGCGGCGGCGTTCGCCGTCGCCGCACCGCCAACGCCGCCAGTGCCGCCGCTGTCGATGTTGCCGCCGGTGCCGCCAGTGGCGGCGGCGTTCGAGTTCACACTGTAATAGCCGCTCAGATTGGCGTTCGCGGTCGCCGCGCCGCCGTTCGGCGCGCTTGCAGGGGTACCGTTGCCATTGCCGGAAACCGAGCCGCCGTTGCCGCCGAGCGCGTTGCTGTTGCCGGTCAGGTTGTAGCTGGCGGTGGGGCTGAGCCCGTCGTCGAAGGTCAGCGAGGAATTGGCCGCGCCCGCCGCGCCGGCGACACCGGTGGTGCCGGCATTGGACGCGTTGCCGCCACTGCCGCCGATCGCCGTCTGGGTCAGGAACAGGCTGCCGCTATTGGTGGAGCCGGTGACGGCGCCGCTGTTGGCACTGCCGCTAGGGGTGGTGGTCAGGGTGCTGTCGGCGCCGCTGCCGGCGGTGCCGCCGGCGTTGTCGTTGCCGCCATTGCCGCCGGTCTGCTGCGCCGTCGCGGCGGCGTAGGTGCTCCCGTTTGTCTGCGCGCTGGCCTGGGCGATACCGGCGGCGCCGTTCCCGGCGGTGCCGCCCGATGAGTTGCCACCGTTGCCGCCGGTGGCGTAGGCGCCCGCCGTGACCCCATTGTAGTTGCTGTCCGAGGCATTCGCGATCGCCGTCCCGGTGGCGCCGTTCGCCGCAATGCCGGTATCGGTGCCGCCGCCGGTGCCGCCA
The DNA here is from genome assembly GCA_903907955.1 of uncultured Acetobacteraceae bacterium. GTDB lineage: Bacteria > Pseudomonadota > Alphaproteobacteria > Acetobacterales > Acetobacteraceae > Rhodovastum. Next base: position 3,193 of record CAIVPZ010000041.1, on the reverse strand, counting down.
TAAGCGTTGGCGAACAGAGCGTAGCCGGCGGCGCTGGACGGATTGCTGCCGTCAAGCTCGCTGGAGGCCGCGCCCGCCACGCCGGCGAGGGCGCCATTGGTGCCGGTGCCGCCGGTGCCGCCGGTCGCGTACTGAATCAGGGTCAGGTTGCCGCCAGGCGCGGAGCCACCCACCGCGTCGGTAGGGCTGCCGTTGCTGAGCAGGTTGACCGACGCGCCGCTGCCCGCCTGGCCGCCCGGCCCGTCCGCATTGCCGCCGCCGCCGCCGGTCGCCGCGCCGACCACGGCGACGTTGTAGCCGTAATTCGCTGAACTGCCATACACCGCCGCCGGCCCGCTGCCGCCGGACAGGTTCGCCGCGCCGCCGTTGCCGGCAATGCCGCCGCCGTCAATGGAGCCGCCCCAGCCGCCGTTCGCCGCGGCGTTCACATTGACATAGTAGGCACCGGTCAGATTGGCGTTCGCGATCCCCGCGCCGCCATCCGCCGCGTGCGTGGCGCCGCCGGTGTTGCCGTAAACCGACCCGCCATTGCCGCCGCTCGCGTTGCTGCCGCCGGTCAGGTTGTTGCTGGGGGTGAGGCTGGCCGTGTCGTCGAAGGTCAGCGAGGAGGTGCCCACGCCCGCCGCGCCGGCGGTGCCGCCGTCGTAATAGTCCACGCTGCCGCCCCAACCGCCAGACGAGTACTGCGTCAGGTTCAGGGAGCCGCCATTGGTGGAGCCGGCGACGGCGTTGGTCAGGGTGCTGTCAGCGCCTTTGCCGGCGGTGCCGCCGGAGTAGGCGCTGCCGCCGTCGCCGCCCGTCTGGGTCGCCGTCACGGCGGCGTAGTTGTTCCCGGTTGTCTGCGCGCTGGCCTGCGCGACTCCGGCGCCGCCGTTCCCGGCGATGCCGGAATTGGTGCTGCCGCCGATGCCGCCGATGGCGAAGGCGCCCGCCCCGACCGAATTGCCGTTGCTGTCCGAGGCAGCCGCGATCGCTGTGCCGGTGGCGCCGTCCGTTGCCGTTCCGGTGTCGCTGAAGCCACCGTTGCCGCCATACGCGGCGGCGTTCAGATTGTAGCTTGCGGCGCCGGTCGGCGCGTTGGTCGGGTTGGTGCCCGCAACCATGCTCAACGCGGCACCGCCGTTACCCGGAGCCGAGCCGGACCCGCCACCGCCGGCATTGCCGCCGGTGGCGTTCTGATAGAGGTACAGCGTCCCGCTGGTCGCCCCGCTGACGGCATTGAAGAGCGAGACGGCGGTGCCGTTCGCGCCGGTGCCGTCCGAATTGCCGTCACCGCCGTTGCCGCCGACGACGGAGCCGGTGACCGAGATGAACCCACCATTGGTCGAAGTGCCCGACACGTTGTCGAGATAGCCCTGGCCGCCCGCTGCGCCGCCGGTGCCATAGCCGGTGCCGCCATTGCCGCCGACGGCGAGGCCGTAGACCGAGGCGCTGCCCGGCCCGCTTGCGGTCGCGGTCACATGCGCATCGGCGCCCGCCGCCGGCGTGGCGCCGGCTCCGCCCCTGCCGCCGGCGGCGGTTGCCGTGACAAACGAGGCGCTGCCATTGTTATTGGTCAGGGTCGCAGAAGCGTTCGCGCCGCCGGCCGCGCCGCCGGCCGCCCACGAGTCGCCCCCGTTGCCGCCGTTGGCATTCGCCGTCAGCGACACGTTGCCAAGGGTGGTGCCATCCTGCGACAGCGTGGAGCTTGCCAAACCGCCGGCGCCGCCAGTCCCGCCAAGCGCGCTGCCGCCGTTGCCCCCCCATAGGGACTGCGTCAGGCCGATGCTGCCGCCCGGATTGACGGTCGCCTGCGGCGCGTTGTTCAGGCTCACCGCCGCGCCGGCGCCGCCGTTGGCGTTGCCGGTGGCACTGCCGCCGCTGCCATTGAAAACAACGACCTGCGCCGCGGCGGAAACCGGCGCCGTCGCGCTGGCGCTGGCATTGCCCGAGACATCGATGCCGTTCAGACCCGTGCCGGCGCCCTGGGTGCCGGCTGCTACGCCGGCGGAGGCGGCGGAGTCGTGCGTGCCGACCGCGGTCGCGGTGGCCGTGGCGTTGCCAGCCACGCCGGACGCCCCGCTGCCGTTGCCGTCCGACGACGCGGAGGCGTTGCCGCCATTCCCGCCGTAAGCATTCGCCGTGGCCGCGGCGCTCGCGACGCTCAGGCCCTGGCTGGTCGCGCTGGCGGTCGCGTCGCCAGCATTGCCGCCGTTCGACCCGGGAATGACCGGGCTGCTGCCGTAATTCCCGGCGTTCGGCTGGCCGGCATTGCCGCCATAGCCGCCATAGGCGCTTGCACCTGCGTAGCCGTTGCCGTTGATGTCGCCGCTCGACGTGGTCGCCACGGCTGAGGCGGCGCCGCCGGCGCCGCCGTTACCGCCGACATACCCCAGATCGCCGTTGCCGCCGCTGCCGCCGCTGCCGCCATAGGCGGTGGCGTTGCTGGTGCCGGGCGTTCCGGTGTCGGTGGCAGTGGCGCTGGCCGAGAATCCGGGGGCGCCATCCCCGCCGGGCGAGGTGATACCGTTGGCGCCGTTGGCGCCGTCATATGAATTGCCTTGCAAAGGGCCAGGCCCGCTCGGAGGCGGCGAGGGGTCCGTCACCGGCTGCGCGGCGACAGGCGTCGCCGGCAAGGTGATGGCCGCGCCCATGACCATGGCAAGCGCAGTCGAAGCGAGCAGAGAATTCATGCGGTTCATCGCGCATCTAACTCCATCTTGCCGTGGACGCAGCTTCCGCCGCGCAGGCGCTCCCGAACGCCAGATTAACTTGTATTTACCGTCAGCAAATTCCATGCCACGGCGGACTATTGTGGAATCACAAAGCGCTGACAGAACGATGCCGACTGAAATTGTAAAGATTTCCGACAGGCTGGCGGCGTGATTCGAGTGGTTTTCAACGATTGTGGCAAAAAATGTGTAAAAAAACCCGACTCTTGAGGTAATTGAAGCGCTTGGCAGAACGATCCACGGTCCGGGCCGCAGCCCTTCAAGGGGTGGGCTCACGCTGGATCGGCAGCCGGCGGTATCGGGCACGTGTTTGCGCCCTGGTGCTGATGCAACGACGGCGCGCCGCCTGCGGAGGGTATTCTCCGAGGCGGCTAATATTTATGATATGGGAGGTTATTTTGGTTGCGGGGATAGGATTTGAACCTATGACCTTCAGGTTATGAGCCTGACGAGCTACCGGGCTGCTCCACCCCGCGTGGGTG
>CAIVPZ010000040.1 GCA_903907955.1 uncultured Acetobacteraceae bacterium | reverse complement strand
GGGGCAAAACCCCGGGTAAGCAGGTGCAGCATGCGTCCGCCTGCGGAACGGCCGCCGCAGAAATCCGCCATTTTTTGGCCGTCGAACCCGGATTGACCCGCTTCCGTTCTGTGTTCGCCCGGGGTTTTGCCCCGGTTACCCACGGTCGAGCAGCCGGCCGTTGGCGAGCCGCAGCGCGGTGCCGGGGTGGCGGGCGACCAGCGCATCGTTGTGGGTGGCGATGATCACCGTGGTGCCAAGGCGGTTCAGTTCGTTCAGCATGACCATCAGCCGTTCGGCCTGGGTGTCGTCGAGGTTGCCGGTGGGTTCGTCGGCCAGCAGCAGCGACGGGCGGCCGGCCACGGCGCGGGCAATGGCGACCCGCTGCTGCTCGCCGCCGGACAGCTCGGCGGGGCGTGACTCGGCCTTCTTCTGCAGCCCCACCCAGTTGAGAATCTCGTTCACGTCGGCCCGGATCTGGCCTTCCGGACGGCCGCCGATGCGCAGCGGCAGGGCGACGTTGTCGTAGGCCGACAAATGCGGCAGCAGGCGGAAATCCTGGAACACCATGCCGATGCGCCGGCGCAGCACCGGCAGCGCGCGGCGCTCGGCCTGGCCCACCTCGGTGCCCATCACGGTCAGCCGCCCGCTGGTCGGGCGGACGGCAAGGTGCAGCAGGCGCAGCAGGCTGGTTTTGCCGGCACCCGACGGGCCGAGCAGCCAGCGAAAGCCGCCTTCGGGAATGGTGAAGCTGAGGCCGCGCAAAACCTCGGCGCCGGTTCGGCTGGCGCCGGCCGGGCGGTACTGCAGGCCCACACCTTCCAGTCGTACCATCCCGGTGTTCTGCCACCGAACCACCCTGCGCCGGAAGAGGCCGGACGATCAGCCCTGCGACGTTGCAACCGCGGCCGGCCAATCCCAATATTGAGCCGACTCGCGAGGGACCAGGATGCGACTGATCTGCCCGACCTGCAAAGCCGTCTACGACGTGCCCGAGCAACGGCTCGGCGCCGGACCGCGGCGCGTGCGCTGCACGCGCTGCACCTACGAATGGACCCAGCCGCCGGTGCAGGCGGCGGTGGCGCCGCCACCGCCCGACCCGCCGCCGTTGATGGGCGAAATGCGGGACATTCCGGCCGAGCGTTTTCCCGACTACGAGGAAGCGGCGCCAACCTGGGACCGCCCGGCTATTGCCGCCTGGGCGGCGAGCATTCTGTTGCTGGTCGGACTGGTGGTCGCCGCGGTGCAGTTCCGGGCGGAGGTGATGCACGGATGGCCACCAAGCCAGCGGCTTTATGCGATGTTCGGGGCGGTGCCGCGCTGAAATTCCCGGGGATCGGGGCGGGCTGGAGCGGGTGAAGGGAATCGAACCCTCGTATGCAGCTTGGGAAGCTGCCGTTCTACCATTGAACTACACCCGCAGGCCGGCACAGCGGCGCCACGCACCCAGTGTGGCACGATCGCGTTCACAGGCAGGCGGGCGCGTTTATAGGCAACCCGCCGCACCGGCGCAACGGCGGGCATTGACGCCGCTCCGCACCGGGTTCATAGGACGGTTACCGGCTTTGTCCGGTCCTCGTGATTTGTCCGGCCGGATTGCGGCGAGGTGAAACAAGCGCGCTAAAGAGGCCCAGCGGCGTTGCCAGGCTTTCGGCTGCAACCCACCGCGGCTCCTACGGTCGGCCCACATGATTCGAGGGCCAGATTCCGATGACAACTCCCCCCGCCTACCGTTCCGCCACCCTGCTGGTGCAGGGCGGCATCGAGCGCAGCCAGCATGGTGAAACCGCCGAGGCGCTGTTCCTCACCTCCGGCTTTGTCTACGACAACGCCGAGCAGGCCGAGGCCACCTTCAAGGCCAGCATCGACCATTACCAGTATTCGCGCTTCGGCAACCCCACCGTGGCGATGCTGGAACGCCGGCTGGCGCTGATCGAAGGGGCGGAGGCCTGTTGCGCCACCGCCAGCGGCATGGCGGCGGTGAACGCGGCGCTGTTTGCCCATCTGAAGGCCGGCGACCGCGTGGTGGCCTCGCGGGCACTGTTCGGCGCCTGCCACTGGATCGTTTCCACCCTGCTGCCGCGTCTCGGCATCACCAGCGAATTCGTCGATGGCGCCGATCTGGACCAGTGGCGCGCGGCGCTGGCGAAGCCGGCCGCGCTGGTGCTGCTGGAATCGCCGTCCAACCCGATGCTGGAGATCGTCGATCTGCGCGCGGTGGCCGAACTGGCGCACGCCGCCGGCGCGCTGGTGGTGGTGGACAACGTGTTCGCCACGCCGCTGCTGCAGAAGCCGTTGCAGTTCGGCGCCGACGTGGTGGTCTACTCCTGCACCAAGCACATCGACGGCCAGGGCCGCGTGCTGGGCGGCGCCGTGCTGGGCACGAAGAAATGGATCGAGGAGACGCTGCAGCCGTTCGTGCGCAACACCGGGCCGGTGCTGTCGGCGTTCAATGCCTGGCTGCTGCTGAAGGGGCTGGAGACGCTGGCGCTGCGCGTCGCCGCGTCCTGCCGGAGCGCCGCCGCGATCGCCGATTTTCTCGCGGTGCAGCCCGGCGTTGCGCGGGTGTGGTACCCCACCCGGGCGGACCACCCGCAGCGGGCGCTGGCGATGGCCCAGGCGAGCGACGGCGGCACCATGGTGGCCTTCGAAATCGCCGGCGGCAAGGATGCGGCGTTCCGGGTGCTGAATGCGCTGCGGCTGGTGCGGATTTCCAACAATCTCGGCGATTCGAAGTCGCTGATCACCCATCCCGCCACCACCACCCACATGAAGATCGGCGTCGAGGAGCGGGCACGGCTGGGCATCACCGACGGCGTGGTGCGGCTGTCGGTCGGGCTGGAGGATGTCGAGGACCTGAAGGACGACCTTGGCCGCGCACTCGCCACCCTGGCGGGGGGCACGGCGGCGTAGTCCCCCTCTGGACAAGCCCCCGGCGCGCGGTGTGTCATCATCGCCGCCGGGCCGGCTGCCCGCGGACGGGCCATGAGCGATACCTACAGCGCGACCACGCACCACATCCGCGTCAGCGTGCGGTCCTTCTTCCTGGCCGACCAGTCGCGGCCGGAGGAAGCAAGGTTCATGTGGGCCTATCATGTCCGCATCGAGAACCTCGGCCGCGAACCGGTGCAGTTGCTGCGCCGCACCTGGAACATCACCGACGCGCATGGCCGCACGCAGACCGTCAAGGGCGCCGGCGTGATCGGCCAGCAGCCCGTGCTGGAGCCAGGCGAAAGCTTCGAATACACCTCCGGCACGCCGCTGGAGACGCCGTCGGGGTTCATGGTGGGCGTCTACCACATGGCGGCCACCGATTCCGGCGAGGCGTTCGACGTGGCGATTCCGGCGTTCAGCCTGGACAGCCCGCACCAGGACGGCCGGCTGCACTGAATCGTGCCGCGGCTTGGGCCGTGCCGTGCGGGGCGCCGGAATCGGTGCCGGCATCGCCTTGCGGGTTGGCGAGCCTGCCCCATATGGATTTACGGTTCACGCAGGAAGCGCTGTCAAGCGCTTTACTGCAAGCAACAACAAGCGGCTGTGAAACTCCCGATTCGAGGAAACCTTCCAGTGAACATCACAACTTCACCCGAACGTCTGTCCTTTGTTTCGGCCGGTACATCGGCACGACCAACGCGCGAGGACGCCGAGGCGGCGGTGCGCACGCTGCTGCTGTGGGCGGGTGACGACCCGAACCGCGAAGGGCTGGTGGGCACGCCTGACCGTGTCGTGCGCTCCTATGATGAGTTCTTCGCCGGCTACCGCGTCGATCCGGTGGCGTTGCTGGAGCGCACCTTCGAGGAGACCGACGGCTACGACGAGATCGTTCTGCTGCGCGACATCCGGCTGGAAAGCTATTGCGAGCACCACATGGTGCCGATCATCGGCCGCGCCCACGTGGCCTATCTGCCGCACCACCGCGTGGTGGGGATCAGCAAGCTTGCCCGCCTGGTCGAGGCCTATGCCAAACGGTTGCAGATCCAGGAGAAGCTTACGGCGCAGATCGCCAACACCATCAACGACGTGCTGCAGCCGCGCGGGGTGGCGGTGATTGTCGAGGCGCAGCACCAGTGCATGACCACGCGCGGCATCCACAAGCCGGGCGTATCGATGGTCACCAGCCGCATGCTGGGCGCGTTCCGCGATGATCCCAGCACCAGGCGCGAATTGCTGGCGATGGTCGGCCGTTCCACGGTGAGTGGAATCGACTAGAGCGCTTTCAGGCTGACCGCAAACGGTCAGCGCGCTCCAGCTCTTTGTTTTGGGGAGCAACTTTATCGGCCGGCTGTCGCCGGTCTGGCCGATGTTGCTCTAACGGATTGGGTTCCAGGGGCAAGACCCCTGGCCTTGCCTGCTTCAGGCGTAATTCCCGACACCTTCCGGCACCGGGGCGGGCGCAGCCGGCGGCGTAGCCGGCAGCGTCCCCAGCACCCGGTTGCTGGTCCAGGGGCTCTCGACCGCCAGTTCGTCGAAGCGCGCCTTGATGCGGCGGTTGAGTTCGCGCCCCACCGCCCAGCGCTGCGCCGCCACCGTCTTGATGCGGGTGCGCAGCACCACCGCGTTGTCGATGAACTTCTCCACCCCCATGACATCCAGGGCATCGCGGATGGCGCTTTCCCAGCGCGGCTCCCGGCGCATTTCGCGCGCGACCTCGCGCACCAGGTCGGCGATGCGGCCGGGGTCCTCGTTCAGCCCGACGCTGACATCCACCACCGCATAGCCGAAGTCGCGCGTCTGGTTGGTGACGGTGGTGACCGCGCTGAACGGCACGATGTGCACCGAGCCGTCCAGCGCCCGCAGCCGGATGGTGCGGATCGACAGCGCCTCCACCGTGCCGGACAGGCCGCCGAGGCTGACCACGTCGCCCACCTGCATGGTGTTCTCCAGCAGCAGGAACAGGCCGGTGATGATGTCCTGCACCAGCTTCTGCGAGCCGAAGCCGATGGCCAGGCCGATCACGCCGGCGCCGGCCAGCAGCGGGGCGGTGTTGACGCCGATCTGGCTGAGCACCGTCAGCCCGGCGACCGTGCAGATGCCGACCAGCAGGGTGGTGCGCAGCATCGGCAGCAGGGTGCACAGCCGCGCCGAACGGGCGGTCTGGGCATCGCGCGCCAGCGCGGCCAGGTGGTACTGGATGGCGATGTTGGCGGCCTCCCACACCGCCAGCGCAATCGCCAGCGTGGTGCCGACGGTGCTGAGCGCGCTGACGATGTGCCCGCCCAGCGCGCCCTCGCTGAACCACGAAAAGGCATTGATGCCCCAGGCCTGGAACAGCGCCACCACCGCGACCGCGGTGATGCCGCCGGTGATCAGCGCGTGGCCGAGCGGCTGGTAGCGGCGCGCGCGCCTCCATCCCGGGGTGGCGGGCGGCGGTGGCGGGGGAGATGCGCAGCGCGCGGTCGAGCGCGCCATCGGCGGCGATGGCCAGCAGCCGGGCCAGCACGACGACCACCAGGGTCGAGGCCACCACCCGCAGCAGGCGCGAGAAGCCGTCCGGCACCTCCAGCGCCCAGACCAGCCACAGCGCGCCGAGGTAGAAGATGGCGGCCACGTGCCAGACCGCGGCGATACGGTTACGGACCTTCGCCAGCCGCCCGGTGCGGCCCTCGGCGGCCCGGATGCGCGCGGCGATCGCGGCGCGGGTTTGCAGCACGATGATGACCAGGCAGACCAGCACCACGATCGAAACCAGCTTGAGCAGAGCCTCGTAGGCGATGTGATAAAGGCCGAACAGCCGGCCGATCTCGGCCGCCGCATAGCCGAACACCACGATCGCGGCGAGCCCGCGGGTCCAGGACAGCACGTAGGCGGCGGCGCGGTCGGATAGCGGCACCATGCGCAGGCGCGGGGTGCGGGGGGCGACCAGCAGGCGCATGACCGCGATCACCACGCTGCAGGCGACCGTGGCGCGCAGCACGCCGAGGATGACCAGGCGCGTGGTGTAGCTGTCGGCCAGCCGGGTTTCCGCCATGGCGTAGCCAACCGCCAGCAGCACCGCCACCGGCAGGATGTCGAGCAGGAAGCCGCCAAGTGCGAACGGCACCCGGCGCAGCAGCAGCAGCGCCGGCGTCTGGCGGCGGAGTTTTTCGGTCTGGCCGGCTTCGGCCTCGGCCAGGCCGTCCGGTTCCGCCAGTTCGGCTTCGGTGGCGGCCGGTTCGGCGGCCGGGCCGTCCGGGGCGGCGCGTTCCAGGGCGCGGACCGGGCGGCGCAGCGCGCGCCTCGTGGCGGCCTTGGCAAGGAGGCCGGCGGCCAGCACCATCAGCAGCCGCCAGCCGGCATCGAACACCTGCTGCTGGCGGTCGGCGTTGCTGGCGAACTGCACCAGCCAGTTGCCGAGCGTGCGGACATCGACCACCGCCTCGGCATTGGCCACGACATCGTCGGACAGGCGCGCCAAGTGCTCGGAGATGCCGGTGATGATCTGCGCGCCGACGCTGTCCGGGGCAAGCGGCAGGGGGAGTTCTTTTTTCTCCGGCGGCGGCGTCAGGCCGGCGGGCGGCTCGGCGACCGGCTCGGGGGTGGCAAGAACCTCCGGCGGCGTGGCCGGCCCGGTCGGCTGGCCGGTGGTCTGCTGGCCGGTGGTCTGCTGGCCGGCGGTCGGCTGGCTGGCGGTCTGGGGGGCAGTGGTCTGGGGAGCCGTGATCAGCGGGGCGGCGCGGGCGATCGCTTCCAGCACGGCGATGAGCTGGGCACGTTTGGCATCGTCGCGCAGCAGGTCGAGCGCGGTCTGCGCCTGGGCGCGGGTGGGCGGCGCCTGGGCCGCGGCGGGGCCGGCCAGCCAGCCGGGAGCGAGCAGCAGGGCGAGCATCGGGGCGAGAAGGAAGCGGGTCATGCGGGCAGGCGGACCATGCCAGGGGCGGCCATGTCAACCGCGCCGCAGGGCGTGCCCGGCCGCCGGCCTGGCACGGCGCGGCGTTTGACAGGCGGCCCGGGCGGCAACTAAGGTCCGCCGGTTGCATTGCATGTGCGAACACGCGGGTGCATGTGCGAACGAGCGGGCGTGTGCCCCGGCCGGGGCCGTCCGGCTGCCAGGGTGTCGCCCGTCAGGGGAAGAACATCGTACCGGAATCCCGTCCGGCAAGCTCAGGAAGCGGCGCCACGCCATGAAAATCCTCGTCCCCGTCAAGCGGGTCGTAGACTACAACGTCAAGGTCCGGGTGAAGTCGGACGGCTCCGGGGTCGAGACCGCCGGGGTCAAGCTGTCGATGAACCCGTTCGACGAGATCGCGGTCGAGGAAGCGGTTCGCCTGAAGGAACAAGGCATCGCCACCGAGGTCGTTGTGGTGTCGCTGGGGCTTCCCGCCTGCGCCGAGACCATCCGCACCGCGCTCGCCATGGGGGCCGATCGCGGCATCCTGGTGGAGACCGATGTCGAACTGCAGCCGCTGGCGGTGGCCAAGCTGCTGAAGGCGCTGGTGGACCGCGAGCAGCCGGGGCTGGTCATTCCGGGCAAGCAGGCGATCGACGACGACATGAATGCGACCGGCCAGATGCTGGCCGCCCTGCTGGGCTGGCCGCAGGGCACCTTCGCCAGCAAGGTGGCGGTGCAGGATGGCACCGTCACCGTCACCCGCGAGGTGGATGGCGGGCTGGAGACGGTGGCGCTGCCGCTGCCGGCGGTGATCACCGCCGATTTGCGGCTGAACGAGCCGCGCTATGCCAGCCTGCCCAACATCATGAAGGCGCGCAAGAAGCCGATCGAAACGATCAAACCGGCCGATCTGGGCGTCGATCCGACGCCGCGGCTGACGGTGCTGAAGGTGGTCGAGCCGCCGAAGCGGCAGGCCGGCAAGAAAGTGACCTCGGTGGCCGAGCTGGTGGCCAAGCTGCGCACCGAAGCGAAGGTGATCTGAGCCATGACCTCCCTGGTTTTCCTCGATCACGACGGCGCGGTCATCAAGCAGCCTTCCCGCTCGGCGGTGGCGGCGGCGCTGAAACTGGGCGAAGTGCACGTGCTGGTGGCCGGGCACGGCGTGCAGGCGGCCGCGGCGGCGGCGGCGAAGCTGCCGGGCGTGGCCCGGGTGCTGGTCGCCGATGCGCCGGTGTTCGACCACCTGCTGGCCGAGCCGGTCGCCGCCCTGCTGGTGGCGCTGGCGCCCGGCTACAGCCACCTGATGGCGGCGGCGAGCGCCGAGGGCAAGAACGTGATGCCGCGGGTGGCCGCCCTGCTGGATGTGCAGGTGATCAGCGAGGTGGCGGCGATCGTTGGACCCGACACCTTCGTGCGCCCGATCTATGCCGGCAATGCGCTGGCGACGGTGCACAGCGCGGACGCCAAACTGGTCCTGACCGTGCGCGCGGCCAGTTTCGACCCGATCCCGGCGGAGGGCGGCAACGCCCCGATCGCGGCGGTGCCGGCCACCGACGTGCCGAGCCCGGTTCGTTTCGTCTCGGCCGAGCTGACCAAAAGCGAGCGGCCGGAACTGACCGCGGCGCGGGTGGTGATCTCGGGCGGGCGCGGCATGCGCAGCGGCGAGAATTTTCATCTGCTCGATGTCATCGCCGACAAGCTCGGCGCGGCCGTCGGCGCCAGCCGGGCCGCCGTCGATGCGGGCTTCGTTCCCAACGACTACCAGGTTGGGCAAACCGGCAAGATCGTCGCCCCCGAGCTTTACATCGCGGTCGGCATCTCCGGCGCCATCCAGCATCTTGCCGGCATGAAGGACAGCAAGGTGATCGTGGCGATCAACAAGGACGAGGAAGCGCCCATCTTTCAGGTCGCCGATTACGGTCTGGTCGCCGACCTGTTCACCGCGCTGCCCGAACTGGCGGCCGAGCTGGAGCGCTCCTGAATGAACATCGACATCAAAGCGGCCCCGGTCGCCGCCGACGCCGACCTGGATACGCCCGTGATCGCCTGCGTGGGGGTGATCGGGGCGGGGCAGATGGGCAACGGCATCTCCCATGTCTGCGCGCTGGCCGGCCTGCCGGTGGTGCTGCTGGACGTGAAGCAGGAGGCGCTGGACAAGGCCATTGCCATCATGGGCCGCAACATGGACCGGCAGGTCCACCGCAACCTGATCACCGCCGAGGACAAGTCGGCGGCGCTGGCGCGCATCACCGCCAGCACCGACTACGCTGCCTTCGGCGACTGCGACCTGGTGATCGAGGCGGCAACGGAAAAGGAGGAGGTGAAGAAGGCGGTTTTCCGCACCCTGCTGCCGCACATCAAGCCGTCCTGCATGGTGGCCTCCAACACCTCATCCATCTCGATCACCCGGCTCGGCGCCGCCACCGACCGGCCCGGCAAGTTCATCGGCATGCACTTCATGAATCCGGTGCCGGTGATGAAGCTGGTGGAGATCATCCGCGGCATCGCCACCGACGAGCCGACCTTCGAGGCGACCATGGCGCTGGCCCACCGTCTGGGCAAGACCACCGCGGTGGCCGAGGATTTCCCGGCTTTCATCGTCAACCGTATCCTGGTGCCGATGATCAACGAGGCGGTGTATGCGCTGTACGAGGGCGTCGGCTCGGTGCCGGCGATCGACAGCGCCATGCGGCTGGGCGCCAACCACCCGATGGGGCCGCTGGAACTGGCGGATTTCATCGGACTGGACACCTGCCTGAGCATCATGCAGGTGCTGTATGAGGGGCTGTCGGACAGCAAGTACCGGCCATGCCCGCTGCTGGTGAAGTATGTCGAGGCCGGCTGGCTTGGGCGCAAGACCAACCGGGGATTCTACGACTACACGCAGACCCCGCCGCGGCCGACGCGGTAGGGGGCTGGGCTGCCCTGCCGCGCAGCGCCGTTTGCCGAACCGGACGGTGCCGGCGCGGCGGGGTTTCATGCCGCTGCCGTTTGGTTGCGAAGGAACGCTTGTTTGTATACCGTCGGGCGCATTCCGAGGCGCACGGAGGTCTGGACGTGGGGAGTGGTGAGGCCGGAAGGCGAAGCGGCGCTGGGTCGAACCTCGCTATCTGTGCGATTTTCAAGAACGAGGCTGACTATCTTTACGAGTGGCTAAGTTTCCACGCCTTTGTTGGTGTTCAACACTTCTACCTTTATAATAACAACAGTACCGATTCCAGCCTTGACGTCATTGCCTCCTGGCCGTTCCGTGACCGGGTTACCGTCATCGATTGGCCGGACATTCCGGGCCAGATCTCTGCCTACCGGCACATGATCGCGACGCGACGCGATGCCGCAACCTGGTGCGCCTTTATCGACTGCGATGAATTCCTCTGCCCCCAAAGCGGCGCATCCCTGGGCGAGGCGCTGGACCGCTTCGCGCCGCGTTGCTCCGCGCTGTATGCGCACTGGCTGATGTTCGGCTCCAGCGGCGAGATCGAACACCGCCCCGGCCTGGTGACCGAACGGTTCACGCGCCGCGCCTATGACAGTTTCGGACCAAACCAGATCGGCAAAAGCATCATCAAGCTCGCTGAGGCAACGGAAGTGGGCTTTTGCCACATGATCCGCACGCGCGGGACGATGCTGAACGATGCCGGTGAGACGATCGACCAGATGGGAAGTGGCGCCCATACGGGTTACAGCCATCGATTTTTGGCGGTAAACCATTACTTTACGAAATCGCGCGCGGAATGGCGCCGGCGACGCGCTGCCGGCAAGGCGGATACGCCTTCCGACTCGCCCGACTTTTTCCGGGCCGAGGAGGAATTTCATCGCCATGACCAGAACGTCCACCTCGACCTGACGGCATTCCGAATTGCCCAATGCATGAAGCCGATCTACTACCCGGACCCACTGAACATTTCGGTTGTTTCGCCGCCCGCCACACCGCTTTCGCTGTGGACGTAATCCAGGACATCTCCGCCCTTTCGGTTCAGGTGGCGGCACCGGCGTTCGGGCCACATCCGGTGCAGCACATCGTGCTCGCCGGCCCGATTGCGTATCCCCGCCCGCTGCCCCTGCTGTTGCGTGGCGAAGCGATCGTCTGGGATTGGCTGGCCGATTACCACCAGGCCCCAAATCTGCCGCCACCGCGGGGGATGAACTGCTATTTCATCCGTGATCTCGCCCTGGTCGGGCACGATACGCCGTTTGTCGGCGGCAGGATGGCGGTCGATACCGACATGATGCCGGCCTACCGCGCCCGGCTCGTGCAAGGACCGCACGAACACCTTGTTGCCGCCAGGCTCCAGCTGCCGTGCCGGATCGTCGACGAGCCATGCTTCCCGCTGGCCGCGGACGGCAACGTTTATGGGCATTTCCTGATCGAGGCGCTGGTGCGCCTGCATGCGGTCCGGCGAATTCTCCATCCGGTCCTGCCCCCCTGCAGGATTCTGATCATCGGCAGCCTGCCGGCCTGGCTGCGGCGAATCCTGGCGGATGTCTACGCCGTGCGCGGCGACGATCTGATTGAGTACGACCCCGAACAGGAGTGCGTGCTGCTCCGCCATGCGGTCTGGCCCAGCCTGCCGATGCATGGGGACCACTTTCATCCCTATACCGACTACGCGATCGCCGACCTGCTTGCCGGGATGTCGGTCGGCAGCGGTCTGAACATCGGCCACGTCTTCGTCAGCCGGGCACTGCATCGGAACCCGGTCATGCAGCAGCGCACGTTCGGCAACGAGCAGGAATTGACGGAGATCGCGGTCCGTGAATACGGTTTCTGCCCGGTCTCTCCGGAAACCATGCCATGGACCGAGCAGATCAGGCTGTTTGCGAATGCCAGCGTGGTGGTTGGACGTTTCGGGTCCGGCCTGCATAATACCTTGTTCAGTCGCCGCGGGACGCGGGTTGGTGTGCTGGGGTTCGGGAATCTCGTGCAGTCCGGCATTTCCGCGCTGCGCGCTGAGCGGCTCGCCTATATAACCGACCGCAACGACGAGATTCCCTTCGCCGTTGCGCCTGACCATTTCAGGCGCATGCTGGATGCTCTGCTCGGCGCGTCGTTGGATCGGGGATAGAACCACCATGGCAACAGGACCGGCTGGCGAGGTAACCCACGTTTCCGACCATGGTGGGGAGGATTATCTCGATGTGCTGGCGCGTATCCACACAGTTCTGAAACCCCGTACCTACCTCGAGATGGGCACGTGGACCGGCAACTCGCTGAAGCTTGCAACGTGCAAGTCGATTGCCGTTGACCCGCATTTCCAGATCGCGTCTGACGTTATCGGCGGCAAGCCGGAGTGCCATTTCTTTCAGATGGTCGGTGACGCATTCTTTCGCTCGCATTCGCCGCGCCAGATTTTCGGCGAGACTACGGACCTTGCGTTCCTCGACAGCATGCACCTGTTCGAGTTTGTGCTGCGCGACTTCATCAATATCGAGCCGCACTGCGCACGCAATTCCATCATTGCATTGCACGACTGCCTGCCCACCGATGTTCATATCGCATCGCGGACGAACGACCCCGCAGAGCGCGAGCGGCTGTCGTCGACGCACCCGGGGTGGTGGACTGGCGACGTGTGGAAAATGCTGCCGATCCTGCGGAAATTCCGTCCCGACCTTACCGTGGTGAGCCTTGATGCCCAGCCGACCGGGCTGGTGCTGATCACCGGCCTGTATCCGGAGTCGCGGGTTCTCCGGGACCGGTACTACGACATCGTGCAGGAGTTCAATGCAATGACGTTATTGGATTACGGTGTCCAGAAGCACCTGTCTGAGGCTGGCATCGTGCACACCCGGAGGTTCGAGCGGCCGCAGGATTTCGGGCCGATTTTCTGGCTTTGATGGGCACCCGGGGAGATCGATTTTGTGCGGCGCCGAGCATAACATTGGGAAAAGCATTCGCCGGCAGACAATAACAAGGTGACGATTATGAAAATCGTTTTTGGTTCCGCAGGCGAGGCTGGTCCTTGCAAGGTCTCGGGGGGCGCTGCCGGAGCGGCATGGAACCTGGACCGTCGGCGTTGAAAGCCGTCTTGCCTTCCATGCCAGCAGCCTTGAGGGTGAATTCGATGTGCGGATTACCGTGACTCCCAATCTCCGGCCGCCGTTTTGTTTTGAATCGGCCTGGCACGTCAACGCCTATCCTCTCGCCGCACTGGAGATTGGCCAAGGAGACTTCGTTGATCCGCCACATCACCCGGAGCACCGTGCATATCACCGCTGGAAGGAAGTGGTTGGCCATGAAACAAAAAACCTTAATATTCTGTACTGCGTTTAGCAGTCCTGAGCGTAGCGGTTTCTATACCTGGGGTGCTCGCTATCGCACATGGGTCGATGGCTTGAGGCAGTCCGGATTGAATTTCGATCAGATTTTATTGGTCGACGACGGGTCGTCATGGCTTCCCTCCTGGCGGGATACGGTCATAATTGACGAGGGGGATAATATCCGATCCGACGCGCCGATCGTTCTGTTCCATTTTCGGGATAATCTGGGCCGGCGCGGCGTTTCTGACTTCCCGGGGTGGGTCAGATCGTTTTTCTTTGCGTCAACATATGCAAGGGCGAACGGCTTCGAGAAGCTGATCCATATTGAGTCGGATGGGTTTCTGATTTCAGACAGAATACAGGAATATTTCAACAGCGTATCCGACGGTTGGGTCAGCCTTTGGTGTCCGCGGTACCGCCGGCCGGAAAGCGGAATGCAGATCATTGCCGGCGGCGGAATGAAATTGTTCGACGAAACCGCCGCCCAACCGGTTGAAAGTCTTGCCGGATGCGTCGTCGAGACGACGCTGCCGTTCACGCATGTCGAGCATGGATTCCGCGGCGATCGCTACCGGGAGTATATGGATCACGTCCCGCGGGACGCCGACTGGTCGATGCAAACATTTCCGCCAGAACCTGTCAGTCAGCGTAACTTTTATTGGTGGTTCAAGGAGCCTGCTTTATCAACCCGCGAGATTTTGGCCATCGATTTCACCAGCGGCGGGAACAGCCTTTCGTTCGTCAGAGAAGGCTGGTCGGAAATGGAGCCGCATGGCACGTGGACTGTCGGAAAGGAAAGCAAAATCGTTATTCCTTTGCCGGCGGGCCTGAAAAACTGCCACGCGGCTTTTGTCGTCCGTCCATGCACGTCCGGAACCACGCTTCCGAGCCAGCGTGTTTCGTTTGTTGTGGGTTCCACGGAGGTTTGTTCGAACACGGTGAGCGGATTGACCAGGCTGGAAATCCACTTCCCGGATGACGTTGCGGCAGGTCAGGATGTCGAAATCCGTATCCTCCATCCGGATGCGACATCGCCGCTCGCGCTCGGGGTAAGTGGCGACACCCGCGAACTGGCAATTCTTGTCGTGCGCGTGGAGATACTGGGCGAGGAGAGTGCGGCGGACACGGGATCAACCGAGAAGTCGCAGAATGGCGATTCGGTGCCGCCAAGCCTGGATTCGGCGCCGTCCCAGGCAGGCAACGCCGCTCAGCCAGCGCCTTCGGCCGGGACTGCACCGTCGGTGGAGCAGCCTGCCGACCAGCCCGAAGCGGTGCAGACGCCCGCGCCGACAACCCCGCCAATCAGCAGCGGAAATCAGGCCGGGGGCGCCGCGGCCATGCAGCCTGGCGACCCGCGAACCAGCGAGGGTGTTGCAGATGTCGTGTCAGCCGCAGCGCCGCCCACGCCTGCTGCGAAACCACCGGCCTTGCCCCCCGAGAGCGGCGGATGGCTTTCCTTCATGGGCTGGTAGCCGGCGACGACGCCTGCACGGCCGCCCCGGCCAGCATCCTCCGCACGCCGGCATGCGGGGGATGCGCCGAGGCCGGTGCCCGCGGACGGCGGGATGGCCCGCTACTCCACCAGCCGCCTGACCGCCGCCACCACGGCATCGCCGGCCCAGTCCACCGCCCCCTCCGCCCGGCCGCGCTCGCGCCCCCGGCGATCGACGATCAGCGTGGTGGGAAGGCCACGCGCGCCCCAGGCCCGCGCCGCCGCACCCTTCGGGTCCAGCCACACCGGCAACGCCGCGATGCCGTGCAGGCGGTAGTATTGTTCCACCACCGGCGCGCCGCCCCGGTCGGAGGCGAGCGGCAGCACCAGGATGCCCGCCGCCGTCAGCCGCCCGGCCAGCGCGGCCAGCGCCGGCAGTTCGGCCACACAGGGGGTGCACCAGGTGGCCCACAAATTGAGCACCAGCCCCTGGCCCACGAAGTCCTCGAGGCCGTGCACAATGCCGGCGGCGTCCACCAGAGCGGCCGGCGGCAGCTTCACCGGGGGATCGGTGCGCCGCAGCGCCGCGATGCCGGGCAACCGCAGCCGGGTGGCGGCCTCCGGTGCCGCAATGGCCGGTGCTGAAGGTTTGCCCAGGTGCCAGGCAACCGCTAGGGTTCCGCCCGCCGCCGCAACACCGCAAACCAGCGCGCGCCGGCGCAACGCCTGCCGCATGCCACCACCTCCTGGGGACGCCTCATCTTGAGCGACACGCCCGACCGCCGCAGCGCCGATGCCAACATGCAATGGGGCGGACGGTTCACCGCCGGCCCCTCGGCGGTGATGCAGGAGATCAACGCCTCCATCGGCTTCGACCGCAAGCTGTGGCGCCAGGACATCAGCGGCTCGCTGGCGCATGCCGCCATGCTGGCGAAGAAGGGCATCATCCCCGCCGCGGACGAGGCGGCGATCGGCAGCGGGCTGGCCGGGATCGCGGCGGAAATCGCGGCCGGACGGTTTGCGTTCGATGTGGCGCTCGAAGACATCCACATGAACATCGAGGCGCGGCTGACCGAGCGGATCGGCGAGGCCGGCAAGCGGCTGCACACCGGGCGCAGCCGCAACGACCAGGTGGCGACCGATTTCCGCCTCTGGGTGCGCGATGCCATCGACGGGCTGGACGCGCAGGTCGCCGGCCTGATGCGGGCGCTGGCCGGGCGGGCGGCGGAGCATGCCGCCGACCCGATGCCCGGCTTCACCCATTTGCAGACCGCCCAGCCGGTGACGTTCGGCCATCACCTGCTGGCCTATGTCGAAATGCTGGCGCGCGATCGCGGGCGGCTGGCCGATTGCCGGCGGCGGCTGAACGAATCGCCGCTCGGCTCGGCGGCGCTGGCCGGCACCTCCTTCCCGATCGACCGCGACATGACGGCGGCGGCGCTGGGCTTCGACCGGCCCACGGCGAATTCGCTGGACGGCGTGTCGGACCGCGATTTTGCCCTGGAGTTCCTCGCCGCCGCGGCCATCTCGGCCATGCACCTGTCGCGCCTGGCCGAGGAGGTCGTCATCTGGTGCAGCGCGCCGTTCGGTTTCATCCGGCTGTCGGATGCGTTCACCACCGGCAGTTCGATCATGCCGCAGAAGCGCAACCCGGACGCGGCCGAGCTGGTGCGGGCCAAGACCGGCCGGGTCAACGGGGCGCTGGTGGGCCTCCTGACGGTGATGAAAGGCCTGCCGCTGGCCTATGCCAAGGACATGCAGGAGGACAAGGAACAGGTGTTCGATGCCGCTGATGCCTGGGCGCTGTGCCTTGCTGCCAGCACCGGCATGGTGCGCGACATGACGGCGGATACCGCCCGGATGCGTGCCTTCGCCGGCTCGGGCTTCGCCACCGCGACCGATCTGGCCGACTGGCTGGTGCGGGTGCTGCAACTGCCGTTCCGCACCGCCCACCATGTGACCGGCCGGCTGGTGGCGCGGGCGGAGGCGAAGGGAGTCGAGTTGTCGGGCCTGACGCTGGCCGAGATGCAGGCGGAGGAGGGACGCATCACCGAGGATGTGTTCTCGGTGCTGACGGTGGACGCGTCGGTGGCGTCGCGCATTTCGTATGGCGGCACCGCGCCGGCGAACGTCGCACAGCAGGCGGCGCGTTGGCTGGGAGCACTGGCATGAGGGCCGCGCTGCTTCTGCTGGTGCTGGGGCTGCCCTTGCTGCTGGGCGGTTGCGGCCGAAAGGGATGGCCGACCCCGCCTGGGCCGGCGGATCAGATCACTTTTCCGAGGGTTTATCCTTCAAGGTAGGAGCAAGGCCAGGGCGCTGCCCTGAACCCGCCAGGGGGCAGTGGCCCCTTGACCCCATTATCCTTGGGTTCCAAGGGTCTGTGGCCCTTGGTGGGTCCAGGGCTGCGCCCCGATAGGATCACCCGGGAGCTATCCGTGACTTCATTCACGGACCCATCTGGGGCCGACGTCGCCAATCCTGGCGGCCACCGCCACCCGGTACAGATCCGTTCCCTGCCGCACCACATAGGGTGGGCCGATATCGGAGCCGGACGTATCGGCGTTGAGGGAATTGCGGAGCCAGATCGCGTCCGCAATGGGCACCGGAACGGAGCAGAACGGAGTCCCCGAGTGAAGGATCATCCAGCAAACCATCGCGAGCATGGCCATGCACCTCCGTGCGTGGGTGCCGGCCTCGAGGGAGGCCGGTGGGTCACCCGAATCCCATCCTGGTGGACATGGGTTAACGAAACGCCTCCAAACGCAGGGACACCGCGGCAGCGGGGGCAATCCGCTGGCACGCCGGCCGGTCCCGCCTTACGATAGGCCCATGGCCGCCCCCGCCCCCGCCGCCCTCGAGGACGATCCCACGGTTGCCGCGCTGATCGCCGCGCGGCCGTTGCTGTCCCTGCATGCGCTGGACGGGCTGGTGCTGGAGCAGGTGCCGCTCAGCCGCATCGCCGAGGTGCTCGGCACCCCGGCCTGGGTATATTCCGCCGGCATCATGCGTGCCCGGCTGGCCGCGCTGCAGGCCGCGCTGGCCGGTCTCGCGCAGGTGCACTACGCGGTGAAGGCGAACGACCACCTGGCGGTGCTGCGGCTGATGGCGGCGGGCGGCGCCGGCGCCGACGTGGTCAGCGAAGGCGAACTGCGCCGCGCCCGCGCCGCCGGCATCCCGGCCGGCGACATCGTGTTCTCCGGCGTCGGCAAGACCGCGCGCGAGCTGCGGCTGGCCATCGCCGAGGACATCTTCCAGCTCAACGTCGAGAGCGCCGAGGAGCTGGAGATGGTGTCCGCCATCGCCGCCCCGCTCGGCCGCACCGTGCGGGTGGCGCTGCGCATCAACCCGGATGTGGATGCCGGCACGCACGCCAAGATCACCACCGGAACCGCCAGGGACAAGTTCGGCATCCCGTTCGCCGAGGCGCCCGCCGCCTATGCCCGCGCCGCCGCCCTGCCCGGGGTGGAACCGGTCGGGCTGGCGCTGCATATCGGCAGCCAGATTCTCTCCACCGCGCCGTACCGTGCCGCCTTCGCCCGGGCCGCCGAACTGGTGCGGGCGCTGCGGGCGCAGGGATTGCCGGTGCGCCGGATGGATTGCGGCGGCGGCCTGGGTATCGGCTACCGCGACGAAGCCGGCGCCTCGCCGGCGGCGCTGGCGGGCGCCATGCGGGCCGCCTTCGGCGGCCTCGGCCTTGAGCTGATGGTCGAGCCCGGGCGCTGGCTGGTCGGCCCGGCCGGCGTGTTGCTGGCCGAGGTGGTGCTGGTCAAGGGCGGGCGCTTCGTGGTGCTGGACGCCGCCATGACCGACCTCGTCCGCCCGGCCATGTACGACGCCTGGCATGGCATCGTGCCGCTCGCCGGCCGCGACGCGGTGGCGCCGGCGGCGGCGGTCGACGTGGTGGGGCCGGTCTGCGAAAGCGCCGACACCTTCGCGCGGGCGCGCGACCTGCCGCGTCTGTCGCCCGGTGCGCGCGTGGCGGTGCTGGATGCCGGAGCCTACGGGGCGGTGATGAGTTCCACCTACAATGCCCGGCCGCTGGCGCCGATCGCCCTGGTGGACGGCGATCGCTGGGCGGTGATTCGCGATCGCCAGCCACATGCCGAGCTTTGGGCCGGGGAGCACGTCCCCGACTTCATCGGATGAGCAGCGGCGCATGAACGCTCCGCAGACGCCAACCCGGACGCTGCGCGGCCTGCGCCGGCGTCGCGCCGCGGCCCGCGCGGTGCTGCTGGTCGAGCGCCTGTGGCTGGTGCTGTGGCCGCCGGTGGGCGTGCTCGGCGCGTTCGTGGTCATGGCGCTGCTCGATCTGCCCGCGCGCCTGCCGCCGCCGGTGCACGTGCTGCTGCTGGCGGCAACCGGGCTGGCGGCGGCCGGGCTGCTGGCGCATGGCCTGTGGTCGTTGCAGCGGCCAAGCCGGACCGAGGCGGACCGCCGGCTGGAACATGATTCCGGGCTGCCGCACCGGCCGCTGGCGGTGCTGGCGGACCGGCCGGCGCTGCCCGGGACGGAGGCGCTGTGGGCGGCGCATGTGGCGCGGACGATGGCGCAGCTCGGCCGGTTGCGGGTGGGCCTGCCGCGCTCCGGCCTGGCGGCACGCGATCCGCGGGCGCTGCGCGGCCTGCTTGCGGTGGCGCTGGTCGCCTGTCTGGTGATTGCCGGCGGCGAGGCGCCGCCGCGCCTGCTGCGCGCCGTGCAGCCGGCCTGGGCGCCGGCACCGGCGCTGCCCGCCACCCAGCTGCAGGCCTGGATCACGCCGCCGGCCTATACCGGACTCGCCCCGGTGTTCCTGGACAGTGGGGGCGGGGCGGTGCGGGTGCCGGCGGGGTCGCACCTGACGGTGAACGTCACCGGCGGCAGTGGCGAGCCAACGCTGGTGCTGGCCGGCGTCAGCCGCTCGTTCCAGGCGCTCGACGCCGACAGCTTCCAGGCCGATCTCGAGCTGAATGACGGCGGGCGGCTGGCGGTGCGGCGCGGCGGGCGGGTGGTCGCGGCCTGGAGCCTCACCGTGGTCGCCGACACCGCGCCGGTGGTGTTCTGGCCCAAGCCGCCGGGGCCGGCGCGCGGCGGCGGGCGGGCGCCGCAGACCCGTCTGCCCTGGGAGGTCAGCCACGATTACGGCGTGACCAGCCTGAGCGCCGAATTGCACCTGCGCGACCGGCCGGATGCGCCGGCGCTGGTGGTGCCGATCCCGCTGCCCGGCGGCAGCCCGAAATCCGCCCGGGGGGCACGGGTGCAGGATCTGACCGCGCATCCCTGGGCCGGGCTGGCGGTGACCGGGGCGCTGGTGGCACGCGACGCGGCGGGGCTGACCGGCACCAGCCTCGAAGCCGGTTTCGTGCTGCCCGAGCGGCTGTTCCAGAACCCGGTGGCGCGGGCGCTGATGGAGTTGCGCAGGCAACTGACGCTGCGGCCCGACGACCGGCTGACGCCGATCCAGGAGATCGACCGGCTCTCGGCACTGCCGGAGGTGTGGGACCACGACACCGGCGGCTTCCTCAACCTGCGCGGCATCGCCTCGCTGCTGCATTGGGGCATCGGCACGGCGGCGGTGGACGAGGCGCAGGCGCGGCTGTGGGAGCTGGCGATCCACCTGGAGGAGGGCGCCACCGAGCGCACCGTGCAGGCGCTGGATCAGGCGCGCAAGGAACTGCACGCGGCGCTGGACGCCCAGCAGCGCGGCGAGGCGATCGCACCCGCGGACATCGACCGCCGCATGCAGGCGGTGCAGGAAGCCCTGGAGACCCACATGCAGGCACTGGCCGAGGAAGCGCGGCGCAACCCCGATGGCGACCCCGACACCCGCCGGCAGGACAGCAGCGACATGCGGCGCCTGGCCGGGCAGATGCGTCAGGCCGCCCGGGATGGCCGGATGGATGCGGCGCGCCAGGAATTCGCCGCGTTGGAGCAGATGCTGGAGCAGATGAAGACCATGCAGTCCGATCGCAGCCGCATGACCGGGCACGAGCGCCAGCGCGCCGAGCAGCGCCGGCGCGGTCAGCAACAGATGAACGCGCTGCAGGATGTGGTGCAGCGCCTGGGCACCCTGCTCGACCATGCCGACAGCCGCAGCGATCCGGGCCGGGGCGATAGCGGGGCCACCCCGTTGCTTCCCGGGATGCGGCGGCCATGAGGCGCGCCCTCCGGCTCGGCCTGCTGGCAGTGCTGGCGGCGACCCCGGTGCGGGCGCAGGTGCCGGCACCGCAGGACCCGCCGGTCGTTGCGGCCGGTCAGCAGCGCCAGGGCGACGCCCGCACCCAGCAGGCCCTGCGCCGGGTGCTGGGCATTCTGATGCAGCAATACGGCGAGTTGACCGGCAAGGTGCCGCAGAGCCTGAACGACGCCGACCTCGCCATGCGCGATGCCTTGCAGGCGCTCGATGCCGGCAACGACAGCGCCGCGGCGGCCTCGATCCGGAAGGCGATCGAGGCGCTGCAGCAGGGAGGCCGGTCGATGGGCCAGCAACTCGCCCGGCAGTTCGGCCGTGAGCAGGGCCAGGACGACGAGGACGACGAGGAAGACGACGAGGACGGGAACGGCGACCGCGACGGGCAGCGGACCGGGCAGGCGCACCGGCACGGCCCGCATGACGGCCGCCCGGCCGCCCGGCGCGCCGACGACCGGCGCGACCCGCTCGGCCGCAGGCTGCACGAGGACGGCACCGGCCAGAGCCTGGACGAGAGCGGCGTGCGCGTGCCCGACGAGATGGAGCAGGCCCGTTCGCACGCCATCCAGGAGGAACTGCGCCGGCGCGAGGCCGAAAAGACCCGCCCGCAGCCGGAACTCGACTACATCGAGCGCCTGCTGCGGCAGTTTTGATCCGCCGCGGCGTGGATCAGTAGGTCACCGCGACGAAGCTGTGGCCGGCGGTCGCCGCCACCGCGGTGACGGCGGTGCCGATCGGGGCGGAGATTCGGTAGGCCTGGCCAGGCTGCAGCGGAATCGACGTGGGGGCCCCCACCGCGGCGGGGGAGACGATATCGACATAGAGCGGCTCGGTCTGGCCGGGCGGATTCAGGATGTCGGCGACGTTGACGATCCTGCCCGCCGCGAACACCGTCACCGGCACGTTCGCCGTGGCGATCTGCGCGACCAGCGGGCCAACCGGAATGGTCGGCAGCGGCGGGGACGCACGCACCGGCGATTGCGAGCCGGTGCCGAACAGGTTGGTCATCCAGGCGTAAGGGTCGGGCATGCGGG
Source organism: uncultured Acetobacteraceae bacterium (assembly GCA_903907955.1). Classification (GTDB taxonomy): domain Bacteria; phylum Pseudomonadota; class Alphaproteobacteria; order Acetobacterales; family Acetobacteraceae; genus Rhodovastum. The sequence continues at coordinate 7,906 of CAIVPZ010000040.1, read as the reverse complement.
TTCTCCCGGGTTTGCATCGGCCGCCTGGCCGGTGCGTGGTGACATGGGCGCCGTGCGGCAATACCGGCCGGCCCGGCGGCGTCGGGCTGCGCGCCGGCAGCAGGGGCGTGGCGATGCACCGGATCGGGGCAGGATGGGGTGCCGCAGCCCGGGCACGGTCCCCCGATCGGGATTTTGACTATATTCCCACCGAGCCGCCGTTTGCAAGACTAATTTCCTAGTTCTTGCCTGTCCTGGCGTGTGCGCCCATGCCGGGCGCGGCGCCGCCGGCTGCGCCGCACGGACGCCGCAAGCCGGAACCCCGGCCGGAAGCGGCGGCTCGCCGGCTTGTCATGCCATGCTTTGAATGCAACATCTCGGCGCTTGCCGGCGAGGCGCATCTGGCCGTGCCAGGGGCGGCGCGACCTCCCTGCGGGTCATCCGGCAGGATGGAGCCGATGCGCGTCAACTTCAGATTCCTGCATGTCCAGCACCTGCCCGACCGCGTCTTTCCCGACCCGGGCTTTGCCGGTGATCGCACCGGGTTCACGGCGTTGCGCGGTGGGCTCAGGTACCAGGAACTGATCCCGCCCGGACCGCTCGACGCCGACGCGTCGTGCATGCTCGGGACGGACCCCTTTCGCGCCGAAATGGCGCGTCTGTGGCGGGAGGCCTGCGGGGGAAACGTTTTCCTGCCGTCCGGCGCGTTGGAATTGCGCAACCTGGTGGTTTTCGGGTCGCGCGGATTGCTGCTGGACCTCGAGCACAAGGTCGCCCTGATCGGTGGCGCGATGAACTGGGGGATCGACTACGCGTGCTATTATGTCACGAGCGCTCCGCCCGAATGCGCCGCCGTGCTGCACGAAGACAAGAACGGTTTCGCGCTGGACGTGCCCGCCGAAATTCCCGCCGAACCGCGGCCCGGTCTGCTGATGATGAGCCCGGGACAGGACATCTACGGCCACTGGCTGCTCGATTACGCGCCGCGGCTGCTGCTGGCCTCGCTGATGCACGGACCGGCGACGGTGCGCTTCTATTTTCACGCGCTGCCGCCCTGGGCGCCGCCCGTGCTGGCGGCATTCGGCGTGCCGAAAGCGGCCGTGGAGACCGCTCCGCGGTCCCTGTTCATGCGCTATCCGCTGGCCGCCATGCCGTCGGGCACCAAGGAAGGATTCCGCGTTCCACGGCCGGTCAACCGGATGGCATGGCTGCGGCTGAAATACATGCTGCTGGAAATGCCGCTCGCCGGGGCGGAGCGCTCCCGGCTGCCGTTGGCGAAACGAATATTCGTCTCGCGCAGCCGGTGGGGCAGCGCCCGCACCATCAGCAACGCGCAGCGCCTGGAGCAGCTTGCGGTGGCGCGCGGCTTCCTGCCGGTCCACCCCGAGGCGTTCAGCCTGCCGGCGCAGGCCCGCATCTTCCGTGCCGCCCGCATCGTCCTCGGCGAGGACGGCAGCGGACTGCACAATGTCATGTTCGCCGAACCGGGCTGCGTGCTGGGGGTGATCTCGGTTCTGGACCGGATCAATCTCTGGCATATGGCGATATGTCAGCACCTTGGTCACAAGCTGTGTTACGTGCCCGCCGGGCCGGCGGCGGACGGCGCCCGCACGGTGGACGAGGCGGCCTTCCATGGCATGATCGATGTGCTGGACGCGGCGGCGGGCGGTTGACGAACAACAGGCCTGGTGCGGTGTTCGCGACCACCAGATGGAAGCGCGCGGCGTTGAGCGCAGTCTGACCGCAGCCACCGCCCCTGCTGCCCGGGCCTGCAGGCAACGGGCAATCCGTCCGCCGCTCAGAGCTTGTGAAGCAATCGAACTTGTGAATGAACGCCCGCTGATATAATCGAGCTTTTTTGGCAAGATCGGCGCGTCGCGGGCATTCATTCACAAACTCTCAGACCTTCCGCAGCAGGAACAACGCCTGCTCGCCGAACAGGTTGGCCAGCCCCACGAAGCGCCGCCACGGCGAACGCTGCCCCGCATCGTCCACCGCCAGCCACCGCTCCACCCGGTAGCCTTCCTCGCCGCACAGCACGAAGAAGTCGCGGATGGTGCAGGGATGGATGTTCGGCGTCTCGTACCACGGCCGGCTCCACACCGAGGTCATCGGCATGCGCCCGCGCCACAGCAACTGCCAGCGCAACGGCCAGTGGGCGAAATTGGGGAAACTGACGATCGCCCGCTCGCCGATGCGCAGCATCTGCCGCAACACCTCGCGCGGCCGTTCCACCGCCTGCAACGTGCGCGAGAGGATCACATAGTCGAACGCGCCGTCCGGATACTGCGCCAGGTCGCTGTCGGCATCGCCATGCATCACCGGCAGACCATGCGTCACCGCCCGCGTCACCTCGGCCATGTCGATCTCGATGCCACGCGCGTCGCAGCCGCGGGTGCGGTAAAGATGATCAAGCAACGTGCCGTCGCCACACCCGATGTCGAGCACCCGCGACCCCGGCGCAACCATCTCGGCAATCAGCCGCAAATCAAGCCGCATGTTCTTGGCAACATACCGCACGCCAGCGGCGGACAGGGGGGCGTTCATGGGGCGATGTCCAAAAGGAAGGCCAGGGGCGCTGCCCCTGGACCCCGCCAGGGGTCGGTGGACCCCTGGACCCCGCTACTTGGAGGGTCTTGGGATAGAGGGGGTGAGGAGATGCATCGACATCTCCTCACCCCCTCTATCCCAAGACCCTCGAAAAGTAATGGGTTCCAAGGGGCCACTGCCCCTTGGCGGGTCCAGGGCAGAGCCCTGGCCTTCCTTTCCGAACGCCGCCTCATGAAGGCAACCCCGCATGTTCGGCGCAGCCGGCGAGGAAGCCGGCCAGCGTACGGTGGAAGTCGGGTTCGTCGAGCAGGAAGGCGTCGTGGCCTTTGTCGGAGTTGATTTCGACGAAGCTGACATTGGCGGCGGCGCGGTTCAGGGCGCGTGCGACGGCCCGGCTTTCGGTGGTGGGGAACAGCCAGTCGCTGCTGAAGCTGACCAGGCAGAACCGTGTGCGGGTGCCGGCGAAGGCTTTCGAGAGGTCGCCGCCGTATTCGGCGGCGAGGTCGAAGAAATCCATGGCGCGGGTGATGGTCAGGTAGGAATTGGCATCGAAGCGGCGCACGAAGGTGCTGCCCTGGTATTGCAGGTAGCTTTCCACCTCGAAGATGTCGCCGAACAGCGACAGCCCGCCGGTGGGTCCGGCGCGCAGGCGCCGGCCGAACTTGCGGGTCAGCGCCTGTTCCGACAGGTAGGTGATGTGGGCGGCCATGCGTGCCACGGCCAGGCCGCGCGCCGGCACCTTGTCGGTTTCCCAGTAGCGCCCGTCCTGCCAGTCCGGGTCGGCGAAGATGGCCTGGCGGCCGACTTCGTGGAAGGCGATGTTCTGGGCGGAATGGTGGGCGGCGGTGGCGATCGGCACGGCGGCGAACACCGCCTCGGGGTAGGCGGCGGCCCAGTCCAGCGCCTGCATGCCGCCCATCGAGCCGCCGATGACGGCGAACAGGCGGCGGATGCCCAGATGGTCGACCAGCCGCTTCTGCGCCCGCACCATGTCGCGGATGGTCACCGGCGGGAAGTCGGTGCCCCAGGGGGTGCCTGCATCGTCGTCGCGCGGACTGCGCGGCCCGGTGGACCCCATGCAGCCGCCGAGCACGTTGGCGCAGATCACGAACAGCCGGTCGGTGTCGATCGGCCGCCCGGGGCCGACCACCGTGTCCCACCAGCCCGGCTTGCCGGTGACCGGGTTGGTCTCAGCGGCGTACTGGTCCCCGGTCAGCGCATGGCAGACCAGCACGGCGTTGGACCGTTCGGCGTTGAGCCGACCGTAGGTGCGATAGGCCACCACCAGCCGCTGCAGCGTCACGCCGCACTCGAGCGCGAGGCCGTCGGTGAAGACAATGTGCTGGTGGTCGGTGGGGGGCGGGGCCGAATCCATGACGGCATGGCATACGGCGGCGCCCGGCCGGCTGCAACAGCGACGCGCGGCCCGCCGCCTATGCACGGGGCCGCGCATCCGCTATTTCAACCGGCCCGAAACGCGCCGCCAGAATGACCAGCACAGCCCCGAACGCCCCCCGCCCGACCCAGGCTGATCCGACCGACGCCCCCGCCGCCGCCCTCACCGGCCTGCGCGCGGAGATCGATCGGCTGGACGATGCCATCCACGACCTGTTGATGGCGCGGGCCGACGTGGTGGCGCGGGTGATCGCCCAGGGCGGCAAGGGGCGGGTGGCGCTGCGTCCCGGCCGTGAGGCCGGCATCCTGCGCCGCCTGCTGGATCGCCACCACGGTCCCCTGCCGCGCCGCGCCGTCGTGCGGGTGTGGCGCGAGGTGCTGGCGGCGACCACCGCGATGCAGGGTCCGTACGCCATCAGCGTCTGCGAGGCCGAGCCGGGCAGCGGCTTTGCCCAATGCGCCCGCGAGCATTTCGGCGCGCTCACGCCGTTGCGCATCTATCACAGCCCGGCGCAGGCGATCGCCGAGCTGGGCGCCGGCACCGCGACGGCCGCCGTGCTGCCGCTGCCGGCCGAGGAGGAAGCGCATCCCTGGTGGACGTCGCTGCTGCACCGGGCCGATCCGCGCATCCATGTGGTGGCGCGGCTGCCGTTCTGGGGGCCGCGGACCGAAGGCGCGCCGCGTGCGCACGCGCTGGTGGTGGCCGCGGTGGCGCCCGACCCGAGCGGCGCCGACCGCTCGCTCATCACCCTCGAACTGCCGCCCGGGCAGAGCCGGGCGCGCCTGTCCGCCGCCCTCGGCGCGGCCGGGTTCCGCCAGGGCCAGACGCTGCTGCTGCGCGACCCGCGCGTGCCGGTGGCGCAGGCGCTGGTGGATGTGGACGGCTTCGTGACCGAGGACGACCCGCGCCTGGCCGCGCTGACCGATGTGCTGCGTCGGCCGGTGGTGCTGGGCGCCTACGCTCTACCCGTGGAGGGGGAAACCGCATGACCGCACCGGCGCCGCGCCCGGAGATCCTCAACATCCAGGCCTATGTCGCCGGCGAGGCGAAGGTGCAGGGGGTCAACCGCATCCTCAAGCTGTCGTCCAACGAAGGCGCGTTCGGCCCGCCGGAGGCCGCGCAGGAAGCCTTCCGCCAGGTTGCCGCCGATATTCACCGCTATCCCGACGGCGGCTCGGCGGCGTTGCGGCAGGCGATCGGCGCCCGGTTCGGCCTCGACCCGGAGCGCATCGTCTGCGGCACCGGCTCGGACGAGCTGATCCAGCACATCTGCCATATCTATGGCGGCCCGGGTGCGGACCTCATCATGACGATGCACGGCTTCACCATGTACCAGATCGCCGGCACCTATGCCGGCTGCCGGGTGCTGAAGGTGCCGGAACGCAACCTGACCGCGGATGTGGACAATATCCTGGCGGCGGTTTCGCCGGCCACGCGCATCGTGTTCATCGCCAACCCGAACAACCCGACCGGCAGCCTGCTGGCGATGGACGAGCTGGAGCGCCTGCGCCGCGAACTGCCGCCCGAAGTGCTGCTGGTGGTGGACGCGGCCTATGCCGAATACGTCACCGAACCGGGCTACGACCCCGGCACGGCGCTGGTCGAAGCCGGCGAGAACACCATCATGCTGCGCACCTTCAGCAAGATGTTCGGCATGGGCGGCATGCGGGTGGGCTGGGCCTATGGGCCGCCGGCGGTGATCGACGTCATCAACCGGGTGCGCGGCGTGTTCAACGTCAACCTCGCCGCCCAGGCCGCCGCGGTGGCCGCACTGGCCGAGCCGGGCTGGGTGGAGCGCAGCGTCGCCCACAACGTCGAATGGCGGACCCGGCTGTCGGCGGCGCTGGAAGCGCTGGGCATCAAGGTGTGGCCAAGCCACTGCAATTTCATCCTGGCCGATTTCGTCACCGCGGCGCGGGCCAGGCGGGCGGACGCCTTCCTGCGCGGGCGCGGCATCATCGTGCGCGGCATGGCGGCCTACGACCTGCCGCACTGCCTGCGCATCACCGTCGGCACCGCCGATGAGTGCACCGTGGTGGCCGACACCCTGGCCACCTTCATGTCGGCCCACCGCGACGACGGCGAAACGGATGGCTGAGCCGCTGTTCCGCCGCCTGGCACTGCTCGGCGTCGGGCTGATCGGCAGCTCGGTGGCACGGGCGGCGCGCGAGCGCGGCGGACTGGCGGGCGAAGTGGTGGCGAACGCGCGCAGCGAGGCGACGCTGGCGCGGGTGCGCGACCTCGGCATCGCCGATCGCACCGAGATCGACCCGGCGCGCGCCGTCGAGGGTGCGGACTGCGTCATGCTGTGCGCGCCGGTGGGCAGCTATGCGCAGCTTGCCGAGGCGATCGCGCCGCATCTGGCGCCGGGCTGCATCCTGACCGATGTCGGCTCCACCAAGCAGTCGGTGATCCGCGATGTCGGCCCGCTGGTGCCGGAGGGGGTGCATTTCGTGCCGGGGCACCCTTTGGCGGGCACCGAATATTCCGGGCCGGATGCCGGTTTCGCCAGCCTGTTCGAGGGCCGCTGGTGCCTGCTGACGCCGCCGCCGGGCACCGATGCGGAGGCGGTGGAGCGGATGGCCGAGTTCTGGCGGCGCTGCGGCTCCATGGTGTCGGGCATGGAGCCGGCGCACCACGACCGGGTGCTGGCGATCGTCAGCCACCTGCCGCATCTGATCGCCTTCACCATCTGCGGCACCGCCGACGACCTGGAAGGCGAAACCCGGCAGGAAGTGCTGCAGTTCGCCGCCTCGGGTTTCCGCGACTTTACCCGTATCGCGGCATCCGACCCGGCGATGTGGCGGGATATTTTCCTCAACAACCGGGAAGCGCTGCTGGAAATGCTGGCGCGCTTCACCGAGGACGCCCAGGCAATGGCCCGCGCGGTGCGCTGGGGGGATACGGAGTATATCGAGGATCGGATTCTGCGTGGGCGAAAGATACGACAGAGTCTGATTGAGTTGAAGCAGGCTTAGGCAAGCAAGCGAAGCCAAGGCCAGGGCGCTGCCCTGGACCCGCAAGGGGTCAGGGGACCCCTTGACCCCATTCGTTCAGGAAGTCCTGGGCGCAGCCCCTCCGGCCTTTCGGGTGGTGTCGGGGGTTTGAATGCCCGCAAAGGGTGGGGAGCGGCTGTTTGGATTGTAGGGCGGATAAGCGAAGCGCCATCCGCCATCGCAAGCCGCCCCGATAACACCGCTCTCCAATAGGCACTCCTTATTCCCATGCCCTCGGGAACGGCGGGATGAGCGGGTTACTCCTCGATGCCAATGCCGTTGAGGCTTGCGTTGGCGGATAATCGCTGCGCTTATCCGCCCTACGCTTGCTGGGATTGTTTCGGAACTCAAGACTTTTGAACCAAAAACGGCGCGTTGGAATCTAAGGGCTTTTCCGTCGCGGAAATTAGGTGCACAGCAAATCTATGGATTGCTCAGCAGCGTCGTAAGTCTCGCCTGTAGGGTTGTGCTTAGAGCGGCGCGGCCCTCGGAATTGTTGAGGTATTTCACATAGCGAAGGTGACGCAGATCGAAAGGGATATCGGCCTCAGCTTGAGTGATCAATATAACCTCGCGCCCCAAAGTGTGAGCTATGCCAATCTCGTAAAACACATTCGGATTTCTACCAGTGCAATCACATATAACGACGCGTGACCTGTCGATAAGGCTAACGATATCGGCAATGATTGAGGCGTTTTCCCATATATCGTCAGCGCGGCGGCATCGAAGGCCGACAGCATCCGAGGCGATTTTCAGACTATCGAAGACGGCGGAAAAGCCCGCGTCAAATGGCATCATGGCAGAGACTGTGCGCTCGCAGCGGCCAAACAACTTGGCGCGATGCGCGTCCCAGGCAGCGAGATAGGCCAACGCACCGGTGCGCGCATATTCATGCTCAACGTAAACCGGACGTCCAGGGGCGGGAGGCAACGAGAGATGCTTGCGCCGTCTGGCCTGGATGCTGGTCTTCTCGTCGGTGCTGAGC
>CAIVPZ010000039.1 GCA_903907955.1 uncultured Acetobacteraceae bacterium | reverse complement strand
GGGCAAAACCCCGGGTAAGCAGGTGCAGCATGCGTCCGCCTGCGGAACGGCCGCCGCAGAAATCCGCCATTTTTTGGCCGTCGAACCCGGATTGACCCGCTTCCGTTCTGTGTTCGCCCGGGGTTTTGCCCCGGTTACCGGGATCGTCCGTAACCTGTTGAAATCTGGCTTGGAAAAATGAGGGGATGGCTGAGCCGAAACCCAGGATGAGCCACAAATGATCCCGGACGGACTCTCAGTGCGGCATCACCACCATGCCGCGGCACTCGCCAAAGCCGATCGGCGCGAAGCCGTCGCGTGCGGCGCGGGCGCGGAAGATCACCTCGTCGCCATCCTCCAGGAAGCTGCGGGTCTCGCCGGAAGCGAGATGCACCGGCGTCCGGCCGCCGCGGCTGAGCTCCAGCAGGCTGCCCCAGCCCTCGGGTTCGGGTGCGGAGACGGTGCCCGAGCCGAACAGGTCGCCGGGGGCGAGGTTGCAGCCGCCGCTGGTGTGGTGCGCCACCATCTGGGCGACGGTCCAGTAGAGGTGGCGCGTGCTGGCCCGCGACAGGCGCTGCGCCGGCACGCCGCGGGCGCGCATCACCCGGGTGGACAGCAGCACCTCCAGTTCCACCGCCAGCCCGCCATGGGTCTGGTCGAATTCGCACCACAGATGGTGCGGCGGCGCCGGGTCGCCGGCCGGCCGCGGCGCCTGCGGCACGCGGAACGGACGCAGCGCCTCGGTGGTGACGATCCAGGGCGAAATGGAGGTAAGGAAATTCTTCGCCAGGAACGGCCCCAGCGGCTGGCATTCCCATGCCTGGATGTCGCGCGCCGACCAGTCGTTCACCAGGCAGAACCCGGCGATGTGGGCGTGCGCCTCGGCGATCGGGATGGTTTCGCCGAGCCCGTTGCCGGGGCCGATCCAGACGCCGAGTTCCATCTCGTAGTCGAGGGCGCGGGTGGGGCCGAAGCCGGGCACCGAATCCCCCGCCGGCTTGCGCAGGCCGTTGGGGCGCTGCAACGGGGTGCCCGACGGACGCACCGAGGACGACCGGCTGTGATAGGCGATCGGCTGGTATTTGTAGTTCGGCGGCAGCGGGGTGTCGGGCCGCAGCAACTGGCCGCTGTTGGTGGCATGCTGGATGCTGGCGAAGAAATCGGTGAAGTCGCCGATCGCGGCCGGCAGGTGCAGGGTGCAGTCGGCGGCGCGGTGCAGCAGGCGCGGCACCCGAGCGCGCACCGGCGCGGTCGCCTCATCGGACAGGATCTCGAACAGCCGCTCGCGCAGCGCCGCGCGCGGGCCGGCGCCGAGATCGAGGAACCGGTTGAGCGTCGGCCGGGCGGCAGCCTCGGCGGCATCCTGCACCGCGCCGTCGAGCAGGCCCGCCTCCAGCGCCGCCGGGAGGTCCAGGATCTCGTCGCCGATGGCGACGCCGCCGCGCGGACGCTCGGCGTGCAGTGCGAACACCCCGAAAGGCAGGTTCTGCACCGGGAAGTCGGGGTGGCCGTTGGCGGACACGACCCAGCTTCGCCGTTTCGCGTCATGGGTATGGTCGGTCATGGGTGAAAATGCTTTCGCAGTCCGTTCCAGCGGGAATCACAGCCGGCCTGCAGCTGCGTGCAGGTCATGGCGAACGCGTGGAGGAAGCCCGGCAGGAGGGCGTGCGAGGCGGCGGTCCGGACCAGCATCATCGGCGTTTCCTCCTGTCCCCCCGGCATATTGGTATTGGCCGTAACCTATAGAACGATGCTCACTCAACTGCTACCGGCACGGACAGAAAGCCGCGGACCCGCGCCCGCCCGCCGCGCACCACCGGGCCGTCGATGCGGTAGCCCGGGAAACGTTCGAGAAACCGGCCGATCGCCACCCGCCCCTCCAGCCGCGCCAGCGACAGCCCGGCGCACAGATGCACGCCGTAGCCGAAGGCCATGTGCCGGTTCGGCCAGCGGGCGAGATCAAGCCGGTCGGGCTCCTCGAAGGCGGCCGGGTCGCGGTTGGCGGCGCCGATGCACAGCGTGATCTGCTGGCCGGGGCCGAAGGCGACCCCGCCGATCTCGCCGGTGCCGGTGCTGACACGGCTGCCGAACTGGTTGCCGCTTTCGAAGCGCAGGAACTCCTCCAGCCCCATGCGGATAAGTGAGTGGTCCTCCAGCAGCCTGGCCCGCTGGTCGGGCCAGTCGAGCAGGGTGGTCAGCGCGTTGCCGATGAAGCCGCTGGTGGTGTCGTGGCCGGCATTGAGGAGAAAAATGCAGTTCTCGATGAGCTCGTCCTCGGTCATCCGGTCGGCGCCCTCCCCCTTGATCAGCCGGGTCAGCGTGTCCCGCCAGGGGTCGCCGGGATTGCGCCGGCGGTCCTCGATCAACTCCTGCATGAAGGGGCGGAACGCCAGCAGCGCCTCGGTGCCGCGCTGCAGCTGCGCGGGCGTCTGCACCGGCTCCAGCGCGCCGAGGATGGCGAGCGACCAGGCGCGCAGCGGCTCGCGGCGCTCGCGCGGCACGCCGAGCAGGTTGCCGATGACTTCCACCGGAATCAGCGCGGCGTAGTCCTCGATCAGGTCGAAGCGGCCGAGCCCGGCGGCGCGGTCGAGCAACGCGTCCACCAGCTCGATCAGCGCCGGCTCGGTGTCGGCCAGCGCCCGCTGCGACAGCGCGCCGGTGAGCAGGCGGCGCACGCGGGTGTGCCGGGGCGGATCGCTGAACACCACACTGCCGGTATGATGCTGATACAGCGGCGTGCCGGGGCCGAATTTCGGGCCGAACTCGGCGCGCTTGTCGCTGCTGAACAGTTTCGTGTTCCGGTAGACCGTGACGAGATCGTCGTAGCGGGTCAGAAACAGCGAGCCGTCCGGCATGCGGCGCACCGGGTCGTGGGTGCGCAGCGCGTGGTAGGTCGGGTAGGGGTCATTGAGAAAGCCAGGGGACAGGGACCTCAGGTCGAAGCCGTGCGCCAGCGCCTCGTCTGCCATCGCACCCACCGTCATTCACGCTTCTCCCCAACCGAGCGGCCGGTTTCGTAGGTGCGCCGCCGTTGCCGTGCCGTCAACGGCCAGGCGGATGGGGGGCCGGGCGGATCGGGTGCCGGCACATCGGGTGCTCACGTCAGCCCGGCCGCCAGTTCCGTCAGCTTGTCGCGGTTGCGCAGCACGATCTCGGTGGGCGAGGGCATGTCGATCAGCCGCTCGGTGCGCAGCCGCGTCATGGTGCGGCTGACCGTCTCGACGGTCAGGCCCAGGTAGTCGGCGATGTCGGTCCGTGCCATCGGCAGCAGCACCCGCCCGCCGCCGCCCACCGGGGCGCCGCAGCCGGCGGCGCAGGATTGCCGGGCCAGCAGAAATGAGGCGACCCGCTCGCGCGCCGTCTTGCGGCCGAGCAGCAGCATCTGCTCCTGCGCCGCCACCAGCTCGTTGGAGGCAACGTCCAGCAGCCGCCGCTCCATGGCGGGAAAATCGTCGAGCAGGTGGCGCAGGCGGGTGCGGGAGAAGCGGCAGACCTGGCTGGGCTCGACCGCCTCGGCGCTGAACGCGTAGCTGGACGACACGGCGAGGCCGAGGAACGTGCCGGCGGAGGCGAAACCGGTCACCTGCCGCCGCCCGTCCGGCAGCAGCTTGAACAGCTTTGCCGTACCGGCGGTGACGTTGAAGAAGTGCTCGGCCGGGTCGCCCTCGGTGATGAAGCTGCGCCCGGCGAGCACCGGCTGGGGCACCGCGAGGGCGGCCAGGCGATCGAGGTCCTTCGGCTCGATGGCGGCGCAGACGCTGGAACTGCGCGCCCCGCATGAGGCGCAGGGCTCCGCTCCCCGCAACAGGGAGAGCGGCCGGGCGCGCATCGACGTCATTGCCTGCCCCCTGGTTTGGTCTTGGTCAGCCTTTGGCACGGCGGCATCTTAGCATCGCCGCGTTGCAATATGATACCGTCCCGGACGCGTTTTTTGACCCTCTGCATTGACAGTTCCGGCTTGATGTCACAGCGCCCCGCCGCACCACGCGGCAACATCCCCGTCGCGCGCATCGCCGGGCGCGGGGGGGGCGGCAGAAAATGCCGCCCGGTTAACCGGAGCGTAACCACGGCAGCGCGAGGTTGGCGCACCCGGCAGAAGGCCGGGCAGCACGAGCCGGGTCACCATGGGAACCTCCCACCTCGCCGCGCCAGACCTCCGCCTCCGTCCGCGCCGCGCGGGCATACCGCACGGGCCGCGCCGATGAACGGGCTGCTGGAAGGGCTGCGGGCGCTTGGCGCCGGGCGGCTCGTCGCCATGGGGGCGGTCGCCGCCGGCATGCTCGGGCTGCTGGCGCTGCTCATGCTGCGCAGCCCCACCGACCACATGGCGCTGCTCTATGCCGACCTCGATGCGCGCGAGGCCGGCCAGGTGGTCGACCTGCTGGAGCGTCAGCACGTGCCGCACCAGCTCGCCGGCGGCGGCGGGCAGATCATGGTGCCGGCCGATCAGGTGCCGCGGCTGCGCCTGCTGCTGGCCAAGGAAGGGCTGCCGACCGGCGGCTCTATCGGCTACGAAATCTTTGACCGTGGCGACGGCCTGACCGCCAATCAGTTCCAGCAGGAACTGAACCAGTCGCGTGCGCTGGAAGGCGAACTGGCGCGCACCATCCGCGGCATCGCCGGGGTGCGCGCGGTGCGGGTGCATCTGGTGCTGCCGAAGCGCGAGCCGTTCGCCCGCGAGCGGCAGGACGCGCAGGCCTCGGTGCTGCTGACCATGGCCGGCGCGGCGCGCATGGACAATGAGGGCGTGCAGGCAATCCTGAACCTGGTGTCCTCGGCCGTGCCCGGCCTGCGACCGCAGAACATCGCCATCATCGACAGCCGTGGCAACGTGCTGTCACGCGCCGGCATTCCGGCCGGACCCGGCGCCGCCGTGCAATCCACCGAGGAGCTGCGCCGCGCCACCGAATTGCGGGTCGCCCGCGCCGTCGAGGAGATGCTGGAGCGCAGCCTCGGCCCCGGCCGGGTGCGCGCCGAGGCGACGGTGGAGATGGATTTCGACCAGGTGCGCGAGACCCAGGAACGCTACGACCCCGACGGGCAGGTGGTGCGCAGCACCCAGTCGGTGAACGGCAACAGCCGCAGCACCGAAGCGGCCACCACCGTCACGGTGCAGAACAACCTGCCGAATGCCGATGCCGGCCGCGAGGGCGCCGGCAGCCAGGAGCAGAAGCAGGAGGAAACCACCAACTACGAAATCAGCAAGACGGTGCGCACCCTGGTGCGCGAGCAGCCGCAGATCCGCCGGCTGAGTCTCGCCGTGCTGATCGATGGCGCCGAGGAGAAAGGCCCGGACGGCGCCTTCGCGTGGCGGCCGCGCACCGCCGAGGAGCTGGAACGCATCGCCCGCCTGGTGCGCAGCGCCATCGGCTTCGACGAGAAGCGCGGCGACCACGTCGAGGTGGTGAACATGCGCTTCGCCGTCGATCCGGACAGCGCCGGGGCCGAGGCGCGCGGCCTGTTCGGGCTGCCGTTCGAACGCGGCGACCTGATGCGGCTGGCGCAGACCGCGCTGCTCGGCGCGGTCGCGGTGGCGGCACTGCTGCTGGTGCTGCGGCCTATGGTGCTGCGCCTGACCGCGCCGATGGCGGCGCTCGCCGCCCTGCCCGGGGCGGCCGGCGCGGCGGCGCTGGCCGGTGGCGGGCTCGCCGGGGCCGACACCAGCCCGCTGCTCGGCACCCGCGATCCGGCCACCGGCGAATTGGCGATGCTCGGCGGCGCGGCCGGCGCGCTGGAGGATGAGAGCATGGTGCAGGTTGCCAACATCGAGGGCCAGTTGCGCGCCTCCTCGATCCGCCGGCTGGGGGAGCTGGTCGACCGGCATCCCGATGAAACCCTGTCGATCCTGCGCGCCTGGATGCAGCAGGAGCGGTCGTAATGCCCCGCGTCCCCGACGACTATCGCGCGCTGAGCGGTCCGCAGAAGGCGGCGGTGCTGATGCTCGCCCTCGGCGAGGATCAGTGCGCGCGCCTGTTCGGCCTGATGCACGAGGACGAGATCAAGGAGATCTCGGGCGCCATGGCGCTGCTCGGGCCGGTGCGCTCGGAAATCGTCGAGCGGCTCTGTCTGGATTTTTCCGAGAGCCTGGGCGGCGCCGGCAGCCTGGTGGGCAGCTACGAGAACACCGAACGGCTGCTGCTGAAATCCATGCCGCGCGACCGCGTCGCCCAGATCATGGAGGAAATCCGCGGCCCGGCCGGGCGCACGATGTGGGACAAGCTCGGCAACGTGCATGAAGCGGTGCTGGCGAACTACCTCAAGAACGAATACCCGCAGACCGTCGCCGTGGTGCTGTCGAAGGTCAGGCCCGAGCATGCGGCGCGCGTGCTGTCGCTGCTGCCCGACAGCTTCGCCATGGAAGTGGTGATGCGCATGCTGCGCATGGAGAGCGTGCAGAAGGATGTGCTCGACGGTGTCGAGCGCACGCTGCGCGCCGAGTTCATGTCCAATCTGGCGCGCAGCACGCGGCGCGATGCGCACGAGATGATGGCGGAGATCTTCAACAATCTCGACCGCCAGGCTGAAACACGGTTCCTCGCGGCGCTGGAGGAACGCAACCGCGAGGCGGCCGAGCGCATCAAGTCGCTGATGTTCACCTTCGACGACCTGCAGCGCCTGGCCGGCCCGGCCATCCAGACGCTGCTGCGCGCGATCGAGAAGGACAAGCTGCCGCTGGCGCTGAAAGGCTCGTCGGACAAGCTGCGCGAACTGTTCTTCGCCAACCTCTCCGAGCGCGCCGGCAAGATGCTGCGCGAGGAAATCGACCAGCTGGGCCCGGTGAAGCTGCGTGATGTGGACGAGGCCCAGGCCGCCATCGTCGCCCTGGCCAAGGAACTGGCATCGCAGGGCCAGATCGAGATCGGCGAGAACAAGGACGAGGAGCTGGTGTACTGACATGGACACGTCCCCCCTTGCAGCCGGCGCGTTCGAATCCGGCGTGTTCGCAGCCCGCGCCGGCACCGCCCGGGCTGCCGGCAGCCGCGCGCGCCGCCCGGCCATCCTGTTCGCCGAGGATTTCGACGCCCCGCCCGGCATCACCGTGCTCGACGACCCGCCCGAGGAAACGCCGTCTCCGCCCCCGCCTCCGCCACCGCCGGCGATCACCGAGGCGGACATCGCCGCGGCGCGCGCCGATGCCTATGCCGAGGGCCACCGCACCGGCCTCGCGCAGGCCGCGGCCGACCGTGCCGAGGTGACGCGGCAGATGCTCAGCACCATCGCCACCCGGCTCGACGGTGCCCGAACCGAAGCGGCGCGCATCGCCGAGGAGCAGGCCGACGCGCTGGCGCGGCTGCTGCTGGGCACGCTGGCGATCGTGCTGCCGGCATCCTGCGCCCGCCACGGCGCCGCCGAGGTGGCGGCGCTGACCCGGGCCGTGCTGCCGGCGCTGGCGCGCGAACCGCGCGTGACCATCCGCGTCAGCCCGCATGTCGCGCGCGCGGTCGAGCAGGAACTCGCCCGGCTCGACCCCGAACTGCACGGCCGCGTGGCGCTGGTGCCGACCGATGCGGTGGCCCCCGGCGATGCGCGCATCACCTGGCAGGACGGCGCGGCGGTGCGCGACGCCGCGGCGCTGTGGCGCGAGGTTGCCGAGGCACTGGCGCCACTCGACCTGCTGCCCGCCGCCGACCCGGCAGCGCCCGATCTGCCGTCATTCGGCGCCGTGGCTGCCTGATCCCAAAGGAAAAAGTATGTCCGACAACATGGACCTCACCGAACTCGGCGACGCCAACGCGCCGGCGCCCGAGCCGACCGGCCCGCGCACCGCGCGTGACCTGGAAGCGGTCTATGACATCCCGGTCACCGTCAGCGCGGTGCTGGGCAAGGCAACCATGCAGGTCAGCCAGCTTCTCAAGCTCGGCCGCGGCGCGGTGGTCGAGCTGGACCGCAAGCTCGGCGAGGCGATCGACATCTACGTCAACAACCGGCTGGTGGCGCGCGGCGAGGTGGTGATGGTGGATGACAACCGGCTCGGCGTAACGATGACCGAAATCGTCAAAAGCGACCAGCGGCCCTGAGGAGAACCAGGGGATGCGTGTGCTCATCATCGGATCGCTCGGCGCCGAACTCGGCCAGGCCGCGCGCATGGCCATGGCGCGCGGGGCGCGGCTGGACCAGGCCGACGATCCGCAGGCCGGCCTGGCAAGACTGCGCGCCGATGCACGGTTCGACCTCGTGCTGTGCGACCTGGCGCACGATGTTCCCGGGCTGGTGGCGGCGCTGGCCGCCGAGCGCATGGCGGTTCCGGTGGTGGCCTGCGGGGTGAACCCCGACCCCGAAAGGGTGGTGCGGGCGATCCGGGCCGGTGCCCGCGAGTTCCTGCCGCTGCCGCCCGACCCCGAACTGATCGCGGCCATTCTGCAGGCCGCCAGCGGCGAGAGCCACGCGCTGGTGGCGCGCGACCCGGTGATGCTGGCCGCCCTGCGCCGCGCCGAGCAGGTGGCGGCGGCGGAGGCCTCGGTGCTGATCACCGGCGACAGCGGCACCGGCAAGGAAGTGCTGGCGCGGCACATTCATCGCCGCTCGCGCCGCGCCGCCGGTCCGTTCGTGGCGCTGAACTGCGCTGCGATCCCGGAGAACCTTCTCGAATCCGAACTGTTCGGCCACGAGAAGGGCGCCTTCTCCGGCGCGCTGGCCCGGCGGGTCGGCAAATTCGAAGCCGCGGACGGCGGCACGCTGCTGCTGGACGAGGTCAGCGAGATGGAACTGCGCCTGCAGGCCAAGCTGCTGCGCGCGCTGCAGGAGCGCGAGATCGACCGGGTGGGCGGCAACGCGCCGGTGCGGGTGAACGTGCGCATCCTGGCCACCAGCAATCGCGACCTGCCGGTCGAAGTGGCGCGCGGCACCTTCCGCGAAGACCTGTATTTCCGCCTGAACGTGGTGTCGCTGCGTATTCCGTCGCTGCGCGAGCGGCCGGGCGACATCGCCCCGCTGGCCGAGCATTTCGCCCGCCGCTACGCCGAGGTGAACGGGCTGCCGCTGCGTCTGCTGACCGCCGAGGCGCTGCGCCGGCTGACCGGGCATGGCTGGCGCGGCAATGTGCGCGAACTGGAAAACACCATTCACCGCGCCGTGCTGCTGGCGGGCGGCGATGTGATCGACACCGATGCCATCGAACTGGCACCGGGCGGGCCGGTCGCCATGGCGGGCGCCGTTGCCTCCGGCATGGCGACCGGCGAGGGCGTGGCCGGGCTGGTCGGGCGCCGGATGGACGATGTCGAGCGCGACCTGATCCTGGAGACCCTGTCGCACACCCTGGGCAACCGCACGCACGCCGCCACCATCCTGGGCATTTCCATCCGTGCCCTGCGCAACAAGCTGCGCGACTACGCCTCGCAAGGCCTTGCGGTCACGCCGCCGCCGGCCGGTATCGCGGTGCCGCTGTCCGGCCTGCAGGCCTGATCCGCCGTGTCGGGCAGCATGCCCATTCCACTGACCGGGCTTGCCGCCAAACTGCGCCTGCAGGCGCCGGGCACCGACGTATGGCTGGCGGTCGGCGTGGTGGCGCTGCTGTCGGTGCTGATCCTGCCGTTGCCCACGCTGGTGCTCGACCTCGGCCTGGCGCTGTCGATCACGTCATCGGTGCTGGTGCTGATGGTGGCGCTGTTCCTGCGCCGGCCGCTCGACTTCACCAGCTTTCCCACCCTGCTGCTGCTGACCACGCTGCTGCGGCTGTCGCTGAACGTCGCCACCACCCGGCTGATCCTGTCGCGCGGCAATGAAGGTCCGTCGGCCGCCGGCCATGTGGTGCAGGCGTTCGGCGGCTTTCTGATGGGTGGCGACGTGGTGATCGGCCTGATCCTGTTCGCCATCCTGCTGGTGGTGAACTTCATGGTCATCACCAAGGGGTCCGGCCGCATCGCCGAGGTGGCGGCGCGGTTCAGCCTGGATGCCATGCCCGGCAAGCAGATGGCGATCGACGCCGAACTGTCGTCCGGCGCGATCGACGAGGTGGTCGCGCGCGCCCGGCGGCGCGAGTTGCAGGAGGAAAGCGGCTTCTACGGCGCCATGGACGGCGCGGCGAAATTCGTCCGCGGCGATGCCATCGCCGCCCTGCTGATCACCTTCATCAACATCCTCGGCGGTCTGGCGATCGGTCTGGTGCGCCACGGCATGCCGTTCGCCGATGCCGCCGCCACCTTCACCACGCTGACCGTCGGCGACGGGCTGGTGTCGCAGATTCCCGCCCTGCTGGTCTCCACCGCTGCCGGCATCGTGGTGACCAAGGGCGGCATGGAGGGCACGGCGGACGTGGCGCTGATGCGCCAGCTCGGCGGCAACCCCAAGCCGCTGGCGCTGGCCGGCGGGGCGGCGGCGGTGCTGGCACTGATGCCGGGGTTGCCGGCGCTGCCCTTCCTGGTGCTGGCCGGACTTGCCGGCACGGCCGCGTATCTGCGCCACCAGCACCCGCCGGGCGAGGAATCCGCCGCCGCCGCGCCGCCGCCCACCGCCATGCCCGCCGATCCGCCGATCAGCGAGACGCTTCGCATGGACATGATCCGGCTCGAGCTCGGGATCGGGCTGCTCGGCCTGGCCGGCGGTGAGCAGCCGCGGCTGACCGAGCAGATCAAGGCGCTGCGCCGCGCCATTGCCGGCGAGATGGGGTTCGTGCTGCCGCCGGTGCGCATCCAGGACAACATGCAGCTGAAGCCGGACGGCTACTCGGTCCGCATCAAGGAAATCGAGGCCGGGCAGGGCGAAATCCGCCCCGGCCTGATGCTGGCGATGGACCCGGCCGGCGGCATGCCCGTCCTGGCCGGGGAACGCACCGTCGAGCCTGCGTTCGGGCTGCCGGCGCTGTGGATCGATCCGACACTGCGCGAGGAGGCGGTGTTCCGTGGCTGCACGGTGGTGGACCCGCCGAGCGTGCTGGCGACCCACCTGACCGAGATCGTGCGCCAGACCATGGCCGAACTGCTTTCCTTCGCCGAGACGCAGAAATTGCTCGACGAGTTGCCGCGCGAGCAGCAGAAGCTGGTGGCCGAGCTGATCCCGGCGCAGATCACCGTGGGCGGCGTGCAGCGGGTGCTGCAGATGCTGCTGGCCGAACGCATTTCCATCCGCGACCTGCCGACCATCCTGGAGGGCATCCAGGAAGCCTGCTCCGGCGGCGCCCGCGCCATCCCGTCCATCGTCGGCCATGTGCGGGCAAGACTGGCGCGCCAGATCAGCGACGCCCATGTCGGTGGCGCCGGCTACATCCCGCTGGTGACGCTCAGCCCGGACTGGGAGGCGGCCTTCGCCGAATCGCTGGTCGGCCCGCCGGAGGACCGGCAACTGGCCATGGCGCCGTCCCGACTCAGCGAGTTCATGCAGGCGCTGCGGGCGGTGTTCGACCAGGCCACCCGCGCCGGCGAGGCGCCGGTGCTGCTGACCAGCGGCGGCATTCGTTTCCATGTGCGGGCCATCGTCGAGCGCATCCGGCCGGCCACGCCGGTGCTGGCACAGGCGGAAATATTCCCGCGCGTGCGAATTCGTACGGTTGGGACGATATGAAAAGTAACGGGTCCAGGGGCGTATGCCCCTGGTGGGGTCCAGGGGCGACGCCCCTGGCGGGGTCCGGGGCAGCGCCCCGGCTCTCCCCATGCGCCTGAAACTGTACCGGGCCGCCGACAACGCCGCCGCGATCGCGCAGGTCCGCGCCGATCTGGGCGCCGACGCCCTGATCCTGTCCTCCCGCCGCATCCAGGGCGGCGTCGAGGTGACTGCCGCGCTGGAGCGGGACGACGAGCCTGCCCCGCCGCCGGCGCTCGATCCCCGCCGCGCCACCGCCCTCGGCTGGCACGGCGTGCCGGCCGGGCTGGCAAGGCGGCTGGAGGCGGGGCCGCTGGCGTTCGCCCTGTCGGCGGTGCTGCGCTTCGAGAAACTGGTGCTGCGCGAGGCCGCGCCGCCGCTGCTGGTGGTCGGCCCTCCGGGCGCGGGCAAGACGCTCACGGTGGCACGGCTCGCGGCGCGGCTGGTGATGGCCGGCACCGCGCCGCTGGTGGTCACCGCCGACGGCAAGCGCGCCGGCGCGGCCGAACAACTGGCCGCCTTCACCCGCCTGCTCGGGCTGCAACTGCTGGTGGCGAGCGCACCGGCGGCGCTTTCCCGGGCGCTCGCCCGGCGGGAAGCGGGCGCGCCGGTGCTGATCGACATGCCCGGCAGCGACCCGTTCGACCCCGCCCAGCGCGACGAAATCGCGGCGCTGGCCAGCATCGCCGGCGGCACCCTCGCGGTGGTGCTGCCGGCCGGGCTGGACGTGGGCGAAGCGAGCGACCTGGCCGGCGCCTATGCCACCTGCGGCGCGCGGCTGCTGGCGGCGACCCGGCTGGACCTGGCCCGGCGCATCGGCGGGGTGCTGGCCGCCGCCGGCGCGGGTCTGGCGCTGGCCGAGGCCGGCATCGGCCCGGGCGCCGCCGACGGCATGGTGCCCATGACCCCCGACCTGCTGGCCACCAGGCTGATGCGGGTGCCCGACCTTCCCGCTGCCCGCACCGGAGCGCGCCCGACATGACCGCCGTAACCACCCTCAACCCCGCTGCGACCGCTTCCGCCGGCGCCGGCCGCATTCTGGCGGTGGCTTCCGGCAAGGGCGGCGTGGGAAAAACCTGGTTCGCCATCACCCTGGCGCATGCCCTGGCGCGCGCCGGCGAGCGGGTGCTGCTGTTCGACGGCGATCTCGGTCTGGCCAACGTGGACATCCAGCTCGGCCTGACGCCGGTGCACGACCTCACCTCGGTGGTGGACGGGCGGATCGGTCTGGCCGAGGCGGCGCAACCGCACGCAGGCGGCTTCTCCATCCTGGCCGGCCGCTCCGGCTCCGGCGCGCTGTCGCAGCTTGCACCGGCGGCGCTGGAGGCATTGCTGGCGGCGTTGCGCCAGGAATCCGCGCGCTGCGACCGGGTGGTGCTGGACCTCGGCGCCGGGCTGGACCGCAGCGTGCGCCGCATGTCCGGGTTTGCCGACACACTGCTGGTGATCGCGACCGAGGAGCCAACCAGCCTGACCGACGCCTACGCCGCGCTGAAGCTGCACGCCGCCGACGTGCCGGGGGGCGAGGCGCGGGTGGTGGTGAACCAGGCATCCAGCCGGGCCGCCGGCGAGCGCACCTACGCGACGCTGGCACGCGCCTGCCGCGCCTTCCTGGGTCGCGCGCCGGCCCTTGCCGGGGTGGTGCGCCGCGACGACCGGGTGCGCGACGCCATCCGCCGGCAGACGCTGTTCCTGACCCGCCATCCGACCGCGCCGGCGGCGGAGGATATCGAGGCGATCGTCGCGGGGCTCAGATGCGCATAGCCGGCGCTTGCCCGGCGCGGCGGTGGCTGATACGGCGTGCGCCCATGGTCCGAATGGCATTTTTCGCCGCCCTGCTGCCGCTGGCGCTGCTCTGCGCCGGGCCGGTGGGCAGCAGTTCCGTGGCGGGTTGTCCGGCCGCGTCGGAGTCGGTGGCACCGGAAGCGCCCCCCGGCGCCCTGCCGCGCGTCGCCGCCGCGCTGAAGTCCGGCCGGCTGGACGTGCTGGCAATCGGCTCGGCCACCGTGCTGGGCGCGCGCGGCCGGGCGGAAGGCTCGTTCAGCGACCGCATGGTGCAGCAACTGCGCGAGGCCGCGCCGGGCGCCGAGATCCACCTGACCGTGCAGGGCGAACGGGGGATGCCGGCGACCCGCATGCTCGCCCTGCTGCGCCGCCAGCTTGCCGGCAAGAATTTCGCCCTGGTGGTCTGGCAGACCGGCACGGTGGAAGCGGCGCGCAAGCTGCCGGCCGAGGAATTCGCCCGCACCCTGGATGCCGGCGCCGAGGCGGTGCACGCGGCCGGGGCCGATCTGCTGCTGGTGGACCCGCAATACAGCCGCATGCTGCAGGCCAACACCACGCTCGGCCCCTACCGCGAGACGATGCAGCAGGCCGCCCGCCGCCATGCCGCCTTGCTGTTCAGCCGGTTCGACCTGATCCGGCGATGGGCGGAGGCCGGGCAACTCGACCTGGAGAGCGCGGCCAAGCCGGAGCGGGAGAAGATGGCCGAGCAGCTGAATGCGTGCCTGGGCCAGGCACTGGCGCAGACGGTGCTGCGAGCGGCGGGGTTGGTGCGGAGCTGATCCTGGCGGGGAGTTGCCCCATCGGCGCTGAGATAGACGGAAAGCCAGGCCAGGTCGCAGAGCCTGAAAAAGCAATCGAACTTGAAAAAGAATGCCCGCTGCCATCATTGCGTTTTTTTGCTTCGTTCCGCGGCTTGCGGGCATTCTTTTTCAAACTCTCAGCTCGACTTTCCGCCATCCGTTTTTTGATCATACCGGTTCAGCATAGCGCCGTGGGACGGAGGTCTTGAGTCATCAGGCGGCGTAGCAGACGGTCTCGACGAGGCTCTGCAGGAGTGCCGTGGGAATTTCAATGACGTCGTTGCCTGGCCGGGACATCGAAAAATGCGGTGGGCACCAAAG
>CAIVPZ010000038.1 GCA_903907955.1 uncultured Acetobacteraceae bacterium | reverse complement strand
GGGGCAAAACCCCGGGTAAGCAGGTGCAGCATGCGTCCGCCTGCGGAACGGCCGCCGCAGAAATCCGCCATTTTTTGGCCGTCGAACCCGGATTGACCCGCTTCCGTTCTGTGTTCGCCCGGGGTTTTGCCCCGGTTACCTATACCGGGTCCAAGCTCCTGACGCGGGCCATCGCCGAACTCCGGACGCGGAATATCGTCATCGCCATGGCCCGGCTATCGGATGAGCGGGCGCAGGCTCAGGCCCGCCGGACCGGTTTGATCGGAACGATTGGCCCGGACCACGTGTTCATGTCGGTCGAGGAGGCCGTGCGCAAGCTGGGTCCATGCGCCGGCCGCCACGCCGGGGCGTGACCGCGCGCTTTGGCTGGAAAAAAAACGCCGCCGGGCGGCAGAGACAGTGCCCCTTCCCGTCCTGCCCGGAACCGCGCATAGCGGCCACCCGCGCCACCGGGAACAACCCGGGCGCTGCCCCGGCCCCCAACCAGGGGCCAGGGCCCCTGGATCGCTGCGTCAAATCCGCGCCGTCAGCACCGGCATCCGGTGCAGCCGCGCCCGCAGCGCCGCCATCTGCCGCGGAAACATCCGCCCGAACCGCCAGGTTTCCCGGTCCAGCTCGCGCAGCAGCGAAGGGTTGTCGCGGTCGTTCAGCACTGCGCCGATCAGGTTCGCCCCGGCGGCGGCCAGCTTTTCCCGCGCCTCGCGCACCCGGCTGGCCGGTGTGCGCCCGGCCAGCGTCACCAGCACCGTCGCATCCGCCGCTGCCGCCGCCATGCTGCCGGGCACCGCGTCGGCATCGCCCGACAGCAGCGGTGCGGTGTCCAGCACCACCAGTCCCCACTCCGCCCGCCATGCCTCCAGCCGGGCGACGAACTGCGCCCGTTCACGCCAGCCCTCGGCGCCGGCGATGCCGATATCGGCCAGCACCGCGAACCCCAGCGCATCCAGCCGCACGATCTCCCCGGGCTGCGGACGCAACCCGAGGCTGCGCGCCACCGCCGGCCGCGCCAGGTTGAGATCGACCAGCAGCGAGGCCGCCGCCCCGCGCGCGCCCTCCGACGCGCCAGCCGCGATCGACAGCCCGGCCCGCCGCGCCAGGGCGCCGGCGATCAGCGTCGTGCCCTCGCCCGGCTCGGCCGCCACCACGGCGACGCTGCGCGCCCCGCTGGCGGCCACCGCCTGCCAGATGGCGTCGATTTCCGGATGGAACGGCGAAATCTGAATCACGGCATCACCTTCAACCGCACGCAGCGAGGCACGACGCAAAGATGGACGGCACGGGTGGCGCGGGGCATCACAAGCCCGGCATGAAGATCTTTAGCAACGCGAAGATGGACAGCACGGAAACACTGTCGCGCACGTTCGCCATGAACACCGCCCAGTCGCTCTGCTCCACGTTCGGCACGTAGATCGTGTCGCCCGCGCGCACCACCGGCAGCATGGTGTAGTCGCCGGTCTTGGCGAACTTCACCAGATCGAACACCCGCGCCTCGTTGGCGCAGCAGGAGAGGTTCACCACCACGATCTTCTCCTGATAGGCCTCCTTGTTCGGCCCGCCCGCCTCGGCCAGCAGGTCGAGAATGGTCATGCCGTCGGTGAACTGGTAGCGGCCCGGCTTGCCGACCGAGCCAAGCAGCCGCACCGTGTTCTTCGGCGTCTGCTCCAGCCAGTTGCGGTTGCGGTCCGGCACGAAGATCACGTCGCCCGGCCGCACCTTCGGCAGCAGCGTATCGTCGCCGGTCTCGAGATAGCTGGCGAGATTGACCTTGGTGA
Source organism: uncultured Acetobacteraceae bacterium (assembly GCA_903907955.1). Classification (GTDB taxonomy): domain Bacteria; phylum Pseudomonadota; class Alphaproteobacteria; order Acetobacterales; family Acetobacteraceae; genus Rhodovastum. The sequence continues at coordinate 71,304 of CAIVPZ010000038.1, read as the reverse complement.
CCCGGTCGCGCGGCTCGCCACGATGCAACACGCGAATACTGAGCAGGTCGGCCGAAGTGGTCGGCCCGTCAGCGGCTGAAACCACATCGAGGAACGACAGGTTGGGCTCGAAGGCATAGCGGCCCGGCCGGCCCACCGCCCCCAGCACATGGATCGACCGGTCAGGAGAAAGCTGCGTCCACTGCGCCCGCGTGTCGCTCGGGCTCTGCGGCAGTTCCGGCACCGTCACGGTGTAGCCGCCATGCAGCACCGGCAGGCTGCCAAGCCGGCCGCCGTGGGCCAGGAAGTTCCGCAGATCGAAGCGGACCGCCGCACCGCCGCCGTCGCCCTGGACGATTTGCACATTGGCGATGTCGCCGCGTTCGTTGGGTCCGCCGGCCTGGGCGATCAGGTCCACCAGCGACATCTCGTCCGACCACTCGAAGCGCCCCGGCGCGCGCACCGCGCCGAGCACGCGCACGGCGCGGCTGGGCGGCGTGCGCAGCCAGCTCGCCTGCTCCGGTCCCTGGGTTTTCTCGGGCACGAAGATGGCATCGCCCGGGCTGACCGCCGGCGGCGGCGTCCGCACCCCGCCCGGCGCATCGGCATAGGCGGACAGATCGAACCCGACCACGGTGCCGTTGGCGCGGATGATGCGGATCAGCTTCGGATCGGCATAGCGGGTCGGCCCGCCGGCATTGGCGAGGATGTCGAAGAACCCGGTGCCGGGCGCGGCCTCGAAGGCGCCCGGCTTGGCCACCTCGCCCATGACATACACCACGTGCCCGCCGCTCCTCACCTCCTCCACCTCATGCGGCACGAAGATCGTCGTGCCCGGCACCAGTGTCACGTTGAGCGCCTGGTTGCCGGAATCGAGGAACTTCTTGAGGTTGAACAGCACCGGCTCGCCGGTCGGCGGCAGCAGGCGGATCTGCTCGACCGCCGCATAGCGGGTCACCCCGCCGGCGCGCAGCAGCGCGTCCATCACCGTCGTGCCCGGCTTGAAGGCGTAGGTGCCGGAGGTCGCGACCTCGCCGAACACCCGCACCGCGCCGCGATCCTCGCCGGCATCGCCGGTCTGTTGCAGGGAGCGCGCGTCGAACTCGATCTGCACGTTGCCGATCAGCGGCGAGGCGGGGACGAAAATCTCGTCGAGCGGGTGCAGCGCGGGCAGGATGCGCGGATCGCCGGTATCCAGGTAGCGCTTGTAGTCGAAGGTGGTGACCTGGGTCTGTCCGTTCGCACCGGTGCGGCGCAGTTGCATGTGGTCGAGCTGCGCCCCCTGGGCGAGGCCGCCGGCGGCGTTCAACGCGAGCTGCACGGTGCCGTTGCCGGGCAGCTCCACCTGGCCGGGCTGCTTGACGAAACCCAGCACGGTGATCGGCAGCCGGCGTTCCTTCAGCGTCAGGCTGAACCGGCCGAGGTCGCGGAACGCCGTGGCCAGGGCCGCGCGCACGCGGTCCCGGGCCTGCGCAACCGTCAGGCCGGCGACATCCACGGCGCCCACTTCCGGCAGGTCCACGCGCCCCTCGCGGTCGATCTTGAACGGATTGGCGAAGGCATCCTCGCCCGGCAGGGTGATGCCGAGCACGTCGCCCACGCCCAGCCGGGTTTCGCCGTGCCCGTTGGTCTGGGCGGCGACGGGCAGGGCGAGCAGCAGGAACAGCGCGACCAGCAGCCGGATCATCAGGCACATTCCTCGCCGGCGGGCAGGCCGAACGCGGTGCGGAAGCGCGCGATTTCAGCATCCAGCCCGTCGAGCGTGTTCGCCGCATCGCTGAACAGCCCGCCCACCACTTCGCGCCGGGCGCGATTGGCAATGAGATCGAGCTGTTCGATCTGGCCCGACCAGGTGCCGGCCTGTTGCGCCGCATGCTGCACGGCATCGAGCCGGCCGAAGCTGCACCGCATATGTGCCTGCAATGCCTCCGGCGGCGCCGGCGCGATCAACGCCGCCGAGAAATGCGCCTCCGCCATGCCCCCCTGCCCCTGGGGCGGCCACGACGATGCGCAGCCGGCGCAGAGCAACAGGGCAAGCAGGGCGCGCATGCCCAGAGCTTGTGAAGCCATCGAACTCGCGAATGCACGCCCGCTGATGTCGTTGCGTATTTCCGGCCAGACCGGCGCGTCGCGGGCATTCATTCAAGAACTCTCAGAGCTTGAAAAACAATCGAACTTGAAAAAGAACGCCCGCTGATATCATTGAGTGTTCCGTCATCATTCGGCGGCTTGCGGGCATTCTTTTTCAAACTCTCAGGCGGCGAGCAGGCGGCCGAGGCCGAGATCGCGCAGGCAGTCGCGTGGCTGGCCGGTGGCGCCGACCACGCCCAGCCGCCGGCCGTTGGCGGCGAGGCGGCGATGCAGGAAGGCGAGCGCGCCGATGCCGGCGCCGTCCAGCAAGGTCACCGCGCTGAAATCGGCCAGCACATCGGCGTTGGCCGGCGCGACCACGGCCGCGAGGCGCGGGCGCAGCGCGGCCACTTCCGCGCCGGCGAGCGGACCGGACAGGTGCAGCACGCGGGTATTGCCGTTGGTGGAATCGGTCATGGTCAGCATGGCTTCGTCTCCCGACTGCGACCTTATGCCGCAGAGATGTTCCGCGCCGCTACCAGCAACGGCCATGCCAGCGATGCCGGCAGGCGACGGCGTTCGATTCGCATTTTGCGTGGAGAACCGCAATGCCGGCATGCCCGGGCTTGTACCAGGCATCCCCGCGCTTGCCGCAGCCCGAAAGTCGTGAAGGGCCGGACGGAGCCTTGCTGCCGCAGAATGCGACGCACCTGCAACTGGTATGCGCTTTGCTCCTCTCGTTCCGTCACAACGCACCAAGGATGGGCACATGAACAGGATACTGATCGCAGCCTTTGCACTGGCCCTGAGCGCCGGCGCGGTCCATGCGCAAAGCGCCACGGCCTACGACAACGCCAACTGCAACGCCTCGTTCCTGAACAATTGCAGCGGCGGTGGGTCGGTCTCCGAAGCGCCGCTGCCCATCGCCGGCATCCCGACGGCACTTGCCTTGCTTGCCGGCGCCACGCTGGCCCGCTGCCGGCGACGCCAGCGGCGCGCCTGACCGTGTCGGTCGCGGCCAGCCTCGCTCGCCCCACGGCAGCCGACCTGCTGTGGCCGGTGCTGGCCGCGACCACCGTCCGCCTGCTGGCCACTGGCATCCTCGCCTGGCCATCCCCGCTGGTGATTTTAGCCGCCGCCGCCCTTCCGCTGGCCCTGCGCCACCTGCCCGCGCGGCCGGCCGACATGCGCGACGGCGGGTTCTTCACCCTCGCTTTGCTGGCGGTCGCCGCGCCACTGCCGACCGCGACATGGCTGGCCCTGCCCTGCATCGCCGCCATCGCCTGGCGCGGCATGCCGCTCGCGGCCCTGCTGCTGGCGGGCCTGGCTGCCGATGGCCTGCTGCGCGGCCCGCTGGGGCAGATCGCTTTCGTGCCCGTCGTCGCCTCCGAAGCCTGGATCACCGCCCAACTCGCCGCGCTCTGCGGCACTCCCGCCACTGCGTCGGGAGCTCTGGTGCTGCTTCCCGCGGGCCAGACCATGCTGATCCTGCACGGCTGCTCGGCCCTCTCGCTGGCCGTGCCGACCGTGCTGGGGGCGCTCGCCCTGCCGCTGCTGGTGCACGGGGCCACGCACCCGACCTGGCGCGGTCCGGCCCGCGCGCTGGCCGCCATGCTTGCGCTGAACACGCTGCGCCTGCTCGCCATGGCGCTGTCGCCCGGCGTGCATGACTGGCTGCACACCGAGCAGGGCGCAATCCTGCTGGAGTGCGTCTTCTCGCTGCCGCCGCTCGCCGTGCTGCTGCCGGAACGGCGATGCGCCGCCTCCCGCTGATTGCCGCTGCCCTGGCGCTGGCGATCGGGCTGTCCTGGCCCCAGACCAGAACACCGCCGGAAACCGACCCGCCACCCCCCGGCATGCCCGGCTTCACGCTGGTGGCCGAGTACGATCTGGCGCCGAAAGGCCGGCACCGGATGGCGGTGCTGCGCAATCCAGCCGGCTGCACCATCGTGATGGCGCCGCTGGACATCCCGGAGGAAGTTCTGCCGCTGCTGCGCAAGGCCCTCACCCAGGACGCCTTCGACAGTTGGCAACTGCTGCTGGACGGGCAGGCCACCCCTGGCGGCTCTGTGTTCATGGTCAATCTGCGGCGGTTCTGGACCCGCCTGCACAGCCTGCATCAACCGGTCACGCAATTCCTGGCCGACCCGGAGCATTGCCGGCCGGACTTACCGGCGTTCTGCGACCGGCAGGGCCAAACGCCAGATTTGCACCTCATTGGCGGAGCCCTGGCCTTCCTTCCGCGCCACCGGATATCCTGCCCCCGCGATGGCAGAAATCTGGCTCCTCCTGGACAGCCGCGGCATGGGCGGCATCGAAAGCCATGTCGGCGAACTCGCCGCCGGCCTGCGTGCGGCCGGGGAGCCGGTGCGGGTGCTGTTCCTCGCCGATCATGGCCCGCACCCGTTGCGCGCCCGGCTGGAGCGCAACGGCGTGGCCTGGGAGGCGCTGCCGGGTGGGTTCTTCCCACTGCTCGCCAGGCTGCGGGCCGGCCGGCCATCGTTGCTGCACACGCATGGCTACAAGGCCAATCTGCTGGGGCGCCTGGCCGCCCTGCTGGCCGGGGTGCCGGTGGTGGCGAGCTACCACGCCGGGGAAAAGCCGCCGGGCCTGCTGGCCTGGTACGACCGGGCGGACCGCTGGAGTTCCTGTCTCGGCGGGCGCATCGCGGTCAGCCGGCCGATCCTGGCGCGGCTGCCCTGGGGCGGCACGCTGGTGCCCAACTTCGTCGCCCTGCCGGCAGCGCCCACCGGCGGACCGGCCGACAGCGTGGGCTTCGTCGGCCGGATGGCGCAGGAGAAAGGTCCGGACCTGTTCTGCGCGCTGGCCGGGCGCGTGCCGGATTGTTCGTTCATCGCTTTCGGCGACGGGCCGATGCTGGCCGCCTTGCGGGCGGCGAACCAACGCGTCGATTTCCGCGGCGCCCGCCAGGGCATGGACGATGAATGGAAAAATATCGGCCTGCTGGCGGTGACCTCGCGGGCCGAGGGGCTGCCCCTCGCGGTGCTGGAGGCGATGGCGCACGGCGTGCCGGTCGCGGCGTTCGCCGTCGGCGCGTTGCCGGAGGTCATTGCCGACGGCGTGAACGGGTTCCTCGCCCCGCCCGGCGACCTCGCGGCGCTGGCGGGTTGCGTCGCCCGCTGGCGGGCCGGCGACCGCGCAGCGCTGGGCCGGGCGGCGCGGGCCACGGTGGCGGCGCGCTTCGGCCGGGCGGCCGGCATCGCCGCCATCCGCGCCTGCTATGCCGTTCGCCGCAGGGTGCCGGCAAGATCATAGGCGGCACGGCGGCACGGCGCGCGCACCAACGCCCCCAGCCGCAGCCAGGTCGCGCGCAGCCGGTTGCCGGTCAACTCGGCCAGTTCCGCCTTCGCCCCGGCCAGGCGCGCGTCGAAGATGCGGCCGGCGCTGGGGTCCTCGGCCTCGGCGAGGTCGCGGTAGCGGATGCCGATGGTCTGCAGGGCGAGCACGCGGTCGGCGACCCTGCGGGTCATGGCGCCCGGGCGTTGCATGAGATAATCGGTCAACACCGTCGGCACCACGCCGACCGGCGCGAGGATGGCCATGGCAAGCCAGAGTTGCCAATCCTCGGCGGAAGCGACCCAGGTCGAGAAGCCGCCGATATGGCGCAGCAGATCGGTGCGGGCGAGCACGGTGGACGTGCCGACGACGTTCTCGGCAAACAGCGTGGACAGCGCACGATCGAGGATGAAGGGCGCGGACTTTCCGCCGTGCCGCGCGGCAAAGCGGGACCAGTAGGCAAAGCAGGGGCCGCGATCCTCGCCGAACACCGTCACGTGGCGGTAGTCCGTGAACGAAAAACCAAGCTCGGGACAGGCGCGGTGCAGCGCCAGCTGCACGTCCAGCTTCCCGGGCGCCCAGCAATCATCGGCATCGAGGAAGGCGCACCACTGGCCGCGCGCCTGCGGGATCGCCAGATTACGGGCAACGGACGGGCCGTCGCCGCCGCCCGGCAGCACGCGCAGCCGGGAATCGGCGGCAGCCTGTTGCGCCAGCCAGTCCGCGCTGCCATCGGTCGAGCCATCGTCGATCACGAGAATCTCGACGCGCGGATCCGGGCCGATCGACGCGATGGCGGTGGGAAGCCACACCAGCGCGTTCCGGGTTGGAATGATGACGCTCACGTCGGGGGTCATGAACCTCGAGTCCATTTGCAGTTGAGGGTCGGCAATACCCGGCACCAATGCAGACGACGGGCCAGCAGCGGATTGCGGACCGCGTTGCAAACTGCGAGCGGGACGCATGGCACGCGGGTTGCGGAGACGGGTCCAGTCCGCAGGAACCCAACGCCATGCCGCAAACCATCTGCTACGTTCTGTCTTCCTTCCCGGTGCTGTCCGAGACCTTCGTGACCAACGAGATCCGGGCCATGCGCGCACTCGGCCACCGCATCGTGCCGGTGGCGCTGGCACCCCATCACGGCCCGTGCCAGCCGGAGGACGCCGCGATGCGCGACGAGGCGGTGCAACTCGCCGACATCCCGACCCTGCGCGCGCTGACCCTCCGGCCGGATCGCTGGGTGGCGGCATGGCGGTTCGTCCGGGCGCAGCACGGCCTTTCGGCGCGCTCGCTGCTGCGCGCGGCGCTGCGGGTGGCGCTGGTGATACGGCGCGAAGGCTGCACCCATGTGCATGCCCATTTCGCCCATGCCGCGACCGCGACGGCGATCACCGCGGCCCGGCTGGCCGGGGTCAGCGTATCGTTCATCGGCCACGGCTACGACATCTACGGCACCCCCAGCGACCTGCCGGCGAAGCTGGCGGCGGCCGACCTGGTGTTCGCAACCTGCAACGACATGGCGACGCATTTCCACGCCCTGGCGCCGACGGCGAACGTTCGCATGGTGCCCTGCGGCATCGACCCGGACCGCTTCACCCCGCGCGACGGCCCGCGCAACGGCAGGCTGCTGGCGATCGGCCGGCTTGCCGAGCAGAAGGGGTATCCCGTCCTGCTCGCCGCGCTGGCATCGCTGCCCGCGGCACAGCGCCCGACGGTGGACGTGGTGGGCACCGGACCGCTGGAAGCGACCCTGCAGGCCGAGGCGCGGCGGCTCGGCGTGGACGGCAACGTGAACTTCCTGGGCGCGCGGACCTCGACCTGGATCGCCGCCGAAGGCCCCGGCTATCTCGGCCTGGTGGCCCCCTTCGTGATCTGCGCCAACGGCGACCGCGACACCGGCCCGATGGTCGCCAAGGAAGCGCTGGCCATGGGGCTTCCGGTGGTGGCCTCGGCCCTCATGGGGCTGAAGGAAATGGTCACGCCGGCGTGCGGACGGCTGGTGACGCCGGGCGATCCGCAGGAACTGGCCGCGGCACTGGTCTGGCTCGCCGGCCTGGAGGCGGCGGAACGGGCGCGGCTCGGCGCGGCCGGACGGCGCCATGTGCAGGCCCGGTTCACCCTGGCCGGCCAGGCGGCAGCGATCACCGCCGCCATCGAAGCGGCCCAGGAGATGCTGCCATGCGCCACCTGAACGCGCTGCCCGCCCCGCTGATCTACGCGGCGGCGATGGCCTGGACCAAGGGCCTGGCCCTGCTGAGCGTGCCGCTGCTGACGGCGAATCTCTCGCCGACGGAATTCGGGCGGCTGGAATTGCTGGCCTCGGCGGCCGAAATCGGCGGCGTGCTGATCAACGCCGGCCTGGTGGATACGCTCTACCGTTTCGCCAGCGCCGCCGACGGCCGGGCCGAGGCGGGCCGCGTCATGGGGCTCGCGCTGGCGATCGCGGCGACCGGGTTCCTGCTGGTCATGCTCTGCGCCGGTCCGGTCGCGGCGTTGCTGCCGCTGCCCACCCCGCCCGGCGAACTCCGGCTGCTCGGAACGGCAGTGGTGCTGGAGGCGGTGATCGGCGTGCCGCTGGGCTGGCTGCGCATGCACGGGCGGGCCTGGCAATTCGCGCTGCTGACCGGCGCCCGCGCGACGCTGCAGGTGGGGCTGATGGCGGCGCTGGTGCTGGGCGGCTGGGGCATCGGCGGCGTGCTGGCGGCCGGCGCGGTGGCCGGGCTGCTGCTGGCCGGGCTGCTGACCGCCGGCCAGGCACGGGTGACCGGCATCGGCTTTGACCGCCACGAGAGCCTGCGGCTGCTCGGATACGGCATCCCCCTGGTCGGCAGCGGTCTGGCCGCCTTCGTGCTCGGCACCGCCGACCGCTGGCTGCTGGCCGGCGCAGTACCGGCCGCGGCGCTGGGCTGCTACGGTCTGGCGGTGAAGATTTCGATGATCGTGGCGCTGCTCGCCCAGCCCTTCGAGCTGTGGTGGTATCCGCGCCGGCTGGTGGTGCTGGCGGGACCGGACGGACGGGCGCAATCAAGCCGCGTGGTGACGGCAGGGGCGACGCTGCTGGTGCTCGCCGGCGGCACGGTGGCGCTGGCGGGGCCATTGCTGGTGACGGTCCTCGCGCCGGCGGTTTATGCGCCGGCGGCGCGGATGGTGCCGCTGCTGGCGCTCGCGCTGGTGCTGCAACTGGCGAGCAGCATGGCCAATGTCGGCTGCTATGCGCGCCGCACCGGCACCCAGCCGATGGCGGTGAACGCGGCGGCGGCCTGTGTGGCACTGGCCTTCTACCTGCTGCTGATCCCGCGCTTCGGGGTGGATGGCGCGATCGCCGCCACGGTGGTGGCACAGGCCGCGCGGCTGGCGCTGTTCGCGACGCTGTCGCAGCGCACCGCGCCGCTCGACTGGAAGCTGCCGCGGCTGGCGGCGGTGGCGGCCACGACGGTGCTGGCGGTGCTCGCCGGCGGACCGATCGGGGCGGTGACGCTCGGCCTGGCCGGGCTGCTGGCGCTGGCGCTCGGGCTGGTGCCGGTGTCCGGCTGCGCCCGGCCCGCGCTGGCAAGCGCCTGAAATGAAGCGGGTCAGCTATCCTGATGCGGTGAGGGGGATCGGCATCATCCTGGTGGTGTCGATCCACGTGTTCGCCTACCTGCAGCCGCCGTCTGGAACAGCCTGGGTTCCGGCCTGGAACATGGCGATCCTGCCGGCGGTCGCGGTGTTCTTCCTGGCCGATGGCTGGCTGCACGCCGCGAGCGTCCGGGCGCCCATGACATGGCGGCAGGCCTGCCACCGCATTGCCGCATCCGCCCGCCGCCTGATGCTGCCCTGGATCGCATTTTCCGTGATCTACCTCGCAGGCCGGCTGGCAGCGGAGAAGTATGGCCTCGTCCATGGCGCCAGCGTCGTGCCGGCGTGGCCCGGCGGCCTGCCGATCGCCCTGTGGCGCGGGGCGGCGGCGGGGCAACTGTATTTCCTGCCCGCCCTGTTCATCGTCCGTATCCTGACCCTGGCCCTGTATCCGCTCGTGCGCGGGCGCCCGGCGACGGCCGCCTGCCTCGCGGTCGCTCTCATCGCCATCTGGCGCGGCCCGCTGGCGGCAATGCTGCACATCCCCCCCGAGGACCCGTTGATGTCGGCCGGGTTCGGCCTGGGCTTCGCCGCGATCGGCTGGGCGCTTGCCGAGGCGGAGATCGGCGGGATCTGGCCGGGCGCTCCGGCGCTGGCGGTCGTGGTGGCCGGGCTGGCCGCCTGGCAACTGCCTGAAGCCGACGCCGGGTATGCCGGGCAGGTCGCCTTCACGCTGCTGCTCTGGGTCGCGGCCCGGAACCTGACCGGCTTCGCCGTGCATCGCTGGCTTGCCGCGCTCGGCCGCCGGACGATGGAGGTCTATCTGCTGCACGCGCCCTATCCGGCACGGGTGGCGGTATCGGTTCTCGCCGCGCTGCACATTACGGGACTGGCGGCGCTCGCCATCGGCACCGCCATTTCCATTCTCGCCGCGCTCGGCACCGCCTGGCTGCTGGCGCGGCTCGGATTGTCGTGGCTGTGGGGCGGCCGCAACGTCAGGCAGGCCGCGCCCCTCGCCCGGCCATTGCGCGGGCGCGGCGCGGCGTGGTGGCGAGGACCTGAACGTTGGTGAAAGAATGCCGGCGCGCCCCCGGACGACGAGGAGAAGTTCCATGATATCAGCGGGCATGCATTTCCACGTTCGATTGTTTCACCGGGTCTGAGCGGTGGACCGACAGGCGAAGCATATCGGCCTGGCCCTGGGGGTTACCCTCGTCGCCGGCGCGGCCGTCATCGCGGTGCCGGACCCGGTGGTGCTGCCGGCGCTGGGATTGCTGCCGCTGCTGCTGGTATTCGCCTTCCGCAATCCGTTCGTGCTGTGCCTGCTGTTCATCTGCTTCAGCTTCTTTCGCATCCATGAAGCATTCATGGTGCTGAATCCGCTGCATATTCCGCAGATGCTGGCGATCGGCACGCTGACCGTGCTGGGCACGCAGGTGCTGTTCCGGCGCATGCAGATCGCCTGGACACCGGAGCTGAAGCTGTTCGCGATTTTCTTCGCCATGATCACGTTCGGCTGCGTCGTCGCCTCCGGCCGCGACGTGGCGCTCGGCTACTGGACGGATACCTTCGTCAAGATCGCCCTGATGGTGTTCGCCATCGCCAGCCTGGCCCGCCGGCCGCAGGATTTCGCGCTGGCCAGCCGGGCCTTCGTGATCTCCGGCATGCTGATCGCGGCGGTGGCGATCTACAACCACGCCCTCGGGCTGGAGGAGGTCGAAGGCACCCGGGTCACCGTCGGCCGCAGCACCGGCTCGGTGCTGGGCGATCCCAACGATTTGTCGCTGGTGCTGCTGTTCCCGCTGAGTTTCGCGATGTCGCTGGTGCTGACGCGCGGCACGCCGTTGTTCGGCCGCGTGCTGGGCCTGCTGGGCGCCGCCACGATCGCGGTCGCCATCCTGGATACGCAAAGCCGCGGCGGGCTGCTGGGCATGGTGGCGGTGTGCGCGGTGTTCGCGGCGCAGCGGATCAAGAGCAAGGCGTTGCTGATCTCCATCGGCGTGGTTGGCGTGATGGGGCTGTTCGCGGTGGCCGGAATCAGCGGCCGTTCCTCCGGCGGGGCGGCGGAAAGCGGGCTGGTGGATGAAAGCAGCGAGGGGCGGCTGCGCGCCTGGGGCGCCGCGTGGCGCATGGCGCTGGCCCGGCCGCTGACCGGCGTCGGTCTCAACTGCTACGTCTCCAATTACTATTTCTATCAGGACTGGTGGGAGGGCTTCGCCAAGGCGGTGCACAGCACCTGGTTCGCCGCGCTCGCCGAAAGCGGCTTCCTCGGGTTCGGCGTGTTCATGACCATGGTGGTCCGGACCGTCAGCAGCTCCGTCCGCAGCGTCAGGGCGCTTTCCCCCACCGCAACCGGCGCACGCTATGAGCCGGCGGCCTTCGGCATGGCGCAGTCGGTGATGGCCGGCATGGCGGGATTCGTGGTCTGCGGCTCGTTCCTGACGCAGGCGTTCACCTGGCCGCTGTATATCCTGCTGAGCCTCGCAGTCGCGATCGGGCGCTATATGGAAGCGACCAGTCCCGGCGCGCAGGACACGAATCGGGCGGCCTGAAGCCTTTGGCCGGCCGCCGCGGAGCGCATCCGCCCCCTGCCCGACTCGCAATGCGCCACGCATTGCGCCGGGCGGAATGGCCTCTGCCTTGCTGAGCCTGCGGCACGATCCAACCGAGGGATCGCTCCTCATTCGCTCACCGGAGGCCTGCAATGACAGACGATCCTTGCCGCGCGGTCGGCCCTGCCCGGCCGCTCGCTGAAATCACCCGGGCAGCCGAGCGCCGCGTCGCCGCGCTCGCGGCCGGGCGAAATCCGGCTCTGCTGGCGCGGGTGGACGCCGCGATCGCCCTGCTCGACCAGACGATGCCGGGTCGCGGCCATCGCGATCTGCCGGCGGAACTGTTCCCGCTGGTGGGTGACGATGCCGGCTTTGTCCCCCTCCTTGCCGCCCGCCTGCTCGCCGGCATCGCCGCCCGCCGCCCGGCGCGCGCGGTGCCGGACCCGGTGCTGCCGGAACTCCAGCGCCAGGCGATGCGCATCCTGACCCTCGACGCCGCTTCGCTGGACGACGACGGCTTTCTCAAGGACCTGTCGATCTGCCTGCTGCTGTCCTTCCCCTGCGGCGCCCAGGTGGTGGAGCAGACCGGCTGCCTGCCGCGCATGGCGCTGCCCAGCGGCGGGATCACCCAGGCCATGCAGCTTGCCCGCCACCTCGCCGCCACCGGCTACCGGCCCGGCCCGTATCTGGAAATCCATACCCACACGCCGATGCTGGGCGACTTCAACCCGGCCGGCTGGGAGCGCTGCTACAAGCTGGTGGCCGACCTGCTGGCGCTGCGCCCGGACTGCCTGGGCATGATCGGCGGCAGCTGGTTCTACGACCCGGCGCTGGCCATGATCAGCCCGCGCCTGACCTACCTGGCCGACACACCGATCGCCGGCGGCGCCTTCCGCATCCGTTTGGGCCATTCCGAGGCGGACACCGGCCACGCCACCGCCACCTCGCCGACACGGCGCAAACTGGTGGCGGAAGGTCGCTATCTGCCGACCCGCTGGCTGCTGATCTGGCCGCGTGAAGCGCTGCTCACCTGGGCCGCCTCCCGCACCGGCGCAATCCAATGAGGCGCGCCAATGAGCCACCTGGCGTTCGAAGCGGAAATCCCGGCCCTGGCCAATATGATGCCCGCGGCGCCGGCAAGGCCAACCAGCACGGGAACCTGAGCGGCCGCGCGCGCCCGCGCCCCGGCTCAATTCGATGGATGATTGTAAATAATTGCAAATTCTGAAGAAGATTCCGGCATGACTGCTGTGCGTTGACGCAAATCAATGCTTCATCCGCGTTGCTGCAACAAGTTCCTGCGGCTTGCGAGGTGAGGTCTGGTTGAAAAGCCTGCTTGCACGGCTGCTGCTGGTTGTATCGATCGCGCTGGTGCCCGTCCTCTCGTTCCAGGCCTACACCGAAAGCCAGGCGCGCCGCGTGCGGCACCTTCTCGTGGAGGATGAGGCGCTGCGTCTCATGCGCCTCGTCAGCGCCGAGCAGCAGCAAATCGCCGAAGGAGCGGAACAGGCGCTGAACGCCATCAGCGCCTCACCGGCCGTGCAGGACAACCTGCCCGAGCTTTGCCCACGCCAGCTTGCCAACCTGCTGGCGCAGTCGCCGCGCTACACATTTGCCGGCGTCATCGGTCTCAATGGACATTTCGTCTGCGGCTCCAGCCCGTTCGATCGCAGCATCGGCGTTGCCGACCGGGCCTATTTCCGCGACGCCCTGCAGACCGGCGGCTTCGTTATCGGCGATTACGCCGTCGGCCGGGCCTCCGGACAGAAATCCGTCCACATGGCCAAGCCGTTCCGTGACCGTGACGGAATCATCGCGGGTGTGGTCGTTCTCGCGCTCGACCTCGACTGGCTGCGCCAGCAGCTTGAGCGCCTCGGCCTGCCGCCGGACATCGCCGTATCGGTAAGGGACCGCAACGGCACCATGCTGGCCCGCTTCCCGGACGGAGCGCGCTATGTCGGCCAGCCAATGCCGGAAGCAATGCGCTTCAGTCTGGCGGGAGACGCGATCAGGGTCGATCCGATGCAGGGCGCCGACGGCCGTCCGCGCATCGTCGCATATGCGCCGGTCGGCACGGCGCTGCGGGGCCTGCGCATCTCGGTCGGGTTGGACCGGGATATCTCCTTCGCGGCGGTAACCCAGGCCAACCGCACCGGCCTGCTGCTGATCGCCGCCGGGGCCGGGCTGGCGCTGGCGCTGGCGGCGCTGCTCGGCCAAGGCCTGATCCGCCGCCCGCTCGACCGCCTGCTCGCGGTTGCCGATCGCTGGCGGTCCGGCGATCTCGCCGCGCGCACCGGCCTGCGCGCCGACGGCAGCGAGTTCGGCCGGCTTGCCGCTGCGTTCGATCGCATGGCGGCGGCGCAGGAGGCGCGGGAGAATACCCTGCGCACCGCGCTGGAAAGCACCACCGACAGCGTGGTCGTGCTCGACCGTTGCTGGCGCATCACCTTCCTTAACCAGCACGCCCAGGCAATGCTGCCGGGTTGCGATCTGGTGGGCCAGTTGCTTTGGGATGCCCGCCCGGGTTTGGCGCAGACCATTTTCGGCGACGCCTGCCGCACGGCGATGGACAGCGGTGTGCCGATCCATCTTGAGGCTTACCATGAACCGAGGAAGGCGCAGTTCGAGCTGCACGCCTATCCCTCGGCCGAGAGCCTCACGCTGTTCTTCCGCGATGTGACCAACGAGCGCGCCGTCGCCGCCCGACTGGCCGCGCGCGAACAGATGGTGCATGTGGTGCATGCCCTGGGCGAGGCCACGCCCGACCTGCTCTACGCCAAGGACCGCCTGGGACGAACACTGTATGCCAACCCGGCGACCCTGGCGGTGCTCGGTTGCACGGCGGAAGCGGCGCTGGGGCACACCGCGGCTGAGTTCCTGGCCGATCCGGCCCTGGCCGAAGCGATCATGACCGATGACCGCCGCATCATGGCGCGCGGCGAAACAGAAACCATCGAGGAGCATGTCCTGGATGCCCGGCTGGGCAAGACGCGCGTATGGCAGACCAACAAGACGCCGCTCCGCCATCGCGATACCGGCGAGGTGATCGGGATCGCCGGGATCAGCCGCGACGTGACCGAAGAGCGGCGCACCGCCGCTGCCCTGGCGGCCGAGCGGGCGCGGCTGGAGGATATCGAGGCCAGATTGCGGCGCCTGACCGGGGCGCTGGAACTGCGCGTGCGCGAGGAAGTGGCGGCGCGGCAACGGCAGGACCTGCTGATGGCCGAACTCGATCACCGGGTGAAGAACATGCTGGCCACCATCCAGGCCCTGGTCTCCCAGAGCCGGACCAGCTCGGACACGCTGGATGGCTTCCTGGAAACCTTCGAGGGGCGGCTGCGCGCCATGGGCCGGGCGCACAACCTGCTGACGAACAGCCGCTGGGAGGGGGCCAATCTGGAGATGCTCGTCACCGAGGAACTGGCGCCCTTCATCAGCGGGGCGGTGCCTGCGGTGGAGATCAGCGCGGACGCGCCGGTGTTGCTGAAGCCGAAGGCGGCGCTGGCGTTCAGCCTGGCGGTGCATGAACTCGCCACCAACGCCGCGAAATACGGCGCTTTGTCGGTGCCGGGCGGGCGCGTGCAGGTCGGCTGGCACGCCGAGCAACGCGATGGGCAGGTGCTGGTGCTGCACTGGCGCGAAGCCGGCGGACCGGAGGTGGTGCAGCCCGGGCGGCGGGGCTTCGGCCTTACCCTGATCGAAAACAGTCTGGCCTATGAGCTTGGCGGCACGGTGCAGGTTGGCTTCCCGGCGGCCGGCCTGACCTGCACCATGGTGGTGCCGTGGGATCAGATCGCCTCGCTGGCCGAGCCGCCTCCGTCCGCACCCTCGCGCACCCAGGCCGGCACCGACTACATGGTGGCCGCACTCGGGGGAAAGCGCATCCTGGTCGTGGAGGACAACGCCCTGCTCGCCGCCACCATCGTCCGCAATCTGACGGCGGTGGGCGTGTCGGTGGTCGGACCGGTGGCGCGGCTGGAAGCGGCGGTCGAACTGGCGGAGACGGCGGAGATCGACATTGCGCTGCTGGACGTGGACCTCGACGGCACCATGGTCTGGCCGGCGGCCGACCGGCTGGTACGCCGCGACATCCCGTTCGTGTTTGCCTCCGGCTATCAGGCAAGCCTGGTGATGCCACGACGCTTCGAGGGCGCCCCTGTGCTGAACAAGCCGTTCTCGGTCCGTGAGTTGCGGGGGGCGCTGTTGCGGCCCCTGGTGGCGCCCCGCTTCCGGCCGGGCGAGAACTGAAAGCAACGAAGCGCGCGGCAGGCGAAACGGTTGCGGCCCGCCGGGGGTCGCAACCGGCGCCGCGTTCGCCTATGCTGGGCCGCCACGGCATAACCGGAAGGGGAAGCAAATCCATGACCATCCTCAGCATCGCCGCCACCGACGGCGCCGGCAGCTTCGACGCCCATCTGTTCGAACCCAAGAAGAAACCCGCCGGCGCGGTGGTGCTCATCCAGGAAATCTTTGGCATCAACGCCGCAATGCAGGAAGCCGCGGCACAAATCGCCGATCTCGGCTTCTTCGTGCTCGCCCCCGACCTGTTCTGGCGGCAGCAACGCCATGTCAACCTGACCGACAAGAGCCAGGAGGAGTGGAACCAGGCGTTCGCCCTGATGCAGGGGTTCGACCAGGAGAAGGGTATCGCCGACCTCAAGGCCACGCTCGCCGCCGCCCGCACCCTGCCGGGGGCGAACGGCAAAGCCGGCACCATCGGCTACTGCCTCGGCGGGCTGCTCGCCTTCCGCATGGCGATCGAATCGGATGCCGACATCAACATCTCCTACTACGGCGTGGCGCTCGACAACTTCCTCGGCGACCTCGACAGGATCCATGCCCCGCTGATCGTGCACATCGCCGGCCAGGACGCGTATTTCGCCCCCGAGGGCCGCGCCCGGCTGGTGGAGGCCGCCAAAGGCCACCAGCAGGTGCGCACCTACGTGTACCCCGGCGCCGACCACGCCTTCGCCCGCATCAACGGCATCCACTGGGATGCGCGCGCGGCGTGGATCGCCAATGGCCGCAGCGCGGAAGCGCTGGCCACAGCACTGGAGTAAGGAATGGGGTCAAGGGGTCCACCGACCCCTTGCGGGTCCAGGGCAGCGCCCTGGCCTTGCTTACCTTTCTGAAAGCCCCCCCCATGCCCCAACCCGCCCCCCAGGGCGCACTCACCGGCCTGAAGGTGATCGACCTGACCCGCGTCCTGGGCGGTCCGTACTGCACCATGATCCTGTCCGACCACGGCGCCGAGGTGATCAAGATCGAGCCGCCGCAGGGCGACGAGGTGCGCGACTGGGGGCCGCCGTTCCAGGACGGCGATTCCAGCTACTTCATCGGCGTCAACCGCAACAAGCGCTCGATCGCGCTGGACATCGGCAAGCCCGAGGGGCGGGCCGTGCTGCTGCGCCTGCTGGAAGGCGCGGACGTGCTGATCGAGAATTTCAAGCCGGGCGGCATGGAGAAATGGGGCCTTGGCTACGAACGCGACCTCGCGCCGCGCTTCCCCGCGCTCATTCATTGCCGCATCTCGGGCTTTGGCGCCGACGGCCCGCTCGGCGGGCTGCCGGGCTACGACGCCGTCCTGCAGGCCATGACCGGTCTGATGAGCATCAACGGCGATCCCTCCACCGGCCCGCTGCGCATGGGCACGCCGGTGGTTGACCTCGGCACCGGCCTGTATGCCGCCGTCGGCATCCTGATGGCGTTGCACGCGCGCACGCAGTCCGGCCACGGCCAGTATGTGGACATGACGCTGCACGATTGCGCCCTGGCGCTGCTGCACCCGCAGGCCGCCAATTTCTTCCTCAACGGCCGCCGGCCCGCACCGCTCGGCAATCCGCACCCGAACCTGGCGCCGTACGAAAAATACCGCACCCGCACCTGCGAAATCTTCATCGCCATCGGCAATGACGGGCAGTTCGGCAAACTCTGCGCCCTGGTCGGGCGGCCCGCCATGGCGACCGACCCGCGCTTCCTGCGCAACGCCGACCGGCTGGCCAACCGTGCGGCGATGATGGCGGCCTTCCAGGCGGTCTTCGCCGGGCTGGATGGCCACGCCATCGCCGACCGCCTGCTGCGCGGCGGCGTCCCCGCGGGGCCGGTGCTGGCGGTGGACGAGGCGCTGGCCGCGCCGCACACCGCAACCCGGCGGATGGTGACGGAATGCGACGGCTACCGGGGCCTCGGCACACCGATCAAGCTGTCCCGCACGCCGGGCGGCACACGGCGCCGGCCGCCCCGCTTTGCCGAACATGGCGAGGAGGTGCTGGCGCAGCATGGCTTCACGCCGGACGAAATTGCCGCCCTGAAAGCAAGCGGCGTGCTGCTCACCACCCGGCGCGGGTAATACCAGCCGGGCGAGGCTTTGCCTCGCGCTCCACCAGGGCGCTGCCCTGGCCCCGGCTGGCGCCGTCATCCTGCGCGAGGTCCAACCGCCTGCAGGGCATCGCGGACCGCCACGGCGAGGTCGGCCCGGACAAAGGGTTTCTTCAGCAGCCGCATCGGTCCGGCCTGCGATCCGACGCGGGCCTCCAGCGCGTGGTCGGAAAACCCCGAGGTCAGCAGGACAGCGGTGCCTGGCCAGCCCCGGAGCGCCTGCCGCGCCAACTCGGCGCCATTGATCGCCCCCGGCATGACGACGTCGCTGAACAGCAGATCAACCCGCCGCTCCGCCAGGATCGCCAGCGCCGCCTGCGGGCCGTCCGCCTCGATCACCGCGTAGCCGAGATCGGCAAGGTGGCGCAGCGCGACCCGGCGGAGTGCGGGATTGTCCTCGACGAGCAACACTTTTTCGCCCTGGCCCCTGGTGGCAACCGGCGGCAGCGCCGGTGCCGCGCTTGCCGCCTCGCCGGCCGCGCGCGGCAAATACAGGCGGAGCGTGGTGCCCAGGCCGGGCGCGCTGTCGACGTTGACATGGCCACCCGACTGCCGGGCAAAGCCGAACACGATGCTGAGGCCAAGGCCGGTTCCATGCCCGGGCCCCTTCGTGGTGAAGAACGGCTCGAACGCCCGCTTCACCACGTCCGCCGCCATCCCGACCCCGGTATCGGTCACTTCGATCAGGGCGTAGTCGCCTGGCCTGAGGTCGGGGTCCGAGGTGACGTCATCGGCATCGAGATGAAAATTGGCGGTCATGATCGTCAGCCTGCCGCCGCGGGGCATGGAATCGCGGGCATTGGCGGCGAGGTTGATGATGCTGGTTTCCAGATCGGCGGGGTCCACGCGGACTGGCCAGAGGTCCGGCGCAAGAGCGAGCGACATCTCGATGTCGGCCCCGAGGACGCGGGTCAGCAGCTTCGCGATTCCGGTGAGCAGCTCGTTGGGCTGCACCTGCACGGCCTTCAATTGCTGGCGGCGCGCGAAGGCAAGCAGCCGCCCGGTGAGCTCCGCGCCCGCCTGCGCCGCCTGCATGGCATCGGCGAGGATTTCATTCATCGGCGGCACGGGCTCGGCCAGGGGGGCGAGAAGCTCGAGGTTGCCGATGATGACGCCGAGCAGGTTGTTGAAATCATGTGCCATGCCGCCTGACACGCGGCCGACGGCTTCCATCTTCTGCGCCTGCCGCAGGGTTTCCTCGGTGCGCCGGCGCTCGGAAATGTCGAGCACCGAGACGATCCGGTAGGCCAGGCCGCCGCCGGCATCCCGGACGCTGGTGATGTTCACCGCCACCGGAAAATACGTGCCGGTCCTGTGCCGGTGCCAGGATTCGAAGGCGACATGGCCGGTCCGGTCGGCCTGCGTGATCAGCCCGCGCGCACGCGCAACCTCGTCCGCGGGATACATGTCGACGACGCGCCGGCCTTCGACTTCGGCGCGGGTCATGCCCAGCATCGCGGCGAATGCCGGGTTGACAAGCTCGACGATGTTGCCGGAGGGATTGGAAACCGCAATGCCGAACGCGGCGTTTTCGAACGCGTCGGCCCAGCGCTGCAGCAGTTCCGCACTGCGCTGGCGTTCCTCCAGGATCGCCCGTTGCCGCTCGCTTTCCGCCAGCGCGGTGGCCGCCTGCCGCTGCAGGGTGAGGTCGCGCACGATGGCGACCACCAGCAGGTTGCGTTCGAGCGGGATCGGGCCGAGTTGCACGTTCACCGGGAAAATGCGCCCGCTGCTGTCGCAGGCCATCGGATCACCGCCGGCGTCCATTTCCCGGGTCGTTTCGGCTGCGGTGCATCCGTCGCGCAGGCTCCGGTGGCGGGCCCGCAGATGGCCGGGAACAAGGTGCTCGATGGTGGTGCCGACCAGGGCATCCTGCGCGTAACCGAACAGCGCGCCGGCCCGCGCGTTGACCCGGACGACCCGGTGCGAGCGGTCGAGCAACAGGATGGCGTCGGGATTGGCTTCGAACACGGCGCTCAGCGTGCCGTTCAGGGTCCGGATGCGCGCGACGGCGATCCGCAGCCCGGCCACCAGGAGCACCTCGGCGGCGGCGACCACCGCGAACAGGCAAAGGGCAGCGATGTCCTGGGGTCGTTCGAGGGCAAACGAAAACTGCGGCGGCATGACGATGAACCAGGCCGAAAGCACGGACAGCACCGCGGCCAGCGCTCCGGGACCGGCGCCACCCAGGAAGGTTGCGAGCAGCACCGCCGGAAAGAAGGTCACGAACTGCGCGCCGACGAGCCACGGGTCCAGCAGCAACCGCAGTGCGGCGAATGCGGCGACGAGCAGACCGGCCAGCAGGAATGCCGTTGCGGAGTTGGGGCGAACGCCCGGCAAATCAACGGCGAACTTATCGATGAACGACATGGTATCCCCGCTCCAGATTCCGCCGAACGATGGAAGTCACGTCCAGGCGGGCGGACATCCCGGCGGATCGGCATCCGCCGAAATGAACGAGGGCACCAATAGGGAGCGACGCAATAGCGCCGGCTTCTTTGGAACAAATGGCAGTCACTTCCTCCGCCGCGGGCATCCGCAATCGTACGAAGATATCAATATTACTATCAGCGAACATGTCGCTGGCGCAAGCCCTCGATCAAGGTGATCAACCTCCGGGTCTGCCCTGCCGGGTCGCGGAACCAGTCGGGCGACCAGATCCGGTGGATCGTCCAGCCCAGACCCTCCAGGATCTCCTGCCGCAGGATGTCGCGGTCGCGTGCCGACCGGGTCGCGTGATAGGACGCGCCATCGCATTCGATGCCGAGCAGGAAGCGGCCGGGAACCTCCGGATCGCGCACCGCAAGGTCGATGAAGCAGCCGGCGACCCCGAGCTGGGGCACCGCCTCGTAGCCGGCCAGCCGCAGCCGGTCGCGCACGAATACCTCGAAATCACTTTCGGCGTCCCGTCCGGTGGCATTTCCGGCGTCGAGCCGCCCGGTTGCCGCGTATGCCAGATAGGCCTTCAGCACCTGGGCGCCGCGCGGACTGTCCGGGCCGGCCAGCACGTCGTCCGGCGTCATCGAGGTGAACAGGTGCACGCATTGCCTGGCCCGGGTGAACAGCACGTTCAGCCGGCGGTGGCCGGTCCGGCCATTGATCGGGCCGAACAATTGCCTGACCCGGCCGCCCGGCGCCGACGGGCCGAACACGGTGGAGACGAAGATCACGTCGCGCTCGTCGCCCTGGACGTTTTCGAGGTTCTTGACGAAGAACCGCTCCAGCGTTCCGGACCAGCGTTCCCGGTAGTCCTCCACCTCGGGATGCAGCGTCGCCAGGCGGTCCATTTCCTGGGCGATCAGATCGCGCTGCACCTGGTTCATGGTCGCAATGCCCAGGCTGCGCCCCGGATGGTGGCGCATGTGCGCCACCGCCGCCGCGCACACCGCGGCAACCTCGGCGAGGTTGCTCCGGGCCTTGCAGATGCCGTCCACCCTGGTTGCGGTGACGCCCTGACTGGCATCCACCCCGCCGGGCGAGGGGAACACGATCAGGTCGCCGTCGTAGAATTCGCGGTTGGAGAACGCGACCAGGCTGCCGTGCCGCGAGCGGTAGTGCCAGCGCAGCCGCCGCATCGGGCGGAACACCGCCTGGGCGAGGTCCAGGATGGACTCCGCATCCACCTGCTCGTCCTCGTCATCGTCCGCGCCGCCATCCATGCGGGCGAAGAACGAGGTCGGCGGCAGTTGCTTGGGGTCGCCCACCACGACGATCTGGCTGGCGCGGGCAATGGCGCCGACGGCATCCTCGGGCCGCATCTGCGATGCCTCGTCGATCACCAGCAGGTCGAAGCGCAGGCCGCCCGGCTTCAGGAATTGCGACACCGAGAGCGGCGACATCATGAAGCAGGGCTTCAGCGCCTGGATCGCGCCGCCGGCGCGGTCGAGCAGCTGGCGAATCGGGATATGCCGCTTCTGCTTGCTCATTTCGAGCAGAATCAGGGCGCTTTCGGTGTATTCACTTTTCCGGCCGACGCCGTTGCCTTTCGGCACCAGGCAATCGGCCAGATGGTTGGCCAGCCGCACGCGGCGGTGTTCGGCCGCCTGACGATCCAGCGCCTTGAACCGGGCGCGCGCCGCGTCCTGGCCGAGGCCGGTGAACCGGTCGAGCGCCGGATGGCGGGCGAAGGCATATCGGGCGAGCGCGCGGTACAGGACGCGGTCGAACACGGCCGGGAGCGGTGCCCGGATGGCCGCCTCGTCCCACAGGATCAGCAGCCCGCCAAGGCCGAGTGCTTCGGCCGCGCGGCGCTCGATGAGATAGGAAACCCAGGTCCCGAGCTGGTCGGCATGGTGTTCCGCCCGTCGCAGGCGTTCGGCGACAGCGGCGGGCGCGGCCTGATCCGGCGTGCCCCCCAGAAACGCGGTCTCGCCGATCCCGAGGCGGTGCTGCAGGGCGCGCCATGCGCCGAGCGCATGCTCGAGTGCACCGCACAGGATCCGCGCCGCGGGCAGCACGCGCGTCCGTATGGCGTCGGGCTGCATCGCCTGGAGAACCCGGCGCGCTTCGGCGGTGACCGGCAGCGCATCGACCGCAGCGGCGAGGGCCAGGGCGGCTTGCAGCCCGTCATGGCCATCGAGCGCTGCGGGCAGCGGCGCGCCCAATGCGCCTGCCAGCGATTCCGGGAGTCGTGTGGCAAGCTCCGCCGCATCCGCCGCCCGCATCAGCCGGCCCAGCTCCGCCAGCGCGGCCATCGTTGTCGATCCCGCGATGCCATGACGGTCGCAGGCGGCGGCGAGCGCATCGGCGGCGGACGCTCTGGTCTCCAGCGCGGCGGCAAGCGCGTCGAACGATGCCGCCGGGCGGCCGATATGCGCGCGGAGGGCGGCGAAGTCCGGCGCCGTCCCGAAGGCGGCGAGCGCTTCGAGCCGGTCCTGGTCGCCCGCCAGCAAGGCGCGCCGCGCGCCGAGGGCGGCCGCGCCGGCGCCGGCCAGTTCGGTCCGGACCCGGGCCGCCCAGTCAACCACCGCCAGCGCGGCCTGCGTGTCGGTGGCGAGGCCGCGAAAGCGGGTGCCGAAGGCGGTGCGGTATTCGTGCCTGCCGTCCAGGGCAGCGACGGCCTCCAGATGCTCGGCAATGGCGATGAGCGCCGCCGCCATCTCCGGCCGGCCGGCCTTGCCGGGTGTTTTCCGAAGCCCGGCGTAGCAGCGTTTCGCCGCTCTGGTCGCGGGACTCAGGAACCCGAACAACCCGGCCGCGCGCAACGCGCCCGCGTGGCGTCGCAGGTCCTGCGGCGTGGTGCCGGGCGGGATGCCGAACCCGGCCGCCAGCGCCGCAGCGCCCGCCTTCAGCCCGGCGATTTCGGCAGCGGCGGCCATGACCGCGTCCCGGCTGGTCCGCTCGGCGAGGTCCGGCGTGATGAAGGCGATCACCCGGTCGCCGGCGGCCACCGCCAGTTCGACGGCATGCAGGGTGACGAGGATGTCGTCCAGGCGCGTCGGCGCCGGCAGGCCGAGCAGGCCGGCGGCCTGGGCGGTCAGGCGGGCGAATGCCTGGATGCGGGCAGCCTGGCTGCGCAACCCGGACGCCCAGGTGGCAAGTCCGGACACCGGCAGGCGCAGGGACACCGCGTCCCGCAACACCGCCAGGGCGGGTTCGATGGTCCCGGCGGCCCCGGCCCGATCGGTGCCGCCGGCAAGCCCCTCCTGCCGGTGCAGAGCGGCCAGCACGCCGCGGTATGCCTGGCAGGCGCGCAGCCAGTCTGCGGCGGCGCTCTGTGCCGTGCGCGTGCCCAGCCCCAGGTACCACGCGGCCGGAATGCCGTCCGGGACCGGCAAAGCGGCCAGGGCGGCGGCTGTCGCCTGCGCGTCGTGGATGGACGTCGCCGTGCCGATGCCGAGCGCCGCCAATGCCGCGACGGCCTGCGCCGCCGCGTCCATCGCCGCGGCGGTGTCGGCGACGTTGCGCACCACCGGTTCGAAATCCACCGCGGGCAGATCGCTGCGGGTCAGGCCGTACCACGGATGTCCGGCCGGACCGCCGAACCCGGCGAGGATGGGCCGGGCGGCGCGTTCGAACCGGTCGAGCACCTCCGAGCGCCGGTCGATATCCGATCGCGTGAGGTGCTCGCAGGACGGCAGGTCGAGTGCATCGAGCTGCCGCGCTGCCGCGCCTTCGCCGTCGCGGCGGCGGCGATCCGCCCAGAGCACATCATGCACCGTCGCGCCGAATGCGCCGAGCGGGGCGTTCAGCGTGGCCACGTAATGGCTCAGCGCCGTGCGGGTCGCCGCGAGGTCGCGGAGCTTCGCGTCCAGCGCGTCGGTGCCGGTGGCGGCGGGGCGGCGGGTGAGGCGCTGCATCAGCGAGTCGAGGACGTCCTTTTTCCGCGCCTTGCCGGAATGCAGTTCCAGGCAGAACGCGCCGAGGCCGGCCCTGTCCAGGCGGTCCTTCACCACCTGGAGCGCGGCCTGCTTTTCCGCCACGAACAGCACGCGTTTCCCGTTCGCCAGCGCCGCCCCGATGATGTTGGTGATGGTCTGCGACTTGCCGGTGCCGGGCGGTCCCTCGATGACGAGATTCTGCCCGCGCATGACGTCGTAGACGGCGCTGTGCTGGCTGGCGTCCGCCTCGAGCACCAGCAGCGGCACCTTCGCCGCCACCTCCGGTGCATCGACATCGTGTTCCTCGGCAAACATCGCCGCGTGGGACTCGCGGCCGCCGAGCAGTTCGCCGAGCACGGCATGACCCGCCAGGCCGCCCGCTTCCGCCCATGCCGATTCGTCGAGATCGTGGAACATGGCGAGCCGGGCGAACGGGAAATGCGCGAGGGTGACATAGCGGCGTACCGTCCAGCGCCGGCGGCCCGTGCAGACCTCCGCCTGGACCCGGGCGAGGTAGGCCTCCGGTGCCTCGTCCTCGGCGAACGCCGGGAGCTGGATGCGGAAGTCGCGGCCCAGGCGTTCGGAGAGGGTGAGGTTGACCTGGGCCTCGTCATCGGTGCCCAGGAGGACATACTGGTAGCGGCTGCGGACGATCCGGCGCTCGATGTCCACCCGCCGCAGCAGCAGCGGGCTGGTCAGGGGCTTGTCGGAACTCTCGTTCTCGAACCATTCCAGGAAGCCGAAGGCGAGATGCAGCGTGCTGACGCCGGTTTCCTCGGCGACCGTCCTGGCCGTGTCGCGGATCCGGGACAGGCTGCGCTCCAGCGGGTCCGGCAGCAGCAGGGTCTGGAATTCGGTGCGCGGTGCCGGTTCACTCGCGGTCGGGGCCAGTTCGAAGGACGGATCGATGCCCAGCCGGCGCGCATGGTCGGCGAGGCCGGTGGGATTGGCGCCGCTCCAGGGCGGCAGCCCAAGGCCGTCGCGGACCCGGTCGCGCAGTTCGCGCTCGATGCCGGCCGCCTTCGCCGACACCAGCTCGTCGGCCGCGAGCGACGCCACGGCGCGCTGGTAGGCCGTGTCGGTCCACCTGGCGGCGTCCAGGGCCGCCAGGAACTGCTCCGAATTTTCGTCCGCGGGTCCGTCGCCCGGCTCCGGCAAGGGGCGGATGGGCAGGGTCCTGCCCTCGCCCATCTGCGCGAACAGGGCATTCACCTGACCGTTCACCGCGCGGACGCTGACCCGCCCGCCCGCCTGCCGGGTGTGCGGGAATGAGATGAGCGGGTTGCGGCCGGTCAGGTCGAGCAGGCGGGTGCGGAGTTGCCGGATCGACGCCGCGGCAGCCGCGCGGCGGGCATCGGCGACAGGTGAACCATCCATCGTCAGGGCGTTTTCTCCAGCTGTGTCGCCTGGCCGGGCGGGGCACGCAGTGCGGCGGAGGATACATGCCGTCGGCTGACGTCGGTAGGCGGCGCGGACGAGCGCGTTTGCCTCCGCCGCAGGCCACATGGCAGGATAACGCCCAGCAGGCTCGTTGACGGATTGGCGGAGGGACGGATGGAAGATTCGCCAGGGAACGATGGGTGCGGCGGTTACGCTGATCCCGTCGCGCGATTGTTGAACATCGGCGATACCGGCAACCGCGATCCGGCCGGATGGCCCGATTACGCAGCGCAGTTCGGCTTCGGGCGCGCGCACATTCCCGAACTGATTCGCCTGGCCTGCGACGGGGCGTTTAACGAGGGCGACTCCGACAGCAGCGCGGTCTGGGGCCCCATGCATGCCTGGCGGGTTCTGGGGCAGCTGCGGGCCGACGCCGCGGTGTTGCCCCTGTTGGCCTACCTGAAGGCGTTCGACGAGGACGACCTCGCAATGCAGGAACTGCCGGTCGTGTTCGGAATGATCGGCCCGCCGGCGATTCCGCATATCACCGGATTCCTGTCCGATCCGGCACTCCCGACCATTCCGGCGGGAACGGCGATGGAAGGGCTGAAGGAAATCGCCGCCCGGCATCCGGCGTGCCGTGAAGAATGCATCGGCATTCTGGTGAAAATAATCGACAGCGACGTCTACGCAGATAAATCAACCAACGGTTTCGCGGTCAGCTCCCTGATTGATATGGCGGCCGTTGAGGCCATCGACCCGATCCGCGCTGCGTACGGGCGGAAATCGGTCGATATTTCGATCTGCGGCGACGTGGAGGATGTGGAGCTGGAACTTGGGTTGCGGGAACGCCGTTCCACGCCTGCCCCGGTGTATCAGGTTCTGTCCATGGGTGGTCCGGCGCGTCCGGATACCGGCCGCATCGATTGGGATTCGCCGGCGCCCGCATACGGCAAGGTTGGACGCAACGATCCTTGCCCATGCGGCAGCGGCAAGAAATACAAGAAATGCTGCCTGCAATAGACGGTCATTGCGGGCGGCGTCAGCCAGAAGGTTAAGCCGTCGATGGCAACACCGGAATCGGCCAGGATTCCGAGCGGCTGGGAAGATCGCTTTGCCACCCTCACAGGAATGACCGACCGATTTTGCGCGGAACACCTGAACCGTGAA
The DNA here is from genome assembly GCA_903907955.1 of uncultured Acetobacteraceae bacterium. Taxonomy (GTDB): domain Bacteria; phylum Pseudomonadota; class Alphaproteobacteria; order Acetobacterales; family Acetobacteraceae; genus Rhodovastum. The sequence continues at coordinate 44,600 of CAIVPZ010000038.1, read as the reverse complement.
TACGCGGAGCTGGCGCGATATGCGGTCGCCGCGCTTTGCCGCAAGCGTCCGCATCCGGCAGTTCGACCACAAATGGACGCTGCCGAGCCGGCTCGCCGACAGCCCCACGGTTTGGTTCATTGAGTGGAACGGGTTGATCGTCGATGCACGGCAGTTGCCGCCCGCCCTTCAGGAGGAAGCGGTCCGGAAGAGACTGATTCCCTGCGTCTGCGAGCCGAAACAGCGCCGCTTTCACGAGGATTCCACCACCTCTCTGGACGCCGCCGCCGTCCCGACGCAGGATCGACGCATGGACAAAGGTATCGGCATCGCCGGCATTGCCGGCCGGATGGGGCAGCTGCTGGCCGAGGAGGTTGCGGCCGCCGGGGCGAAACTTGCCGGCGGCATCGACCGCCCCGGCGTGACGGTGGCGGGAACCACGTTGTTCCCGGACATCGCGGCGTTGGCGGCGGCGGCGGCGGTGGTGCTGGACTTTACCCACGCTTCGACCGTTGCTGCGCACGCGCAGGCGCTGGCGGCGGCGGGGACCGCGTGGGTGCTCGGCACGACCGGCCTTTCGGCCGCCGATGAAGCCGCCGTGGCCGCGGCGGCGCGGCATGTGCCGGTGGTCTATGCGCCGAATTTCTCCACCGGCGTGAACCTGGTGCTGGCGCTCGCCGAGCGCATGGCAGCCGCGCTGCCGGCTGAGCAGTACGACGCCGAAATCGTCGAGATGCATCATCGGCAGAAAGTGGACGCGCCCTCCGGCACCGCCATCGGCCTCGGCCGGGCGGTGGCGAAGGGGCGCGGCGTGGTGCTGGAGGATGTGAAGGAGAGCGGGCGCGACGGCCATACCGGGGCGCGCCGCACCGGCGCGATCGGTTTCGCGGCGCTGCGCGGCGGGCAGGTGGTGGGCGAGCATACGCTGCTGTTCGCCGCCGGCACCGAGCATATTGCGATCACGCATCGGGCCTTTGACCGGCGGGCGTTCGCCAGCGGCGCGGTGCGGGCGGCGCTGTGGGCGCGCGGCCGGCCGGCCGGGCTGTATTCGATGATGGATGTGCTGGGCATCGGGTGATCCAGGGCGGCGCCCTGGCCTCGCTCGAACTTGACCCCCCGTCCCCTTTCGTCCACACACCGCGCCACCGATCCACCCCACCGCCTTACGGGAATATCCATGCGCGACACGGGCGAATTTCTGTTCACTTCCGAGTCGGTCTCGGAAGGCCATCCCGACAAGGTTGCTGACCGGCTCAGCGACACGGTTCTGGATGCATTTCTGGCCGCCGACCCTTCCGCGCGCGTCGCCTGTGAAACGCTGGTCACCACCAACCGGGTGGTACTGGCGGGCGAGACCCGCGGGCCCGGCACGGTTACCCATGAGTACCTGGCGCATCTCGCCCGGCTGGCGATCAAGGACATCGGCTACGAGCAGAACGGCTTCCACTGGCGCACCGCCGATATCGCGGTGCACCTGCATGCGCAGTCGGCGGACATCGCGGTGGGCGTCGACTCGGCCGGCAACAAGGACGAGGGTGCCGGCGACCAGGGCATCATGTTCGGCTATGCCTGCACCGAGACGCCGACGCTGATGCCGGCGCCGCTGTACTATGCCCACGAACTGCTGCGCACCATTCGCGACCTGCGCCGCGCCGGCGACCGGGCGGTGGCCGGGCTGCTTCCGGATGCCAAAAGCCAGGTCACGCTGCGCTACGTGGACGGCAAGCCGGTCGGCGCCAGCAGCGTGGTGATCTCGACCCAGCACGAGGAGCATCTCGACCAGGCGCAGATCAAGCGGCAATTGCTGCCCTTGATCGAAAGCACGCTGCCCGGCGGGTGGCTGCCGCCGGAGCACGAGGTCTACATCAATCCGACCGGCAAGTTCGTGATCGGCGGCCCGGATGGCGATTGCGGCCTGACCGGTCGCAAGATCATCGTGGACACCTATGGCGGCGCCGCGCCGCATGGCGGCGGTGCGTTCAGCGGCAAGGACCCCACCAAGGTGGACCGCAGTGCCGCCTATGTGTGCCGCTACCTGGCCAAGAACGTGGTGGCCGCGGGGCTGGCCGAGCGCTGCACACTGCAGATCAGTTATGCCATCGGCGTCTCGCACCCGCTCTCGGTCTATGTCGATCTGCATGACAACCCTTACGAAGTGGACCAGTTGCGGCTCGAGAAGACACTGCGCGAGCTGGTCAACCTGACGCCGCGCGGCATCCGCGAGCACCTGCACCTGAACCGGCCGATCTACGTGCCGACCTCCGCCTACGGCCATTTCGGCCGCGAGCCGGATGCCGATCTGGGCACCTTCACCTGGGAAAAGACCGACCTGGTGCCGGCGCTCAAGTCCGTCTTCCGGCGCTGACCGGGGATGACGGGCGGCGGCTGAAGCCGCCGCCGGACCGGCTGTATGGCCGCGCCCGCGGCCACGCGCTGCGGCCGCGCCAGGAGCGGCTGCTTCAGGTGACGCTGCCGCGAATGCACTTCGATGCGGCGCGCGCGGCCGATCCGCTGTCCGCCTTCGCGCCCCGCCCCGCCGAATTATGGCTGGAGGTGGGGTTCGGCGGCGGCGAGCATGCGCGGGCGCAGGCGGCGGCGCATCCCGAGGCGGGGCTGATCGCCTGCGAAGTGTTCATCAACGGGCTGTGCGCGCTGCTGTCCCGGCTGGTGCCGGAGGGTGGCGAGGCGTCGGCCCCGGTGCCCGGCAATCTGCGCATCTGGGACCAGGACGCGCGGGTGCTGATCCGGGCCCTGCCGGATGCCTGCCTGGACCGGCTGTTCCTGCTGTTTCCCGATCCCTGGCCGAAGGCGCGGCACGTCAAACGGCGGTTTGTGCATCCGGGTTTGCTGCCGGAGATCGCGCGGGTACTGAAGCCGGGGGCGGAATGGCGGATCGCCAGCGACGATCCGACCTATCAGGCGTGGGTGGCCGAGGTGCTGGCGGCGCAGGATTTTTTTGCCGGGCCGCCGCCGGCCACGGTGCGGCCGGACGGGTGGCCGCCGACCCGCTATGAGGCGAAGGCGCTGGCGGCTGGGCGGGCGCCGCTTTACTGGGCGGTGCGGCATCGGCTATCGGGATGATCGCGCGACGCCCCGGGCAAGCCGTGGCGTAAGGTAGCGTGCGCGTCATTCTGCCGGCACCCGCCGACGATCAATGGCACGGTCTGGCGATAACCGCGCAAATGGTGCGTCGTCGAGGTCCAGCGGTTTCTGGAAACGAGAATTCGCCCCCCAGTTTCAGCGCTGCTGGCCGGACGTACACGGCGGAGAGCAAGCCCGTGGCGCGAACGCTGCGCATCGCGAAGTGCGGTAACATGGCGACCCCGCCAGCATTTTCTCGTTGCTCATGCGGGGATACTCCGTTATACGATATAAAAATCGCATATTCTCGATTGTTCCAACCTTCGGAAAATCGAGGCGTGGCGATCTGATGGGACTTGCAACCCGCCTGCCGAAGCCGCCGACGTTTCGGGGGATGAACTGTCCTCGGTGCTGATTGCTCCGCTGGAGCGATTATGCTTCTGTTGATCGTCCGCAAGCTACTCGAAAGGTAGGCGATGTCCGACACGATGGCTCCCGCCGCCGAACTCACTATTCCTTGGCCTATGGTAGCCTGTTCGCGAGCGTCCTGGAGATCCGCGGCACGCGCATCAATGCTCCGGCAGTCCGGTTGGCAGGTTCGGCACATTGATCCTCTCCCGCTTGCCGGCTTCACTGTAATTCTGGCCTGCTGGCAGATCATGTTCAAGGGGATCGGACTGATCATGCAAGGCCACTCCAGCCTGGAAATAATCCTGCCGGGGCTACGCGAGCCGTCGCTGCCTGCAGCGTTGGCCCTCGCCCGTGCTCCAACCTTGCTGTGGATATGGATACTGTCGCGGGTGATGCGGTATTCCGCTGCGTCGGTGTGTCGGTCGAACGCGGCCTCATGCCCTGTGTCGACTGGATCGAGGCTGTGAGCGACCGGCTCGCAGGTAACGGGTCTGTGCGGTCCATGATCGTCGCGGCGTGGGCGGCCACCGGCTTGTGCTGCTTCTATTATCTGTTCCTTGTCACCAACGGCGATTTCAATCTGTTCGCGCGAGAACCGCTCGGGGCGATCTTCGACCATATGGCATGGAACCTATTGCATTGGCGCTTCACGATCGACCCCGAGGTCGTCGGCAGGGAGGCCTTCCTCTGGCATGGCGGTATCTACTCGTATTTCGGGATCTTACCGGCGGTCCTCCGGCTGCCGCTGGTCGTGCTTTACGGTCCCGATCCGCCGAGCCTCTCGCGGCTTTCCTGCTGGGCCGGGCTCATCATAATCGCAACGGCCGCGACCTCGATCCTGTTAAACGCTTGGCGACAACTGCCGCCGATGCCGAACCGGGACTCCAGCCTGGCCGTCGTGCTCGCTGCCACGCTGCTGACCGGGCCGTTGCTGTCGATGACCTTTACCGCTTGGGTCTATAACGAGCCCATCGTTTGGGGAACGGCGCTTGCGATGTTGTTCCTGCGTCTGGTGTTGTTGCAGACAACGGGGGCGACGCCGTCCGGCGGTGTGAGATGGCTGTGGATGGGGGCCCTTGCCGGGCTTGCATTTTTGGTTCGTCCGATCCCTGGCCTCGCGATGTCGGTGGCTTTGGCATTGGCTGTGTTGCTGATTTCGGCCGTGCCTCCGACAATCCAGTTGCCGGGCGGCAGGGCGGCACGGCTGTTGGGTATGGTTCGGGCAGCGACGTGGGCGGGCATCGGTTTCCTGCCGCTTTTCGGCTTTGCACTGTTGGTCAATTGGGAGCGCTGGGGCGATCCACTGATTTTCGCGCCGACCGCTGCGAATATCCAGGTGATGGCTGATCCGCGCCGCTTGCGGATCGCGACGGAGCGCGGCCTGTTCGAACTGGACCGCTTGCCGCTCGGAATCGGCTACTACGTCTTCGGACTGTCGGGCGATGGTTGGATGGCAAGTCTCACCGCCCGCGTGTCCGATGGACTGGGATGGCCACGCAGCGCGTTCATTGCAACGTCGACGACACAGATCGTCATGGGCCTGATTGGATGCGTCGGCCTCGCGCGCCACCGCATGCCAGAATTCCTGCGCGGCGGCTCGGGGCTGTGCCTCGTGGCGATGCCCGTGATCATGGCGGGAATGGTGCTGACGCTGATGTTCATGAACTACCGCTATCGTTTGGAATTCCTGCCCCTGTTTGTTGTTTGCTGCCTTGGCGGCATGGCTGGGCTGGCCTGCCTGGGGCGGATCTGGGCGCGGCGTACCACCCTCGCGCTTGCGATGCTTGTGATCGGCAATATCACCATTTCGCACCTCGATCTGCTGCAGGCCAAGGTGGCGTCCTTCGCTCAGACTGAGGCGGCAAGGGAGCGCATCATTCGAAATACGTGGCCGGTCTCGGGATTGTTCGTGTCCAAGCCGGTCGAGCGCTGATACGGTTTCCCGATTGTTCCCACAAACTGCTGGCAGCGCAGGCGGCTATATCTCATTGTTTTGGAAGAAAAATTTATCGGCAGGCTGATGCTGCGCTAGGCTCGCCGCCAGGTGATCACCGAACTCACTGCATAGTTCCACACCAGGCTCATCACCGCCCCGGCCAGCCCGGCCAGCCACCAGGCCGACTGCACGGATGGTCCGAACAGGAACGCCGACACGCCGATATTGCCGACGGCGCCGACGCTGCAGATTGCCGTGAAGCTCAGCAGGCCGCGGACAAAACCCCAGCCGCGCAGCCGGTTCTCGCGGAACGTGAAGACGTTGTTCAGGACGAAATTGCCGACGATGGCGACAGCCGTGGCGATCGCCTGGGCAGTCGGGAAGGCAAGCGCAAACAGCGTCAGGCACAGCCGCAGCACGATCAGGTGGCCGGCGATGCCGAGCGCGCCAACGCCGGCGAACAGCAGGAACCGCACCGGCACGATGTGGCCGACCAGCTTGTCGGCGATCAGCAGGACAAAATCGCGCAGCACCCCGGCGTCGAGCTTGCTTTCGCCGGCGGTGCGGCTGCGGAACTCGTAGGGCAGCTCGATCAGGCGCGGTGGCGCCGGCAGCGAGGCCACGATGTCGAGCAGGATCTTGAACCCCATGGCCGAGAGGTTGCGCACGGCCTGCTCGAACGTGGCGCGGCGGATCATGAAGAAGCCGCTCATCGGGTCGGTCAGCGGCGCGCGCAGCACGATCCGGCTGAGCTTTGTGGCGAAGCTGGACATGCCGGCGCGCCGGCGGTCCCAGTCGCCGAGCCCGCCGCCGCCAACGTAGCGGCTGCCGATCGCCAGTTCGTAGCCGTCGTCGCGCAGCGACGCGAGCATGCGGGGCAACAGCGTCTCGTCGTGCTGCAGGTCGCCGTCCAGGGCCGCCACAAACGGCGCGAGGCTGGCCTGGGCACCCTCGATGAAGGCCGAGGCGAGGCCGCGCCGGCCGATCCGGTGCAGCAGGCGCACGCGCGGGTCGCCCGCCCCGATGGCGGCGATCGCGGCACGGGTGCCGTCGGTGGAGTCGTCATCGACGAAGATCGCCTCCCAGGCGATGCCGCTCAGCACCGCGTCCAGGCGCTCGACGAGCGGCGCGATGTTGCCTTCCTCGTTCAGCACGGGGATGACGATGGACAGCTGCGGGGCTGCCGCCGGTGGCAGTCGCGGGAGGTCGGCCTGCGGGAAGGGAGCGTCGCGCACGGGTCTCACATGATTGTCTTGCCAAGCTCCTACAACAGGCGCCGCTCGTACGCCAGCGGCTCGTTGCCACTGCACATCATCCTGCGGTTGCGTCGGTCGGCGGGACCGGCTAGCAACCTTGAACGGCTGGGACGAAAATGCGGGTTGCGGTTGCCATGGGCGATTTGAAGATGTTGTTTCATCCTGATGCAAGCAATGACAAGGAATCCACCGTCAGATTCTGGGTTTCTGTCGGTGCGCTGGCTCTGACGTTTGGGATTCTTGCTTTCGTCTCGTTGCATACGGTCGGCGTCATCAAAGATGCTGCGGTGCATGCGGTTCTGAACGGCGAGCATGTCTCGCCTGGCCTGTTGCTCCGGGCGTTGGGATTAGCGGATGTCGTCGCGCTTTCTTTCTTGTTGCTTGCCGTCGCCATGATGGTTTGGCTGGAGCGGCAGCGTTACGCGTTCACCGCGCTGCTGGCTACGGCGCCGCGCGGTCCGTTCCTGGTTGCCCTCGCCATCCTGTTGGCCTGGCTCGGCCATTCCTATGCTTTTTCCGGGCTGTTGCTGGGTGGTGACACCGGGTCGCATATCGCCCGCTTTTTCGAAATTCGCCGTGGGCTGGAACACGGCATCCTTCCACAATGGACGAACTACCAATATCTCGCCAGCCCGTTGCTCGGCTTCACCGGCCCGCTGACTTATGTGGTGGGTGGCGCGGTCGATTTACTGGTGCGCGATTCGGCTGTGACTGCGAAGCTGCTGCTGTTCGTTCTGCATATGGTTGCAGGTTGGCTGTGCTATGCGCTGCTCCGGCGTTGGGGGATCGGTTGCTTCGGCGCGGCGGTCGGTGCGCTGGGCTTTGCCGGGTCGTTCGCGCACCTGCATCTGTTCCTATACCGCGGCGTGTTTCCGCAAGCCTTCACCATCTGTTTCTTCCTGCTCGCCTTCCTGACAGCTGAAGGGCTGATGCGTCGGGCGCCGCTGCGCTGGCGAGACTGGGCGGGCTTCGCGTTTGCGACTGCCGGGCTGATCGTCAACCATCAGCCGCACGCGCCGTTCGTGGCGGCCTACCTGCTGATCTTCGGTCTGGTCAGCCTGTGGCTCGGGCGGTGGCAACTGGCCGGCGCGGTCGGGCTGGCGAGCGCCGGGCTGTTGGGTGTCGCGATGTCGGCGGTCGCGGTGGTGCCCGTGATCTTCGAATCCGACTGGGTGATGATCGAACCGGCAAACGCGATGTTCAACCTGAATATCCCGGGTTGGGAGCGGCTCCTGCATCTTGTCCTATGGCAGAATACGCGGATTACCTCGGGGACCGATTACTGGGCCTACCTTGGCATCGTTCTCGTTGTGCTGGCCGTGGTCGGGCTCGGCGCGGCCACGCTGCGACGATTGCCATCGGCGCGCCTTCATCTGGTGGCCGCTATCGTGCCCTGCCTCGGGGTTAGCTTCTTCCTGGCCAATCCGGTGGTCAGGGACGTGATGTTCCTCCTGCTGTTCGTGACCGTCCCCGCCGCGGTGGGGGCCGAGTGGCTCGCTGAACGGTTCGCACGCTGGCCCCGGCTGCCTGTGCTCATCGTCGGGGCATTGCTCCTTGACCTCAGCAGCACGTCCGTGCAACCGCTTGCGCGCACTGACAAGCAATACTTTATCGAGGCAGGACATTACCTGGAAAGAGTCGCCCCGAACCAGCGAGTCATGGAAATCAGCTGGAGTTCAGGTCGTCCCGCCGGCTCACTTACTGGAAGTGCTGAAGAGCTTCATGTGGATGCTTCCTTCGGGCCGGGGGCGACGCCGCTGGTTTACGATGCGTTGGTGCAGCGCATCTCTGGCAACCACAACATGGCGGCAACCCGCGTCCATAACTATGCACTGGCCGTGATCAAGCAGGCCGAAACTGACCTGCGTGGCCAAGGGGCCTTGTCAGAGCGGACTGCCGATCTGCTGGCACTGCTCAACGTCACTCGGATCATCTGCGTCACCGCCAGGGAAAACGGCTGCCCGTTGTCCTTCAGCGGGTCGGTCGTCGACGGGCCGCTTGGTCGGGTGGTGCCGGTCGGCAACGCCACACCCGTGCTGTTCAGCCGCCGTCTGGTTACGGTGCCCGCGCCGGGCGATCTCGACAAACCGATGTTCTGGGTCTGGAACTTCGATGACGGGGACGCCCGAGTCCCGCGCGTTTTCGCCTACCTGGACGCTTATCTGGCCAACGCTCAACCGGACCTCGTGACCCGCCAGGCTGCGCGTCTGCCGGTTTTCGGGCCGCCGGCGCAGGGTGTGGCCGCTGATTCGCCGGGTGAAGACGCGCGGGTGGACGAGATCCCCTGGCACCCGGCACTGACCGACTATGCGGTGTCGTTGGAGACGGTGACGGCGGTGGTCGATACGGACCGGGCCGGCTACGTGCAACTTGCCCATCCATGGTTCCCGGCGACCATCGTGCGTGTCAACGGCGTGCCGGTGACCCCGCTGGAAGGCGCTCTTCACCTGATTGTGGTGCCGATCGAGCCTGGGGTGAGCCGGATCGAGATCGTGCCCACCATCACGCCGGTTCGCCGCGTGTCGGCCTTCGTGTCGCTGGCGGCGCTGACGCTGACGCTGGCGGTGCCCGCCATCGGATGGCTGCGCGGGCGGCGTCGGGCCAGGACGGACGGGCCGCAGGTGCATCGGTGAAGTGCCCTTGCAATGATGGCCGATGAAGCCTAATCATGTTCAACAATCATCTTCCGACCGTTATGGAGGGTGGCCCTAACCGGCCGCCTTTTTTGTTTTGGAGCCAGACACCACCCTGCCCGACCTGCCTCATCATACCGGCCTCGAAGGCCGCGTTGCCGCAATCGTCGCGCCCGCGCTCGACGGTATGGGCTACGAACTGGTGCGCGTGGCCATCCTGGGGCGGGAGCGGCCGACCGTGCAGATCATGGCCGACCGCGCCGACGGCAACCAGATCAGCGTCGAGGATTGCGAGGCGATCAGCCATGCCGTCGGTGCGGTGCTGGATGTCGAGGACCCGATCCCCGGCATCTGGACGCTGGAAGTCAGCTCCGCCGGCATCGACCGGCCGCTGACCCGCCGCAAGGACTGGAACCGTTTTGCCGGCCACCTCGCCCGCGCCGAGATGGCGGTGCCGCTGCCGGACGGCCGCAAGCGCCTGTCCGGCACCGTGCTGGGGGCCGACGCGACGCATGCGCGGCTGCGCGTGGACGACAGCGAGGTGGCCCTGCCGCTCGCCGATATCCGCCGCGCCAAGCTGGTGCTGACCGACGAGCTGATCGCCGCAACCGCCGCGCAGCGCCCGACCAACTAGCCAGACCAGAGAGGACCACCTCCATGGACACCGCCATCGCCCGCCCCGAACTGCTCCTGGTGGCAGATGCCGTGGCGCGGGAGAAATCGATCGATCGCGAAGAAGTGCTGGAGGCGATGGAGCAGGCCATCCAGAAGGCCGGCCGCGCCAAGTACGGGCACGAGAAGGACATCCGCGCCACCATCGACCGCAAGACCGGCGATGTCCGGCTGTCGCGCTGGACCGAGGCGGTGGAGACGGTGGAGAACGAGGAAACCCAGATCCCGGTCCACATCGCCCGCAAGTTCAAGCCCGAGATCAAGCTGGGCGAATACATCGTCGATCCGCTGCCGCCGATCGATTTCGGCCGCATCGCCGCGCAGACCGCCAAGCAGGTGATCGTGCAGCGGGTGCGCGAATACGAGCGCCGGCGCCAGTTCGACGAATTCAAGGACCGGGTCGGCGAAGTCGTCAACGGCACGGTCAAGCGCACCGAGTACGGCAACCTGATGGTGGAGATCGGCCGCGCCGAGGCGCTGCTGCGGCGCGACGAACTGATCCCGCGCGAAAGTTTCCGCAACGGCGACCGGGTGCGTGCCTATATATATGACGTACGCGAGGAACCGCGCGGGCCGCAGATTTTTCTGTCGCGCACCCATCCGGGCTTCCTCGCCAAGCTGTTCGCCCAGGAAGTGCCGGAAATCTACGACGGCATCATCGAGATCAAGGCGGTCGCCCGCGATCCGGGCAGCCGGGCGAAGATGGCGGTGATCAGCCGCGACGCCTCGATCGACCCGGTCGGCGCCTGCGTGGGCATGCGCGGCAGCCGGGTGCAGGCGGTGGTGCAGGAGCTGCAGGGGGAAAAGATCGACATCATTCCCTGGTCGCCCAACACCGCTACCTTCGTGGTGAACGCGCTCGCCCCTGCCGAGGTGAGCAAGGTGGTGATGGATGAGGAGGCCGGGCGCTGCGAAGTGGTGGTGCCGGACGACCAGCTCAGCCTCGCCATCGGCCGGCGCGGCCAGAACGTGCGCCTGGCCAGCCAGCTCACCCGCTGGGATATCGACATCCTCACCGAGGCCGAGGAGAGCGAGCGCCGGCAGGAGGAATTCCGCCGCCGCACCGGCCTGTTCGTCGAGGCGCTGGATGTCGATGATGTGATCGCCGGCCTGCTGGTCACCGAGGGCTTCAACACGGTCGAGGAACTGGCTTTCGTGCCGCCGGACGAACTGGCCGATATCGAGGGCTTCGACGAGAACGTCGCCGGCGAGTTGATCCGTCGCGCCGAGCAGTTCCTGGTCAAGCGCGACAGCGAGCTGACCGAACGGCGCATCGCGCTCGGCGTCAACGAGGATGTGGCGGCGGTCGAGGCGCTGACGCCGGCCATGCTGGTGGCGCTGGGCGAGAAGGGGGTCAAGACGCTGGACGATCTGGCGGATCTGGCCTCCGACGAACTGGTGGAGATCGTCGGCGAGGCGAACATGGACGAGGCGGTGGCCAACGACGTCATCATGGCCGCGCGTGCCCACTGGTTCGACGGCGAGCCGGAAGCCGCGCCGGAAGCCGAAGGGCCGTCCGGCGACGCGACGAAGGAGGCGGACCACGGCTGAGCTTCTGGAACAGCAGGACGGGGACGACAGCGACGAGCCGGAAAGCGGCCCGTTGCGCCGCTGCGCGGTGACCCGCGAGCGGCTGCCCAAGGAGCTGATGATCCGCTTTGTCATCGGCCCCGACCGGGCGGTGGTTCCCGACCTGGCCGCAAGGCTGCCCGGGCGGGGAATCTGGTTGAGCGCGCGGGGGGATGTGATAGAAACCGCCTGCACCCGGGGCGCCTTCGCAAAGGCGGCTCGCGGGCCGGTGGCGGTTCCCCCTGATCTGAGGTCTGGTCTGCAGGCGGCGCTCTCCCGGCGGTTTGTCGATCATCTCGGCTTGGCGCGCCGTGCGGGACAGGCAGTGTCCGGGTTTGCCAAGGCGCGGGAGTGGCTCTCTTCCGGCCGGGCGGTCCTGGTGGTACAGGCCGAGGACGGCAGCGCGGACGAGCGCCAGCGCTTCGTCGGTGGCTGGGACGGGCCGGTCGTGGCGCCGCTGGACGGCGAAAGGCTGGGGGCGGTGTTCGGCCGCGAACGCGCGGTGCACGTGGCAGTGGCGGCAGGCCGTCTGGCGGAGACGCTGCGGCATGAGGCGGGGCGCTTGGCCGGACTGGCCGAGGGAATCTCGGGCCACGGGCCGGGAAGCGCACCGAAGGCGGACGTGCCGAAAGTGGCGCGCGACGCCGCGAGGCGTCAGATTACAGTTTCACCGCCCGGCGCCGCCGGGCGGAACGATGTGCAGGATGCAGGCGGGTAGATGAGCGAAGGCAACGATCAGGACCAGGGCAAGGGCCGACTTTCGCTGCGCCCGTCAGGGCGCGCGGAGCTGGGCCGCACCGTGGATGCCGGATCAGTCCGACAGAGCTTCAGCCATGGCCGTTCGAAGGTGGTGCAGGTCGAGGTGCGCAAGACACGCGCCCCGGCCGCCCCCGGCGCACGCCCCGGCGGATCGGCCGCCGGAACCCCGGCCCCCGCGGGCGGGCAACCGCAGCGCGGCGGTGGCGGCGGCGGCGGCCGCCAGGGTGCCGGCAGCGGCCGGGCGCTGACCCAGACCGAGCTGGCGGCGCGCCAGCGCGCCCTGCTGGAGCAGCAGCGCGAAACCGCCCGCCGTGAGGCGGAGCGCCGCGAGCAGGAAAAGATCTCGATCCTTTCCGCCGCCGAGGAGGCGCGTCGCCGCGAGGACGACGCCCGCAAGGCGGCCGAGGAGGAAGCCCGGCGCAAGATCGAGGAAGAAGCGCGCGCACGGGCCGAGGAAGAAGCGCGCAAGGTCACCGAGGCTGCCGTGACGGCGCAGGTAACCGTGGCCCGCACCGCGGCCCCCGAGGCACGGCGCCCGGCCCGGCCGCCCGCAGCGGCGCCGAACGCCGCGCCGGCCGTGCCGGTGGAGACGCTGCGCCTGAAGACGGCGCGTGCCGGCGAGGACGAGGAGGAGGCCCGCCCGGTCCGCCGCCCCGGCACCCCCGCAGGCGTGCCGCCGCGCAAGCCGCAGGTGCCCGCGCCCAAGAAAGGCGCGGACGACCGCCGGCGGGCCGGCAAGATCGACGTGCAGGCTGCCATCGAGGGCGAGGACGACCGTGTTCGGTCGCTGGCCTCGATGCGGCGCCAGCGCGAGCGCGAGCGGCGCCAGGCCGAGCTCGAGCGGCTGCGCTCTGACCAGGTGAAGGTGGTGCGAGAAGTCATCCTCCCCGACAACATCACGGTGCAGGAGCTGGCCAACCGTATGGCCACCCGTGCCGGCGACGTGATCAAGGCGCTGATGAAGATGGGCGTGATGACGACCATCACGCAGACGCTGGACGCCGACACCGCCGAACTGGTGGTGCAGGAGTTCGGCCATCGGGTGAAGCGCGTCTCCGAGGACGATGTCGAGCTGGGGCTGGTGGGCGCGGTGGATACCGACGCCGAGCTGCAGTCGCGTCCGCCGGTGGTGACCGTGATGGGCCATGTCGATCACGGCAAGACCTCGCTGCTGGACGCGCTGCGCGCCAGCACCGTGGCGTCCGGCGAGGCCGGCGGCATCACCCAGCATATCGGTGCCTACCAGGTGAAGCTGCCGGACGGCGACTGCATTACCTTCATCGACACGCCGGGCCACGAGGCGTTCACCGCCATGCGCTCGCGCGGCGCCAGCGTGACCGACATCGTCGTGCTGGTGGTGGCGGCCGATGACGGCGTGATGCCGCAGACCATCGAGGCGATCAGGCACGCCAAGGCGGCCCGCGCCCCGATCATCGTCGCCATCAACAAGATGGACAAACCGGACGCCAACCCCGCCCGGGTGCGTCAGGAACTGCTCAGCCACGAGATCGTGGTCGAGGACATGGGCGGCGAGACCCAGGATGTGGAAGTCTCGGCGCTGAAGAAAACCGGGCTCGACAAGCTGCTGGAAGCCATCCTGCTGCAGGCCGAAATCCTCGACCTGAAGGTCAACCCGGACCGCCTGGCCGAAGGCTCGGTGATCGAAAGCCGGCTCGACCGCGGCCGGGGGCCGGTGGCCACCGTGCTGGTGCAGAAGGGCACGCTGCGGCAGGGCGACACCATCGTCGCCGGGGCCGAGTGGGGCCGGGTGCGTGCCATGCTGGACGACAAGGGCCAGCCGGTGAAGGAAGCCGGTCCCGCCACCCCGGTCGAAGTGCTCGGCCTGGCCGGCGTGCCGAGCGCCGGCGAGCCGTTCGTGGTGGTGGACGGCGAGAGCCGGGCGCGCGAAATTAGCGAGTTCCGCCAGCGCAAGCTGCGCGACAAGGCGGCCGGCGTGGCCACCGCCGCGCGCGGCACGCTGGACCAGATGCTGGCCCGCATCGCCGCCGGCGACCAGAAAGAGGTCGCCATCCTGATCAAGGCGGACGTGCAGGGCAGCGCCGAGGCGATCCAGGCGACGGTGCTGAAGCAGGCGCACGAGGAAGTGAAGGTGCGCGTGCTGCTGGCCAGCGTCGGCCAGATCACCGAGAGCGATGTGCAGCTGGCCCGGGCGTCGGATGCGGCGATCGTCGCGTTCAACGTGCGCGCCACCGCCCAGGCGCGCGAACTTGCCCAGCGCGAGGGTGTCGATATCCGCTACTACTCGATCATCTACGATGTCGCCGACGACATCGAGAAGATGGTCCGCGGCAAGGTGGCACCGAAGGCGCGCGAGAAGTTCCTCGGCTATGCCGAAATCCGCAAGGTTTTCGACATCACCAAGACCGGCAAGGTGGCGGGCTGCATGATCACCGACGGCGTGGTCAAGCGCGGCTCCGGCGTGCGGCTGCTGCGCGACAACGTGGTGATCCACACCGGCGAGCTGACCCAGCTCAAGCGCTTCAAGGACGATGTGAAGGAAGTGGCGCGCGGCTATGAATGCGGCCTGTCGTTCGCCAACTTCCAGGACCTGCGCGAAGGCGACGTCGTGGAGTGCTACGACACCGAGATGGTGCCTGGTTGAAGCACGGCACGCTGAAGCAGGCCACCGGGAACCACGCGGCCAAGCCCCCCAGCCAGCGGCAGTTGCGCGTGGCGGAGGAAGTCCGCCACGTGCTCGCCGGCATCTTCGGGCGCGGCGAAGTGCGTGACCCCGAGCTTGCCGACGTGCTGATCACCGTGACCGAGGTGCGGATCAGCCCGGACCTCCGGCACGCCACTGCCTTCGTGACACGGCTGGGGCGGACCGATATCGGCGCGAAGCTGCCGGCTTTGCGCCGGGCCTCGCCGTTCCTGCGGGCGCAACTGGCGCGGATTTTACGGCTGCGCTGCGCGCCGGAGGTGCATTTCCAGGTCGACACCAGCATCGACAACGCGATGCATATCGACGCGTTGCTGCACGCGCCGGAGGTGGCGCGGGATATCGGGGGCTGAACGATGGACGTGAAGGAAGCGATCGCCAAGGCCAAGCAGTACGTGCGCGACGTGTTTTCCGACGACTCTGTCTCGAATATCGGGCTGGAGGAGGTCGGCTTCGACGAGCACGAGAATAACTGGTTGATTACGATTGGTTTTTTTCCGCCATGGCAGGTTGATGGGTCTGCTGGCCATTGGACCAGAATTGTGCGCGGCGAATCCGAATCGCCGCGTGATCGTGCAATGCGGCGAGCCTACAAGATTGTTACTATATCCGACAATACCGGCAATGTGGTCTCCGTCAAGAATCGCGAGATCGCTTAGTGGCTGCGACCGTCTACTTGATTGACACGCAGTTGTTGGTTCTGCTGATTGCTGGGATGACATCGGTTGCCCTGATCGGTCGGCACAAGCGCCTCAGGGCCTATTCGCCCGAGGATTTTAATTCGCTTTGCACGCTGCTGGGCAATCCGCCCCGTCTGCTGCTGACGCCGCACACGCTCACCGAGACGTCGAACCTGCTGCGCCAGACCGACGAGCCGGTCCGCAGCAAACTGCTCAGGTCACTCGCCGGTCTTGTTCGAACGTTGGATGAGCGCACGATCACCAGTCGTCTGGTGATAATGCAGCCTGCATTCGCCCGCCTGGGGTTGACCGATGCAGCGCTGCTTGCGATGTCGTGCCGGAATTCGACCTTGCTGACAGTTGATTTCGATCTTTGGGGTGCTGCGATCAAGGCCAGGCTCCCTGTCATTAACTTCTCGCATATCCGACAGGCCGGAGCCTGACCCGCAGGTCTCCGCGTCGCGTTACCGGCGTCCCGTCTTCACCGATCACCCCATGAGTAGCATGCGCCAACGCAAGCCCCGCGGCCGTCCGCTGGACGGCTGGCTGATCATCGACAAGCCCCAGGGGCTGACCAGCACCGACGTCGTCAACCGGCTGAAACGCTGGTTCGACGCGCAGAAATGCGGCCACGGCGGCACGCTGGACCCGCTGGCCACCGGCGTGCTGCCGATCGCCTTTGGGGCGGCGACGAAAACCGTGCCCTATGTGATGGACGGCACCAAGCTGTACCATTTCACCCTTCGCTTCGGCGAGGCACGGGACACCGACGATGCCGACGGGCAGGTCACCGAGACCTCCGACGTGCGGCCGACCGACGAGCAGATCCGCGCCGCCCTGCCGGCGTTCATCGGCGACATCATGCAGGTGCCGCCGGTGTATTCCGCCGTGAAGGTGGCCGGGGAGCGTGCCTATGATCTGGCCCGCGCCGGCGCCCCGCCGGTGCTGGAGCCGCGGCCGGCCCGGGTGGACCGGTTTGAGCTGACCGGCCGGCCGGATGCCGACCATGCGCTGTTCGAAGTGCAGTCGGGCAAGGGCGTCTACATGCGCAGCCTTGCACGCGACCTGGCCCGCGCCTGCGGCGCGCTGGGCCATATCGCTGCCCTGCGCCGGCTGCGGGTCGGCCCGTTCCTGGAGTCGGCCGCGATTCCGCTGGACAAATTGCAGCCCACGGAGGATACCCCGCGCGCTTCCCCGGACCTCCTGCTCCCCGTCTCGACCGCGCTGGCCGACATCCCGGCGCTGGCCTTGACGGAAGCGGAGGTCTTCGGCTTGTCGCACGGCCAGGCAATCAGCCTGGTTGCGCTGATGGGTCGCATTCCACGGGCGGCCGACCCCGATGGGGGGTTGGCCCGCGCCATGGCGGGGAGCCGCGTGATCGGGCTTTGCCGGCTGGAGGATGGCTGGTTGAAGCCCGAACGGTTGCTCTAGCAGCCGTTCACACGCGCCCCGCAACCCTGTTCAGGAGTACACCGATGTCGATGACCGCGGAGCGTCGTACGACGCTCGTATCCGAATATGCCACCGGCAAGGACGACACCGGCAGCCCCGAGGTACAGGTGGCACTGCTGTCCGAACGGATCGGCACCCTGACCGAGCACCTCAAGATCCACGCCAAGGATTTCCACAGCCGGCGCGGGCTGCTGATGCTGGTCGGCCGCCGCCGCCGCCTGCTCGACTACCTGAAGAACAAGGACAAGCGCCGCTACGAGGTGCTGATCGGCCGCCTGAACCTGCGCCGCTGATCCGCGCGGACGGCATGGTTCTGCCGGCCCCCCACACAATATAAGGGTCGCGCTCCGCACCGGGGCGCTCCCCGGTTGGGGGGTATCCAGGGACGACCCGCGCCATGGTGGCGCGGGGCAATGAAAACCGGGGGAATGGCCCCCGGTCGCCGTTAACGCGGCGGGACGACAGATGGCCGATCCGGCACCTCCGCACGCTCGGGAGCCGCGACGGCGTTTCCGGCCACATGGATGTGGACGCGTTGGCGTTCACCCGCGGCTGCCGCAAATCGCGCAGACCGCCTCCATGCCGCCCGAGACGCCGTCTCCCCGCACCGGAAAGACCTCGGATCGCTCCCGCTGACGCCCGCCCGGCCGGCATTCCGCAAGGGAACGACGTCAAGATGTTCAACTACTACCGCAAGGAACTCGACTGGGGCGGTCGCAAGCTGGTGCTCGAGACCGGCAAGATCGCGCGCCAGGCCGACGGCGCGGTGCTGTGCAGCTACGGCGACACCATCGTGCTGTGCACCGCGGTCGGCATGCGCAGCGCCAAGCCGGGCCAGGACTTCTTTCCGCTGACCGTGAACTACCAGGAAAAGGCCTTCGCCGCCGGCAAGATCCCGGGCGGGTTCTTCAAGCGCGAGGGCCGGCCTTCGGAAGCCGAAACCCTGAAGTCGCGCCTGATCGACCGGCCGATCCGGCCGCTGTTCCCGGAAGGCTTCCGCAACGAAGTCCAGGTCATCGCGACCGTTCTCAGCCATGACCTGGAGAACGACCCCGACATCGTCGCCATGATCGGCTGCTCGGCGGCGCTGACGCTGTCCGGCATCCCGTTCTTCGGCCCGGTCGCCGGCGCCCGCGTCGGCTACATCGACGGCCAGTACGTGCTGAACCCGACCGCCGCCCAGGCCAAGACCTCGGCGCTCGAGCTGGTGGTCGCCGGCACCATCGAGGGCGTGCTGATGGTCGAATCCGAGGCTCAGGAACTCAGCGAGGAGGTGATGCTGGGCGCCGTCGGCTTCGGCCACGCCGCCTTCCAGCCGGTGATCCAGGCGATCATCGATCTGGCCGAGGTGGCCGCCAAGGAGCCCTGGCCGCTGCCCGAGGAGAGCGAGGCGCACAAGGCGCTGCGCGCCCGTGTCGATACCGTGGCCCGCCCGGCGCTGACCGACGCCTACCGCGAGCCGATCAAGCAGACCCGCCAGGACAAGGTGGCCGCCGCCAAGGTGGCCGCCGCCGAGGCGCTGGCCGGAACCCCGGCCGAGGAGATCGGCTACATCAAGGGCCTGCTCAAGGAACTGGAGGCGGACATCGTCCGCAACGCCATCCTCGACACCGGCCTGCGCATCGACGGGCGCGATACCCGCACGGTGCGGCCGATCGTCGCCGAGGTGGGCGTGCTGCCGCGCGCGCATGGCAGCGCCCTGTTCACCCGCGGCGAGACCCAGGCCTTCGTGGTGGCCACGCTGGGCACCGCGCAGGACGAGCAGATCGTCGATGCGCTGGCGGGCGAATACCGCGAGCATTTCATGCTGCACTACAACTTCCCTCCGTATTCGGTGGGCGAGACCGGCCGCCTCGGCAGCCCGGGCCGGCGCGAGATCGGCCACGGCAAGCTGGCGTGGCGCGCCGTGCACCCGCTGCTGCCGGGCAAGGACAAGTTCCCGTACACGCTGCGCGTGGTCAGCGAGATCACCGAGAGCAACGGTTCGTCCTCGATGGCGACCGTGTGCGGCGCCTCGCTGGCGCTGATGGATGCCGGGGTGCCGCTGAAGAACCCGGTGGCCGGCATCGCCATGGGCCTGATCAAGGAGGACCGCGCCTACGCCGTGCTGTCCGACATCCTTGGCGACGAGGACCATCTCGGCGACATGGACTTCAAGGTGGCCGGCACCGAGCAGGGCGTGACCAGCCTGCAGATGGACATCAAGATCACCTCCATCACGCCGGAGATCATGCAGGTGGCGCTCGGCCAGGCGCGCGACGGGCGGCTGCACATCCTCGGCGAGATGGCCAAGGCGCTGACCGGGGCGCGCACCGATGTGGCGGCGACGGCGCCGCGCATCACCATCATCAACATTCCCAAGGAAAAGATCCGCGACGTCATCGGCACCGGCGGCAAGGTGATCCGCGAGATCGTCGAGCAGACCGGCGCCAAGATCGACATCGAGGATGACGGCACCATCAAGATCGCCGCCAACGAGATCACCAAGGCGCAGGCGGCGATCGACTGGATCCGCGGCATCGTGGCCGAGCCGGAGATCGGCATCGTCTATACCGGCAAGGTGGTGAAGACCGCCGAGTTCGGCGCTTTCGTAAACTTCCTCGGCTCGCGCGACGGGCTGGTGCATATCAGCGAGCTTGCCCAGGGCCGGGTCAACAAGACCGCCGACATTGTCAACGTGGGCGACGCGGTGAAGGTCAAGGTGCTGGGCTTCGACGAGCGCGGCAAGGTCAAGCTGTCCATGCGGGTGGTTGACCAGGCGACCGGCGAGGACATCAGCGACAAGGTCGGCCCCAAGGGCGGCAGTGGCGGCGGTGGCGGCGGTGGCAGCGCTCGGGAGCGCGGCGATCGCGGCGGCCGCAGCGGCACCTTCGAGGGGCAGGCCGGCCAGGGCGACCAGCCGGAAGGCTGAAGCCGGTTTATTCGCCCGCGGGGCTTGATCCCGCGGGCGAAGACGGGCTTCGATGAACGAATTGTGACGGTGTCCCGGGGGTGGGTGCCGGACGGGCAGGAGCAGGCCATGAAGGCGATCAACGCGATCCGGATGGGCGGCGTCGATGTTCTACCGCTCGTCGAGGGCGGTAAGGGCGTGGCGATTTCGAACGGCATCACCGCCGGGCACTGGGCCGCCGGAGGCGGCGCCGGCACGCTCAGCGCGGTGAACGCCGACAGCTACGACGATGACGGGCGGATCATTCCGCAGGTCTATAACGGCCGCACCCGTCGGGAGCGGCACGAGGAGATGGTGGCGTACGGCATCCAGGGCGGCATCGCCCAGGCCCGCCGGGCGCACGACATCGCCGGCGGCGCGGGCCGCATCCACGCCAACGTGCTGTGGGAGGGGGGCGGCGCCGAGCGGATCATGACCGGCATGCTGGAAGGTGCAAGGGGCCTGATCCACGGCATCACCTGCGGCGCCGGCATGCCCTATCGCCTGGCCGAGATCGCCGCGCGGTTCAACGTGCACTACTACCCGATCGTTTCCTCGGCGCGCGCCTTCGGGGCGCTGTGGAAGCGCGCCTATCACAAGGCGGCGGCATTCCTGGGCGGCGTGGTCTACGAGGACCCCTGGCTGGCCGGCGGCCATAACGGGCTGTCCAACGTCGAGGACCCGCAGAAGCCGGAAAGCCCCTTCCCGCGGGTGCTGGCGCTGCGCAAGCTGATGCGCGAATTCGGCCTCGGCGACACGCCGATCATCATGGCCGGCGGCATCTGGTGGCTGGAGGAGTGGCAGGACTGGATCGACAACCCCGAACTGGGGCCGATTGCCTTCCAGTTCGGCACCCGGCCGCTGTTGACCATGGAAAGCCCGATCGGCAACGCCTGGAAGCAGCGGCTGCTGACCCTGAAGGCCGGCGACGTGTTTCTCAACCGCTTCAGCCCGACCGGTTTCTATTCGTCGGCGGTGAACAACGGCTTCATCCAGGAACTGCGTGAGCGCAACGAGCGCCAGGTGGCCTATTCACCCGAGGCGGTCGGCGAGCACGTGGCCGAGTACGGCGTCGGCCCGCGCAAGCGCCCGACCTACCTGACGCCGGCCGACCTGGAACGGGTGCATGGCTGGGAGGCTGAAGGTTTCACCGAGGCGATGCGGACACCGGACTCGACGCTGGTGTTCGTCACGCCGGAGCGTGCGCGCGAGATCATTGCCGACCAGGTGTCCTGCATGGGCTGCCTGAGCCAGTGCCGGTTCTCCAACTGGGCGCAGCATGAGCCGGACTTCACCAGCGGCAAGAAGGCCGACCCGCGCAGCTTCTGCATCCAGAAGACACTGCAGGCCATCGCCCACGAGAGCGACAAGGAGGAAGCGGTGGAGCACAACCTGATGTTCAGCGGCCACAACGCCTATCGCTTCGCGTCTGATCCGTTCTACAGCAACGGGTTCATTCCGACCGTGCGGCAACTGGTCGAGCGTATTCTGAGCGGGCGGTAACAAGCCCTGGACCCGGCAGGGGCCACAGGCCCCTGCTCCCCGTTCATCTGATGGGGTCCAGGGGCGAAGCCCCTGGTGGAGGTCCAGGAGGCGAAGCCTCCTGGCGGGGTCCGGGGCTGCGCCCCGGGTCATTGCGCAGGTTGGCTTGGCCGCCATCAGGCAGGCGGCCCGACGTTCGCCTCCTCCTCTTCCGCCGCGCGCTTGAGGCGGCGGAAGCTGCGGACGCTGAACGGCAGCATGCCGAGATAAACCAGCCCGCCCGCCGCCAGCGCCGCCCAGGGGTCGGCCACCAGCAACGCGGCGAACAGCCCGGTGCCGAGCAGCAGCGGCAGCACGTATTGCGCCGGCACCTTGAAATTCTTGAAGCTCCATACTGGCAGGGTGGACACCAGCAGCAGCGCGGTGCCGATCAGCACGGCGGCGCAGAACGGCGGGAACTGCGCCACATGCAGCAGCCAGTCCGCGCCCAGCCACTTCGCCTCCAGCCCCAGGAACAGCGGGAACAGCACCAGGCCCGCGCCGGCCGGGGCGGGCACGCCGGTGAAGAAATTGTAGGTGTAGGCGGGGTGCGGCGCGTCCAGCGCGGCATTGAAGCGCGCCAGCCGAAGCGCCATGCACACCGCGAACATCAGGCAGGGCATGAAGCCGTAGCCGTGCCATGACTGGAGCGTCCACAGATACAGCACGAACGCCGGCGCCACGCCGAAGCACAGGAAGTCGGCCAGGCTGTCGAACTCGGCGCCGAACCGCGAGGTGGCCTTCAGCAGCCGGGCGATGCGCCCGTCCAGCCCGTCGATGCAGGCCGCCACCAGGATCGCCACCGCCGCGGAACCGAAGCGCCCTTCGATGGCAAAGCGAATGGAGGTGAGCCCGGCACACAGGCCGAGCATGGTCAGCAGGTTGGGCACCATCCGGTTGAAGGACGGCCCCTTGAAGCGGGGTCGCCTGGGGTGGCGGAACCGCCGGCGCAGCAACGCGATCGGCGCCGCACGGGACCCGGGGAAAGGCGCGCCCATCACGCCCCCAGATCGGCGATGACCGTCTCGCCGCCAATCATGGTCTGGCCCACCGACACCAGTGGCTGCACCCCCTCGGGCAGATACAGGTCGGTGCGGCTGCCGAACCGGATGATGCCGAAGCGCTCGCCGGCCCGCACCACGCTGCCCTCGGAGACGTCGCACACGATGCGCCGCGCGATCAGCCCGGCGATCTGCACCACCGCCACGTCACGCCCGTCCGGCAGGCGCACCGCCAGCGCGTTGCGCTCGTTCTCCTCGCTGGCCTTGTCCAGGGCGGCGTTGAGCATCTTGCCGTGATGATACGCCTTGCGGATCACCGTGCCGTCCACCGGCATGCGGTTGACGTGCACATTGAGCACCGAGAGGAAGATCGACACCCGCGGGCGCAGTGCCGGCCCCAGCCCGAGTTCCTTCGGCGGCGCCGCGGGGGTGATGGAAACCACCCGGCCGTCGGCCGGCGCCAGCGCCAGCCCGGGATGCGGCGGCGGCACCCGCTCAGGGTCGCGGAAAAAATACAGGCAGAACAGCGTGGCCAGCAGCCCGATCCAGGCCAGCCAGCCGGCCAGCGGCAGGCCCACGAAAAAAACCGCCAGCCCGGCCGCGATGAACGGATAGCCGGCCGGATGAGGCGGCGCCAGCACAAGGCGCATGCTATCGACGACGGACATGGTGCTTCGTGGACCCCGCAGGAAAGCGGCGTTTATGGATGCTTCATGCCCGCGCGGCAAGGTCGGCCTCCCGACCTGGAGGCCATCATGCGGCTCGATGTCCCGTTCACCCTCGGCCCGTTCCTCGTCAATGGCAACGGGCGTCTCAGCCCCGGCACGCCGGAGCGGTTCCCATCGTTCCGCGTCACCTGGCGCGATCATGTGCTGCACGCACGCCTGACCGACGCGGGACCGGAGGGGGGAACGCTGGCACTGCAGGCCGTGCTCGGGCGCGTCCCCAGCACCGGCCGGCCCGGCGGGCCGGGAACGCTGCCCCGCCAGACCGCCTTCGCCGCCCTGCGGGCGCTGCCGGAAACGCTGCCGCCGGGCTGGAAGCTGGTGCTGCTGGCCGACCACCGCATCGTGGCCCAGGCGCTGATACAGCTCGCCCTGCCCACCAGTGCGGAGGAACTGGTTAGCGAGCTCACCCTGTTCCTGCTGCGCCTCGCCCCGTATCTCGACCTGCTGGCCGAGGGGGTGGGGGTCGAACGCGTGGTCAACGCCGCCGCCGCGCCCGGCGCCTGACCACCGGTGGCTCAGCGCCCCAGCAGGATCCGGCCCGCCCCCCAGACCACCCCCGCCGCCAGCGCCGAAGCGGCCAGCGCGGCCACCACCCCGCCGGCCCACGGCAGCCGCGCCGCCAGCCGCGGCAGCGCCCAGATCGCCAGCACCGGCGCCAGCGCAACCAGATCGACGCGCGACACCCCACCCCGGCCGAGCCGCCCCAGCACCAGCACCGACAGCCCCGCCATCCCGGCCAGCCCCGCCGCCATCGGCAGCCGGACCACGGCCGCCCCCTGCGGGGCCGCCACCTGACCGACACTCGCCGCCAGCAGCACCAGGGCAAGCCCGTCCCAGCCCGCCGGCGCCCCGATCGCCAGCAGCGCGCCCCACAGCGCCAGCGCCGCGGCGGAAGCGGCCCACGGGCCGGATGACGTCCGCAGCAGCCACAGCACCAGCAGCACGGCCAGCGCCAGACAGGCCATCTCCGCCAGCAGCAGGCCGGCCTCGGCGTGGCCGCGCGGCGCCCCGGCCAGCCACCAGCCGGCCGCGACCGCCAGCACGACCCCGGCCAGCCAGGTCGCCCGCCCGGCAAGATCCGCCGCCAGCCCGATCGCCACCGCCGCCACCGCAAGCACCGGCAGCCGCTCGGCCGGCAGGCGCGGCGCCAGCGTCAGCCCCCCCGCCGCCAGCCCCCACCCGGCGCACAGCCCCAGCCCGGCCGCCGCCGCCTGCAGCCAGGCCGACCGCAGCAGCCGCCCCAGCAGCCAGGCCCCCAGCGCCACCCCGGCCGCCACGATGGGCGCCCGCTGCTGCTGCCAGGCCAGCGCGGCCTCGTGTTCCCAGAACCCGATCGTCAACATGCAACCGGGCATCGCGCATCCGCCGGTTTCCCGTCAAGATGCCGCCGCACACGCAACGACGGAGGCCCGCATGGCACTGCGCGATTTCAACCGCACGATGATGCTCCCGATGCGCATCTGGGACATCCCGACCCGGCTGTTCCACTGGGCGATCGTGCTGCTGGTGCTGCTCAGCTTCGTCAGCGTGCAGGCCGGGTGGATGCAAATCCACCTGCTGTCCGGCTACAGCCTGCTGGCGCTGCTGCTGTTCCGCGTGATCTGGGGCTTCGTCGGCAGCGAGACCGCACGCTTCCGCCAGTTCCTCGGCAGCCCCGCCAAGGCGCTGCGGCACCTGCGCAGCATCCGCCAGCCGGCACCGGACACCCAGGTCGGCCACAACCCGGCCGGCGGCTGGATGGTGCTGGGGATGCTGCTGCTGCTGGGCGTGCAGATCGTGTCCGGCCTGTTCAACACCGAGGAATACGGCAAGGCCTACGCCGCCGCCGGCCCGCTGGTGAAATTCGTCAGCCAGGAGGTGGCCAGCCTCGCCGGCGATGTGCATGCGATCAACTTCTACCTCCTGGCGACGCTGATCGTGCTGCACATCCTGGCCATCGGCGCCTATGCGCGGCTGAAGAAGCAGAACCTCGTGCTGCCCATGATCACCGGGGTGAAGCGCCTGCCCGCCGCCACCCGCCAGCCGCGGCTGGTCAGCCCGCTCCGCGCCGCCCTGGTGCTGGCGCTGGCCGGCGTGGCGGTGTGGGCGCTGGCCACCCAGGTCTGAAACCGGCTGGCTCAGAGCTTGTCAAGCAATCGAACTTGCGAGTGAAAGCCAGCTGATATCATTGGGCGTTTTCGGCCGGATCGGAGCGTCGCGGGCATTCATTCACAAACTCTCAGTGCCGGCGGAACTTGCGGTGGCACGCGCCGCAGGCATCGGCGGTGGCACGATAGGCGTCGGCGAACCCGCCCCGGTCGCCGGCGCGCGCCGCCGCCGCCAGCCGCCGCGCCGGTTCGCCCAGGGCAAGGGCCGCCTGCCCGAACCCGGGCCGGTCCGTCCACACGTTCGCCAGCGCGTTCGTCTCGCCCGTATCGCTGCCGGGCGGAAACAGCGCCGGCAGCCGCGCCGCCCAGTCCGCTACCTGCTGCGCCTGCCCTTCGAGCGGCCGCACGTCGCGCCCGGCCAGGAGATCGGCCCGCAGATCGCGCATGATCTCGCCGGCGCGATGCTCCCCCGCGCGCCGTTCGGCCCCCCCCCCCTGCGGCGCCTCGGCCGCCGCTGCCATTGCCAGCAGCGAAAACACCCCGGCGATCCATCCCAACCTGCCCATCCCGCCCCCGTGCACTGACTGAGTCGCGGCAAATTCGCTTGCAGGCGCCGCCGGAGCAACCGACATCGGGGGCCGCCCGTCGCAGCCCACCAGGAGACTCATGTCAGACGTCCACACCGTCGCCGTGTTCTGCGGCGCCCATGCCGGCCATGACCCCATCTTCCGCACCGCCGCAACCGAACTCGGCCGCACAATGGCACGCACAGGCATGCGCCTGGTGTATGGCGGCGGCCGCGTCGGCCTGATGGGCGCGCTCGCCGACGCCGCGCTGGCCGCGGGCGGCCAGGTCATCGGCATCATCCCCGACTTCCTCACCCGCTGGGAGGTCGCCCATGAAGGCGTGTCGGAACTGATCATCACCGACAGCATGCACAGCCGCAAACGCCGCATGTTCGAGCTGGCCGACGCCTTCGTCTCGCTGCCCGGCGGCCTCGGCACGCTGGACGAAACCATCGAGATCATCACCTGGCGGCAGTTGAAACTGCACGACAAACCGATCCTGGTCTGCGACGTGGCCGGCTCGGCGGCACCGCTGCTGGCCGCCATCGAGGCGGCGATCGAAAGCGGGTTCGCAGCACCGGAGGCGCGGCAATTGTTCGAGCGTACCGACGGGGTGCGCCATACGGTCGAGCGGTTGCAGCACCTGCACGCTGCGAACGGGGGGGCGGCCGGGCGGCTTTAGGCAAGGCAAGGCCAGGGCGCTGCCCTGGACCCGCAAGGGGGCAGTGGCCCCCTTGACCCCATTCCGCAAGGCGGGCTTGCGCCCGTTCGGGGCGACCGCTATAGCGCGGCCCACGGCCGGAGTGTAGCTCAGCCTGGTAGAGCACTGTGTTCGGGACGCAGGGGCCGGAGGTTCGAATCCTCTCACTCCGACCAATTCCCCTGCCCTATGGTGGCCATCCGCGCGCGCGTCGCGGGTGGCGGCACCGGAAGGGAATGGCCATGAAAATCACCGTCAATGTCGAGTGCACCCCTGAAGAGGCGCGCACGTTCCTGGGTCTGCCGGACCTCGGGGCGCTGCAGGCGGCGCTGCAGGAGCGGATGCGTCAGGCGGTGGGCGAAATCAGCCCCGAGAACATGATGCGCCAGTGGATGGCCCTGCTGCCCGCCGGCGCCGCCGAGATGCAGAAGGCCATGGAAGGCTTCATGCAAGGCGCCGGCCGGAAAGCAGGCGGCGAATAGAGCAACGCCGGCCAGTCCGGCGAAAACCGGCCGGCAAAGTTGCTCGCCAAAACAAAGAGCCAGAGCGCGCTGACCGTTTACGGTCAGCCTGAAAGCCCGCTGGCGCCTGCGGCAGGCTTCACCCGCGCGCGTTCACCGCCGATTGCGCCACCGGCAGAACCCGCCGGATCACGTCCGTCAGTTCCGCCAGCCGCACCGGTTTGCTCAGCGGCACGCAGTTCTGCTGCGCGATGTCGTGCAAGGTCCTGCTCGAAATATCCCCGGTCAGGATGATCACCGGGATGTCCCGGCGAAAACTCTCCCGCAGCTTCGCGGCAAGCTGAAGCCCGTTCATGCCCCTCGGCAGGTTGTAATCCGCCAGGATGAGATCGGGCTGGAGGGATTGCCGCGCCACCAGTTCCAGCGCCGCGACGCCATCATGCGCCACCGCGGCCACGTGACCTTCCTCCGTGAGCAGGAGTTCGAGAATATCGCAAACCTCGGCATCATCATCGATCACGAGGATCGTGCCGGTCGGGTGGACCGCTTCGCTGCCACCGCCATCACGGCCGGTTTCCTCGCCTGCAAGCCGTGCCGGCGCGCCACAAGGCGGCAGCACCGTCTCGATGGCAAACACCGAGCCCTTGCCCGGACGCGAGCGCACCCGCACCCGATGCCCCAGCAGGTTGCCCAGCCGCTGCACGATCGCCAGACCAAGGCCGAGGCCGTGGCTGCGCTGG
This sequence comes from uncultured Acetobacteraceae bacterium, assembly GCA_903907955.1. Lineage (GTDB taxonomy): Bacteria > Pseudomonadota > Alphaproteobacteria > Acetobacterales > Acetobacteraceae > Rhodovastum. Next base: position 16,759 of record CAIVPZ010000038.1, on the reverse strand, counting down.
CGCGCGGCGTTGTCGAGTTGATAGTACTCCTCGAAGATCAGCTGCAGTTCGGCCTCGGGGATGCCGACTCCGGTGTCCCAGACCTCGATGCTCAGCACGCCGGCGTGCCGGCGGCAGCCGAGCAGCACCTTGCCCTGCTGCGTGTATTTCAGGGCGTTCGACAGCAGGTTGCGGAGCATCTGCTCCAGCAGGCGCGGATCGCTGCGGATCACCAGCCCGCACGGAACCACGCGCAAGGCAAGCCCATGGGACTGGGCGTGAAAGGTGAACTCGTCGCGCAGCCGTTCGAGCAGGTCGTCGATGGCGAAATCGACAATCCGGGGCTGCACCGCGCCCGACTCGATCTGGTTGATGTCGAGCAGCGTGTTCAGCATCGCGGACATGGTGTTCAGCGTCCTGTCGAACCGCGCGAGCAGCCGCTGCGCCTTCTCGTCCACGACGGTCCTCGCCAGCAGCCCCTGCAACAGGACGAGCGTCTGCAACGGCTGACGGAGGTCATGGCTGGCGGCGGCAAGAAACCGCGACTTGGCGACATTCGCCAGCTCCGCCGTCCGCATGGCCGCGCCCAGCGCGTCGGCGGTGCGCCGGCGTTCGGTTGTGTCGGCAAATGTAATGACCACGCCCTCAGCCCCGTTGTCCTGGGTGCGGTAGGGCAGGATGCGGCGGATGAACCAGGCGCCGTTCCGCGTTTCGATCTCCCGCTCCCGCGGTGTGCGCGTTTGCAGAACATCGCGGGCGTCACTCAGCAGCGTGCCATCGTCCGCCAGCGAATGCAGGTCGGCCAGCGGCCGCCCGACATCGCCCGGAATGACATTGAACAGCAGCCGAGTGGCCGGCGTGAAGAAACGGATGTTGAAGCTGGAATCAAGAAACAGCGTGGCGACGTCGGTGCTGAACAGCACATTCTGCAGATCGTTCGCCGTCGTGCGCTGGCGTTCCAGGGTTTCCTGCAACTGGCTGTTGAGGGCGGCAAGTTCCTCGTTGAGCGATTGCAGCTCCTCCTTCGAGGTCAGCAGCTCCTCGTTGGCCGACTGGAACTCCTCATTGACCGACAAGGCCTCCTCGTTGAGCGCCTTCTGTTCCTCGATCGAAACTTCCAGGTTGCGGATGGCGCCCTGCAGCTCCGTCCGCGTGGCTTCAAGCTCGCGTTCAAGTTCGGCCACGCGGGAAACCGCCTCCGGCGGCACGGACGCACCGCTGGTCTGGGCCTGCGGCGGCGCATCGACGAAGCAGACCAGCAACAGGTCCTCGTCCGCGGTCGCGACCGGCCGGACATCGATGCTGAACGCAGCCATCTGGCCGTTCTGGTTGAGCCGGATGTCGGGGATGACGGTTCGCGTGTTCTCCTGGCGGACCTGCTGGATCGCCGCACGCAGCCTGCCGCGCAGGCCGGGCTGCGCCATGGCGAGCAGATCGTGGGTGGCGTGCCCCGGCGCCACCCGCAGATAGCGCTCCGTCGGGCCCAAAAAGTACAGGCACTCATGCCGGTGGTTGATCAGCACCGCTGCCGGCGAAAAGGTTTCCAGCACCAGCCGCCGGCATAAATCGGCAAGCGCTGCCTGGCGCGACGGTGCCGGGCCTGGCGCCGGGCGGGCGCGTACCCGCACGCCGTCGCCGGTTCGCGTCAGGGAACCGAACTCACCCAGCCGGCTGCGGCCGATACGCCGGTAGACCCGGTCCACCTCCGAGATCGCCTCGAAGCGGTTGCCAGCGTCGCCGACCGTCTCCGCCGTGCCGAGCAGCAGAATGCCGCCTTCGCGCAGGGCAAAATGAAACAGCGTGATAACCTTCGCCTGCGCCTCCGGCAACAGATAAATCAACAGATTGCGGCACGAGACCAGATCGAGCCGCGAGAACGGCGGATCGGACAGCACATCCTGCACCGCGAATACCACCACCCCGCGCAGTTCTGGCTGCACCCGGTAATATTCGCCTTCCTTCAGGAGGAAGCGGGCAATTCGCTCTGATGAAAGATCGGCTGCAATATTCGCCGGATACAGTCCCTCGCGGGCGATCGCGATCGCATCTGGATCAACATCTGAAGCAAAGATCTGCAGCTTGTTGTTGGATTTCGCCGCGGCGATTGCCTCCTGAAACAGCATGGCCAGCGAATAGGTCTCCTCGCCGGTGCTGCACCCGGCAATCCAGATGCGCAGCGTCTGGCCGGGCGGATGCGCGCGAACCAGCCCGGGTATGATCCTTTCCGCCAGGAGGTCGAACACCTTCTGGTCCCGGAAAAAACTGGTGACATTGATGAGCAGCTCCTTGGCGAGCAGGTCGAGTTCGCCCGGGTCGCTGCGCAGCAGGTCGAGGTAGCGTTCCATGCCACCGGTCCCGGCCGCCGACATGGCCATGCGCCGCTCGATCCGGCGGCGCAGCGTGCCTTCCTTGTAAAGGGTGAAGTCATGGGCGGTTTGCGCGCGCAGAAGCTCGATGATCGTGGCCAGGCAGTCCTTTGCGCCGGCGCCGGACACCGGCAAATGCGCGAGGCGGCGGTCGTGGTCGAGCAGCGCAGCGGGGATTTTCGCCAGCGGCAGCACAAGGTCGACCGCGCCGGTCATGATCGCGCTGCGCGGCATGCCGTCGAAGGCGGCCTCGCCGGGGTCCTGCGCGATGACAAGCCCCCCCTGCGCCTGCACCGATTTCACGCCGAGGCTGCCATCCGCCCCGGTTCCGGACAACACCACCGCGACCGCCCGCGCCCCGCACGCTTCCGCCAGCGCGTGCAGCAGGAAGTCGAACGGCAGGCGCGCGCCGTGCGGCGCCTGCGGCGGCGAGAGGCGCAGGGCGCCGTCGCTGACGGCAAGGTAGGTTCCCGGCGGGATCACATAGACGTGATCGGGGGCGATCGGCATGCCGTCGGTGGCCTGCTCCACCGTCATCGGCGTGCTGCCGGCCAGCAGGTCCGCCATCATGCTTTCGTGGGTCGGATCGAGGTGCTGCACCAGCACGAAGGCCATGCCGTTGCCGGCCGGCAGCGCGGACAGCAGCTTTCGGCACGCGTCAAGTCCGCCCGCCGAGGCCCCTATGCCGACGACGGTACCGGGGAAGGGCGCCCGGGGCGGCTGGTCGTGCCGGCTCGATCGGGGGTGTGTCATGTTGTCCGGAAGTGCCGGGCTTTCTGAAATTTCAGCATTCCTTTCACGAGGTCGCCGCGGCATCTGCAACCCCAACAAGTTCTAGCAGAAATCGTCTCAGGGGCAATCTCGCCCGGCCCGCCGTATCATCAGCGCCCCCGCTCGGCGACGGGCACCACGCGCGCCCGGCGGGGTTCGGCGACGGCCCCGGCGAGGGCCGCGGGACTCGGCCATCGTCCCCCGATATTGCGTCGGCCGATCCGTCAAGGGCACAAAATCTTCCGCCGGGTGGAAATCATCATTGATTCCGCCCGCCCGCCCGGATACCGGGCGAGAGTGACCCCAGATTCCCGCACCAAACCCGTCTTCCGAGTCCATGGCCGCTCCTTCCTCGTCCTCGTGCTGAGGCCCGAGCCGCCGGTCGATGAGTGGCTCGCCGAGCTCGACGCCCAGGTGGCGCGCTCGCCCACCTTCCTCGAAAGCAAACCGGTGCTGGTCGACCTCGGCGGCGTCACCGAGGCCGATGCCGATCTGGTCTGGCTGGTACGCACGCTGCAGCAGCGGGGACTGCGCGTCCTCGCCGTGGAAGGCACCGACCCGTCCTGGGCCGGCGCCGACGAATGGGGCGGCGCGATCCCCGGCGGCCGTTCCACCGGCGAGGTGGAACTCCCCGTCGCCGCGGCGCCCGCCGTCCAGGCCGCGGCGGTGGAACCGGAGCCCGCCGAAATCGTCCCCGCCGGGCTGGTCATCGCCGAGCCGGTCCGCTCCGGCCAGACGGTGATCTATCCGGCCGGCGACGTGACGGTGCTCGGCTCGATCGCGTCCGGCGCCGAAGTGTTCGCCGGCGGGTCGGTACATGTCTATGGTACATTGCGGGGCCGCGTCGTGGCGGGCTTCAACGGCAATTCCAAGGCGCGGGTGTTCTGCCGCCGCCTGGAGGCCGAGCTGGTGGCGATCGACGGCGTCTATCGCACCGCCGACGACATGGATGCCGCCCTGCGCGGCCGGCCGGTGCAGGCATGGCTGCACGGCGATACGGTGGTCATGGCGGCCATGGACTGACGGTGTTGAGAAAGCCGCCCGCTCGCGGCCAGAACAGGTGGAGAGCCTTGATGATTACAACCGGAATCCGTTCGCAAGTGCGACTGCTGCACAAGCTCTGACAGGAACGAGGGAGGTGGCGCAGATGGCGAAGGTTCTGGTCGTGACATCCGGCAAGGGAGGCGTCGGCAAGACAACCTCCACGGCCGCGCTCGGCGCCGCCCTGGCGCAGGGCGGACAGACCGTGGTGGTGGTCGATTTCGACGTCGGCCTGCGCAACCTCGACCTGGTGATGGGCGCGGAGCGGCGGGTGGTGTTCGACCTGGTCAACGTGATCCAGGGCGACGCCAAGCTGGCGCAGGCGCTGATCCGCGACAAGCGGGTGGACACCCTGTCGCTGCTGCCGGCCTCGCAGACCCGCGACAAGGACGCCCTGACCCCCGAAGGCGTGGCCCGCGTCATTGCCGAGCTGCGCGAGAAATTCGACTGGGTGATCTGCGACAGCCCGGCCGGCATCGAGCGCGGCGCCACCCTGGCCATGCGCCATGCCGACCTGGCGGTGGTGGTGACCAACCCGGAAGTGTCGTCGGTGCGCGACTCCGACCGCATCATCGGCCTGCTCGACTCCAAGACCGAACGCGCCGAACGCGGCGAGCGGATGGAAAAGCACCTGCTGCTGACCCGCTACGATACGGGCCGCGCCAACCGCGGCGAAATGCTGAAAACCGAAGACGTGCTGGAGATCCTGTCGATCCCGCTGCTCGGCATCATCCCGGAAAGCCAGGAGGTGCTGCGCGCGTCCAATATCGGCTCCCCGGTCACGCTCAGCAGCCCCGACAGTGCGCCGGGGCGCGCCTATTTCGACGCCGCCCGCCGCCTGCGCGGCGAGGTGGTTCCGGTCGCGGCTCCCGACGAGAAGCGCGGCCTGGTGCAGCGCCTGTTCGGAAGGAGAGTGGCATGAAACTGCTCAGCTTCCTCACCCGCCGCGGCTCGGCCCCGGTCGCCCGCGAGCGCCTGCAGATCGTGCTGGCGCACGAACGCGCCCTCAACGGCTCCTCGGGTGATCTGGTGCGGATCCTGCAGGAGGAAATCCTGGCGGTGGTGGCGCGTCACGTCAAGATCGAGCGCGACATGGTGCAGATCAAGCTCGATCGCGGCGATTCGATCTCCACGCTGGAGATCGATATCCACATGCCGGGCGAAGTCGTCTCCGTGATCTGAGCGCCGCGCTACATCCCCAGCGCGCGGCGGTAGACGTCGAGCAGCGTCTCGGCTTCCTCGACCTCGGCCGGCTGCTTCTTGCGGATCGAAATGAGCTGGCGCAGCACCTTGGGGTCGAAACCGGCGCTCTTGGCCTCGGCGTAGATGTCCTTGATGTCGCTGGAGAGCGCCTTGCGCTCCTCCTCCAGTCGCTCGATGCGATCGACGATGCTGCGCAGCCGGTCAGCGGCGACATTGCCCCACTGGGCGTTGTCCGGCGCGGCTTCCTGGCCGGTGGCATCCTTCGCGGCGGCAGCGGGACGTGGCATGCGGGGATCGACTCCTGGGGCAGGCGGGGCGCCGGGCTTACCGGCCTGACCACCCGGGGTCAATGCCCCGTTGGAACCGATCTTCCTCAACGAATGGGGTCCAGGGGTCCACCGCCCCCTCGCCTTGTTCCCTTTCCTTGTCACGCCCGCAACATGGCGCCGGCGCCCAGGCTTCGCCATACTCCCCCGCAACGGCGCGTCGGGAGGAACAACACAGCATGGCGTGGGACGACGGACAGGCCAGAACGGCCCTGCGGCAGGTGTTCGACGCGGCCATTGCCGCCGCCGATCCGCGCCGCGTGCTCGCCCGCCACCTGCCGCCTCGCCCGCAAGGACGCATCGCGGTGGTCGGCGCCGGCAAGTCCGCCGCGCTCATGGCCGCCGCGGTGGAGGCTGCCTGGCCCAACGCCGACCTGCACGGCGTGGTGGTCACCCGCACCGGCCACGCCGTGCCGACCCGGCGCATCGCGGTGATCGAAGCCGCCCACCCGGTGCCGGACGCCAACAGCGAGGCCGGCGCCCGCCGCGTGCTGGACAGCGTGCGCGGCCTCGGGCCGGACGACCTGGTACTGGCGCTGATATCGGGCGGCGCATCCGCCCTCATGGCGCTGCCGGCGCCGGGCCTGACGCTGGCCGACAAGCAGGCGGTGAACCGCGCCCTGCTCGCCTCCGGGGCGACGATTGCCGAGATGAACTGCGTGCGCAAGCACCTCTCCGCCATCAAGGGCGGGCGGCTGGCGGCCGCGGCGGCGCCGGCCCGGGTGGTCACGCTGGCGATCAGCGACGTGCCCGGCGACGACCCCGCCGTCATCGGCAGCGGCCCCACCGTGCCCGACCCGACCAGCTTCGCCGCGGCGCGGGCGCTGCTGGTGCGCTACCGCATCGCCGCCCCGCCGGCGGCGGCCGCGCGGCTGGCCCGCGACGACGACGAGACGCCCAAACCCGGCAGCCTGCCGCCCACCGACCTGCGCCTGATCGCCACCCCCGCCATGGCGCTGGCGGCCGCGGCGGAGGCGGCGCGTGGGCTGGGGCTGACCCCGCTGATCCTCGGCGATGCGCTCGAAGGCGAAAGCCGGGAGGTCGGCACGGTGATGGCCGGCATCGCCCGCTCGGTCGCCACCCACGGGCACCCCCTGCCCGCCCCCGCTGTGCTGCTCTCCGGCGGCGAAACCACGGTCACGCTCGGCCACGGCCCGGCCGGGCGCGGCGGACGCAACACCGAATTCCTGCTCGGCCTGGCGCTGGCGCTGGCTGGCCGCCCCGGCATCTGGGCCGCCGCCGGCGACACCGACGGCATCGACGGCACCGAGGACGCCGCCGGCGCCATCATCACGCCGGACACGCTGGCCCGCGCCCGCGCCGCCGGCCAGGACCCACGCGCCGTGCTGGAAGGGCATGACAGCTACAGCCTGTTCGACGCCATCGGCGACCTCATCCGCACCGGCCCGACGCTGACCAACGTCAACGATATCCGCGCCGTGCTGGTCGCCTGACCCTCTCCCTTGCCAAGGAAACCCGATGACAGCCCGCGTCAAGATCCGCCGCCGCCGCCGCACCAAGATCATCGCCACCCTCGGCCCCGCCAGTTCGTCGACCGAGGTGCTGACCCGGCTGTTCCTGGGCGGGGCGGACGTGTTCCGGCTGAACTTCTCGCACGGCACGCATGACGACCACGCCGCCCGCATCGCACAGATCCGCGAGCTGGAGCAGCGTTATGAGCGGCCGATCGGCATCCTGGCGGATGTGCAGGGGCCGAAGCTGCGGGTGGGCCGGTTCCAGGGCGGGCGGGTGCAGCTGCAGACCGGGCAGCCGTTCCAGCTCGACCTCAATGCCACCCCGGGCAATGTCCGCCGGGTCAACCTGCCGCATCCCGAAATCATCCAGGCCGCCTCGATCGGCGCGACGCTGCTGCTGGACGACGGCAAGCTGCGGCTGCGCGTGCTGCACAAGCGCGAGGACGCGCTGGAAACCGAGGTGACGGTCGGCGGCCCACTGTCGGACCGCAAGGGCGTCAACGTCCCCGACGTGGTGCTGCCGATCCCGGCGCTGACCGCCAAGGACCGCGAGGACCTGGCCTTCGCGCTGGCACACGGGGTGGACTATATCGGCCTGTCCTTCGTGCAGCGGCCGGAGGACGTGGCCGAGGCGCGCGAAATCGCCGCCGGGCGGGCCTGGATCATGACCAAGATCGAAAAACCGCAGGCGCTCGACAACCTCGACGAAATCATCGCGCTGTCGGATGCGGTGATGGTGGCGCGCGGCGACCTCGGCGTGGAACTGCCGCCCGAGGAGGTGCCGCTGGCGCAGAAGCGCATCGTGCGGGCGGCCCGGCAGGCCGGCAAGCCGGTGGTGGTGGCCACCCAGATGCTGGAGAGCATGATCACCGCCCCGGCGCCGACCCGCGCCGAGGCCTCCGACGTGGCCACCGCGGTGTTCGACGGGGCGGACGCGGTGATGCTGTCAGCCGAAACCGCGGCCGGGCAGTATCCCTACGAGGCGGTGAACATCATGGACCGCATCGTCGCCCGGGTGGAGCAGGACCCCGGCTGGCGGGCGATGATCGAGGCATCGCGGCCGGCGCCGGAGCCGTCGGTGGCCGATGCCATCGCCGCGGCGGCGCGGCAGGTGGCCGCCACCGTGGGGGCCAAGGCGATCTGTGCCTTCACCGCCTCCGGCAGCACCGCGCTGCGGGCGGCGCGCGAGCGGCCGGACGCGCCGGTGCTGAGCCTGACACCGTCGGACGCCACCGCCCGCCGGCTCGCGGTGGTGTGGGGCGTCCACGCGATCGTGTCGCCGGACACCCACACGATGACCGAGACGGTGGCGCGGGCGACCAAACTGGCGCAGCAGGAGGGGTTCGCGCCGTCCGGCAGCGAGGTGGTGGTGATCGCCGGCATCCCGTTAGGGCAGGCCGGCACCACCAACGCGCTGCGGGTGGCTCGGGTGAAGTAGCGGGACGTCAGCCCGGCGTGGGTTCGGTGCCGGGAACGGACCCGGCAGGGACGTCCTCGGCGGGGGCGTCCGTCTCCCCGCCATCCGGCGAGGACTTGCGGCGGGCGACCGCCTCTTCCTTCTCGCGCCGCTTGGCGTCCTGCTTGGCCTGCTTGGCACGGGTGCGTTCGGCACGTTGCTGATTGTAGTTGGGCTTGAAAGCCATGGAATCCTTCCCGACGGGCCAGACGGCAGAGTTCCCGCCTGTGCAATGAGAAAAGCCGGCGCAGCGACCGCCGGGCGGCGATGCCCGGCACGCTCGGGACAGGGTGTTTCATGCCTGCGCGGCGCTGTCCACCGGCGCGATGCGGGAGGTGCGCGTTTCCGGGTTCAGCCGGCAACGCCGGGGGACGGCGGGCCGCCGCCCGCTGGCCCCGGCGCGGCCAGCGGGACCGGCTGGAAGACAGGGGGGGGCTGGACCACGTACTCGAATGCGCTTTCCTGTTTCAAAACCAATGCCCATTCCGGCATGTGGTGCCTTGCGCCCGGCAATTCTGCCACCGACGGACTGGCCGGGGCTTCTCTCTCAGAGCAATGCTCCGGCAGTCTGAGGCGATTGCCGGACCGCGGCCGTCGGCGCCCGCGAGGCGGCACCGGATCACCCCACTTTCGCCAAAATCTTCCAAGAGTAATGGGTTGCACGGAGCACTGCGCTGCCACGCACAGCCACGCTCCGGCGCGGACAGGGCACGGTTTGGGTTGCGACTCGCCCCGCGCTCTGCCAGTTCTGTGTTCTCGCCGCCTTGCCCGAAAGGGGTACGCATGCGCCGTCTCATGATCGCCATCGCCGCCACCGCCCTGTTGGCCGCCTGCTCCTCGGACGACACCGCCGGCACCGCCGGAACCGGTGGCACCGCCGGCAGCCCCGAGGGGGGCATCGACAGAAGCGGCGTCAGCAGTTCGTCGCTGGACGGCTCGCAGGCCGGCGGCGCCCGGATGCTGGCCCCGGGCGTGCCGGATCGCGTGCTGTTCGACACCGACCGGTCATCGCTCTCCGGTGAGGCCCGCGGTGTGCTGGACAGCCAGGCGTCCTGGCTGCAGCGGACTCCGGGCATGGCGGTGCAGATCGCCGGCAACGCCGACGAACGCGGCACCGAGGAGTACAATCTCGCGCTCGGCGAGCGGCGCGCCACCGCGGCGCGCGACTATCTGGTATCGCACGGCGTGCAGGGCAGCCGGATCACCACCATCAGCTACGGCAAGGACCAGCCGACGGCGATGGGCTCCACCCCGGACGCCTGGGCCCAGAACCGCAACGCCATCACCGCCCCGCGCTGAGGCGGGGCGGCGCGGATCAGCGCACCAGTTTCTCGATCGCCGCGAAGTCCAGCGCGGTGACGAACGGACGCAAGGCGGCCTCGTTCAGGCCGCTGCTGCCCTGCACCCGCACCAGCACCTTGTCGGCCACCAGCGTGACGAAGGCGTTGTCGCTCGACATGAAGGTCAGGCGGCGCCCGCCGATCACGACAACCCGGCCGGCCATGGCGGCGACCATCGGATTGCCGATCACCGCCGACATCGCCTGCACCAGAGGCGATTCCGCCAGGATGGAAATCTCGACGTTCTCGTCACCCTTGAGGTATTTGCGCGTCACCCCGGTGCCGCCGCCGAACAGCGACGCCCCGGCCGCACTGGTCTGCACCTCCTCGGCGGTCCACCCGGCGGGCGCGGCGGGCAGCAGCGCCTTCCAGGCTTCCGCGCGCGCCTGGCGCAACAGGCTCACCGCCGCGTCCAGCGCCGCAATGGCGGTGACGATATCCTTCTTCTGATAGGCCGCCTCGGCCTCGGCGATCTGATCGGTGACTTCGTCGGCGCGCGCCAGCATCGGCGCCGCGGCCACAAGTGCGGCCAGGGTCAGTGCGGCAAGACCAGAGCGCATGGAAACCTCCCGTGTTGCTTTGGGATTACCGCGATTCGGCGCGCCGGCATAGGCCGGGGCGCGGCCTCCCGTCAGAGCTTGTGAAGCAATCGAACTTGCGAATGAACGCCCGCTGATACCGTTGAGCATTTCCGGCCAGACCGGAGCGTCGCGGGCATTCATTCACAAACTCTCAGGCCGCCAGACCCAGCGCCCGGCCATAGGCGGCGTGCGCCACCTGGATGCGCGACAATTCCAGCGTGTTGAGCACGTCCGCGCCGGTGAGGTCGGCAAGCCTGAGCGTGCCGTCGCCGGTGCTGCTCACCCCGTAGGACGCCAGCTGGGCCGGCGACCATGCCGCAACCGGCGGCGCCTGCGGCTCCGGGCGCGCCGCCACCGCCGGTGCCGGCACCGGTGCCGGCCGGGAACCGGCGACCGGCGCGGCGGCGGCCCGGTTGCCGGTCAGCACGCTCTGGCCGGTCTGGTCGAGGTCGATGCCGGTGATCTTCTCGGCGGCCAGCAGGGCGACGTTGATGGCGGCGCCAACCGGCCCGCCGAGCACGCCACTCACGATGAACGACCCCATTCGCCGCAGCGGCTCGGGAATCTGGTCGCCGGTCACCGCGCGGTAGATTGTGCCGAGCACCGGCAAGTATTGCAGTGGATTCAGCGCGGACAGCACGTCATGGAACGAGACGTGGTGTTCGGCGGCTGCCGGCGGCGCCTGGACGGGCGCGGTGACGGATAGTGGTGCGGCGACTTCCAGCATGGCGAACCCAACGGACTGCACCGCGGCACCGATGCAATCATCAGGCCATGCAGCCGAACCCGGTTCGGGCGGGCTACAGGCAGCCGCCACCCGGCAACCCGGCCCTGATCCCAGGGTTCGGCGGCTCAGAGCGTGTGAAGCAAACGAACCTGCAAATGAACCCCCACTGATATCATTGAACGTTTCCGGCAGGATCGGAGCGGCGCGGGCATTCACAAACTCTCAGCGCCGAGCCGGATGGACAGGAACGCCCGGGCAAAATCATCGCTCTTGCGGGTCATGCCAGCCGGCGGCAACAGCGCCGCTATGGCCGCTGCGCCAGGAAATGCAGAATGTGCCAGGTAAACGCGTCGGGGTCCTGCAGGAACGCGAAATGACTCGTGTTCGGCAGGATCAGCAGCCCGGCCCCCGGAATGGCGGCGGCGATCCGCTCGGTATGCGGCCGCCGGATCGCCTCGTCGTGGTCGCCGTCCACCACCTCCACCGGCATCCGGATCGCGCGCAGCCGCTCCGCCGTCCAGTTCGGCTGGGTTGCCCACATCCGGCTGATGGCATCGACGAACGAGGTGTAGTCCCCCGGCGTGGCCGAAAGCGTCGCGTACTCACGGCCGGCGCGGGCAATGAAGGCGGCAAAGGCCGGGTTCTTCTCCACCCCGCCCACCACGCCGGAGGGATCGGTGTTGGCGGCGAAGGCGAACAGCTTCGAAATCCGGTCCGGATGGCGGATCGCCAGGTCGAGCCCGATGATGCCGCCGTCACTCCAGCCGACCACGGCCGCCTGGCTGATCCGGAGAAAATCCAGCAGCCCCGCCACGTCGTCCGCCATCAGGTCGTAGCCGAACGGCCGGGAGTCGCGGCTGCTGCGGCCATGACCGCGGCTGTCCAGCACGATCACCTGATAGTGCTGCGCCACCGCCGGCACCTGCAGGCCCCAATATTCCGCGTTGGCCAGTCCGCCATGCAGGAACACCACCGGCTGGCCCTGGCCGAACACCGCGTACCACAGCCTGATGCCGTTCACCGGCGCATATCCGCTGCGTTCTGCCCTCGGCAGCGCCGGCGTCGGCGGCAACGCCAGCCAACGCGGTTGCTGCGCCCAGCCACACGGCGCCAGCAGCAACACCAGCACGAACACCGCCAGGCGACGAGACAACATCGATGAACCCGTTTCGGGTGCGGAGACCGCACGCTATCGGGCGCGGTTGCCGCGGGCAAGTTCCGGGTGCCGCCGGTTCGGCAGCGTCCATGGTCGGAAACATAACCATTCATAGTTTCCTCAATTGACATGGATCAAGGCTGTTGTGCCCCGCCGGCCGCATGCTGCCACATCGCGCCATGCAGCGGATTTCGCCCGATCGCGCCGGTTCGCTGCCAGCGCCGATGCCAAATGAAGGGATTGTTCCGTGCTCGTTTCGCCTCGCCACGGCCTGTTCGCCCTCTGTCTGTCCATCGGCTGCGCCGGCGCCGCGCGCGCCGCGGAGCCGCTGGAATCCGCCGGCTGGCTCGCCACGCAACTGCGCAACCCGCATGTCGTGGTGCTGGATATCCGCCCCGCCGCCGCCACCGCGGAAGGCCACATCCCGGGCGCCGTTGCGGCCGACTTCGCCACCACCGGATGGATGGTGCGCGGGCCGGGCGGTGCGGCCGGTGCGCTGCCGCCGGTGGACCGGATCGCGGCGACCATCGGCACGCTCGGCGTCGGCAATGCCGACCAGGCGGTGATCGTCGCCGACTCCTTCCCCGCCGCGGCCCGCGTCTACTGGACTTTCAGGGTGCTGGGGCACGCCGAGGTATCGATCCTCGACGGCGGCCAGCGCGGCTGGACCGGGGTGGTCGAGCGCGGGCCGATGACCCGCCCGCCGGCGGTGTTCACCGCGCATTACACCGACTCGCTGCGCGCCGAACTGCCCGAGGTCGCCGTTACCGTCAGCGGCCAAGGGGCGAAACTGGTGGATGCGCGCCCGATGTCGCAGTGGAACGGCGCCGTCCGCTCGCCCGTCGTGCGCGCGGGCGGGCATCTGCCGGGCGCGGTGCTGCTGGACCAGGGCGCGGCGCTGACGGCGGACGGGCGGCTGCGGTCGCGCAACGAACTGGCGCTGTTGTTCGCGCCGGCCGGCGCCGGGCCGGTGATCACGTATTGCAATGCCGGCTATCTGTCGGCGACCGACTGGTTCGTGCTGTCCGAGGTGCTGCACCGGCCCGACGTGAAGCTGTACGATGGGTCGATGTCGGAATGGACCGCTGATCTGTCGCGCCCCGTCGAGCAGTGAACGAACCGGACCGGCGATCGCTTGCCGAGGTGGCGGTGCTGGCGGTTGCCGCGTGCCTGTTGCTGGCGGTCGGCATGACGCTCGGGCAAGGCGGCGCATGGTCCCCGGCGGTGCTGCCGCGGGTGGCGCTGCTCGGGGTGGCGGCGGCGCTCGGCTGGGTCTTTCAGGCACATTCCTTCGGCTATGCCGCCGCCTTCCGGGCCTGGATGACGCGCGGCGACGGCTCCGGGCTGGCGGCAGGGGTGCTGGTGGCCGCGGTGGCGGCGCTGGTGATCGTGCCCGTCTCGGCGCTCCGCACCGGTTATGGCGGCTATGTGCAGCCGCTCGGGCCGCCGGCGGTGGTCGGGGCTGCCTTGTTCGGCCTCGGCATGCAACTCGGCAATGGCTGTGCGTCCGGCACGCTGTATGCGGCGGGCGGCGGGTCGCGGCGGATGTGGGTGGTGCTGCCGTTCTTCTGCGCCGGCGGGGTGCTTGGCAGCCTGATCCTGCCGGCGGCGCTCGAACTGCCGTCACTGCCGCCGGTCGGGCTCGGCTGGCTGCTGGGGCCATGGGGCGGGCTGGCGGCGACGCTGGCGTTGACCGGGGCGCTGGCGGTCCTGCTGCTGCGCCGCGGACCGCGGCCGGGCGCCGCGCAACTGCGGGCGGCGGTGGCGATCGGTGCGCTGGCGGCGCTGGCCTTCCTGCTCTCCGGCCAGCCCTGGGGCGTCACCTCGGGGCTGACGCTATGGGGCGCCAAGGCCGCGGGCGCGCTTGGCTTCGATCTCACGGGGAGCACCTACTGGTCATGGGTCGGGCCGCGGCAGGACCTGGCGGGATCGCTGCTCGCTCAGGATTCGTCGCTGATGGACATTGGATTCATCCTGGGCGCGACTCTCGCCGCCGCGTGGCGCGGCCGGTTCCGCGGGCAGACATGGCCGCCGGTGCGCGGCCTGGTGGCCGCGGCGGCCGGCGGATTGCTGATGGGCGTCGGCGCGCGGCTGGCCTTCGGCTGCAATATCGGGGCGATGGTGGGCGGCATCGCCTCGGGCAGCCTGCACGGGTTCCTGTGGTTCTTCGCCGCCCTGCCAGGTTGCTGGCTGGGCATCCGGCTGCGGCCCTGGTTCGCGGACGGCGCCAGCCGGTAGCGGAGCGCGCAACAGGGGCGCCCGCCTGCGGGGGCAGCAATCTCGCCGATCCGGCCGGGACCGGGTAACAATCGGCCGGACCGCGGCGTGGCGCTGCCGCGGCGACAGATCAGGACGCGGGTGATGATGGAGGCAGCGGGCGACCTGCACGGCCCGACCGAAAGCATGGGCTGGCTGCGCGGCCCCGCACGGGCCCTGCGGCGCGCATTCGGGCGGATGCATTGCCACCGCAGCACGCTGGCTGCCGCCGGCTGTGCCTTCTACGCGACGCTGGCGCTGTTCCCGGCGCTGACACTGCTGCTGTCGCTCTACGGCCTGGTCTTCAACCTGCGCAGCGTGGAGCCGCAGCTCGACCTGCTGCGCAACTTCGTGCCCGCCGAAGCGCACACGCTGATCACGCGCGAGGTGCATGCGCTGGTCACCCGCCGCCACGGCACGCTGGGTCTCGGCGCCGCGCTCGGCGCGCTGGTGACGCTGTGGAGTGCCGGCGCGGGAACGCGGTCGATGCTGGGGGCGCTGACCCTCGCCTACGAAAATGAGGAGCCGCCCGGCGCGTTGCGGCTGCACCTGACCGGGCTCGCCATGACGGTGGGGCTGCTCGCGGCGGGAGCGGCCGCCCTGGGGCTGCTGGTGGCGCTGCCGGCGCTGCTGGCGCATCTGGGCGTGCCGCACGGCGAGCGCGGGCTGGTGCACGGCATCTCGCTGGGAATTCTGGCGGCGTCGGTGGCGGCATCGCTGGCGGTGCTGTACGGGTTCGGCCCGCCGCGCCGGCGCGGCGAAATACGGGTGATCTGGCCCGGCACATTGCTGGCAACCGGGCTATGGCTGGCAGTCTCGACCGTATTCAGTCTCTACGTGGTGCGCATCGTCGGGCTGGACGCCACCTTCGGCCCGCTTGGCGCCGCCGCCGGGCTGATGCTGTGGGTTTACGTTTCCGCCTATATCACACTGCTCGGTGCCGAGTTGAACGCGGCGCTGGAATTCGCCGCTGCACCGCCGGATCAATCCGGCCCGCCTTGACCTGCCGTGCCCCAGCCAGCGCCCTGGCCTTCCCTTGGATCAGTTGCCGCGACCCATCCCAGGCCCCATGCCACCGCCCATCCCGTGGCCCATGCCCGGACCCGGTCCGGTCAGCCCCGGCAGCGACGTGGCGGCCCTGGCCCTCTGCTCCGGCGTCAGCGTGGGCAGCAGTTTCTGGGCCGCCTCCGCCACCATCCGATGCGCTTCGGCACGGGACGCGAACATGCCGTTCATCATGTCCTGCCGTTCCTGCCAGGTGGCGGCCTGCATCCGTTCGAACATGGCGGCGTGCATTGCCCGCATCTGCGTGGCCATCCCCTGCACCGTCCCGGCATATTCGCCCCAGGCCGGCTCCTGGGCGGCGGTGATGCCGAGCTCGGTCTTCAGCCCGGCGAGATAGCTGGCCGGGTCGCGCATGCCGTGACCGAAGCCCGGGCCGCCCATCATGCCCGGCCCCATCGGCTGAGCCATAGCCGCCCCTGCCAGTATCGCGCCGGCCAGGCCGAGCGCGAGCCGTCGACTCATCTTCTGCATGGCACTCTCCGTTTCCGCTGCGTCCGACCGGCCGGCAGCGGCGTTGCATTGCAAACTCCGCCTCACTTGAACGCGCAGCCCGCGGCCATGCCGAGCTTGCGGAACAGCATCGCCGCCGGGCAGAAGCCGGTGAAACCGGCCTGCAGCAGGTTGAGGCCGACGAAGCCGGTCAGCAGCAGGAACCACGGGCTGACCCAAAGGGTCAGGGCGATGCTGGCCAGCACCATCACTCCGGCGAAAGACAACACGGCGCGATCGACGTTCATGTCACGGTCTCCTTGGCATCAGCGGGATAGCTTGACCTATACCCTATAATTGCGTATTGAGGCAAGTATGAAAGTCCACCGCCCGTTCCTCCTCCTGGCCTTGTTACTGGCCGCCCTGCCCGCCTCCGCCCAGACGCAGCCCGGGCCGGCCGGGTTCGTCGTGCGGGCCGCGCCGATCGCCGACGAGAAGGCGGCCTTCGCGACGGTGGAAAGCCTCAACGTCGTGCCGGCCCGCGCCCGCATCGGCGGCACCGTGGTGGCGCGCGCGGTGCGCAACGGC